>NZ_CP048649.1:2667879-3334849 GCF_010669305.1 Aminipila butyrica | reverse complement strand
TATTACTACCATGAAAACAACTGACAAAACAGACAAATACAGAGATGACAAAGAGGTCATAGCCCAATCTACCATGAACACAAAGGTCGCTATGCTATCGGCGTATTACAGCAGAACTGTGCAAACGCGGATTTTCGTTAAACCACAAAACGGTACAGCGTTTGATAAGCAGCTCGGCCTTGTTTGCCGTGTAGGATGAAAAAGTATCGCTCTTACAAGGGTGAGGTGGAAGATTGCTCTCAATCTCTTGGAACGGAACTTTGAGGCTGAAAAGCCGAACCAGAAGTGGTGACTGATGTCAAGAATTCAGCCTATTGGCCAAAGCTTTATCTGTCACCAATTCTTGACCTGTGCAGCAGGGATATTGTCAGTTATTCCATCTCAGACCGTCCGGTTCTGTCCATGGTGACGCAGATGTTGGACAAAGCTTTTTCAAGAATTCCGGACGGAACAAATCTTATTTTGCATTCCGGCCAGGGCTGGCAATATCACACAAGCAGTACCAGCAAATGCTGAAGGCGAAGGATATCCGACAGAGTATGAGCCGCAAAGGCAATTGATTGGACAATGCCGTCATTGAAAATTTCTTTGGTCTACTGAAAAGTGAACTACTGTATTTACAGACATTTGAATCCATGGAACATTCAAGGCTGAACTTATTGACTATATTGATTATTACAACAATCGCCGCATCAAAGCAAAGTTAAAGGGCTTGCCGCCTGCTTTTCACAGACACAAGCCCTCAAGGCTACTTAATTAAAATATTTGTCTAACTTTTCCGTCAGGCACTTTCTTTATCTCTAAAGAGATAAAGAAGAATTAGGGAATCCCTTTAATTTTAATAAGCTTTCAAGGTATAGTCCATGTATAGCGTTGGTTTATTCTGTCTGTCGTAAAAATGCCACCATTCTTTTCATAATTTTCAAAGCCAACACTTTCCATTACATCAATTAAAAACTTCGCATTCTCCTTTGCCTCGCAATCGCCTTTTAACGAGGAAAAGGAGGCTGCTTCTCCAAAGTAGTCAAAAGGTGTGGCATTACTAGTTCCTTTCCTTGAGAATCAACAAGGGTGACATCAACGCACATACCATTGAGGTGGCTTTGTCGGCAATGTTTCATGTCTTCCTCACTAGGAGGTGTCGCAACAAAATTATCGTCCTGCACAATTTCCCAGAGTAATTTTTGTGCCCATATGGGCCTATACGCATCTAATACTTTGATAAAATATCCTTTTAATTTAAAAATTTCTTTGCCGCTATGAGTAATTGTCGGTATCCGGATTTAAAAACATTCATTAATCCCATATATATTTTTTTTTGTAAAATTATCCGTTGTTGCATATTTTAAATCAATAACAAATTCATCATCCAGATCCAAAAGTCTGATTAATTCTATCTTCTTATTCATAATACTTGTGTCCTTTATCAATCTTTTGTTCCAAAACAAAATTCATATGAAATATCTCTTATTAAGTCATCAAATTTTGGCACATCCGTCTCATTCGATGCAAAAATAATAATAAAAGCTCTTCTCCATAGACAATGCCAGCATCATTTGAGATACCATCATCATCACCGGTTTTATGGGCAACAGGTATCTGTTCCAGCATTTTTCCAGGGATTTTATAGTTAACTTGCTGATTGAGCAATGTTCTTTCTATTTCTTCATCTATTTCTTTATTAAACAATTCTTTTTATATATTTTTTCTAACAAAACACCTATTCTCTTGGCATAAATTTATTTTCTTTACCCTGATTAACTGCAACTTCATCAAATAAAAATCGCTCTAGCACGGTATGCTCAAGGCCGAATGTCTTAAAGCCAGCATTAAAAGCATTTACCCCTAGCTGCTTGATTAAAATGTTTGTAGCTGTATTGTCACTTAGTGCAATCATAAAATTGCATAATGTTCTAATGTCCAGAATGGGACACTCAGAAATAAGTTAATTGCCCCGCAGCTTGGGAGAATGTCTTCTTTACATACTTGCACGCGTTGTTTTAAATCAAGCTGCCCAAGTGAATACCTTCTCATTATTTCAACATATATCGGCAATTTTATTATGCTTGCTGAATGAAACAAGAAGTCTTCATGATAGGCAATCTCTTTTCCATTAGATAAGTTTTTATAGTAAAAACCAATTTTTCCCTGTTGTTCTCTCAGTCTATCTATTATCGTTTATTCATCATAGTCTTCCTTCCCAGACATTCATTCTTAATTTGTAAGCCACACAAACCGAATAATCGGCTTGTGTGGCAAATTATAACGAGACATCTTTTTATTCTATTTCTTCACCAGAATAACTTATTCCTGCATTTTTTTTCTTAAAATACAGGTAAACGACTACGCCAACTAGTGGAACAACCAAGCGATTAGAGAATTGATTGGATCTGTGATAAGCTGATTAATTAATAGGACTGCAAAAAGTATTACTGTAACAATAATTGTCGGCATGCCGCCCCATACTCGATAAGGACGCTCAATATTCGGATACTTTTTTCTGCATATTGGAACTGCTATAACGGTAAGCATATTTAAAATGGCCTGGACAAAGATTACTAAATTAATCAGTTGGTCCAGATTTCTTAAACATACTAGAAAAATTGCTACAGCTGAAGAAGCGATAATAGCATTTGCAGGTACTCCTTGACTGTTCAGTTTAGAAAATGACTTTGGAAAATATCCTTGTTTGGACATAGCATAGTAGGATCTTGGAAAAACTAGAATCCCTCCATTCATAGTACCGATTACACCAACAATCATTCCAGCCAGCACTAAGGAGTATCCCAGATTTCCCATCAATTGTTTTGCAACTTCACTTCCTAAGTATAAATTTCCGTCAGAAATCATGCTTGTCATTTGCCCTACCGGCAATACTCTATAAATAGCAAAATAAAAATGGTATATAGGAGTGTGATTCCTCCTAAAGAAATAATAATGGCAAGAGGTAAATTCTTCTTAGGATTTTTCAATTCCTCAGCAACCCCATTCATATTGGTCCAACCTTCGTAAGCCCATAAGGTTGCGAAAGTTGCAAAAGCAATCAATGAAATGACGCCTGAAACTCCTGATACGCCTTCAAAAGCAGATCCAAAACTTAAATCCGGGGTTCTTTACCCATTAGCAAGCCAAAGATAATAATAAGTGCCAGAGGTAAAAGCCTAAAAATCATCGTAAAATTTTGGAAATAACTGGAACCCTTTACGCCGAAAAGATTTGTGATTGTAAAGATAATGATTAGTGCAATGGCCATTAATTTCACTGTCCAACCACCTACTCCAATGACGCCGGCAAACGCTGATGCTCCTGCAATCGCTAGGGCTGCAGTTGATCCAGAACCATTGATTAAAAACAAATTAAATCCATTGATAAAGCCGACTACAGGACTGTATGCTCTGCTCAAATAAACGGTTTGGCCTCCGGCAACAGGCATAGATGCACCTAACTCAGCAAAACATAATCCGCCTAGAATAGATACGAAGCCACCAATAATCCAGCATAATAATGCTAAGCCGATATTCATCGTTGTCCGTTCTAGCACATAGGACCCCAGATAATATACTCCGGAGCCAATGACCATACCTGCTACCAGGCTGACCCACCAAATAGCCCAATATCTTTTCGGAATCCAGAAGGCTGTTGGGAGTCGATTTTTGTTTGATTTGTCATTTTCATTTCCTCCAATTTGACTCATATATTTTAACTCACTTATTTTAAATGCAATTCTCGTTCCAAATATATTATTTTATTGAACTATTGAAAAAAGTTCTTTATATACCTTTTTAACAAAAAAAAGTCCATTAAAAGGCATAAACCATAATGGACTTACTTGTTTGTGTTCGGTTATCCGAACGTAGTGTTTGATATTTTGAACAGATAGTTTACTTGTTTGCATGATTATAACACATTAAGGCAATATCTCTCATAATGCTCTCTAATTTCCTTGTGTTCACATCATTAGAACCCATGCAGATAATAAACGGGTTCTCTGAAAAAACAATACCGATATTATGCAAAATTTTAAAATCAGCTCCCTGCAAATGGGCAATAGGCATTTCTTCTTCAAAATAATAAGGAATAATATTATTTCGCTGCTGTTCTTTTAAAATATTAATAATTTCCTGACTAAATTCAGAGGATATGACTTGGAGATGGTATAATCTCCTGAGCAGTTCTCCCATCTCAACCAGAGAAAATTTGTTTTCAAAACCCTCAGCGGCTTTCTTTTTGTCAAAAAATTTTCTTTCAATCCTAGTCTTATCAAAACCCATAGCTGCCATGGTGTGATTGATATTATGGATTCCAAGTATTTCAATTAGGATATTAGTAGCTGTATTATCACTGACGATAATCATTAGCTTGTAAAGATCTTCTATAGTAAGCTCTATAGATTCATGAAGATTGTTCAAAGCTCCCAGAGAAGGTACTTTATCGGTTTCTTTTAAATAGTATGAATTGTTTTTCTTCAAAATTCCTGCATCAATTTGCCTGAAAGCCTCTACTATAATAGGAAGTTTTGCAATTCCTGCGGATACAAACACATCAGAATTTCCCACCACACAGCTTTCTTCTGATAATAGATTCAAATAAAATACGCCTATTTTGCCATCAATCTTTCCGATTCTGTTTTTATTTTGCTTGATATCATTTTTCTTCCTCTAATTCATACTTTCGTATCTTTTCAAATAAATTTGTCCGACCGATTTTTAAACTTTTAGCAGTTCGTCCCTTTTCAAAATTGTTTTCGATTAGAGCTCGTAAAATTATTTTTTTTTCGGTCATTTCAAGTTCTTCCTTTAAACTATAAAACCCGTCCGCTATCTCAGAGGAACCTGGTGGTGTTGGAAGATCAAGATGCTCCGGGAAAATTATTTTATTATCACAAAGTACAGATGCTTTTTCTAAGATATTTTCTAATTCGCGAATATTTCCAGGCCAGTTATATTGCTTCATTTTCTCTATTGCTTGAGAGCTTAGTATCAATGGCTCTATTTCTAACCTTTTACATATTTTAGGCAAAAGCACACTGCTGAGCAATTGAATATCTTCAATTCTTTCTCTAAGTGGTAAAAGGTCAATTGGAAATACGTTGATTCTATAATATAGATCTTCTCTGAAGCTTCTGTCATGAATCATCTGTTTTAAGTCCCGGTTTGTCGCTGTTATAAATCTGCAATTAATGTGAATTTTTTCGTTTCCGCCAACTCGATAAAATGTTTTTTCTTGTATTACTTCCAGCAATCTACCTTGCAGATCCATTGGCAGTTCTGCAATTTCATCTAAGAAGATCGTGCCGTTTTGGGCCATTTCAAAGTACCCTTTTTTCCCTCCTTTTTTCGCACCTGTAAACGCACCTTCTGCATAACCAAAAAGTTCGCTTTCAATGAGAGCAGGAGGTATGGCAGCACAGTTTACGTGTACAAAAGGACCCTCATTTTTTCTGCTGCTTCTATGGATTTCACGTGCTAAAAACGTTTTTCCAGTTCCACTTTCACCCGTTAACATAATTGCAATGTTTGATGTGGACACTTTTTTTAACAAAATTTTATTTTCTAGAATATTACTGCTTACACCTAGTGCTTGATATTTGATGAAAAGCTTTCCAATACGGCATCACGGGCCTGTAACTTCCTTAATTGTTCCAGCTCCTGCATATAGTTAGAAATTGTATTAAGAATATACGCTTCATTTTCAATACTGATAATTCTAATCTGTTCATTAAATTGCCTATATAATTTTACAGTAATACGGATTGCCTCTCCGTGAACCCTAATTTTTTTATTTCCTCCATTATAGATGTCCAGGATCGCATCATATATTTTATTTTCAAAAATCTCGTCTAAGCTGATATTTGATTTTCCCCAAAGAAAATAGAGGCCGGAAAGCGTTCTCCTTCCAAGATGCCGGCAAGGTTTTCACTAGATAGAAATTTTATGCGACTTTCATCTATAATCATTAACTTGCCATTGCAGTCATTATCCTTCAGCGTTTCCTGATCTAAAGTAATTTTTGCATGATTCTTGCTGGCTTGTACTTGTATCTGTCGACCACATAGAATCGTATCAATATCAATTTTCTTTTCATTTACCATAATAATTTGGGAATCATTTCTTCCAAATATCCCGAGAAAGGCAATAGGGTTTTCATATATGATATTTTCCTTGATATTGAATTTGTTCCATAATATTCTGCATGTAGCGGCAGCCTTACTTGCTTTAGTATGAACATATAAAATGACGTCATTGTCTTGCAAGTATCCCTCATCATAAACGATATAGCTAGAGCCTCTCTTCATATATGGGACCAGGGCCTTACCTACTTCCAGCAGTCCATTTTGCTGGTTAAGAATTATACTATTTTGACTCTTCATATTTTCCATAATTATCTAACCAATTGATACGAAGTAATAACTGTTGTTTAAAATTTTTTAGAATTTATATAAATTTTATCAAACAAAGGCCATAATAGCAAAGTAAATATAATATTGTTCTAAAATTATAAAAGTAGTCTGCTCATTCTCTAACAAGAAAGATATAGTTGGCATGTAAATTGCTTTAATATAGTATTATTACGCAAGAAGAAAGGAAATTACTATGATACTGGAAACGCATAACTCAAATTTATATTTCGACGGTTGTGATACGATAGAGCTGGCAAAAGAATATGGCACACCACTTTTTGTGATGTCAGAAACAGCCATCGTAGATAAATGTCAGGAATTAAAGAAAGATTTTCTAAGCCAATATGAAAATACCCGCGTGGCCTATGCTGCAAAAGCATTTTTAACCACTGCACTTTGTAAGATTTTAGAAAGAGAAGGATTTTGTATTGATGTGGTATCTGGAGGGGAGCTATATACTTGTATATCTGCTGGATTTCCATCAGAAAAAATTGAATTTAACGGAAATAATAAATCAGAAGAAGAGATCAGCATGGCAATCGATTATCAAGTTGGAAGAATTATTGTTGATAATCCCGCAGATTATCAGGTAATCCAGCGGATTGCAAGAGAAAAGCAAAAAAAAGCCCGGATTTTATTCCGAATTACACCAGAGATAAAGATTGATACACATGCACATATATCTACTGGTCAAAAGGATTCTAAATTTGGCGTACCACTAAATGATTCTATTTTTTATCCGCTAATACAAGCAGCGATAGAATCAGAATATATCGAGTTTCTAGGCTTTCATTTTCACTTAGGTTCTCAGATTTTTGACAATCAACCCTATATAAATGCTACCATTAAAACACTGGATTTAATAGAAGAAGTAAGGAAACGGTACAATTATACAATACAAGAGCTAAATGTGGGAGGAGGCTTCGGCATCCGCTATACCGAAGGAGATTCTCCAAAACCTTATTCTTATTTTTTAGAACCAGTCATGAAGCTGATCTATGAATTTTTCGACAGCAGAGATTTAAAAAGACCATCTGTGGTCATCGAACCAGGAAGAAGTTTTATCGGAGAAAGTGGAATTACACTTTACACCATTGGAAATATCAAAGAGATACCGGATGTCCGCACCTACGTTTCTGTAGATGGAGGAATGACGGATAATATCCGGCCAGCCCTATACGATGCAGTCTATGAGGGTGCCATTGCTAATAAAATGAATTTGGAAAGACATAAAAACGTGACTATCTGCGGTAAATGCTGTGAATCCGGAGATATATTAATTAAAAATCTATGCGTACCAAATGTGGAAAGAGGCGATATATTGACAGTGTTCAACACTGGTGCATATTGTTTTTCCATGTCTTCAAACTATAACAAAAATAGGCTTCCTGCAGTAGTCCTGACCAAAGAAGGGAAAGCGAGATTAATTGTGAAAAGACAGTCATATCAAGATCTAATTGAGCGTGAATTAGTGTAGCTTTGCCTATAAAAACCCTCTAAAAAATAAAACGAAGGCTTCCGATATAAATCATATGGGAAGCCTTTTTATATTTCTGTTAGGTGCTTCCAATAACGCACCGGCATAAAGTTTTTCTGGCAGGTGGGATTGGTTCGCTCCTGGATGGCAATGGTCTGAAAGTATTTTTTCCATAGGGCTCGGTATTCCTGCTCCTGAGCGGAAAATTGGGGTAAATTGGCCTCGGTAAAGGCTGTGATATACCACTCGCCACCTTGGGCCACCAGAGCTTTACCCCGGCGTTTATCATGTAGGATAAACGGATCGTGTTTATAGCGGTCAGAAAAGTGTTCTGCCATAAACTCCAAGATGTCATGATCCGGTTCTACAACTGCATAGAGGATATCTCCTTCCAGCACAGAGAAGCGCAGCAGTCCATAAAGTCGGTGGACTTCGGCGCCTATTTTCTTTTCCGCTTGCGCCACGGGAAAGACGTAAGGATTGCCGTGAAGAAGGCTGGTTTTGGAGCCTTCCTTAAAGCCTAAGCGAATATAGTTTAAGAGCAGCAGCTCCCGATTTTCTACAGAGGAGAGAAAAACCCGATAAATGCGCTGGAGGTCGTAAGCGGAAATCTTTTTTTCAATGGCCTCATAGACCCGGGTAGCTTTTTCTGCCTCTGTTTGAACCTCTGTAAAGCCGTAGAATAGGCTAGGCTGATATTGAGCAGCTGGATAGATGCCGGAGGCCTTTTCACCGTAGTAGTGCCAGTATATGCAGGTTAGAAATCCTTCAAAGCTGCCGTCATATAAGTAATCCACCATCTGTTTTCAGCCTCCTTTGTGGGGTATTGGGATGAAGAGAATCCGGAGCTTCCAGTCGAAAGCTGCCGGGGGTGAACATGGACAGCTGGGAGTCCTCCTTTGGGGGCAGCAGTTGGCTCTTTATGCGGTCTGATTCCAGGACCTTACTCCTTACATACTCCGGAGATAGCTCTTTTTCTCCGTAATATTTGCCGGAGCAAGTCAGGAAAAATCGAGCTCGCTTGAGGACTACGCCCATTTTTTTGAGGTCATCGTACTTGACCGCAGAGACTTTTCGCTGGCGAAGAATGCGCAGGGCGGATACGGTTCCCAATCCAGGTATACGCAGAAGCTCTTCCATGGAGGCCTTGTTGACCTCAATGGGGAAGAGCTGGATGTTGCGCAGGGCCCAGGTAATCTTAGGATCTAACTCCAAATCCAGGTTGGGTTCTGATTCGGTGAACATCTCTTCAGCAGTAAAGCCATAGAACCGCAGAAGCCAGTCTGCCTGATAGAGCCGATGCTCTCGTGTCAGCGGCGGGGCGGTGAATACGGAGGGAAGCAAGGGGGAATCGCTGATGGGAATGTAGGCACTAAAATATACTCGTTTCATCTTGAAGGAACGGTACAAGCTTTCAGAGGTCTTAACAATCTGCCGGTCCGTTTCCGTGCCTGCCCCAATGATCATCTGGGTAGTCTGACCAGCAGGGCAAAACTTTTCCTTGTATTTATAGCGAGGCTCCCGTATTAGAGCATGCTCACCGCCATTACTCATCTGGTACAGGCTGCCTTCCCCCAAGTGAACCTGTGCTCCGGCTGTAGGAACCAGGGTTTTTCCTTCTGGATGGAGATAGTGCAGGGAGTCGTTGAGGTTTTCCCCTTTGAACATCGTACCGGGGCCTTTAAGGGAACGCTGCTGAATCAAGGTATTGGTGATCTGCGTCATGGGGGTAAAAATCGCTTTGGCCTTTTTCTGAGGAGCCAGCCGCTGGAGGCTGGCTTCGGTAGGCAGCTCAATGTTGACACTGAGCCGATCTGCTACTAGTCCGATGGCGTGAGTCAACTCCTGGGATACGCCGGGAATAATCTTGGCGTGAATATAGCCGGCAAAACCGTAGTCGTATCGCAGCATGGACAGACATTGAAGGATTCGCTCGGCGGTGTAGTCGGGGGAGACTTCCACAGCCGAGCTGAGAAACAGACCCTCGATGTAGTTCCGCCGATAGAATTCCATCGTCAGCTCAGCCAGCTCAGCAGGCTCAAAACTAGCTCGCTGTACATCTACGCTGCGGCGGTTGGTACAGTACTGACAATCGTAAGCACACTTGTTGGTAAACAGCACCTTCAGTAAAGAGATGCAGCGGCCGTCAGCAGACCAGGAATGACAGATGCCTGCATTGGACGCACTTCCCCGGCGGCCAGAATTTTTCCGCTCTACCCCGCTGCTGGAGCAGGAGACATCGTATTTGGCACTGTCGGCTAAAATTTTTAGCTTGTTCATCAGGGAGCTGTCCATAGGTTGTTTCCTCCGAATTTGAATGAATGGGCCGCGGGGCAAGCCTGCTGACATAAAATATTTCTTAAAAATATTGCCTTGGTCGGTCATTCCGGTTATGCTATCTTTACAAGATGGTATCTTGCGTTTATGTTAATCATTTATAGAGTTCATTATAACATAAAAAGAACGAATGTTCAAAACATATATTTTGGAAATTTGCACAACCTAATGTCGGCAGACGGCAAGACCGGCTCGCAGGCTTTTACAGGAGGATACAGGAATGGGGACAGGGAAGACAGCACTGGTCTTGGGTGGCGGAGGCGCCAAGGGAGCCTACGAAATCGGTGTGTGGCAGGCACTGAATGAATTGGGAGTGGATATCCATATTGTGACGGGGACGTCTATCGGTGCGGTGAACGGCGCTTTGGTAGCACAAAACGATTTTGAAGCAGCCAAGAGCAGCTGGAGCGAAATTAAAGAGAGTACGATAACAGAGTTGACAGAGCGGGAGGAGCTGCGCCAAATCTTAGAGCGGTATATAAAAGAAGATGTTATACGCAGGGGGCCGGTGGAATACGGCCTGGTGACTGTAGAATTTCCCTCTTTTAAGGAGCATTGCACGTTTTTGGCGGACATGCCGGAAGGAGAGCTGCTGGACTATATTTTAGCCAGCGCGGCTTGCTTCCCCATTATACAACCCTACGAGATTGATAATAAGAAGTTTATTGATGGGGCGTACTTTGATAATTTGCCGGTGGAAATGGCTTTAGAAAAGGGCGCCGAGCATGTAATAGCGGTAGATCTGGAAGCCATCGGCCTGTTGAGAAAAGCGACCTGGAAGGATTCGCCCCGACTGACAATCATTGCCTCCGCATGGAACTTAGGTAAGTTTTGGGCCTTTGAGCCGGAAAATGTCAAACGGATTTTACGGCTGGGTTATTTGGATACCATGAAAGCTTTTGGTGCTTTTTCGGGGAAGAAATATACGTTTCTCCGAGGTCAATTTGCCGGAGAGAGGCTGGAGGAGGCCGATGCAGCGGCGGCCGCCTTTGAATTGGATCCTGCTATTGTCTATAGTAAGGAAGTGCTGGACCAGAAATTGCTGGAGGCGGTGAACCAAGAAACTAGCAGGCAATGGAAGGAAGATGTTAAATCCAAGGTAAAGCGTTTTTTGACCGATGGACCGGGGACTTTGCTGGAGGAAGAAATTTTAGCCAAAAGGTATGTAGTAAGGAATGGAATACTGTGGTAAACTACGTGTATACAGACAATATGAAAAGTATGAGCCTATGGCGCTTATGAGGAAAAGGAAAGGTGATAGCAATGAGAAAAACAAAGATAATTTGTACCTTGGGCCCTTCGACCACAGATGATGAAACCTTGAGAAAGCTTATGGTAGAGGGAATGAATGCGGCAAGATTAAATTTCTCTCACGGAGATCACCAGCAGCATGGGAAGACGTTGCAGAGAATCCGCCAGATGCGGGATGAGCTGGGACTGCCTGTTGCCACCATATTAGATACAAAGGGACCGGAGATTCGGGTTCGTCAGTTTGAAAACGACAAAATATTCCTAGAAAGGGGACAGCAGTTCACCTTGACCACCCGGCAGATGATGGGCGACCAGCATATAGCCAGCATTACTTATGCTGACTTGCCAAAGGATGTCCACCAGGGCATGATAATTCTTATCGACGATGGGCTTATTGAACTGAAGGTCTTAGAGGTAGGAGAAACGGATATTCTCTGTGAAGTAGAAAACGGCGGAGCGGTATCCAATAATAAAGGGGTCAATGTGCCCAATTCCAATTTATCCATGCCGTTTATCAGCCAGCGAGATTATGAGGATATTCTTTTCGGTGTGGAACAGGATGTAGACTTTATAGCGGCATCTTTTGTTCGCACAGCCGAAGATGTCCAAGCTATCAAAGATATTTTGAGCCAGCAGCAGTGCGATACTATTAAGATTATTGCTAAGATTGAAAATATGCAAGGCGTAGATAACGTTGATAAGATTATTGAAATTGCTGACGGAATCATGGTGGCCAGAGGAGACATGGGCGTAGAGATTCCATTGGAGGATGTCCCGGTACTGCAAAAGCTTATTATTAAAAAGTGCATCGCAGAAGGAAAGATTGTTATTACTGCTACGCAGATGCTGGATTCGATGATGAAGAATCCAAGGCCTACGAGAGCGGAAGCCACTGATGTAGCCAACGCAATCTATGACGGAACCAGTGCCATCATGCTTTCGGGGGAGACGGCAGCAGGGGCCTATCCGGTAGAGGCCTTGCAGACCATGGTGCGGATTGCCGAACGGGCAGAAGAAGATATTAACTACAAGAGCCGATTTGCTCAAATCCGAGAATTTGATAAGCCCGATGTGACTACGGCTATTTCTCATGCGACTTGTACTACTTCCATGGATTTAAATGCAGCAGCCATTATCACAGTGACCGCTTCTGGACGGACAGCCCACATGATTTCCCGCTACCGGCCAGGCAGTCCCATCATCGGCTGCACCAGCAACGCCTGCGTATGGCGACAGCTGAACCTGGCGTGGGGTGTGCAGCCCTTAATCATTCCCGAATACCAAAACACCCGGGATCTCTTCAACTCAGCAGTAGCTGCCGCCAGTAAAGCCGGTTATGTAGAAAACGGTGAAATCGTGGTGCTGACTGCGGGAGTACCAATCGGCATATCTGGCACGACTAATATCTTAAAGGTTCAGATTGCTGGAGTGTATCACTGATTGAAAATAAAAGAAGACCATGGCCCTGAAAGAGCCATGGTCTTCTTCTTTTGTATGCGTAAATGTGATTCTCGCGTGAATGTACTTAATGGGTATTTTTGCCGTTCTTTTTCTCCTGCTTGGAGCGTTCTACCAGTCGGCCCATGACAAAGGCGATGACGCCTACGCCGATACCCGTCTGAAGGCAGAATACCAAACTTTCCACTTCTCCTGGGATTTCACCCCCGATAGCGGTCTCTAATACCGGTGTAAACCATGGGGTATATTCTTCACCCATAATCGTAGAGATCGCCTCTCCACCGGCATCGTCAGAACCACCAAATTCAGCACCTTTTAAGGCGAATAGGGGAACAATAGCGATTAGAAAAACAATTATTAGTAAAATGATAACCTTTGATCTCGTCTTCATTATTTTGTGTCACCTCCAACTGCAAACTTTAAAGCGTTTAATTCTGGTTTAGCGTAAGTCTCAAGACCCATGACGATAACCACCGTCAGGATACCCTCAATGATGGCTAGAGGAACCTGAGTAGGGGCGAAAACCGCCAGGAACTTTAAGAGGGAAGCCATATATCCGCCGGTTGGAGACGGGTACGCCATGGTCAGCTGGAAACTGGTTACACAGTAGGTAAACAGGTCGCCGATGGAGGCTGCCAAAAAGATGCCCACGCTCTTGTTTACCTTTAGCTTCTTGCACAGGGCATAGATACCGAAGGAAACGAAAGGACCGGCAATGGCCATGGAGAAGGTGTTGGCTCCCAGAGTGGTCAGACCACCATGAGCTAACAAAATGGCCTGGAATATCAATACGATAATGCCCAGGATGCTGACTGCGCTAGGTCCGAGCAAGATGGCACCTAGTCCAGTACCTGTCATGTGAGAGCAGCTGCCTGTCACTGACGGAATCTTCAAGGAAGACAGCACGAACACGAAAGCCGCTGCCATGGCAATCATGGTAATATTTCTGCGGTTGTCTGCTAAGGTCCGTTTGATGGATAGGAAACCTGCCACTAAAAACGGCAGGCAGATTACACCCCATACGATGCAAAAGGTAGGAGGCAGATAGCCCTCCATAATGTGCATGGCGCTGGCTGACGGTGCTATGCCGAGAAATAAAGCAGCAACAGCAGTGCCTAAAATTAGTTTCTTTTCTTTCATAGTCATTTTTTTCATAGGTCTCTCCTTTTCTCTTTTATCTTTGAATGACTTTCTGCAATTCCTGAAACGTGGCAGGGTAGCGCTGCTCGTCGCCTACCAGAGACTGTTCCACCAGCAAGTCGTAAATCTTTAACAGCATAGGCTGTTTTAAATTGGCTTGCTCCAGGATGGCCATGTCCTGAAAAATTTTCAGGGGTGATCCATCGGCGATGATTTGCCCTTGGTTGAAAACGATCATGCGCTCAGCCCAGCGGTAGACAAAGTCTACGTCGTGGGTGGAGATTAACATGGTCTTTCCCTCGGAGGAAAGCTTTTCCAATACCTCCTCCAGCATTGCTGCGTTAAGGGGATCCAGCCCTGCCGTAGGTTCATCAAAGATGATAATTTCCGATCTCATAGCGATGATGTCGGCAATGCTGACGCGTTTTTTTTCGCCGCCACTCAGGTAATGGGGCGGCCGTTCTTTAAATTCAAGAATATTCATATAAGCCAAGGCTTCTTCCACCCGTTCCAAGACCTCTTCCCTGCTTAGCTTGAGGTTCATCGGCCCAAAAGCTACTTCGGCCAGGACCGTAGAAGCGATGATTTGGTTGTCCGCGTCCTGAAAGACAATGCCAATGTTTTTCCGCAGTTCCTTTAAATTTTTCTTTGTAATGGGCAGTCCACGGTAAAAAATCTGACCATCGTCTGGTGTAAGAACTCCGTTGGTGTTGAGGAAAAAAGTAGACTTTCCAGCTCCGTTGGAACCTACCACGGCAATTTTTTCACCTGGATAGATATCCAGGCTGATGCCGTTTAAAGCCGTCTTCCCGTTTCCGTAACAATAATGTAAATCCTGAATTTGTAAAATCGGCTCCTTCATAAGCGGCCTCCTATCTTGACATGACCCATAGCCCGAAGAGAAAAAAGATAAAAATTATAGCTGGGATTACCTGGCTGGTGCGGATTGGCCGCGGTTCTTCCAGGATGATAAACTCTCCGTCGTAGCATCTGGCTTCCATGGCGTCGTAATAGGCGCTGGACTTTTTCAGTGAAACGATCAGCATATTGCTTGCAACTTTTCCAAATGTATTCCAGGAAGTTTTCAAATCGCAGAAACCCAAGCGAGAGTCCGCAGAATTTCTGATATGGATATTGACGTCAATCAGGATGAAGATATACCGATAAGTCATCATCATCAACTCGGTAAACAGCTTTGGCACGCGGACTTTTTGGAGTACGCAGATAATCTCGGAGGATGGGGTGGATAAAGCCATCATCTCCATGGCGCTGACCGCGGCAAAGACCTTGAGGATTAAAAAACACATAGTCTGGATTCGTTCCCAGGATGTCACTATGTAGAAAAAACCTAGATGAAGGTTGAACTGGCTCACCGGCTTCAGCGCAAAATCAATGCCAATCATAATTGTTCCCAGCAGGATAAATGCGATGGGAATGGTTAGAATCGACAGGTAAGCGTGAAGAGGAAGTCGTCCCTTCACTACGGTCACATAGGCCATAGCGGCAATGACAGACAAGGATACCCAAGGGTTGTTTAAACCGATGGTCAAAATCAATGTCAATGCGGAGAGTGACACTTTAAACCCGGGGTTCCAATGACGTATCTCGGAGAGATACGCATAAAAGTCGATGGAGGAACCTTCTCCGTGCTTGTGCCCAATCTTGCGGTGCTTCTGGTGGCGGTGTCCGTGCTGGTGAGGTTTGTTCGTCTCGTTTTTTAGTGTCATGTGTGCTTCCATTTGTTTACCTCAGACGTCATCTTGTTAAAACGTGAATGGGGCTACGCCCCGGCTGCATCTCACAGGCGAATTTGCAATAAAAAAAGCTGTAGCAAAAAGCTACAGCCCGTTTTTCTGTAAGACACAATAAAAATATAAACCGATTACCCTTCGGATTACATGGAACTTTATGCAGGTCTTCTGGCTTGCGTATCAACACCGTCACCCGATCTTCCCAAAGCGGACGCTTCAGTGATCTTCCTTTGTGGAACAGGGTGGTGGCTCCTCGCTTACAGCGGCGGGACCGCGCAGGACTCTTACCTGCTTCCCTCTTAGCCGTCAACATTTTTTGACGGAACATAAAATATGTATTTAGTTGCATGTTCATATTACTACTTATCCTTTTTCCTGTCAAGGGTGATAAATAGATGAATGCTAAAGAATGTCAGATATTAAATAAAAGAATATTTTTTTGTAGCTTCCCGGAGAACTTTGCCGATGGCATCATAGATAACTAAATCAGCCTTGCGGTCGTAAGAGGTCTCAGACTTGTTGATGAGAACCAGGTGGTTTCCGTGAAAATAGTTAATCAGCCCCGCAGCAGGATATACTACTAGAGAGGTGCCGCCTACAATTAACGTGTCAGCTTGGGCGATGGCCGATATGGCACCTTCCATTACCTGGTCATTCAAACATTCTTCATAAAGAACGACGTCCGGCTTGACAATACCGCCGCACTTTTCGCACAAAGGAATTTGCCTTTTCTCCTCCGGATTGTCTTTGCAGTGGGCTGGATCCATGATGTACGCCAGGTCATAAGGGGCACCACATGCCATGCAGTTATTTCGCAGGACAGAGCCGTGGAGTTCAAAGACCGTCTTGCTGCCAGCCAACTGATGGAGGCCGTCGATGTTTTGAGTAACCACTGCTTTCAACTTGCCTGCGGCTTCCAGTCTAGCCAAGGCTAGGTGGGCGTCATTGGGCTTTGCTTCTGTGTAAATCAGGTTATTTTTATAATAATCGTAGAAGGTATCCAGATGCCCGTCGAAAAAACTGCGGGAAAGCATGGTTTCAGGTGGATGACCGTACTGGCTTACCGCCTGATACAGTCCGCTCTCTGAGCGAAAATCAGGGATGTTGCTTTCAGTGGAAACACCTGCTCCACCAAAGAATACTATATTCTGGCTATCCTGAATAATTTGGGACAGCTGTTGGATTTCTTGATTCATGGGATGCTCGCCCTCCTAACTTTTATAAGCCGTTTTCTTATCCGCTGTATAAACAATTTTTGTTTATGGACAATCGAAATAATAGATATTATTAGGATAACAGCCAAAAAGAGTTGTTTACTAATTCATTCAAATTTCTATTTACATTATAGTAATAACATAAATAGAAAGCAAGCAGTTTAAATTGTTGGAAATGGTGAAAACTAGAGCCATAGCCGCCAAATTGCCTGAGATTTTACATATATTTAACATGACTTTACAGACCTTTTACCACAGCCTGCTTGTTGATTTAACACGACGCATATACTATGTGAATGTAGACAAAATAAGAGTATTCACAAATGAATGTGATTAAAAAAGGTTGGCAAAGGAGAACGTGTGATGAAAAAAGGATTGAAGAAATTAATGGCATGTACTGCGGTGGCTGTATTGATTGCAGGAAGTTTTGCAGGATGTGGCAGCAAAGAAGCAGAAAATGGTGAGGCGGATTTTGACCACGATATTTCCGTTATATCCAGAGAAGATGGATCCGGCACCAGAGGGGCGTTTATCGAACTCTTTGGCATTGAAGAAAAAAATGATGCCGGTGAAAAAGTGGACAATACCACGGAAGAAGCCAATATTACCAATAATACCTCTGTCATGATGACCAGCGTATCCGGCGATCCATACGCCATCGGATACATTTCCTTAGGCTCTCTGAATGATACAGTTAAGGCAGTAAAGATTGATGGGGTTGCTCCGAGCAAGGAAGTAATCAAAAATGGCACCTACAAAATCGCCAGACCTTTCAACATCGCTACCAAGGATGGGGTTAGCGAAGTGGCTCAGGACTTCATTGACTACATCATGAGTGCAGAAGGTCAGAAGGTCATCGAAGGCAATGGATATATCTCCGTCAGCGATTCCGCGGCCTATGCCGGCACTATGCCAGAAGGCAAGATTGTTGTAGCAGGTTCCTCCTCTGTTACGCCAGTTATGGAAAAGCTGAAAGAAGCTTACTTGGCAGTTAATACAAATGCGTCTATTGAAATCCAGCAGAGTGATTCCACCACGGGTATGACTTCCGCTATTGATGGAATTTGTGACATCGGCATGGCATCCAGAGAATTGAAGGATACTGAATTGGAAGCAGGGCTTAAAGCCACTGCCATCGCTATGGACGGCATCGCGGTTATCGTCAACAAGGAAAGCACAGTGGATGAACTGACACCGGATCAGGTAAAAGCCATCTTTGTCGGTGAAGTGACGAACTGGTCAGAGGTTGTAGACTCAGAGGTCGTAGAATAAAATGAGAAACGCAAAAGAAACTTTTATGAGAGGCGTATTCTTTGCAGCTGCTTGCACTTCGGTGCTGGCAGTTGCTTTGATATGTATCTTTCTATTTACAAACGGCATACCAGCCATAAATGAGATTGGAGCAGCATCCTTCCTATTAGGGGAAAAGTGGAAGCCATCCAACGATATTTATGGCATATTCCCGATGATTTTAGGGAGCATCTATGTAACCGCAGGCGCTATTGTTATCGGCGTGCCTATCGGACTGCTGACAGCGGTATTCATGGCCCGGTTTTGCCCGAAGCCAATCTACAAGCCATTGAAAGCTGCTACGGAGTTGCTGGCAGGTATTCCTTCCATTGTTTATGGTTTCTTTGGATTGGTGGTACTGGTTCCTTTTATCCGAGACAATTTTGATGGCAACGGGAGCAGCATGCTTACGGCCTCCCTTTTACTGGGCATCATGATCTTGCCAACCATAATCGGTGTCAGCGAATCTGCCATCCGAACCGTCCCGGAATCTTATTATGAGGGGGCCTTGGCCCTAGGAGCCACTCACGAGCGAAGCATCTTCTGGGTGGTGCTGCCAGCAGCTAAATCGGGAATCATCGCCGGCATCGTTTTAGGTATCGGACGAGCCATCGGTGAAACCATGGCGGTGATGATGGTAGCGGGAAACCAAGCCAGAATGCCCGCAGGTATTTTCAAGGGCGTCCGGACTATGACCACCAACATCGTTATTGAGATGGGCTATGCGGCAGGTCTTCATCGGGAGGCCCTCATTGCGACAGCTGTGGTGCTGTTCGTTTTTATACTTATCATTAACTTGTCCGTATCTCTTTTGAACAGGAGGAATCTAAATGGAGGCAATTAAACAGTTCTCATCGTCGAGTCCTGACAAGGAAGCCATCAATAAGGTCAGCAACAGAGAAAAGATGAAAGCGTATCTGAGAAATCCCCTGTCCTTCGGCTTGTTTCTCTTAGTTATAGGGGCAGGAATCCTCACCTTTGGTGTGCTCATCTGTCTAGTGGGTTATATTCTGCTGAAAGGTATTCCCCACTTAGATCCCGGTCTCTTTGCTCTAAACTATAATACGGAAAACGTATCCCTGATGCCAGCGCTAATAAATACCGTGATCATGACCTTTTTCTCCTTGTTGATTGCTGCGCCCCTGGGGATATTTTCTGCTATTTTTCTGGTTGAATATGCTAAGCGGGGAAATAAATTTGTTAATATAATTCGACTTACGGCAGAGACTTTGGCCGGGATTCCTTCTATTGTGTATGGCTTGTTCGGCTTGTTGTTCTTTGTAACAGCGCTGGGCTGGGGATATTCTATTTTAGCAGGAGCGTTCACTTTAGCTATCATGATCTTGCCTCTGATTATGCGTACCACGGAGGAAGCCTTGAAGTCGGTACCGGATTCCTTTAGGGAAGGCAGTTTTGGCCTAGGCGCAGGAAAGCTGCGGACGGTATTCGTCATCGTGCTCCCAACGGCAGTACCCGGCATTTTGGCTGGAGTCATCTTGGGTACTGGGCGAATTGTAGGAGAGACAGCGGCGCTAATTTATACCGCTGGAACGGTGGCTGATATTCCTGAAAGTCTTTTGAGTTCAGGCCGAACTCTGGCCGTACACATGTACGCCCTATCCAGTGAAGGCCTGTACATGAATCAGTCCTATGCCACCGCAGTAGTGTTGTTAGTCATCGTCATTGCCATCAACACCCTATCTGGATTCATTGCTAAGCGTATTACTGCCCGTTGACACATAGAGAAGAGGATGAAATAATGGATAAAATAAAAGTAAAAGATTTGGACCTGTATTATGGCGATTTTAAGGCCCTAAAAGATGTCAATCTGACACTTCCGGAAAAGGAGATTACGGCCTTTATCGGGCCTAGTGGCTGTGGAAAATCCACCTTGCTGAAGTCTCTGAATCGAATGAATGATTTGGTAGAGGGTTGCCGCATAACCGGAGAGGTGCTGCTGGATGAACAGGATATCTACGGCAGTATGGACATCAATCTCCTGCGGAAGCGAGTAGGAATGGTGTTTCAAAAGCCCAATCCTTTTCCCATGAGCATTTTTGATAATGTGGCCTTTGGTCCAAGAACCCATGGGATTAAGTCTGGAGGCAGGCTGGCCGAATTGGTAGAAAAATCACTGCGGGATGCAGCTATTTGGGATGAAGTCAAGGATCGGCTCAAGAAGAGTGCTTTAGGCTTGTCTGGAGGGCAGCAACAGCGGCTTTGCATCGCCAGGGCTTTGGCGGTAGAACCAGAAGTGCTGCTGATGGATGAACCAACCTCTGCTTTAGACCCCATATCCACCTCCAAGATTGAAGATTTGGCCCTAGAATTGAAAAAGGATTATACAATCATCATGGTAACCCATAACATGCAGCAGGCTGCTCGAATTTCCGATAAAACGGCCTTTTTCCTTCTGGGTGAAGTGGTGGAATTCGGCGACACAGAGGAGCTGTTTGCTGTTCCGAAGAACAAAAAGACAGAAGATTATATCACCGGAAGATTTGGCTGATTTTCTTTATGAAATTGGTATGGTAAAATAGAAGGAGGAAGAGCCGTGCGAAATAGATTTGACACGCAGCTGACGTTATTAAATAAAGAAATCATTGAAATGGGAGCTTTATGTGAGACCACCATCAATGCTGCGGTAAAGGCACTGATTGAAAAGGATAGGGCATTGGCCAAGCAGACCATTGAGGCGGAGAAACAGATTGATCAAAAGGAAAAGGATATCGAAGCCCTGTGTTTGAAGCTGCTGTTGCAGCAGCAGCCTGTAGCTCGAGATTTACGGTTGATTTCTGCCGCCTTGAAGATGATTACTGATATGGAACGAATCGGGGATCAGGCAGCAGATATTGCAGACATCGTGCTGGTAGCTGACTTGACCCTGCCCACAGACTTTCAGGATATTAAGCTGATGGCGGAGGCCACTATCAAAATGGTGACAGAGAGTGTGGAAGCCTTCGTTCAGCGGGATTTGGTACTGGCTCGGGAAGTCATTGCTTATGACGATGTGGTAGATGATCTGTTTGACGTAGTCAAAGACGACGTCATTCAACTTATTGGTGATATGCCTAAGGCTGATAAGGAGATACGCAATCAGATGAGTTTAGATGTAATCGATATTCTGATGATTGCCAAATATTTTGAGCGAATCGGCGACCACGCCACCAATATCGCTGAGTGGGTGGAGTTTTCTATAACCGGTACTCATACGGAGCAAGAGGAGTAAAGAATGATATTTTGTGTGGAGGATGACAGCAGCATACGGGAATTAATTGTATACACCTTAAAGAACACCGGGTTTCAGGCGGAAGGGTTTGTGGACAGCGCCGAGTTTTTTCCAGCGCTGTCTCAGCAGACGCCGGAATTGATTTTGCTGGATATTATGCTTCCGGGGATGGATGGAATCGAAATTCTCAAACGAATCAAAGGCAGTAAAGCGACCAAAGACATTCCAGTGATTCTACTGACGGCTAAGGGGACGGAATATGATAAAGTCATCGGGCTAGATAGCGGTGCGGACGATTATGTGACCAAGCCTTTTGGTATGATGGAGCTCATCTCTCGGATTAAGGCTGTCTTACGCCGTGCGCAGCCACGGGAGCAGAGCAATCAACTGAGCTGCGGAGACATTCAGCTTCAAGCCGACAAGCACTTGGTAACAGCCGGGGGTCAAGAGGTTCAACTGACTTTAAAAGAATTTGAAATGCTCCGTTATCTGATGGAGAATCGCAGTTTAGTTCTTTCCAGAGATGTTTTACTGGAGCGCATCTGGGGTTATGATTTTGACGGAGAGACTCGCACCGTAGACGTTCATGTACGAACGCTGCGGCAAAAGCTGGGTAAAAGCGGACAGCTGATTGAAACCGTCCGGGGAGTGGGATATTTGATTAAAGAACAGTGATGGAGTGTAGACCATGAGAACAACCATATTTAAAAATTTTTTCTTCCTGTCTGCTGCCGCTATTCTCGTGACGACCCTGCTGATTTCGGTGGTGATGTATAAGGGATTTTACCGAGATATGCGGGTCGAAGTAGAGCAAGAGGCTAAATACATTGGGGCTGCTGTGGACCTGAACGGAGCTAGTTATTTGCAGACTATTGAGGATATTCGCGGCGATCGGGTCACTTTGATTGCTTCCGATGGCACGGTGGTCTTTGACAATCGGCAGAAGCCGTCTCTCATGGAGAATCACTTAGATCGGCCGGAAGTAGCTGCTGCCTTGACCCAAGGCAGCAGTGAAGGGGTGCGCATGTCGGAAACCTTAGGGCAGCAGACCTTTTACCACGCGATAAAGCTGGCAGATGGCAGTATCCTGCGAGTGGCTAACACCACTTCTAACGTGTATACGGTGGCGGCAATCAATCTAGTTTATGTGGCCCTCATCTGTCTGGTGATGCTGATTCTTATCTGGCTTCTGGCCAAGGGGCAGACAGAAGCCATTGTAGCTCCTATCAATCGGCTGGATTTAGAGAATCCCCTATCCAATCAAGTCTACGACGAATTCTCACCGTTGTTGAGAAAATTAGAACAACAGAACCGACTCATTCAGGAGACTTACAACACCTTGAAGAGGGAGCGAGATGAGTTCCAGTCTATTACCCAAAATATGAATGAAGGGCTTATCGTGCTCAACGGTCAGGGAGAAATGCTTTTAGTCAATAAGCGAGCCGGAGCGATTTTCGGCAAAGCGGCGACGGGGCACTACTTAACCCTGAATCGGAGTGCTGAATTTCGGGAAGTAGCAGAAAAGGCCCTGCAAGGCACCCCAGCCGAAAGTCAGTTGAGCCAAGGCGGGCGGATTTATCACCTATTGGCAGCCCCTTCCGCTGCAGGACAGGGCTCAGATGGTCAGCCGGAAGGAGCGGTGGTCCTCGCATTGGACGTCACAGAAAAAGAGGAGACCGATCATCTGCGCCGAGAGTTTTCAGGCAACGTGTCTCATGAGTTAAAGACACCGTTGACCTCGATTTTGGGTTATGCGGAAATCATGAAGGCGGGGATCGTGCCTCAGGCAGATATGCCGGATTTTGCTGCAAAGATATATAGCGAAGCCAAACGGATGATTGCCTTGGTAGAGGATATCTTAAAATTATCCAAGCTGGATGAAGGGTTGGGTGAAGAGGCCCACGGACCGGTGGATCTGCAAGAGGTGTGCAAGGGTGTGATGAATCGACTAGAGGCTGCGGCAGAGGCGGCACAGGTATCTTTGGAGTTTGACGGAACGGAAGGCAGCCAGCCGGTTTATGTAATGGGCTCTCTGCCGATGCTGGATGAATTGGTGTTCAACCTGTGTGAGAATGCGATTAAGTATAATAAGAGGCCGGGTCAAGTCAAAGTAACTCTGACAGCAGAACCGGTATGCTTGACAGTGGCGGATACGGGCATCGGCATTGCCAGAGAGCATCAGGAACGAGTATTTGAACGATTTTATCGGGTAGATAAGAGCCATTCCAAGATGACGGGCGGCACTGGATTGGGGCTTTCCATCGTAAAGCACGTGGTAAAGCGTCACGGAGCAGCCTTAGAACTAGAAAGTCAGCAAGGGAAAGGAACCACTATTCGAGTATGCTTTTAAGTTTTTGAGCTTCGTAAGCTGAAAATCTGGAGGATTAAAATAGGCGCTCGGAGGTAACAACTCTCGAGCTTAAAAAATAGCAAAGGTGAAGTGTGCAGCCGAGGACGGAGTACGGGTTTTGAAAAGCCCGTGCCCGTCAGGGCTTTTTTGTTTTTGGGAAGGAAAACCAAAATCCTGCTAGATAAATGAAAGACAAAGTATTAAAATAAGAAAGATGGATAGAATTAAGTTAATTATTGTTTAAATCAATAGAACCTGACTGATTGTAGTTTGCAAAAATGAAAAGAGGCCAGATTATTAAAGGGAGGAACTATGATGAAAAAGAAACAAGAGTTACTTATGGAGTTTTTGAGCCAGTTTGATGAAAAACCCTTTGCCGTCGAAATAGATGGCGAAACTCATGTGATTGGCCAGCCTGAGCCAACCTTTACGGTGAAGATTAACAAGCCTATCGAGGTGAAAGCTTTGATGAAGAGCACCTCTTTAGCATTGGGAGAGGCGTACATGAGAGGGGATATTGAGGTCAAGGGAGACTTGTATACAGCTTTGAACAATTTCTTGGGCCAGCTAGGAAAATTCTCCACCGATACGAAGGCCTTAAAAAAGCTGATGATGACCTCCAGCGGGAAGAAAAACCAGCAAAAAGAGGTCGCTGCCCATTACGACATCGGCAATGATTTTTATGCCCTGTGGTTGGATGAAAGCATGAGCTATTCCTGCGGGTACTTCAAGCGAAAAAGCGAGACCTTGTACCAAGCACAGATAAATAAGATTCATCATATCTTGGAAAAACTTGGATTGAAGGAAGGTATGAGCTTGCTGGATATTGGCTGCGGCTGGGGACAGCTGCTCATTGAAGCTGCCAAGACATATAAGGTCAAGGGAATGGGAATAACCTTGAGCCAGGAGCAGTGCAAGCGGTTCCAGGAGCGAATTGAAGAGGAGGGCGTGGAGGAATATCTGACAGTAGCCCTGATGGATTACCGGGATCTGCCAAAATCAAAAAAGACCTTTGATCGAGTGGTCAGCGTGGGCATGATTGAGCACGTGGGAAGAGAGAACTACAATTTATTCCTGTCCAGCGTGGACAAAGTGTTAAAGCCGACCGGCTTATTTTTATTGCACTATATCAGTGGCATGAAAGAGCACCCGGGAGATGCATGGATGCGAAAATATATATTCCCAGGAGGTATGTGCCCAAGTCTGCGGGAGATTATTGACCTATGCGCAGAGTACAACTTCTACACGTTAGATGTGGAGAGCCTGCGGCGGCATTATACGGAGACCTTGCTGAGGTGGGATGCAAATTTCAATGAACACCGGGAAGAAATCGAAGAGAAGATGGGCGGAGAGTTTGCTCGTATGTGGGATTTGTACCTGTGTGCTTGTGCGGCAACTTTTAACAGAGGTGTCATCGACCTTCATCAGATATTAATCTCCAAAGGGGTAAATAACGATCTGCCGATGACTAGATGGTATTAAAATATTACACAGGTTGGCTGTATTTTTCCATGGATAAAACCGCATATTGATGATAGTATGGTAGCAAGAGTATATGCAAAGGAGTAAAAATTAACATGAATATTTTAGTGTCTAACGACGATGGAATACAGGCAAAAGGAATCTCTGAACTAGTAAAAGCTTTGTCAAAAGTAGCCGATGTGTACGTGTGTGCTCCCCACGTAGAGCGCAGTGCCGCTGGCCACAGCATTACCATAAGGCAGGGGTTGGAAGCTACAGAGGTTCCTTATAAAAATGCGCAGCTGGCCTATGAAATAAGTGGTACACCGGCGGATTGTGTAAAATTGGGTGTTTTACTTTTAAGAAATCGGGGTATAGATGTAGATATGGTTTTCTCCGGTATTAACCACGGAGGAAATCTGGGGACAGATATCCACTACTCGGGAACCGTATCTGCCGCTATCGAAGGCTGCATCTGCGGGATTCCCTCAGTGGCTGTTTCGATTCATGGCACAGTTCCGGTCAATGGATATGAACCGAAGCACTTTGATGTGGCCGCCGAGTTAGCAGTACAGGCGATGTTGAAGTCCTTTGGTAAGCTGGATGACAAAACGGTATTGAATATCAATGTACCGGACGTACCCAAGAAGAAGTTAAAAGGTGTGAAGGTTACAACCCTGGGCACCCGGGTATATGAGGGCTGGTTTCATCAGCAGGAAGTGGAAGATACGGGTGCATGCCAGTATTGGTACAGCGGGAAACCTGTGAAATGCCAGGACCTGACGGAGGAATATGACGTGATGGCGATACAAAATGGTTACGCATCCATCACACCGCTTCACTATGATTTTACTAACTATAAATTGGTGGAGGAAGTGAAGAGCTGGGGCATTGAATGACAAAAGGAAAGAACAATAGATGAGCATTTTTAAAAACGAAATAACGATAGAAAGTAAAGCAGTTCTGGAGCCCTATTTATTCTCTTATGAGTACCGGACTTCTGGACTGTCATTTTCGTCACTCTATATGTGGCGGGACCAAAATGAGTTTTCATGGGAGATCATAGGGGATTATATGGTTATCGCCGGATTAAGTCATCTGGAGATTGACAAACACGAATATTTCCTGTTTCCACCACTGACCAAGACTGGTACGTACGAACCGGAGAGCCTTAGAAAGACCTTGGAGGAGACCAGAAGACGGTTTAAGGAAAAAGACTCCACTTTTACCATCCGTCTGCTTCCCGCTCACATGCGAGAGGTCATTGCAGAGGCCTGCCCTGGGACAGAGTTTATTCCCGACCGGCCTAATTATGATTACTTGTATTTGAAGCAGGATTTAATTGACCTAAAAGGTCGGACCTATCATGCCAAGAAGAACCATTTGAATTATTTTCTCAATAATTATCAGTATGAGTACGTGCCGCTGACGCCGGACATGTTAGATACAGTCATGGTGTTCCTGGAGGAGTTCAACGCGCGGAAGAATATCGCTCCTCATGAGATGAACTGGCTGCTGATGGAGACCAACGCCATGCGAGATGTGGTGATGAATCTAAACAAGCTGGATTATATAGCGGGAGCTATTGTTATAGATGGCAAGGTGGAGGCTTTCAGCATTGGCGGACGGTTGGGAGAAGAGACGGTAACGGTTCACGTAGAGAAGGCTAACAGCCAGATTCGTGGCCTATATCCAGCCATCAACAATGAGTTTTGTAAGCACTTGGACGATTCAGTAGTGTATGTGAACCGAGAAGAGGACATGGGCATTGAGAATTTGCGGAAAGCGAAGCTTTCCTATAAGCCGGTGGAACTGGTGGAGAAGTATATTGTATGCTTTAAAGATTGGGTTTAAAAAGAAATGAAAAAACCGCTAAACGGCTGCAAGGTTATTGCATCGGTTTAGCGGTTTATTTTTGTCCTCGCATTTTTGAGGCGATAGCTTATCTTTCGAATAGGTGGGAAGTATCAGTAAGCTCGGCAGACACAGGGTTAGGTACCCTAAAAAGCGTTTTTCACAGAAATCGCATATACAAATAGGACAAATAGACTAAATATATACCACAATGATTTTTTATTCATATTTCTTATCCTATCCTTTCTTCAAAACCAATGCTGCATGAATAGAAACAGCTTAAAAATTCCAACTATATTTTAACAGGTAAAGAGGCTGAAAAGGATAACTGTTTTTAGCCAGCTTTTTTATATTATCAGTAACGATTGAAGTTATTTGTAGGAGTTCATTAAATTGTTATATAAAACAAGTTTTACAGGTAAAAAAGTGTAAGAAAATTAAAAAAACTATTGACTTCTCTTTGCAGACATTTTAAAATTATATAAAAATTGTGAAATATATAACAATAAATCAACATTTTGCGGGTTATCATATTGCAATTAACAGGAAATGTGATATGATATATGGGAATGAAAGCTTATACAATACATTTAATTTGCAAATGATTCTTGCGAATGATTTTTACAAATGGTTTTAAGGAGGACTAAAAACATGAGAGAAGTAGTAATTGTAAGTGCAGCTAGAACACCGCTTGGCAGCTATGGCGGTTCCTTAAAGGATGTTAAAACATCAACTTTAGGAGCTATCGCAATTAAGGGTGCAATTGAAAGAGCTGGAATCAAGCCGGAACAGATTGACGAAGTTGTTATGGGTTGCGTACTTCAGGGTGGTTTAGGACAAAACATAACAAGACAGATGGCGATTGAAGCAGGGATTCCGGTTGAAGTGCCTGCAATGACATTAAATAAGGTCTGCGGTTCAGGCCTTAGAGCAGTTTCTTTGGCAGCACAGATGATTAAAGCAGGCGATGCAGACATCGTTGTTGCTGGTGGTGCTGAAAACATGTCAGCAACAGCTTATGCCATGCCGGCAGCAAGATGGGGCGCTAGAATGAACAACACTAAGATGGTGGATATGCTGGTTAATGACGGTCTTTGGGATGCATTTAACGATTACCATATGGGTATTACTGCTGAAAACATTGGTGAGCAGTGGAACCTTACAAGAGAAGAACTAGATGAGTTTGCAGCTACTTCACAGCAGAGAGCTGAAGCGGCTATCAAGGCAGGCAAGTTTAAGGATGAAATCGTTCCAGTGTCCATTCCTCAGAGAAAGGGCGAACCAAAGATCTTTGATACAGATGAATTCCCTAAGTTTGGAACTACTGCTGAAGGCATTGCTAAATTAAAGCCTGCTTTCAAGAAGGATGGTATCGTAACAGCTGCTAATGCTTCTGGTATCAATGATGCAGGTGCTGCCGTAATCGTTATGTCCAAGGAAAAGGCAGACGAACTGGGTCTTAAGCCGCTTTGCACTATTAAGTCCTACGCTTCTGCCGGTGTAGATCCAACTATCATGGGTATCGGACCGGTTCCTGCAACAAAGAAAGCTTTAGAAAAGGCTGGCATGAAGGTTGAAGATCTTGAACTGATTGAAGCAAACGAAGCTTTTGCTGCACAGTCCGTAGCAGTAAGAAAAGATCTTGGACTGAATCCTGAAATCGTTAATGTAAATGGCGGAGCAATTGCTATCGGTCATCCAATTGGCGCTTCTGGAACAAGAATCCTGATCTCCCTGATTTACGAAATGGCTAAGAGAGATGCTAAGACTGGTCTGGCAACTCTTTGCATCGGCGGCGGACAGGGTACAGCGCTTATCGTTGAAAGATAAAAATAAATAGAGACCATTTTTATGAAGAAGGCTGGATTTCCAGCCTTCTTTGTTGTAGAATGAAGCTGATGAGAAGGAATGCAGCCCGGCTGCAAGGAAAAAATAATTGTATTGGAGGAAGAGAAAAATATATGAAAAAATCAACCGTATATTTCACCAGCATGAAGACCGAGCTAGGTGTGAGCCTGCTGACGAAATTAGATAAATTAATCCGCAAGGCAGGGATGGACTCCATGGATTTGAAAGAGAAATACACTGCTATCAAAATCCACTTTGGAGAGCCGGGAAACCTGGCCTACCTGAGACCGAACTATGCCAAAGTGCTGGTGGATTTAATCAAGCAGCAAGGAGGAAAGCCGTTTTTAACAGATTGCAATACTTTGTATGTGGGTGGCAGAAAAAATGCCTTAGACCACATAGAGTCTGCTTACCTCAACGGGTTTTCACCCTTTTCCACCGGCTGCCATGTCATCATCGCCGACGGACTGAAAGGCACCGACGAGATGTTAGTGCCTGTAGAGGGCGGTGAATTCGTCAAAGAAGCTAAAATTGGACGGGCAGTTATGGATGCGGATGTATTTATTTCCTTAAATCACTTTAAAGGACACGAGTCTACAGGCTTTGGTGGCGCGATTAAAAACATCGGTATGGGCTGCGGGTCTCGGGCCGGAAAGATGGAGCAGCACAGTGCCGGAACACCGATGATTCGTCAGAAAGTCTGTATCGGCTGTGGGAAGTGTATAGCCGTATGCGCTCATGATGCCATCACCATTGAAGACCGAAAGGCCTACCTGAACGAAGATAAATGTGTCGGCTGCGGCAGGTGCATTGGAGTCTGTCCAACGGATGCTATCGCCACCAAATGGGATGAGTCTAAAGATATTTTAAACAAAAAAATGGCGGAATACACCTGGGCCGTTCTACATGGTCGTCCGCATTTCCACGTATCGCTAGTGGTAGATGTATCCCCTAACTGTGACTGTCATTCGGAAAATGATATCCCAATCGTGCCGAACATCGGTATGTTTGCTTCCTTTGATCCCGTAGCTCTGGACAAGGCCTGTGCGGATGCGGTCAACGGACAGATGCCGGTAAAGGGCAGTATCCTGGAAGACCAGATTCATCACCACGGGGATTGCAGCTGCGACCATCAGGAAGACGCGCAGCAGCCAACAGACCATTTTCAGATGACACATCCGGATACGAATTGGGAGGTCTGCCTTGCTCACTGTGAAAAGATGGGATTAGGCAGCATGGATTACGATCTGGTTACCGTAAAATAGTGAAAATTTATAAAGAAAAGACCAAAAGGCAGTCAGAGATGGCTGCCTTTTGGCTTGATAGAAATCAGTTGACAGGTTCAGCAAAGTATGGTACTATCTTTAAGTAGCGCTTTAGTGAGATAAAGCGAATGGGTAACGAAGAAATAATAATGAAAATTAGGAGGACAGCAATGAAGAAATTATGGACAAGTTTACTTATGATAACACTTGTAGCCGGTCTGATTGCCATGACCGGATGCGGAAGCACCGAAAATGCTGATGGCACCAATGATTCCGACTTGACAGGCTGGGCTTATATCGAAGACAAGGGCGAACTGATTGTAGGCTTGGATGACACGTTTGCTCCGATGGGATTCCGAGATGAAGCGGGAGATCTAGTGGGCTTTGATATTGATTTGGCCAACGCAGTCGGTGAACAACTGGGCGTAAAGGTTACCTTTAAATCTATCGATTGGGATGCTAAGGAAATGGAGTTAAAATCTAAACGGGTTGACTGCATTTGGAATGGTATGTCCGCTACGCCGGAACGAATAGAAAGTATGGCTCTCACTGACAAGTACATTAACAACAAGATTATTGTAATGGGAAAAGATGACACCATCAAGGTAAAGAAGGCTTCCGACTTGGCTAACTACAACGTGGGAACTCAGGCAGATTCCGCTGCTCTGGAGATCCTGAAGGCCAACCCGGACTATGATACTTTCGCAGACAAAATTTCTGAATACAAGACCTATGATGAAGCCATCATGGATATGCAGGCTGGTAGAATCGACTGCATTGCTGTAGACCAGGTGTTAGGCGAATACAAGAACACAAAGCTGGCTCAGAAGATGGTAGTATGTGATTACGACTTTGGAGACGACTTCTATGCTATCGGCTGCCGCAAGGCGGACACCGATGTGGCTGCGAAGATTACCGAAGCACTGGATGCCGTTATTCAAAGCGGCAAGGCGGAAGAAATCAGCAACAAGTGGTTTGGACGCAACATTGTTATACTAGAAGGATATGATGAATAATAAGAGGTAATAGATAGTGGATCAGTTTTTTAATCAACTGGCGGAGACTATAAATTATGTGGGCGTTTTAATGCCCACTCTATTGCAGGGAGCTTGGGTAACAGTCAAGCTCTTTGCTTTTACATTAATTTTAGCTCTGCCTTTAGGCCTGCCCTTTGCATTGGGCAGCAATAGCAAATTTGCACCGTTTAGGTGGATATCAAAGACATACATCTGGATCTTTCGAGGAACTCCCCTTATGCTCCAGCTGTTTTTCTTTTATTTTTACATTCCTATCGTCATGGACGTACGGTTGGATGCCTTTACTACGGCAGTCATTACTTTTGTACTGAATTACGCCTCTTATCTGGCAGAAATTTATAGAGGCGGTATCGAGAGCATTGACAAGGGGCAGTATGAAGCGGCTCAATCCTTGGGATTGGATCGCAGACAGACTATGTTTGGTATTATCCTGCCTCAGACAGTAAAGCGAGTCCTGCCATCTGTATCCAACGAGGCCATCACCTTGATTAAGGATACAGCGTTGGTTTCCGTTCTTTCCGTAGGGGAGCTGCTGAAAGCCTCCAGAGGAGCTGTAAATCGCGACGTAAACGCTACAGCTTTTGTTATCGCAGCTATTATATATTTAATATTCACCTTCCTGTTGACTTTGTTGACAGGTTATTTGGAACGGCATTATTCTAAATATGAAGGACATGAGGTGCAGATCACCAGTAAGAGAAGGAGGAGCAGCATATGGAAGCTATTTTGCAAATGAAGGACATCGTAAAACAGTTTGCCGGTTGTTTGGCTCTGGATCACGTGAATTTCTCAATGCAGAAGGGTGAAACAGTGGCTATCATTGGTCCTTCTGGCTCGGGAAAGAGTACCCTGCTGCGATGTATCAACTGTTTGGAACGAATCACAAGCGGCAGCATTACCTTAAACGGAGATACCTTTGTGGAGACGAAGGCTGGCATGAAAGCCGTGTATCTGCCAGATAAGTCTTTAAAGAATATTTGCGCAGAGACTGGCATGATTTTTCAGCACTTTAATTTGTTTCCTCACATGACTTGCCTGGAAAATGTGTGCTACGCACCAGTCAAGGTTAAGAAGCAGAAAAAAGAAGAGGCTCAAGCCCGTGGACGACAACTGCTGGACATGGTAGGCTTGTCTCAAAAAGGGGAGGCCTATCCGGCTCAATTGTCCGGTGGACAAAAGCAGCGAGTGGCTATTGCCAGAGGTCTGGCCATGAACCCAGAGATTATGTTGTTCGATGAGCCTACCAGTGCGCTGGACCCGGAGATTACTGGGGAAGTACTGAGCGTTATGAGAAAGTTGTCCAAGGAGCATACGACCATGGTCATTGTTACTCATGAAATGGGCTTTGCTAAGGAAGTGGCGGACCGAGTTATTTTTATGGATGCAGGAAAGATTGTAGAAGAGGGAACGGCAGAAGACATCTTCCAGAATCCGAAGAGTGAGCGGCTAAAGGATTTTTTGAGTTCAGTGTTACGATAGTATTTTGAATAGGAAAGGCGGGAGGTTTTGCAGTGGGCTGGTTTAGCACTTGCAGGACACCGCCTTTTTTCATATTCAGGTTAAGTTGTTGTCTTCCAAGAAAAGGCCGTCAAGAGGTGGAGTTCCCATGGACAAGCCTAGGGCATAGAGCGTATAAATCTTACCTTGGTGGAGAGAAAAAGAAGGCAGCGTAATAATCACCACAGCAGGATTTGAATCTAGTCGGAGCTGAAAGTTGAAAGGTCTGGGAGCGATCGGCAGGTATCGAGTTATCTGCTGGAAGGAAACTTGAGAGAATAATAAAGTCCCGTTAGGCAGTGTTACATCCACAGCTGGAGTGTCTGGTGATAGGTGAACAAAGCGAAACAAGGCATTGATGATACCGGGGGGCTGAGCAAAATCGGAAACTGCCAGAAAATTTATCGTTGCTGCCATGCCACAGATGCAGACGGTATACAGGTCTCCGATGCCGACGGACAACTGATTGACCAGCAGGGGCTGTTCTGTGTCATCTGCTGCATAGAGGGTAAAGGTATAGAGGCCTCTAGTAAGAGGTATGTAGTCCGTATGCTGTCCATAAGCAAGTCCCGAGGCTAGTAGCTGCTGATTTGCATATACATCTACTTTGGGGGCATCGGGGACTGCATGGAGAAGGCGGACATAGCCGACGGACGGCATTTCTAAAACTGTCGTATGTTTCATAAGGTCACCTGGTCCTTTTTATTATGTAGGGAATAAATCTGAAAGCGATAGGAATGGAATATCAAAAAATGTTGCAATTTAATGAGAAGGGATGTGAGCAAAGAGCGTGTCGCAGAGGCTTTTTATAGGGAAAATGAGCGTTCCTTTATAATATATGCTTTTGGGGTGACAAGGGTTAATGCAAAAGAAAACCGTATTCAGCAAGTAAAATAGCTGGATACGGTTTTATAGTTTTAGAAGTTGGACGGGTTTAGTTTTAGGGAATGCCAAAGGTGTGGAACTATGGAGCTAAGGAGCCGTTAACGGCAAATTTCTATATTTCTTTCTGGTACAGCTCCAAAGCGGTGTCGATAATTCGGTTGGCCGTATCAAACTTGGAAAGAAGAGGCAGTTCCTGAAGGCCGTCTTTGGTAATAATCGTGACGATATTCGTGTCGGTGCCAAAGCCGGCTCCCTCCACTTTAAGATTATTTGCGACAATCATGTCTAGATTTTTCTTTACCAGCTTCGCCTGGGAATTTTCCAGCATATTCTCCGTTTCCATAGAAAATCCGCAGAGAACTTGTCCATTTTTTTTGCTGGAGCCTAGCTGTAAGAGAATATCAGAAGTACGGGCCAGGGGAATGGATAAACTGTCATCTGCTTTCTTTACCTTGTGCTCGTAAGAGACGGAAGGCGTATAGTCAGAAACGGCAGCAGCCTTAAAAATCATATGGGCACTGTCCGCTTGCTGCTGGACTGCATCATACATGTCTTTGGCAGAAGTTACCTGTACCACATCTACGAATCTAGGCGGGGCGATGGCAGTCTTCCCCGTGATTAACGTCACCTCTGCGCCTCGCAGCATGCAGGCCTGAGCCAGGGCATAGCCCATTTTACCAGTGGAATGGTTACTGATAAAGCGCACGGGGTCCACGGCCTCCTGAGTAGGGCCGGCAGTGACTAAGACCTTTTTACCAATTAAGTCTTTTTCTTTAGCTAGGTGCTTGAGGATGTATTCAAAGAGCACTTCGGGCTCTGGCATTTTACCTTCGCCGACATCATTGCAGGCCAGCAGTCCGGTGGCCGGTTGAATAATCTCAAAGCCGTAATGAGCTAGTTTGCGCAAGTTGTCCTGGGTGATGGGGTTCTGGTACATGTTAGTATTCATCGCTGGAGATATCAGTTTTACCGCCTTAGAGGCCAAAACCGTAGTGGTCAGCATGTCATCAGCAATGCCGTTAGCCAGCTTGGCAATCAAGTTGGCGCTGGCTGGAGCCAGCATAATCAGGTCTGCCTTCTTGGCGATGGAAATGTGTGTTACATCGAATTTGAAGTCTCGGTCAAATGTATCGATCAGGCACTTGTTGCCTGTAAGGGTTTCAAATGTAAGCGGTGCAATAAATTCGCAGGCGTTCTTGGTCATGATTACGTGGACATCGCAATGCTGCTTTTTTAAAGCACTTGCCAGGTACGCAGTTTTATAGGCAGCGATGCTGCCGGTTATTCCTAGAACGACGGTTTTTCCTGTTAGCATAATTCAATTACCTTTCTGAAATAAATCAAGATGATATGCACTACTATGAGTAATGCAGAGCATACCATTATTGTAAATACTTATTGCGTGAAAAGCAACTGGAATGTTATAATAATGCCAATGGCCGGGAGGCCATTGGCATTATTTCACCATATCCAACCTTGCGGCGGAGCCGCCAAAGGGCGAAGGATATGGTATAATAAAAACAAGGATTGAGTTGGGGGATGCTGAAAGGACGCGTTTATTAAAGCCTGATTGACCAAGTTCGCATGTTACAATACCAATTCATAATAAAATACGTTTGGGAGGCCATTGGCATTATTTCACCATATCCAACCTTGCAGCGGAGCTGCCAAGGGGCGAAGGCTATGGTATAATAAAAACAAGGATTGAGTTGGGGGATGCCGAAAGGACGCGTTTATTGAAGCCTGATTGACCAAGTTTTCATGTTACAATACCAATTCATAATAAAATACGTTTGGGAGGCCATTGGCATTATTTCACCATATTCAACCTTGCGGCGGAGCAGCCAAAGGTGAAGCCTGCAACCTTAAAATATGCTGGGGAGAACTGGTATATTTTCGTATTTAAAGGCAATAGCTAAATATAAAGATAGTAGTATTGGAGCAAAAGGAGGAAGAATTATGACTGACGAGAAAAAAGCTGTGAACTCTGAAGGAACAGAGACGCAGACCGCTTCCAATTTTATTCATAATATAATAGAAAAGGATTTGGAAACACAAAAATACGGAGATCGGGTTTATACTCGATTCCCACCGGAACCTAATGGATATTTGCATATCGGACACGCTAAGTCCATCTGCTTGAACTTTTCTACCGCTCAGAAATATGGTGGAAAGTGCAACTTGAGATATGATGATACGAATCCGGTGAAAGAGGACATGGAGTATGTGACTTCCATTGAAGAAGATGTAACTTGGCTAGGCTTTCAATGGGATAAACGCCTTTGGGCCTCTGATTATTTTGATAAAATGTGTGAAGCCGCAGTAGACCTGATTAAAAAGGGAAAGGCTTTTGTGTGTGACTTAAATGCAGAGCAGATTCGGGCATACCGGGGGACCTTAAAGGAACCAGGACAAGAAAGCCCTTACAGAAGCCGCAGCGTAGAAGAAAATATAAGCCTTTTTGAGGAGATGCGAGCCGGTAAATACGGAGATGGCGAAAAGGTCCTTCGGGCCAAGATTGACATGGCTTCTCCTAATATCAACTTGCGTGACCCGGTTATCTATCGGATTGCTCATGTCAGCCATCACAACACAGGGGATCAGTGGTGCATCTACCCTATGTACGACTTCGCTCATCCTATTGAAGACGCTATCGAAGGGATTACACACTCTATTTGTACCTTGGAGTTCGAAGATCATCGGCCTCTTTACGAATGGGTACTGGAGCAGCTGGGCTGGTGGGAAGCACCTCCTCAGCAGATTGAATTTGCCAGATTGAATATCACTAATACAGTCATGTCTAAGCGGTATTTGAAAGCCATGGTAGAAGACGGAACGGTGGAAGGCTGGGATGATCCGCGGATGCCAACGATTGCTGGTCTGCGGAGAAGAGGTTATACACCGGAAGCGGTGCGAGATTTCTGTGAGCGCATTGGTGTATCCAAGGCCAACAGCTTGGTGGATGTGGCCTTGCTGGAGCATTGTGTCCGAGAAGATTTAAAGAATCAGGTAGAAAGCCGAAATGTGGTAGAAAATCCGATTAAAGTGATTATCACGAACTATCCGGAAAATCAGACCGAAGAGATGGAGATTGAGAACAGCAAGGAAGTCCCAGAGATGGGCAGCCGGATGGTGCCTTTTTCTAGGGAACTCTACGTAGATGGCGAGGACTTTATGGAAGTGCCCATCAAGAAATATTTTCGGCTTTTCCCAGGTAACGAAGTTCGGTTTAAGGGCGCTTATTTCATTACCTGTAATGAGGTCATCAAGAATGAAGATGGCACAATCAAGGCGCTTCACTGCACCTACGACCCGGAGACCAGAAGCGGAAGCGGGTTTGAGGGTCGAAAGGTCAAAGGAACTATTCACTGGGTAGACGCCAAGACTGCAATTAAGATCAAAATTCGCCAGTATGGGCATTTGATGATTGAAGATGAGAAGGGTGAAAACATAATGAATCCAGCATCCCTAACGGAGCTGGAAGCCTATGCTGAACCAGCTGTGGCCCAGGCCAAGGCTGGGGAGCGTTTCCAATTCTTCCGACATGGATATTACATTGCAGACAGCAAGTTGTCCACCGAAGGAAATCTGGTGTTTAACCGAATTGTAGACCTGAAAAGTTCTTGGAAAAAATAGTAACTGTTAAATGTGGCGAACACAGGGTTGGCAAAGTTGCTTTGCTGTTAACGCTAAGTCATAAGAAAACAAAAAGGGAGCAGAGCCTGTGTAATAACAGGTTCTGCTCCCTTTTCAGGTATAGGAGACAGCACTCTTGCACACGCCTTTCAGCTCATATCGGAACTGAGACAGGAGGGTCGCAGCGTTTTCCGATTCTTCTTTTAGAGCTGCTTCCAACTGGGTGGAGATTTGTTGCAATGGTACTAGTCCCAACGTGCCCGCCAGGCCTTTAATGGAATGAGCCAGCCGGTGGGCTTCTAAATAATTATTGTTTAAAATCAGCGTTTGAATATCTTGGTCTGCATGGTTATAAGTGTTTTTAAATTTCATCAAATGTTTGATGTACAACCTTTCTGAACAGCCCAAGTTTTTGGCAGCTTCGGTCAAATCCAGCTCGGAGAGCCGATCAGGATAGAGCTGGTCGTCGTCCCCCTCCTCTTCGAAAGCAGCAGCTAGCTTGGGCACAAATCCTACAAGGTTTAAATCCGTATCTGTTTTCGATTCTATGATTGTGGAGGTGTCAGCCGTCTCCTTATCCGAATCCGAGGTTGGAGCGATTGTACCCTGTGATTGCTCCAGAAAGCTTGTCCCAAAATCAGCACTTGTTAAAGCTGATTCGGGGAGTTCGTCACCAGTACCGTCGAAGTATGGACGCAGGATACGGTAGAATTCCTTGTAACGGAACGGTTTGCTGATAAAGCCGTCCATAATACCTTTGTACTTTTCCTTTGTCTCCGGATCAATGTTGGTGGCCGTCAAAGCCAAAATTGGGCAAGTAATACCTACCTCGCTTTTAAGGATTTCGGCGGCAGTGTAACCGTCCATAACGGGCATATGAATATCCATAAGAATGACGGTATAGTAGTCTTCTGGAACCTTTAGACACATGTCTACTGCTTCTTGACCGTCACAAGCGTGGTCGCAGACAATATGAGAGTCTGCTAACATGCTCTGAGTTACTTCGTAGTTTAATTCCGTATCCTCTACCACTAGCACACGCCGCCCCTTGCCATCCAATAGAGACAGAGAATTGCCTGCTAAAGAGGAAGACTCACAGGAGGCTGGATCTACAGTAGGAGCCCAGATCGTAAACTGAAAACGGCTGCCAGAGCCTTTTAGGCTTTCAACCCAGATATCACCACCCATAGCGGTTACCACATGCTTGCAGATAGCTAGTCCAAGTCCAGTTCCCTGGTGTTGTTTGGTCAGATGATTTTCCAACTGTTCAAATTCCTGGAATACCTTGGAAATATCCTCCTGTTCAATGCCCATACCTGTGTCTTCAATGGTGAATTTCAGCAAGGCAGAGTTTTGTTGCATGTTTAGCAGCTCAATGGCCAGGCGAATGTGGCCTGTGGTAGTAAATTTGCAAGCGTTATTAACCAGATTCAGCAGAACCTGTGCTAAACGAGTTTTATCCGCAGAAAGACATAGGCTGGTTGGAAAGCGAAAATCCTTAATCAGCTCCAGGCCTTTGTCATAAATCAGAGGCCTGAATACTTCCTCTGATTCACTGACCATGCTGAGTAAGTTGAAGTCAGCTGGATAGAGGACAAAATTAGATTTTTTAATCTTAGATATATCCAGTACGTCGTTGATAATGTTCAAGAGCAGTTCAGAGGAAATATGTAGTTTTGCCAGAATTTCTTTTTGCTCCATGGTTAGATTCATACCCTGAAGGATGTGAACCATGCCGATAATCACGTTTAACGGCGTCTTGATTTCGTGGGATACGTTGGCCACAAACGACGACTTGGCGTTGGCGAAAAATTCAATCTCTTTTAATTGATGTTGCAGAGCCTGATCCTTTAGCTTGCTTTCTGTACAGTCTTGGATGAGTGTGACAAACTTCGGTTCATTTCGGTCATCAAAGATAGAAAAGCAATTATAATTGATGTAACGCATTGACCCTTCAAACGTGTAAGACATCTGTATATTTTTCGCATTCTGTGACAAGGAATATTCAGGTAGAGCTTCAGCAATTTCTTCAGGCATCAGGGCAAAGGTGGTCTGTCCCAGGGGATTTGGTGATTGAATGTTTAGAAGCTGCTTATAGGTGGCATTCATGTATTCATATTTTTGCTCATGATCCACGATAGCCATACCCACGTCAGCATTTTCGATGGCCTTACTGTACAATTGATTGAAATAGGCATTATATTGGTTGTTTCTTAAATAGATAAAGAATGCCTTGGAAGCTAGCATAATCAGGCATATCCCGAGAACAATGGCCACAGTAGAGATGAAGTGTAAAGAAAACTGTAGGTCTTTTTCTTTGGAAGCAATCCGATTGAGATAGAGGCTGGTGTACTTATCGATGGCATCTGTTTTGGAGTCCGATAGTTTAGAGTAAGGACTGTCATATAAAATATCGGTATTTCTCTGATCCACAGCGGATAAAAGCACTTGGGACATTTGATTGTATTGATTTAGTGCTGTTGTCAGCAGTGCCTGCTCTTCCTGGTTTAAGGAGAAGCTGGACCGATGGTTGTCCGCTGCCGCACTGTAGCGGCCGGGAAACTGGAGAACGCTTAGCTTGCCTTCATCTGAAAAACTTAGGTAAGTAAGATTTCTGTTGTTGCAACTAATAAAGTCATTTGTGTCTGTAACGAACTTATATTTTGCAGAGGCATCTCCTGTAGCGAGATATTCCTTTGCCTTTGAAACTAATCCATTATATTCTTGTTCGTAAATATTATTGAGATGTAAGAGGCTATTTTTGCTTCGTTCATAGTGGATAAGCTGACTGTCTGCTGATACATACCATACCGCGCAGGATACGAAGCTTAGGGACAATAGAACCATTGTCACTAAGATATATTTGAAGCGATGCAGCATTTGGATTACCCCCCTTTCCAACGTCTTTCTAGCGTTCTATCAGCATTGTAATCTGTCGAAAAATAAATGTAAAGTACTTCGACAAAAGGAGACAATTTAATACTACTTTTATTTTTAAAATTGATGTATAATAGTATCAAATAATGAGTTTTTGGAAGGGAAAATAAAGAAAATGATAACAAGCAAACAGAGAAGTTACCTAAAGAGCTTAGCTCACAGTCTGGAACCTTCCGTTTATCTGGGAAAAGGCGGGCTGACGGAGAACATTATAAAGGAAGTGGAAGTAAACCTGGAAGCTAGAGAACTGGTTAAGGTGAAGTTACAGGAGGGCTGTACTCTGGAACCGAAAGAGGTGGCTAATCAGGTAGCTGAACAAGTAGGGGCTGAGTTTGTACAGGCCATAGGCAAGAAGTTTACTCTGTACAGAGAGTCCAAGGAAAACAAGCAGATTGAGCTCCCGAGAGCCCGGTAAGGGCGGAGAACGCATATGAAAAATATTTTGCTGACTGTAGAATATGATGGCACTTTGTTTTCCGGCTGGCAGCGTCAGCCACAGCGCAGGACGGTCCAGGGAGAACTGGAGAAGATTCTAAGCTTGGTGTGCCGCTGCCCCATTCAGATTAATGGGACAAGCCGTACAGATGCCGGAGTTCATGCCCTGGGCCAGCGAGCCAGCTTCAAGGGCGACTTCGGGATTCCTACTGATCGGCTGTTGATTGCGGCTAACAATCTACTGGCGGGAGGCTTAAATACCTCCGGACGAGTAGGAGATTTGCGAATCTTGAACGCGGAAGAGATGTCAGCGGACTTTCACGCTCGATTCGATGCCAAAGGGAAAAAATATATCTATCAGATTCTCAATGAACCGGAGCTACAAATATTCAGCCGGAATCAGTATTACCAAGTGCAGAAAAATCTGGATACAGATGCCATGAGGGCGGCCGCTGCTCATATCGTAGGTACCCATGATTTTAAATGTTTTCAGGCTGCCGGAGGGGAAGAGAAGAAGACCACTGTGCGGACCATCTACGCATTGAATATTGTGGAGAAGAAAACACTGGAAGGCAAGCGAATTGTCGCATTAGAAATCAAGGGGGACGGCTTCCTTTACAATATGGTGCGGATTATCACGGGCACACTGGTCGAGGTGGGTTTGGGCAAGAAGAAACCCGAGTCCGTGGCGGATATTATCGACGGCAAAGAACGGCAGCAAGCTGGTCATACAGCACCGCCTCAAGGGCTGTATTTGGCAAAAGTGTACTATGACCTTGAAGAATTGGTTGAATTTTGATACAATAAACAGACTAGGATGAAAAAGTCTGCCTAAAAAAGGCGGAACTTCTGGAGGAAAGAAATGGAAAGACCCAGCTGGGATGAATATTTTATGGGCATTGCCTCGCTGACGGCGCAGCGGTCTACCTGCCTTCGCAGACAGGTAGGCGCGGCCATCGTTTGTGACAAGCACATCGTAGCCACCGGCTATAACGGGGCGCCTAGAGGCATTAAACATTGTGAAGAACGAGGAGGCTGCCTGCGGGAGAAATTACAGATTCCGTCAGGGGAACGACATGAACTCTGCATGGCTCTCCATGCAGAGCAAAATGCTATCATTCAGGCGGCCACTTTGGGACAAAGCATTGAAGGTGCTACCATCTACATAACCCATCAGCCTTGCGTAATCTGCGCTAAGATGATTGTCAATGCAGGCATCGCGCGGCTGGTAGTTAAAGAAGGGTATCCGGATGAATTGTCTGTAGAGATACTGAACGAAGCTGGATTAAAGATAGAAAAGATAGGGGATTAGGTAAATCATGGTTTTTTGGATAGCTTTTTTAGCAGCATTCATATTGTCCGTTATTTTTACGCCGGTGGCCATCCGGCTGGCTCCTGTAATCGGAGCGGTGGATGTGCCTAAAGACAGCAGGCGCATGCACACCAAGCCTATGCCGCGGTTCGGCGGGCTGGCTATCTTTATTGGGGCTATGGTCACCATTGGCTGGGTTACTTTCCGGGGCTGGCCAGTGCAGGCCATGGCTTTTCAGCAGATGGGGGCTGGATTTCTGGATCAGCCTATTGAAAGCATGTATGGAGTCCTGCTGGGCGGAGCGCTGATTTATATACTGGGCATTATCGACGATTTGAAGGGGCTGCCAGCCAAGGTGAAATTTTTAGGACAAGCCCTGATTGCTTGTGTGCCCTATGCCTTTGGCGTGCGGATTGAATTTGTGACTAACCACTTCGGTGCTAGCTTTGGGGATTCCCACAGCTACTTTGCCGGAGCGGTTTGCTTTTTTATCACCATTATTTGGATTGTGGGGATTACCAATACGGTGAACCTCATTGACGGGCTGGACGGCCTAGCTTCAGGGGTGGCGTCTATTTCCTCCCTTTGCTTGGCTTACACTGCTTATATCCATGGTGCCTATCTGCCGGCGCTGGCTATGCTGGCTTTAGCCGGAAGTGCGCTGGGATTTTTGCCTTACAACTTCCATCCGGCAAAGATTTTTATGGGAGATGGCGGATCTCTGTTTCTAGGCTTTATGCTGGCCACCCTTTCTGTGGTAGGACCGGTTAAGAGTGCGACCATTATGGCGGTGATCATTCCTGTATTGGTGTTAGGCCTGCCTATTTTCGATACGGCCTTTGCCATCCTGAGGCGGCTTGTAAATCATCGGCCTATTATGGAAGCAGACAAGGGACATCTCCATCATCGGCTTATGGCGGCAGGCTTAGGCCAGCGTCGGACAGTGCTGACCCTCTATGGTATCAGTGGTGTCATGGGGGTGGCGGCAGTGCTGTTCAGCCGGGATCTCTTCGTGGAGACCGCAGGCCTCATCGCTATCGCACTTATGTACATCTACGTATTTCTTACGGATGCCAGCAATTGGCGGCTGCAAATTAAAGCAGTTAACATCGCTCATGAGGAGAAGTGCCAGAAGAAACGAGACAAGAAGAGGAAGCGAAAATAATCTATTTGACTAGAGCTTGACAGGCGCTTGGACCGAAAGCGGGAAGGGCGTTGGAAGAATAGGAGTGTAACTATGAAGGTAATGACTGTCTTTGGGACTAGACCAGAAGCAATCAAGATGGCACCTTTGGTCAAGCAGCTGAACGAGACAGAAGGGATTCAGTCTGTTCTCTGCGTGACAGCCCAACACCGAGAGATGCTGGACCAGGTGCTGGAACTTTTTCAACTGACACCGGATTATGACTTAAACATTATGAAGCCCAATCAGACCATCAGCCAGATTACGTCTAACGTGCTGGTAGGATTGGAGGAGGTTCTGCAAAAGGAACGGCCCGATGTGGTGCTGGTTCACGGAGATACCACCACCACCTTTGCGGCAGCAATGGCCAGTTTTTATCAACAGATTAAAGTTGGACATGTGGAGGCGGGACTTCGGACCTATGACAAATATTCTCCTTATCCGGAGGAGATGAATCGAGTATTGACAGGTCATCTGGCAGATTTTCATTTTGCTCCTACGGAGCGAAACCGAAAGAATCTTCTGCGAGAAGGGGTGCCAGAGGATAAGATCTTTATTACAGGGAACACTGTCATCGACGCACTTTTCCAGGTAGTAGACAAGCCTTATGAATTTGAAGATAAGACATTAAAGACAATCGACTTTGAAAATCATCGAGTTATTACAGTAACTTGTCATCGTAGGGAAAATCTGGGGGAGAATATGGAACAGATTTTCGGAGCCATTCGGCGGATTGCGGAAGAGTTTCAGGATGTGGAAATCATCTATCCGATGCACATGAACCCCAAAGTACGAGAGACAGCCAATAAGATTTTGCAGGGAATGGATCGAGTTCATTTGATTGATCCACTTCAGTATCAGCCTTTTGAGAACCTCATGGCTAAGTCCTACTTTATCATCACGGATTCTGGTGGTATTCAGGAGGAGGCGCCTTCTTTAGGCAAGCCAGTGTTGGTGGTTCGGCGAGAGACGGAGCGGCCTGAAGCAGTGGAGGCCGGCACAGTGAAACTAGCCGGCGTGGAGATGGAGAATATCTATCAGTTGTCCAAAGAATTGCTGACCGATCCGACTGCCTATGCCGTTATGGCGCAGTCCATGAACCCTTATGGGGACGGACATGCGTGTGAAAGGATTGTTGACGTATTAAAGAAGAAACTATCGTAACCATTGACAACAGAGACCTGTTAAAGAAGCTGGCGGTCATCGCCTTGCCCATTGCGGCACAGGGGCTGATTTCATCCTCTCTGACCTTGATTGACAACTTGATGGTTGGAAGCTTAGGCGAGACGGAGCTGGCTGCGGTAGGTATCGCCATCCAGATTTATCTCATCCATTGGATTGTCATGTTTGGATTTACCAGCGGGGTTTCTACCTTTATGGCTCAGTTCTGGGGTAGTCAGGATGTGCGAAACATTAAGAAGGCCACAGGGTTGGCTATTTGTGTCTGCCTGGCCATCAGCAGCCTGTTTTTCCTGGTAGCGGCATTTGTTCCCCATCTGGTTATGCGGCTGTTTACGGACATCCCGGAACTGATCGAGTTGGGAACCGCCTATATTCGCACTGGGGCACCCATGTTCTTAACGATCAGCATAACGGTGCCTTTTACGGCGGCCCTTCGAACGACTCAGCAGACGAAGCTGCCATTATATATCAGTATCGTGGTTTTTATCACCAATGCGGTGCTGAATTATACCTTTATCTTTGGTAAGTTTGGTGCACCTCAGCTAGGGGTTCCCGGTTCTGCTTTGGGAACGGTCTTAGCTCGCTGCTTAGAGCTGACGTTAGTCCTTTTCGTCGTCTTCGTCCGCAGGAACTTGGTAGCCGGGCGTCTGTCGGAGTATGTGGGCTGGAATCGGGAATTGGTACGGCGTATCGTTAAGAATGCGATACCTACCACGATGAACGAGGCTTTTTGGAGTATTGGCACATCTATGTATGTAGCCGCTTATGCCAGAGTAGGAGTCACCGCTTATGCGGCGGTTCAGGCCAGCAATGTGATTAACAACCTGTTTACCTTAGCGGCTTTTAGTATCGGCGATGCGACATTAATTTTGGTGGGGCAGAAGCTGGGGCAAGGCAAGGTAGAGGAAGCTTATGAATTGGCGCGGAAGCTTCTGCGCGTCGGTCTGGCAGTAGGTGTCTGCCTGGGACTGGGCTTGGTGTCCTGCTCTCGGCTGATTATTGGTCTATTTGAACTGACACCTCAGGGACAGCAATTCGCCTTCTATATTCTGCTTATATACGGGGCTTTTCTATGGCTCCATGTATACAATGGCATTGCGGTAACCGGCATCTTGCGATGCGGCGGGGATACGGTTTTCGCCATGGCGACAGAGATGATTACCATTTGGCTTTATGCTGTGCCGACGGCATTTATTACGGCACTGGCTCTAGGCTTGCCTATATATGTTGCGGTGTTCTTTGTCAAATTGGAGGAGATCATCAAATCGGTGATTCTGGTCAGGCGATTCCGCTCCAAGAAGTGGGCGAAAAATGTTATCCACAACATTGAATAGGCGGATATTTCTGAAATCGGACAAGTTTGTCTGGATAAATCTGCACTAAACCGCATAAAAATCACTAACTTGCTGACAATAGTTTTTGCGAATGGCTTAATAGAAATAAACGATAATGGAGGGCTAGGGCTAGCAGATGCAATGGTTTAGCGGTTTCTTTCGACAAAATGGGACAGCAGATGAAAAATTTAAAACAACAAGTCTTTACAATGGGAAAATTCAGAGTATAATTAAAGAAATGTAAAAAAACGTATGTTAAAATCGCTTTTTGACAAGAGAGGTTTATAAGAATTGGAATATGTAATTGGTGCCATAGTTGGTATTTTATATGGCGGTTTAGCTGGACTTTTAAAATACATTTTTCTATGGAAAAAGTTATTGACTCAGCAGGCTGAGAATCTCAAGATAGAAGCCGTTACTACTCGGCTTTTTATAAGCTACTTTGTCAATGCGCTGGTATTATTGATCGTATTTTTGATCAGAGACAAGATATCCCTTGATTTTACGGCTTTGATTATTGGAACGGCTTTTGCCTTAGTGGTGTCGGGAAAGTTTTTCTCGGTCCAAAAGGTGATGGAAAGGAACGGAAAGTCAGACCTGTAGAAGACTGGAAAAGACATAGGCCCATGTCAGGTAAGAATTGCATGTAGGAGGAAAGCAAAATGATAGAAATGTTAAATTCAATGGGTGTTACCAATGCCATGATAACCAGTACAGTTATAACGCTGATTATCTGTCTTTTGGCTATTTTAGCGGGAAGGCACATGGAAATGATTCCTTCGGGACTTCAAAATGCCATGGAGGTGGCGGTGGAGAAGTTGGGAGACTTCTTTGCGGATTTAATGGGCGAATACGCCGGGCGCAAATATCTTCCCTTTGTAGGCACTTTATTTATCTACGTATTGCTCTGCAACTATTCTGGTTTGCTTCCGCTTTCAGGGGAGTTACCGGGTGTTCAGGCTCCTACCAGCTCGATTAATTTCCCTCTGGGACTAGCCTTACTTGTTTTCTTCTTCGTACAATTTGTAGGAATCAAGGAAACACACGGTCTTGGATTTTATAAGCATTACTTTAAGCCGATAGCGGCACTGTTCCCGTTGATGATTGTGGAAGACTTAGTTAAGCCGGTATCCCTGACTCTTCGGCTTTACGGAAACATCTACGGAGAAGAATCTGTAACTCACGTGTTCTTTGGTATGGTTCCTCTGGGATTGCCGATTATCATGCAGATTTTCAGCGTACTCATGGGCATGATTCAGGCTTTGGTATTTTCCCTGTTGGCAGGCATCTATATCGCTGAGGCAGCAGAGCACGGTGCAGAAGAGCACGAGCATCTGCTTCAAGCTCAACATGGTTGATTTTGGGAATTGAACCGAAATTAACACATGGAAATGCAATAAAAAGGCAGATATAATGAAATCGGCTACAAAGCTCACAACGTTGGATATCTATTTTAAAGGGAGGAAGTTTACCGCCCAGCAAAATATATATAAATAATCAAACACATATGGCTGAAACTAATCAGCAGAAATGAAAGGAGAAAATAAAATGACAATTGCATTAGCAGCAGCATTAGCTATCGGTCTATCCACTATCGGTCCTGGACTTGGACAGGGTATCGCTTCCGCAAAGGCTTTGGAAGGTATGGCAAGACAGCCTGAGATGGCAGGTACACTTCGTACGAACTTAATCCTGAGTATGGCGTTCATGGAATCTTTAGCAATCTATGGCTTGTTGATCGCTTTCCTTTTAATGGCAAAGATTTAAGTTTATTAAAGAAAGCAAAACAACCACAGGGAGGGTTTATTCATGGGTGAAGCATTAGGTATTAACTTTACAGAGATTATCTTTGCTATTGTAAACTTTGTAATCCTTGTGACCGTGTTGGCGAAGTTCTTATACCGTCCGTTTACACAGATGTTGGAAAACAGAAAGCAGGCTATACAGGACTCCTTCGATCAGGCAGCAGACACGAACAAGAGAGCTGACGAGAAGATGGATCAGTATAACAAGCGTATTGCAAATGTGGAACTGGAAGGTAGAGATATCATCAAGAGTGCTAAGTTAAAAGCAGAAGCTCAGGCAAGTGATATTATCAATGAAGCAAACGCAAAAGCAACGGAGATTAAACTTCATGCTGAAACCGAAGTAGAACGCCAGAAGGCGAAGGCTTTAGCAGAAATGAAGTCTCACGTAGCGGCTATGGCTTTGCTTGCAGCAGAAAAGATTCTGGAAAAAGATTTGGCATTAGAAGGACAAGAGCATCTGATTGATAATATCGTTGAACAGGTAGGTGCGGCAAAATGGCAGAATTAACGGTTGGAATGACATATGGTAATGCGCTGTTTCAAGCAGCCCGCGACGTGGACAAAAAAGGTTTAATCCTGGAAGAAGCGACGCAGCTTCTTGATCTGTTAGATCGAGAGCCTGATTTGAGTGCCTTTATCAATACGCCGGTAGTTTCCGTTGTTGAAAAGAAAGACGTGTTAAAGTCGATCTTGGAAGGCCACATTTCGGAAGAGCTTTTAAACTTCCTGTACATCATGATTGATAAAGGAAGAGCAAGGCATTTTGCCAGAGCCATAAAGGTTTACGAGGAACTTTTAAATAAAGAAGAAGGGGTTTCCTACGGAAAGATCTTTTCCGTGGAGTCTCTTAGCGCTGATAGGCTCGAGAAATTTGAAGCAGAGACTGGAAAGCTGTTGCAGCAGACAGTGAAGCTTGAAAATGAAATCGACACCAAGTTGATTGGTGGCATCAAAATACTAATCGACGGTAAGGTGATTGACGCTTCTATTAGAAAGCGTTTAGATGACCTTAACAATACTATTATATAGAGAGGGGGTTGCTGACATGAACCTCAGACCAGAGGAAATAAGTGCCGTAATAAAAGAGCAAATCAAGAATTATAAAAATAAGCTTGAAATCTCTGATTTCGGTACTGTTATACAGGTTGGAGACGGTATTTCCAGAATTTATGGACTTGAGAAGTGTATGGCAGGCGAACTGCTGGAGTTCCCGGGAGAAATATACGGCATGGCACTGAATCTTGAAGAAGATAACGTGGGTGTCGTTATGCTGGGCTCCGACAAGAACATCAAAGAAGGCGATATCGTAAAACCTACAGGACGAGTAGTTGAAGTTCCCGTAGGTAACGATTTAATCGGTCGTGTTGTCAATGCGTTGGGCCAGCCTCTTGACGGAAAAGGCCCTATTCATGCAGAAGACCACAGACCGGTAGAATATCCGGCACCGGGTGTATTGCAGAGAAAATCAGTAAATGAGCCTTTACAGACAGGTATCAAGGCTATCGACTCCATGATACCAATCGGAAGAGGCCAGCGTGAACTGATTATCGGTGACAGACAGACTGGTAAGACAGCTATCGCCATTGATACCATCTTAAATCAGAAAGATTCCGGCGTAATCTGTATTTACGTCGCTATCGGACAGAAGAAATCCACAGTAGCCCAGTTGGTGCAGACTCTTGAAAATAAAGGCGCCATGGACTACTCTATTGTTGTGTCTGCAACGGCAAGTGACGTTGCACCGCTTCAGTATATTGCGCCTTATGCAGGTTGTGCTATGGCGGAACAATTCATGTATCAGGGTAAGGACGTATTGATCATCTACGATGACCTGTCCAAGCATGCGGTAGCTTATCGTGCTATGTCCCTGTTACTTCGTAGACCACCAGGGCGGGAAGCTTACCCAGGTGACGTATTCTATCTGCACAGCAGACTGTTGGAAAGAGCGGCAAAGTTGTCTGATAAATTGGGCGGAGGCTCCATTACGGCTCTGCCAATCATTGAAACACAGGCCGGAGACGTATCTGCGTACATTCCGACCAACGTTATTTCCATCACAGACGGCCAGATATTCCTGGAAACAGAACTGTTCTTTACAGGACAGCGTCCTGCTGTAAATGCTGGTATCTCCGTATCCCGTGTAGGCGGTAATGCGCAGATTAAGGCCATGAAGCAGGTTTCCAGCAAGATTAAGCTGGAATTAGCTCAGTATACAGAGTTGGCCAGCTTCTCACAGTTCGGTTCTGATATCGATAAGGACACCAAGGATCGACTGGATCACGGTTTGATTTTAATGGAAATAATAAAGCAGGGACAGTACAACCCAATCGCAGTTCAGCATCAGGTTATGATTATTTATGCTGCGGTCAATCACTTCCTTGCAGACATCCCTGTTGAACAGATTAAAGAGTTTGAAAAGGGCTTCTACGACTTTATGGATACTCAGTACGCACAGGTAGGAAAGACCATTAAAGAAAGCGGCAAGCTGGACGAAGCGACAGAAGCAACTCTGAAAGAAGCTATTTCCAAATATAAGGAAGTGCGCGACAAGTAGAGCGGGGAAGGTCAGTATAGGAGGAAAATATGGCTTCAAACAATATGCAGGATATAAAACGCCGCATAAAGAGCGTAACCAGCACAGAGCACATAACCAGTGCCATGAAGCTCGTTTCAGCTGCCAAGCTGAGAAGGGCTAAAGCCACCTTCGAAAAAACAACTGAGTATTTTCATTATATTACAGAGTCTATAGCAGATATTTTCAACAATGTCACTGACGTTCCAGAGCGATATCTGGGCGGAAGCCGGGAAATCAAAAAGACTTGTTACATCATCGTGACCAGTAACAGGGGCTTATGCGGAGGCTTCAACACTAACATTATCAAGCAGGCGGAGTCTGAGATCAAGGCTGATCCGGAGAAGCCGGTCATCGTGGCTGTTGGCACAAGAGGAAAGGAATATTTTGAAAAGAGAGACTACGAAATCTACAAAGAGTACGTAGGACCTCCGGAGGATATTTCCTTTCTGCAAACAAAGCAGATCAGCCGGCCGATTATCGACATGTACAATTCCGGCGAGGTTGATGAGGTAGTGATTATATACACTTCCTTTAAGAACTCCATGGAGCAGGTAGTGAAGTGTGAGACGTTGCTGCCTATCACTATGCAGAAGGATCCAGAGGTCATGAAGCACGACAGAGAGGTGGAATATGAACCCTCTGTTGAGGCAGTGTTTGACTATTTGATTCCCAAGTATGTAGAGATTAAGGTGTACGGAGCTATTGTTGAATCTGCTACCTGTGAACACGCTGCCAGAAGAATGGCTATGGAAAACGCTACGGACAATGCCAGAGACATGCTGGAGAACTTGTCCCTGTTCTACAACCGGGCAAGACAGGCAGCCATTACAGATGAGATTATTGAAATCGTTGCAGGGTCTGAGGCCCAAAAATAAGTTGTTACAAGAGAAGTAGGGGAGGTGGTTTGGAATATGGAACAGAATAAAGGTATTATTCACCAGATTATCGGACCGGTTATCGATATAAAATTTTCACCCGAACATATGCCTGAATTGCTCAATGCTATTATCATCAAGCACCAGGGTAAGGACATCGTAGCAGAAGTATCACAGCACGTAGGAGACGACATCGTAAAATGCGTAGCCTTGTCTGCTACCGACGGTCTCACAAGAGGCATGGAGGCCATCAATACAGGTTCTCCAATCCAGGTGCCTGTAGGCAAAGAGGTTCTGGGCCGATTGTTCAATGTTATCGGTGAAACCATAGACGAAAAGGGACCGGTTGCAACGGCGGAGAAGCACTCGATTCATCGAGAAGCACCGCCTTTTGAAGAGCAGGATACCAGTGCAAAGATATTTGAAACCGGTATCAAAGTTATCGACTTAATCGCACCATATACTCGAGGAGGAAAGGTTGGCCTTTTCGGTGGAGCGGGCGTTGGTAAAACCGTTCTGATCCAGGAGCTGATCAGTAATATCGCCAGAGAACATGGTGGTATCTCTGTATTTGCTGGTGTTGGAGAAAGAACAAGAGAAGGTAATGACCTGTATTATGAAATGATTGAGTCAGGCGTTATCGATAAGACAGCAATGGTATTTGGACAGATGAATGAACCGCCGGGAGCCAGAATGCGAGTGGCCCTGACAGGTTTGACGATGGCTGAATATTTTAGAGATGTGGAAGGACAGGACGTGCTTCTGTTCATCGACAACATCTTCCGATTTACACAAGCAGGTTCAGAGGTATCGGCACTACTGGGGCGTGTACCATCAGCAGTAGGCTATCAACCGACACTGGCCACAGAAATGGGTGCGCTTCAGGAGCGTATCACTTCCACCAAGAAGGGCTCTATCACATCGGTACAGGCTATCTATGTACCGGCGGATGACTTGACGGACCCGGCACCGGCAACGACTTTTGCTCACTTGGATGCGACGACAGTATTGTCTCGTTCCATCAGTGCGCTGGGTATTTACCCAGCCGTTGACCCGTTGGAATCCACTTCAAGAATCATGGACCCGAACATTCTGGGAGAAGAACATTACGATACAGCCAGAAACGTACAGGAAGTGCTCCAGAGGTATAAGGATCTGCAGGATATCATTGCCATCTTGGGTATGGATGAACTGTCTGATTCAGATAAGCTGACCGTTTCCAGAGCAAGAAAGATTCAGCGGTTCCTGTCTCAGCCGTTCAGCGTTGCAGAACAGTTTACCGGCATGGAAGGGAAGTACCTGCCATTAAAGGAAACTATTCGTGGCTTTAAGGAAATTCTGGAAGGCAAACACGATGAAATTCCGGAATCTTTATTCCTGTTAGCAGGCGGTATTGATGAGGTTGTAGAAAAGTTTAAGGCGTCAAAGTAATTTTTCGCCGGGAAGGGAGATAAGAACATGGCTAAGAGTGTATTACTTGAAGTTATAACACCTTCAAAACTATTCTATAAAGATAAGGTTGAGATGGTTATAGTCCGCACCTTAACAGGCGAAGAAGGATTTATGGCAGGCCATACTTGGGCATGTAAGCTCCTGGATGTTGGAGTTATGTGGATCAAAGAGGAAGGCTCTAATGAATTTAAGGCTGCTTCCATAGCAAGTGGATATATAGACGTAAAAGAAAACATTGTCATATATACCGATGCAGCGGAATGGGTTGAAGAGATCGACGTGGACCGAGCTGCCAAGAGAAAGGCCATCGTGGAAGAGTGGCTGGAATGCCATGACCTGACGAACGCAGAAGAAAGCGAACTCGCCAGAGCACAGGTCAGTCTGATGAAGCAGATCAGCAGAATGAGCCTGGCCTCAAACGGCGCCAGAAGAAAACGATAAATAAAATAAAAGGTGGAACGTTCCACCTTTTATTTTTTTAGCCTTTTTTAAGTGTTTTTGATTGACCATGAAAGGAAGAATGATATAAGCGCGACGTCTGATTAAAAATAATTTCATGAGAAAATTGTTTGAAAGTTTGAAAAGACCTGGAAAATTGTCACAAAATTTAATATACTATAGCAAAGTCCCTATTGAAGGAGATGCAATATGATGGTAAAAAATAATCAGCGCATAAGGTGCACAACAATCCGAATTTTGCTTGCTCTCTTAGCTTTATTGACCGCGCTTGCTTTCTTGATGCCGGCAGACCTTTCTTTTGGTCAGACCAAGGCGGGAATAGACAAAAAGGTCGTGCGGGTAGGGTACTATCTGTACGAGGGCTACCAGGAGGTAGACGGAGAAGGAGTCTATTCTGGTTATGGGTATGACTACTTGAAGGAAATATCTCAGTTTGCCAATTGGGAATACGAATTTATCCAGGCGTCTTTTCCAGATTGTATTCAGATGCTGGAAAAGGGGGAGGTAGATATTGTAGGTGGTTTGGACAAAGAAGCACTTCAATCAGATAAAATTGCTTATTCTCATCTCTCCAACCGAATTTCTGATACCTTGCTGTACGTCAAAGCTTCCGACGAAGATTTGAATTTTGACGATTTTGAGAAAATGGATGGTATTGCTGTAGGCGTCCCGGCGAAGGACTACCACGAAACCTACCTTGACGATTACGCCAGTCAGCATCATATTACCTTTGAAAAAAAATATTACGCCACCTTGCAGGACATGGAGAATGCTTTAGAAAAGGGCGAGGTGCGGGCCATTCTCACCTCAGGAGAGACCAACAAAAAATATAGCAAAGTTATTGGCAGCATGGACCAACACCAGCTATATTATGGAGTTAATAAAAAGAATCAAGGCCTTTTGAATGAACTCAATCAATCCATGCAGAATATTAAAAATAGCAATCCATCCTATGACCTTCAAATACAAAATAAATATTTTATTAAAGAAAATATTGCCTCCCCATCCTTTACGGCGGAGGAATTGGAATATATTAAGAAAAAAGGTACCGTGAAGGTCTCTTATGATCAGGGTTGGCAGCCCATCGAATATTACGATGAAAAGACAGGAACCATCAAGGGAGTTACCAAGGACTTATTTGATCTGCTGTCTAGATATACGGGGTTAAAGTTTGAATTTGTTCGGGCGACTGATTTGAGTGAAGCCTTAGATGATGTGAAGACCGGGCGGACGGACATGATTAGCTTGGTGTCGCACGATTACAATGTGTCAGAGAAGCGGGGGATCTACACCACCAGCATCTGTATCAATGCCTCTCTGGTGGGGGTAGTAGCTAAAGAGCGAAACTTTGATGGTATTGAGCAGGTGGCCATGCCTAAAGATTACTATGTAGATATCCTAAAGCATTACAAGGTTAAGGAGTACGACACGGTGGAGGACTGCTTTGAGGCGGTCAATTCTGGGGAGGCTGATGCCACTATTGCAAATGCCTATGCAGCCAATTATTATTTAGCTAATCCTAAGTTTGTGAATTTAATCAGCCAAGCTATGATTGGCTATTCCGAGGATTTATCCTTGGGTGTATCTAATCAGGAAGATATTGAACTGCTGAATATTTTAAACAAAGGCCTGCACTGCATTTCGGACATGGAATTATCTAATATTATTTTGAAAAATTATGTGGTGTATGAACAGCCAAAGTTCAGAAAGTTATACTATTCCAACCCGGCTTTCTTTTTGGGCTCTATCATCGTTTTGGTGGCTGCCGCTATTGGGGTGCTGACATATTTGATTATGCTGAAAAACAAGATGAACGCTACCAACTTGAAGATGATTGAGTTTCTTAACATTGAAAAAAGTCGTATGGAAAACTCCTTGCGCAGCGAGGCGGACCGGGATATGCTCACAGGCCTGTTCAACCGGCGGAAAATTGAAGCGGAAGTCCGGGAATTTCTGCTGAAAATAAGTGTGGACGAGCAGATTCGTCTGCAAAATAATGACGAGCCGGGACAGGGGCTTCACAGTTTGATGATAATTGATCTGGATGGATTTAAACTAATTAATGACCGTTATGGGCATCCCGAGGGCGATACGCTGCTGAAGCGGATTGCCACAGAACTGGAGCAAGTAGTAGGGGAAGAGAATCTAGTGGGACGCCTAGGGGGAGATGAGTTCGTCTTTCTGTTTAAGAATATTGACGGCAAGACAGAAGCTAAAATGTGGGCAGATATCATTCGAAGAACTCTCAGCTCAATCTCACAGGAGAATGAAAAATGGCAAAATATTTCTGCCAGTGTCGGCGTGACTCTCTTTGGAGCGGAGAGCTATAGTTTTAAAGAACTGTATGAAAAGGCTGATGGGGCTTTGTACCAGGCAAAGGAAACAGGAAAAAATAAAGCGGTCATCTGTATGGAAATATAGGAGGCCAAAGTGTGCAGCTAGCAGAGCTGAGGCCGGACAAGGGAAGGCCTCAGCTTTTTTCAATGGTAGAAAATATAGAAAAAAAGAGGGGGGATAAATGAGGGAGTTCAAAATATGGGAACTAATTTGTCTTTACAATAAAACGATTATTCTTTATAATATACAAAGAAACCTTGAAATGAAGAGTTCCACTTTAAGGGGAAAACGTAGAAAAGCGTCGAAAATAGATTAGTTTGCTCAGATGCTGCGAGAGGGGGTACAAATATGTACGGAGAAATATTAGACGATAAATATTCTAGGATAACAGATGAGATACAGAAGTTGGCGGACAAGTGCGTGATGAACAGTACCATCGACAACTCCCTGTACAAGAAATACGAAGTGAACAGGGGCCTTCGAGATCTGAAAGGAAATGGCGTACTAACCGGGTTAACGGAGATTTCCGGTATTTACGCTTTTGATATTAACAAGGAAACCGGGGAGAAGACTCCTGCACCGGGTAGGCTATATTATCGGGGATACAACATCAACGATATCGTCCGCGGTTTCGTGGAGGAAAAACGGTTTGGCTTTGAGGAGGTAGCTTACCTGCTCATTTTTGGCACCTTGCCCAGCAAGGATCAGCTGGCGGACTTCAACTGCCTTTTGGCAGAATACCGAACACTGCCGCCTAGTTTTGTACGAGACATTATCATGAAAGCGCCCAGTACGGATATGATGAATAGCTTGGCGAGAGGAGTGCTGACCTTGCATTCCTATGATAACAAGCCTAACGATACGTCTATCCCTAATGTGCTGCGGCAGTGCCTGCTGCTGACAGCAGTATTTCCGCTATTGGCGGTCTATGGGTTTCAGGCGTCTAGGCATTATCATTACAGAGAAAGCTTATACATTCATATACCAAAACCAGAATTGTCTACTGCGGAAAATATTCTTCATATGTTGAGGCCGGACAGCAAATACAGCGAATTGGAAGCCCGGCTGTTGGATTTGGCGTTGGTGCTCCACGCTGAGCACGGAGGCGGAAATAACTCTACCTTTACCACACATGTAGTCTCTTCTTCTGGCACAGATACCTATTCGGCCATTGCCGCGGCTTTGGGGTCGCTAAAAGGGCCTAAGCACGGCGGTGCGAATATCAAGGTGGTACAGATGTTTGATGACTTGAAAGAGCATGTTACTGACTGGAGCAATGAGGAGCAGATTCGAGATTATTTGCAAAAGCTTCTTCACGGAGAAGGCTTTGATAAGACCGGTCTGATTTATGGTATGGGACATGCGGTCTATTCTCTATCGGATCCGAGAGCAGAAATTTTTAAGAAATTCGTGGAGAATTTGGCCAAAGAAAAGAATCGGGAGCATGAATACAAGCTGTACGCCAGCATCGAACGCATCGCCGCTGAGCTCATCGCCGCTGAACGGAAAATCTATAAAGGAGTTAGTGCTAACATCGACTTTTACAGTGGATTTGTATACAGCATGCTGGATTTACCGCTGGCTCTCTATACGCCGATTTTTGCTATCGCCAGGATGGCGGGATGGAGCGCTCACCGAATTGAAGAGTTGATTAATGCCGGAAAAATTATTCGGCCAGCCTACAAAGACGTGGCCGAACTGAGGGCATATATGCCAATTTCCAGTAGATAAACAGAGCCGATTTAAGGAGAAAATAGGGGTTTGAAAGGGTGGAAATTTAGGAATATTATTACAAATAAGGAAGCGCATATTTGTTATGTCAATACCTAAAATAAAGTTTTTTTAAAAGAACATAGTAGAAGCAAACCTTGAAAAATGCACGAGTTAGTTATGGCTTACATATGGTATAATTTTCTGAAAATAAGCAAAAAGGTATACTTTTTGTTTATAAGTGCTATAATAAAAAATGTCTTATGAAAAGACAAGAAAGAAAGAGAGGGAAAGCAAGGTATGGCAAAGAAGCTTATATCTGTGTGGCTTTCATTGACCATTGTACTTTTCTCATCAATTTCTATATATGCTGAAGACTACGTTCAAGGAGATTTTTTTAACAAGAAAGTCGTTATAAATGGAAGTGAGGTTGTAAACTACAACCTTCAATATCCGTTCTTCCTTTATAAAGGCACGACTTACATTCCATTAAGTGCAGATATGGGAAATATCTGTGGATTTAAAGCAGAAATGGACTGGGAAAGCCGCACATTAAAACTTCTAAAAACGGAAGAAACTCAAAAGACCATCACAAAGGATTGGGCCAAGAACAACGGCTATGATATCAAGCTGCAGATTCTGCCCGATGTCAAAGTATTAGCTTATCAAGAACTTTCAGATGAAAAAGAGGCAGTAGCCGAAGTCCAAGAGGAGGACGGTGAAGTAATAGAAGCGCCTGAAATATTAGTCGAAGAAGTGAATTTAGAAGGAATGCCAGTATTGGCAATTGGAAAGTATGTGTTCATCCCTGCAAAGGCGATGGGCAACACCAAAGTTTTCAACTGGAACTTATACTACGATCCGTACTACGGCCTATGTATGAGCACCGTTGAAGGCAAGTCCGCCCAAAGCTTCTGGAGCGAATCGGCATCCAGGCACAACCGAGGGCTGGTCAACTATATATTAAATTACAACGGCAGTTTGTCGACCTCGTATGCACAGGACTTAGTGTTCATGTTTCAGCGGGCCGCTACTGTATACAAGGTAGATGTCAACCTGCTTCTGGCTATTGCACAGAAGGAGAGTACCTTCAACGCCGGAGTGGTATCCAGAAGTGGAGCCATTGGAATGATGCAGATTATGCCGTCTACGGCAGCTGGATTCGGCGTGTCAGCTCAGCAGCTGAAAGATCCGCGGACCAACATTACGGTGGGGGCCTGCATGATCGGCACTGGCTTGACAAATTACAACGGAGACCGGGCGAAAGCGCTGTCTGCGTACAACCAAGGCTCCGCCAGCGTCAGCCGGGGAACCTACTCCAACGCCTATGCCACTAGAGTTATGTCGGCATACAGCGGAGTACAAAATTTTCTTTCTGTAAACGGATATAATTAACTGAACAGTGGGCCCATGCGGGAGAACGACCGCTGAAGCAGAAAGAAAATTAAAAAAATCACGACCATAAAAGCATATAGTATAGAAAAGCAGAAGACCGGGGCCATGCCTCGGTTTTTTGCTGCCTGCCTAAATATATTTCAATCCATATAAACAAATAGGTCGGTGAAAATATGGGTGTTTCCATGAAGAAAAATTTGTAAATCTTCATGGCTGCAAGTATAATACTAGTATGTGATTAAAATGCGGGCAGAATAAGAAAAAGCCGGCAGAAGATAGATGGGTCAAGGGCTTTTAACGGGGGAAGCAACGAAAGGAGAATCAGATAGATGAATACCAGCATTTTTCAGGTGGCAGGGCCGGTAATGATCGGACCTTCCAGCTCTCATACGGCGGGAGCTGCCAAGATTGGCCGCATTGCCCGTCAGATTGTCAACGGAGATTTTGAGCGGGTGACTTTCGGACTTTACGGTTCCTTTGAGAAGACCGGCAAAGGCCACGGCACAGACAAGGCCTTATTGGCGGGAGTCTTGGGCATTCGGGAGGATGATGAGGACATTTCTCGTTCCTTTGAACTGGCGGGACAAGCCCAAATTGAGTTTGAGTTTTATCCGGTGGAACTGGATGGTGCCCACGAAAACTCCGTGCTGATTACCTTCTTTAAGGAAGGTCAGGTAAAGACGACGGTTCAAGGGGCCTCCATCGGCGGAGGGAATGTGCGTATCGTCAAGATTGATGGCTATGAAATTGGTATCAGCGGTCAGCTGCCCACTATTTTCGTTAAACAGAACGATCAAAAAGGCGTTATCAGTCATGTGGCTACCGTGCTGGCAGACAGCGATATCAATATTGCTACCATGAAGGTCAGCCGCATGCAGAAGAAGCAAGATGCCATCTGTGTTATCGAAATTGATGACTCCATTGATGAAACCATTTTGCAAAAGCTCAAGGAGCACCCGTACATTCAAATTGTGCGGTTCATTGCCTGTGCATAAAGGAGAAAGGAAGCATTATGTATAAAAACATTAAAGGGCTGCTGGCTCTGGCGGAAGACAGGCAAGTGAGTCTATCTCAGATTATATTAGATAATGAAGTCAAGCACAGTGAGAAGAGCCCGGCGGAAATTTTGTCGGTTATGGCTTCTCGCTATGAGGTCATGAAGAACTCAGCGGAAAAGGCGCTGGAGCAGCCCACCAGCCCAGAGGGCAATTTAATCTGCGGCATCGCTGCTGCCCAGTACGGATACGCTACCGGCCAGTCAGATACCCTCTGCGGATCTTTTGTTAATTTGGTTATGGCCAGAGCCTTATCCTCCAGCGAGGTGAATGCTTCTATGGGAAAAATCTGTGCCATGCCTACAGCGGGATCCTGCGGAATCGTTCCGGCGGTCATTCTATCGGTGGCAGAACGGCAAGGGGCTTCGGAGGAGAAGACTTTGCTGGCTTTGCTGACGGCTTCCGGTCTGGGGGCTATCGTCACGGAAAATGCTACTGTGGCCGGAGCAGAAGGTGGCTGTCAGGCCGAATGCGGCGTGGCAGCTGCCATGGCTTCGGCAGCTGCAGTGGAACTGTGGGGTGGTACCCCGGCCCAGTCCGTGATTGCTTTCAGCCTTTGCCTGATGAATATCATGGGGCTGGTCTGTGATCCAGTGGGCGGCTTGGTACAGATTCCCTGTGCCCAGCGGAATGCGTCTCAAGCGGTAAACGCATTGCTCAGTGCAGACTTGGCCATGGCCGGCGTTCAGAGCTACATGGACGCAGATGAGGTAGTGGAAGCCATGTATAAAGTGGGCAAGATGCTGCCGATGCAGCTGCGAGAGACCGCCTTGGGGGGGATTGCAGCCACTGAAAGCGCCGTGAAACTAATGGAAAATATGAATAACAAATAATTTGAAAAGACGGATTTGCCATGTGGAGGAGGAGAGATGACATCTTTTGTATCGCCTATAAAATATGAAGAAGAGACTCTGTATTTATTGGACCAAACGCTGCTGCCAGGACAGGAGGTATACGAGCCTATTCGGACCAAGGAAGACTTGTGGGAGGCTATCTACAAGCTGAAAGTTCGGGGGGCGCCGGCTATTGGTGTGGCGGCAGCCTGGGGGCTCTACGTTTGCACCAGGGAGTTGCAGGGAGCAGATTTTGAGGACTTTTTTCAGCAATTTCATGAGGTAAAGGAATACCTGGCTACTTCCCGGCCCACAGCGGTAAACTTGTTTTGGGCCCTAAACCGCATGGAGGACAAGCTGCTCTCCATGCGGGGAGCTGCTTGGGACTTGGAGCACATAAAGCAGCAGTTGAAAGAAGAAGCGAAGTGCATTTATGAGGAAGACGTGGCCGCCTGCCACGCCATGGGCACCTATGGCCTTTCTCTGCTAAAACCGGGGATGGGCATCCTCACCCACTGTAATGCGGGCACGATTGCCACAGCCAAATACGGGACTTGTTTGGCTCCTCTTTATTTGGGACAAGAGCAAGGCTATGATTTTAAGGTCTTTGCCGATGAAACCAGGCCGCTGCTTCAAGGAGCCAGACTAACGGCTTGGGAGTTGGACAAGGCTGGGATGGATGTGACGCTAATCTGCGATAACATGGCTTCCATCGTGATGAAAAATGGCTGGATTCAGGCAGTAGTGGTAGGTTGCGATCGGATGGCGGCTAACGGAGACGGAGCCAACAAAATCGGCACCTCTGGCGTGGCTATTCTGGCGCGAGAATACAATATCCCCTTCTATATGTTTGTACCAACGTCGACTATCGACCTGAACACGCCTACGGGTGCAGACATCCATATTGAGGAGCGCAAGGGGGAAGAGGTATACAAAATGTGGTATGAAAAGCCCATGGCTCCAGATGGAATCAAGACCTATAATCCAGCTTTCGATGTGACTGACGCTAAATACATTACTGCCGTGGTTACGGAAAAAAGCATTGTCTATCCACCTTATGACGTGAATTTGCCCAAGCTCTTTGCCGAGCAAGGGCCTGCAAGCGAGGAAAAAGCATGAATATCTTTGAACGAAATGTAAAAAAAGTTGTAATTTTAGCAGTTATAGCAGCCGCCTTTTCATCTATCTTTGTACGGCTGACCTCTGCACCCCCTATGGCTATTGGTTTTTACCGGCTGACCTTTGCCCTTCCTATTTTTGCAGGAATTACGCTGGTTCGGCATCGGCAAGAAGTGATGACCCTGACCAAGAAACAGCTGGGCGGCTGTGCTATAGCCGGGATATTTCTGGCAGGCCATTTTTTCTCCTGGTTTACGGGCGTAGGGCACACCAGCGTGGCCAGTGCCACCGTCCTCGCCATGACCGATCCCTTTATGATTTTGTTGATTTCTGTATTTATCTTTAAGGAGAAAACCAATAAAAAAGCGGTGGCGGGGGTCGTCGTCGCCTTTATCGGCAGTGTTATTATCTCCGGCAGCGATTATAGCATATCCTCGGAGGTGTTGTTTGGGGACGTTATGAGCTTGTTTGCAGCCTTGTTCATCGGCCTGTATCTGATGGCGGGGAATAAGTTCCGCAAGGGCATCCCGGCGGCGGTGTATGTGTTCTTTGTATTTTTCTTCTGCTGGCTGACCTTTGCCTTGGGCATGCTGGTAACCAAGACCCCCTTTACCGGCTATAGCACGGAGGATATGTTCTGGATATTTGTTATGGCTATGGTGTGTCAGATTGGGGCACACGCAGTCTTCAACTGGTGTCTAGGCTATACCTCGGCACTCTACATAGCTACCTGCGAAAATTTGGAGACCTTTATTGCCACTGGTTTGGCGGTAGTGCTCTTTGCGGAGATTCCTTCCCTGTGGCAGGTGATCGGCGGGCTGACTATCGTAGCCGGGGTGACTTACTACACCAGACATGAGGGGGATCATCATGGGGTATAAAGTAAAACTGGATATCTTTGAAGGACCTTTTGACCTGCTGGTCTATCTGATTGAGCGGGCAGAAATGAACATATATGATATACAGGTAGCGGAGATTACCAGCCAGTATCTATCCTATGTGGAACAGATGAAGGAAGCTGATGTCAATGTGGCAACGGAATTTATGGTGCTGGCCGCATCTCTTATTGAGATTAAATCCAAGATGCTTTTGCCCCGGAGCGTACCTCTGGAGAATGGATTTGAACAGGAAGAAGACCCTCGGAATGAACTGGTGGAGCAAATCTTGGAATATAAAAAATTCAAGGCAGCTGCCAGCCTGCTGGAGACGTATCAGCAGGAAAAAATGCGTTGCTTTCAGAAACCTAAAGAAGACTTACAGCCTTACGTGGGAGAAGCAGACCAGCTGTTATCCCTGGACATCCGGCGGTTTGTATCGGCCTTCAACTTGTTCCTGCGGAAGAAACAGCGGGTAGATGAAGTGCGCCGTCATTATACCAGAGTAGAGCGGCAGAAACAGAGTGTCGAGATGAAGGTTCAATATATTGTAGATTTCTTTAAAAGACATAGCTTCCGGCAGGTGTTTTTTAAGGAATTGGTTCCTCCATCTGGAAACCGATATGACGTGGTGCTGACCTTCACGTCTATGCTGCAGATGATTCGAGACCGTCTGGTGCGCGTGGAGCAGCATCACTCCTTTGGAGAGATGTCCTTGGAATTAGTCCTTCCTGGGGAAGAAGAATACGGGGAAAAAGGAGAAGCGAATGACGACCAAAAAGACGATTAAGTCCGCCTTTGAATCCATGATGTTTGTCTGGGGGGAGCCTCTGGACGTGAAGACCGCAGCAGATGTGTTCGATATCAGCTGGAAGGAGGCTTACGACTGTTTCTTGGAATTAAAACAGGAATATGAGCAGGAGGGGCGGGGCATCCGCATTATTGAGATTAACAAGACCTTTCAATTTATTACGAATGGAGACAATGCGCCTTACATTGAACGGCTGTGTACGCCAGTAAAAGAGAAAAAGCTGTCTCAGTCGGCTTTGGAGGTCTTGGCAATCATTGCCTATAAGCAACCCATCACAAAAGGCGAAATTGATTCCATCCGAGGCATTAAGTGCGACCGGGTGATAGAAGGCCTGTTGAAAAAGGAGTTAATTCAAGAAAAGGGCCGTTCCAATGGTATTGGCCGCCCTATCTTATACGGGACGACCGATGCCTTTTTAGGACATTTTGGGTTTGAAAATATCCGAGATTTGCCGGACATTGAGAACATAGAAAGCGCTGTTACGGCAGAGGATCCAGAGGATGAGGTGTATGCCCAACAAATTAAGTTAGACTTTTGATGGGTAGTAATAATAATAGTTAAAAAGTAAGATGGAGGTAAATCATGAGGGACATATCCCATATGTTGGCTGTACCCGTCCTGGAGGAAGAGTTGATGGATTTGGACGGCATGATGACCAGACTCTCCCAAGCAGATGGCATCCAAATCTGCCAGGCGACGATGGAAGAGGAAGTGATGAAGCTGCGGCTCCAGATAGATCAGGCAGACTATTCGGTGGAGCTATATCCCACAGGATTTCAAGTTCCGGAGTTGTACCGATCTTTGCACGCTTTTCCTGACGTAGATATAGAGGCTTTGCAGCAGATGGAAATTGGTTTGGCGGTGGAGATGACCTACGGGGCAGATGCCTTGGCTTCTTACCATGCACAGCTGCGGATTATCCACGCCCTGTTACCAGAGAAGCTGGCCGTCTTTGACGACAGCTCAGAAAAGATTTTATCCGGCCGCTGGGCAGCCCTGGCGGCTTCCTCCAAGATTCCGCCGGCTCCCCGGTATATTTACACCGTTCAAGCTGTAAGTGACCCCGAGGACGATTTAGTGTGGCTTCACAGCCATGGATTGAACCGCTGCGGGATTACAGAACTGGAAGTGCTCCATTCCTCCAAAGCCGTGTATCAAAGCCATTATTCGGTAATGGAGATGATGGCCAACCGGCTGCTGGAGATGGAAGAACCCTTGGGGCCTTTGGAGCCCCTATTCCTGGCCCATCTCACCAGTGAGGAAAGCCTGGTAGGTACTTTAGTACCATGGGAGCAGGCGGTGGAACTATATGCCCCCCATATGCTGGGGGGAAAGAACGATCGAGAGGAAAGCCACAACGGTCATACCAGTGCTATTTTTGTTTATCCATCCTATGAGGACTTTCAGCAGGGGACTTACGGTGCCTTATCTCTCTATGACGAGCATTTGGCGGGCAACCCGATCTATATGCTGACCACTGGAGAGACGAAGCGGATGAAGGCTTTGGCGTTGGAGCGGCTGGAATACATGCAGAAGGCCTTTGGCAAGGAAGAAAGTACTATTCAGGTGAAATTGGGCTTGGAGATTGATGAAGCCCATCGCTCAGAAGATTTGTCCACGGAGCACATCTGGTTTGAAGTCTTGGGGATGGGGCGGGAAGGAATGACCGCCAAGTTGACCCAGGAGCCTTATTACATAGCTGATCTCCACAAGGGAGATACGGGTCAATATCCCTGGGAACTCATAACCGATTGGGCTATTTACACGCCAGAACGGCGGATTACTCCGGATGACGTGTACCTGTTGGAAAGCAAATAAGCGACTAAAAGCAGACTGCTGTTTCTAAGTCCAGCATCATAAGGGCAATTTGAGCGGATTGGTACTAAAGACAAGAGCCGAAAGGAGCACAAACTGTGAAATTTAGAATAGAAAAAGAAATTTTTGATCGGATTCCCGACTTAATGGTTGGCGTTGTTGTTGCAAAAGGTGTCGATAACAGTAATATAAACCCACAGATTGCAACCTTGTTAGACGAGGCTGTGGCCTCTGCGAAGGTAAAGTTTGAGAATATCAAGGTAAAGGAGGCAGAGGAGATATTGCCTTACCGAGAAGCGTTCCAAGCACTTGGGATGAATCCCAATAAGTTTCGTTGCTCAGTTGAAGCCATGTTCTCTCGGATTGCAAAAGGAAAAGAGCTTCCGCATATCAACCCTTTAGTCGATTTAAATAATGCCATTTCCCTGAAACATGTAATCCCCATGGGAACCCATGACCTTGGCTGCTCTCCGGAAGATATTGAAATGCGCTATTCCGTAGACGGCGACACCTTTTTACCTTTTGGAGCAAACGAGGAAGAAGTCGTCTCGCCCGGAGAAGTAGTCTATGCCGTTGGTCATCAGGTTCGAACCAGACGTTGGACATGGCGCCAAAGTGAGCATGGGAAGATAACGGGGAAAACGTCTTATGTATTTTTTCCCATTGACGGCTTTATTGGTTTTAATCATGCTATGGTAGAACAGGTCGCCCTTGAGTTATCCGTTGCTCTAAACAAACTTTTTCAATGTGAGGTGAAAACCGGTTGTGTAGATAAACAAAACCGGGAATTAGATTTAAGTTTCTCCTGAAATAGAATAATCCTAATAACAAAAATGCCGGACAAGAAACCATAAAAGGTTGTTCTCTTATCCGGATTTTTTTCTGTTGCTGACGAATTATAGGCACTTGCAGCGCTTATGGACGGTTCCGTCGGCAGATACGCAGCTGCAGGCTCCGCATATACCTTCTCCACAGCATAGATTCGCATTTTTACTGGAAATTAAGGCCGGAGGCTCTGGCATACTAGCCAGCAAGCGGCGAATCTCTTCGATGTAGAAATCGGAGGCTAAAACCACCAAGGCCGTACAACGGGTTTCCTCTATCAATTGTTGAAATTTCTCTGCTTCCAGATACTCGCTTAGGCTGGTTAACCGAACCTGCTCCCGAGGGAAGTCCGACGGCAGGTTCTCCCAAACCGCCGCCTCTGCCAGCTTATCGGTATCCACTAATAGAGCGGATACCGCCTCCTTGCCTGCCCAGTGCAGCAGGTTGACAGCGGGGGCAAAGCCTACACCTTTTGTCAAGACTAGCAGTTTGCTATCTGGTAAAAGACGACCAAACCTGCCTCGAATGGACTCCAGCTGGGAAATGCCTCCTCGGTAAACTCCCCGAAGAATCAGCTCTTCCTCCTGGGCACAGATGGCTTTGGTCTTGGCGGAAATACCTTTGATCAGCAGCGTGATGGTACCTTGGGCTCCATCGGCGCTCATAACGGAAATGGGCGTTTGGTAATAGGCTGGGGTATCGGGAGCCTGTAAGAATACGTAGCTGCCAGGGACGGCTGCTTTTAGAGCAAAGCCTCGTCCGACAGACAGGGTTAAGGCAAATAGGTCTTCCAAATACGTTTCTTTAGATAGAATTCGGGCGCTGAAGTCCCGGCGGGGGTTGTTGATGCGTTCCCCGTTTTGAGTAAATTCGTTGTATATGCAAACGCCTTTCCACAGGCAGTCACAGTAGTCTTTTCCCTGCAATCTGCTGCATATGAGGCAGTCCCCTGTGGCAGCCAGATAGCAGGGGCAGTTTTCGGTACCGCTGTCGATGCAGTCCATATTTGTTGTCGCGTTCATGAATATCCTCCCACCTGATTATACTATTATCCTATCAGTATATTTTCACCGGGAGGAAGAGGTGCTAGGGCTTTAAAGAAAATCCATAGTCCATAAGCCTGTAGGAGTCGTTAAACCAATCGGGGGCCCCCATCACGACGCAGATAAGCTGTCGGCCATCTCGGCGGGCCGAGGCCACGAGGGTTCGTCCAGAGGCTTTGGTGTAACCAATTTTAATGCCATTCCCACCTTCGTATTGGTGGACAACTTTATTTTTGTTGTAGAAGTAGTTGTATTTGTCAGGGGCTCGGCTGGCATTCCATTCTTCTGTGGCAGCAATCCGACGGAAGGTCTTGTTTTTCATGGCAGCTTGAGCGATGCGCCCCATGTCGGCAACGGTGGTGTAATGGTTTTCGTCAAAGAGGCCGCTGGGATTTAGAAATTGGCTGCCTGTGCAGCCCAGCTCCTGAGCTCTGCGGTTCATCTCATCAATAAAATGCTGCTGATCACCGCCGATAATCACGGCCAGAGCAGTAGCGGCATCGTTGCCGGAGCGGAGCATCATCCCATATAACAGATCTTCAATGGTGACGGGCTCTTGGGCCGCCAGATAGATGGAGGAGCCTTCCACACCCACGGCCTCAGGAGGAATTTTTACCTGTTGGGTTAAGTCGCTTTTTAGCTCTTCCACCCGTTCAATGGTCAGCAGAGCGGTTAAAATCTTCGTGGTACTGGCAGGATAGGCTTTTTCCTCCGCATTTTTTTCATAGAGCACCCGACCTGTATCGGCGTCCAGGAGTATGGCCTGGGCAGCTGATATGGAAGGTGCCGGCAGTGCAGCAGTCTCTCGGCTTAGAGCCTGGGGTACCAGGTACACGACAGCGGCAAAACTTGCCAGAGCGATAAACAACCCCAGAAAAAGCCCCTTGCGAGACAAAGAGGGCTTATGGACAGCCGGAAATTTTTTTAGTCCTTTGAATTTACGTAATTTCATTGGTCAATCCTCCATTTAGTAAATGTATTCTCAATTTTTCTCCATTATGAAAAACTTTATAGTGGGATGGCTTGATAAAATGACTCAGCTGTGGTAATATAATGGGAGCAATTTTAAAACACATAGTCTTGGCGCAGTTTGGCTCGGACCAGAACGCCAGGTTGGAGGTAAAAAATGAAGAGAATACAGACTATCGAAACGAGAAACCTTGTGGATTCAGCCAAAAAGGGCGGCTGCGGCGAATGCCAGACATCTTGCCAGTCCGCAAGCAAGACTTCTTGCAGCGTTGCAAATCAGCAGTGCGAACAGCTAAAGAAATAAGCACAACTTTTCAAATCGCTATAGGCTGCAGGGCTTATGGCGATTTTTTCAGTTGCGCACTGAAAGGAACTTGCAGTAGAAAGTTTTGGCAGGTGCCAGATACAAATTTATAGATAGATAAAAAAGGAAAGGATGACCTTTTATGGTACATACATATAAAAATAACGGGTACAACATCGTTCTGGACGTGAACAGCGGGGCGGTTCACTGTGTGGACGAGGTGGCCTACGATGTGATTGAAAAGCTGGAGGCAGGAGAAGAAAGAAGGGCTATTACGGCAGATATTTTGAGCAAGTACGGCCATTTGCCCGAGGTAACCGCAGAAGAAATCGAGTTGGTCTTTGCGGATATAGAGGAGTTGAAGAGGCAGGGAAAGTTGTTTTCTGTGGACATCTATCAGGAGATGTCTGGGGAGTTTAAGGACAGGCAGTCTGTGGTGAAGGCCATCTGTCTTCATGTGGCCCACGACTGTAACATGGCCTGTAAATATTGTTTTGCGGAAGAGGGAGAGTACCAGCAGGGACACCGGGGGCTCATGTCTTATGAAGTGGGGAAAAAGGCCTTGGATTTTTTGATTGAAAACTCTGGGACCAGAAAGAACTTGGAAGTGGATTTCTTTGGCGGGGAACCGCTTATGAACTGGCAAGTGGTCAAAGACTTAGTGGCCTATGGGCGGCAGCAGGAGAAGCTGCACAATAAAAACTTTCGCTTTACGTTGACCACCAATGGCATTTTGCTGGATGAGGAGGTAATCGAATTCGCCAACCGAGAGATGAGCAATGTGGTATTGAGCATGGATGGACGAAAAGAGGTTAACGACCGCTTGCGGGTATCTAGAAATGGTAAAGGCTCCTACGACACGATTTTGCCTAAATTCCTCAAACTGGCAGAGTCCAGAAACCAGGAAAACTACTATATTCGTGGAACCTATACCCATCATAATACGGACTTTGCCAGTGACATTCTCCATCTGGCAGACTTAGGATTCAAAGAGCTGTCCATGGAGCCTGTGGTAGCGGAGCCGGGAGCAGACTACGCCCTGACGGAGGCGGATTTGCCTCAGCTGTTGGCGGAATACGATCGGCTGGCCCAGGCGATGCTTCAGCGAAAGAAGGAAGGAAAGGACTTCCGTTTCTACCACTACACCATTGATTTGACAGGCGGTCCGTGCATTGTCAAACGGATATCCGGCTGTGGAGTAGGTACAGAATATCTGGCGGTGACTCCGGAGGGGGATTTGTATCCCTGTCATCAGTTTGTCGGGGACCCGGAGTTCTTGCTGGGAACCGTCTTTGAGGGTATTCAAAACCAGAATGCTTGCCACCAGTTTAAGTCCTGCAACATCTATTCTCATGAAGAATGCCGGGATTGCTTTGCCCGGATGTATTGCAGCGGCGGCTGTGCGGCTAACGCCTACCACACCACCGGCAGCATTCAAGGAGTCTACGATTTCGGCTGTCAGCTTCACAAGAAAAGAATTGAATGTGCTATCATGCTTCAGGTGGCAGAACAATTTGGTGGGGAGCAACAATGAAATATTTAAAACAGTTTGCCATTATTTTATTGATTACATTTATCGGAGAAGTCTTAAAGGCATTTATTCCGTTGACTATACCAGCCAGCATCTATGGGCTGGTGCTCATGCTTCTGGCCCTGCAAACCGGGCTTATTAAGTTGGACAGCGTTCAGGATGCAGGAGTCTTTCTCATTGAAATTATGCCGGTAATGTTTATCCCGGCAGCGGTGGGGCTGATGGATTCCTGGGCGGCGTTGAAGCCAATCTTTATCCCCATTGCCGTGATTACCTTTGTAACCACGGTCATCGTTTTGGCGGTGACAGGAGGCGTAACGCAATTGGTCATCAACATGGAAAAGAGGAAATAGCATGAATAGTTTTTTGGAAGATTCTACTTTTTTTGGGGTAGTCATCAGTTTGATTGGCTACCTGCTGGGATTGTATCTAAAGAGAAAATTTAAGCATCCGGCTTTCAACCCGTTACTGATTGCTGTTGTCTTTGTTATTGTCGTGTTGCTGCTCTGCGGCGTTCAATACGACCGCTACAACGAAGGGGCAACATACATCAGTTATCTGCTGACCCCGGCCACCGTGTGTCTGGCGCTGCCGCTATACCAGCAGCGGAGTTTGTTGAAGCGGCATGGGGCGGCCATTCTCATAGGCAGTCTGGCAGGGGTATTGTCCGCGTTGGGCAGTGTCTGGGCTTTGTCTAAGGCCTTTGGACTCAGCCATGAGGAATATGTGACCTTGTTGCCTAAATCCATCACTACAGCTATAGGCATGGGCGTTTCAGAGGAGTTGGGCGGTATGGTTACCATCACCGTAGCGGTGATTATCATTACAGGAATTCTTGGCAATGTCATGGGGGAATGGCTGTGCAAGCTTTTCCGCATCAAGCAGCCGGTGGCTAAGGGGTTGGCGCTGGGAACAGCGGCTCACGCCATCGGCACAGCCCGGGCTATGGAAATGGGCGAAGTAGAAGGGGCCATCAGCAGTTTGGCCATTGCGGTGACGGGCCTGCTAACGGTAGTAGGTGCAGCTATCTTTGCACATTTTATATAGTGAGGTGAGGAATATGATTATTACCATCGGACGGGAATATGGAAGCGGCGGACACGACATCGGCGAGAAGCTGGCAGAAAAGCTGGGGGTTGAGCTCTATGATAAAGAATACCTGGCTGAACGGCTGAAAGAGTTAGGGGACTATGAAGAGGTTCAGACTTTTTTTGAAGAGAAACCCGCCAATAGTCTGCTATACGCTATCGCCAGGGAGGAAGCAGATGACCGGTTGAGCAGGAAGCCTTTTGAGGAAATTCGCAGGTTGATTGGGACGCGGCCTTGTGTTCTGGTAGGGCGGTGCGCTAATGCCATCTTCCGCCAACAAGAAGACCATATCAGCGTCTTTGTCCACGCAGATTTAGATTGGCGCATTCAGCGGATTGCTCAATCCAACGGCATCAGTGAGAAAGCTACCAAGGTACTGATTCAAGAGACGGACCGAGGGCGGGCCGAGTTCCATCGGCAGTACACCGGGGAAGAATGGGGCGATTCCCGAGGTTATCAGCTGTCTTTGGACAGCGGGCGTATCGGCATTCAGCAAGCAGCTGAGTTGATTTTGGCCTATGGGGAAGCCAGCTGGCGATGGAAGGAAGACAACAAAGGGATTTAGAATGATATCTGGCCCATACAATTAAAAAAGACATTTTAGTGATATGAAAAAGGCGAGGGTTTGCCCCCCCGCTTTTTTTGTGCGCAATTGCACATATATGAACAATTAAAAAAAGATGGATGAATAAAGTTCGTGTTTTTATAAAATTTTTTAATAAAATTGCAGATGTTTCTTGTAATGACGGAAAAAGTGTGCTAGTCTTTAGTCATTAAGACAAATAAAATAATAAAATACGAACATTAAATAAAATAAATGGATTGAATGTACGGAGAAAGGATCGCTTGTATGGTAAAACGGATCTTTGTTGAAAAAAAGAAAGGCTTTGATGTGGAGGCTCAAGGGCTAAGAGAAGATGTCAGACAAAATCTCCACTTAACAGGATTATCGAACATTCGGATTTTAAACAGATATGACATAGATGGGATTGATGAGCAGACCTATGAGAAGGCTAGACATACGGTCTTTTCAGAACCAGCGGTAGATTGGGTCTATGAAGAGCAGCTGCCGGAAGGACTGGGGGAAACGCTGTTTGCAGTGGAGTTTCTCCCTGGCCAGTATGATCAGCGGGCAGATTCGGCAGCTCAGTGCATTAAAATGATGAATGCTCAGGCCCAACCTATGGTGAAGTTTGCCAAAATCATTGTTTTGCAGGGAGAGGTAGATCAAAATCAATTAATCCAGGTGAAGGACTATTGCATCAATCCAGTAGATTCGCAAGAGGCCGACATGGAAAAGCCAGAGCACTTGTCCATGAACAGTGCTGTACCAGCAGATGTAGCGGTGATAGAGGGATTTACTACCATGAGTGAGGTTCAGTTGGACGTTTTTCGGCGAGAGCAGGGTTTTGCCATGAGCAGTGAGGACATTGGTTTTATCCAGAAATATTTCAAGAGTGCAGAAAAGAGAGAACCCAGCATGACGGAGCTGAAGGTGATTGATACCTATTGGTCCGATCATTGCCGGCACACAACCTTCATGACTAGTCTGACGGATATTCAGTTTGAACAAGGTGCATATGCCCAGTTAATTGAAGAATCCTTCGACGAATATTTGGCTATACGGCAAGAGGTCTACGGGGACCGGATTTTTAAAGCCCTTCAAGAGGGAGGGAAGGACATCTGTCTGATGGACTTGGCCTGCATCGGCACAAAATATCTAAAGAAAAAGGGTCTAGTGCCTGACCTAGATGAATCAGAAGAAATCAATGCGTGCAGTATAAAGGTGAAGGCCAATATTGACGGACAGGAAGAAGATTGGTTGGTGATGTTTAAAAATGAGACTCACAATCATCCCACAGAGATTGAACCCTTCGGCGGTGCAGCTACTTGTTTGGGAGGCGCCATAAGAGACCCGCTATCAGGCAGGGTTTACGTCTATCAGGCCATGCGGGTGACCGGTTCTGCTGATCCGCGGACTCCAATTCAGGATACGCTGCCTGGCAAACTGCCACAACGAAAAATTACCCAAGGGGCAGCGGCTGGATACAGCTCTTACGGAAACCAGATTGGCCTGGCCACCGGGCAGGTAGCAGAGGTTTACCATGAAGACTACGTCGCCAAGCGCATGGAAATCGGAGCCGTCATCGGAGCAGCTCCTGCCAGTCATGTACGCAGAGAGCGGCCTGAACCGGGGGATGTCATCGTATTGGTAGGAGGTCGGACCGGACGAGACGGCTGTGGTGGAGCTACCGGCTCCTCTAAGGAGCATACAGAAGAATCCATCCTCAACTGCGGTGCCGAGGTTCAGAAAGGCAATCCACCGGTTGAACGGAACATTCAGCGGCTGTTCCGCAGAAAAGAAGCGGCTACCCTGATTAAACGCTGTAATGATTTCGGAGCAGGGGGCGTATCTGTTGCCATCGGCGAATTAGCGGACAGTCTGGATGTGAATCTGGACTTGGTACTGAAAAAGTACGAAGGTTTGGACGGCACAGAGCTGGCTATTTCGGAATCCCAGGAACGGATGGCGGTAGTCGTATCGGAAGCCGATGCCAAGTCGTTTATAGCTCTGGCCCAAGAGGAAAATCTGGAGGCGGTGGCAGTAGCTCAGGTAACGGACAGCGGACGGTTTCGCATGTTCTGGCGGGGCAGCTGTATTTTAGACTTGAGCAGAGAATTTTTAAATACAAATGGGGTCACGCAGAAAGCAAAGGTGCTGGTAAAGGATCAGTCCTTAGACTTTATGAATGGGCCTTTGAAAGAACTGGATTGTTGGATGGAAGACTGCTTGGCTGACCTGAACTGTTGCAGTCAGAAAGGCCTTCTGGAGCGGTTTGACAGTACTATTGGCGGGGCTACAGTGCTTATGCCCCTGGGCGGAAAATATCAGCTGTCACCGGCGGCAGGCATGGCCTGTAAGCTGCCAGTGACTACTGGAGAGACCACTACGGCCACGCTGATGACTTACGGATTCGACCCACAGCTGGCCAAGAGCTCACCTTATCATGGTGCCTTGTATGCGGTGCTGGATTCAGTAACCAAAATCGTAGCCATGGGCGGTGATCGGAGAAAGGTCCGACTGACCTTCCAGGAATATTTTCAGCGGATGACGGAAGATTCCCAGAGCTGGAGTAAGCCTTTTATGGCTTTGCTGGGAGCCCTAAAGGTGCAGACGGAACTGAGCATTCCCGCCATCGGAGGCAAGGACAGCATGTCTGGAACGTTTATGGACATCAATGTGCCGCCAACGCTGGTATCCTTTGCCGTAGCGGTAATAGAGGCCGGACAAGTCGTATCCACAGAATTTAAAAAGGCGGGAAGCCACTTAATCTACTTGCCGATTTCTCGGAACGCCAATCAGCTTCCTGATTTCAAGCAATATCGAGACAACATGGATCGAATACAAGAACTGACGGCAGCTGGCCATATTCTTTCTGCCAATACGGTGGGAAAAGGCGGGGTGTTTATGACCGCCGTAAAAATGGCCGTTGGCAATAAGCTGGGGGTCACACTGGAGCAGATAACCAGAGACGAATTCTGTCAGCCTCAATATGGTGCCTTGCTGCTGGAAATCGACGGAGAGGCAGACCCAGAGACCCTGTTTGGCGGATTGCCATATAAGCGAGTTGGGGCCACGGCGAATAGCGGAAAGCTGACCGCCAAGGTGACGGAGCTTGCTGACTGTGAGGATGCGGGAGCTAAAGCAGATACGGAGGAACAGACAATCTCTGTAGAAAAAACGCTAGAGGAGATTCTCCGCCAGTGGACGACACCGCTGGAAGGTGTATTTCCAGTGCGTACTGGGGACTTCAAGGGGGAAGAAGATAAGACGGACGTTCCAGTCATCAGCTATAAGACGGACAGCTGGGCTTCGCCGGCTATCAAGATCGCCAAGCCAAGGGTGTTGATACCGGCCTTCCCGGGTACGAACTGCGAGATGGATTCTAAGCGGGCCTTTGAGCGGGCTGGGGCCCAGGCAGACATTCACATCATGCGCAATCTGAATCAGGAGCAGTTGATTGCTTCCATTCGAGAATTGGAAGAGAAGATTCGGGAAAGTCAAATTATCTTCCTGCCAGGCGGGTTCTCTGGAGGCGACGAGCCAGACGGTTCTGCCAAGTTTATCACGGCGGTTTTCCGAAATCCGGGGGTACAAGAGGCCGTCAGCCATCTGTTGGAGAACAGAGACGGTTTGATGCTGGGGATCTGCAATGGATTCCAGGCCTTGATTAAGCTGGGGCTGGTGCCTTATGGCCGAATCACAGATATGGATGAGGATTCGCCAACCCTGACCTACAATAAAATTGGTCGCCACGTATCCTGTCTGGTAAACACCAGAATTGCTTCCAACAAATCACCGTGGCTGGCAAAGGCAGAGCCCGGCCAGATTCACCGGGTAGCCATGTCTCATGGAGAAGGCCGCTTTATCGCCAGCCAGGAGTGGATAGCTCAGCTCATGGCAAATGGGCAGGTGGCTACTCAGTACGTAGATTTTGGGGGCCAGCCTTCTATGGACATTGCCTTCAATCCCAACTATTCTACCTGTGCTATCGAGGGTATTACTTCGCCGGATGGTCGAATCTTTGGCAAGATGGGGCATTCGGAGCGTATTGGCACTAATGTATATAAGAATGTGCCGGGGGACAAGGATCAGCAGATTTTTGAAGCCGGTGTAAGATATTTTAAATAAAAAAGACTTTACTGGATGTATGGAGGATAAAAAGATGAAAGCAGCAATCGTAATGGGAAGCAAATCAGACTATCCGGTGGTGCAAAAGGCAGAAGCGTTGCTACAGGAATTTGGTGTGGATTGTTCGGTACGGATTATTTCCGCCCATCGGACTCCCCGGGCGGCAGAGGAATTTTCTCGAACCGCAGAGGAAAAGGGTATTGAGGTCATCATCGCTGCGGCGGGAAAGGCGGCGCACTTAGCCGGTGTGCTGGCAGCGACCACACCCCTTCCAATCATTGGAATTCCCATGAAGTCCAGCACCATGGACGGTCTGGATTCCCTTCTTTCCGTAGTGCAGATGCCTAAAGGAGTACCGGTGGCTACCGTAGCTATTGACGGGGCAGAAAACGCGGCTTTGCTGGCCGTGCAGATGCTCAGCATCAAATATCCGGAGCTTCGGCAGAAGATGAAGGCGTACAAAATAAAGATGGAAGAAGAAATCATGGCTCTGGATGCAGAGATGAACGCATAGGAAATATTTATATTATATATCATAAAAAACAATTTACCGATTCCCTTAAAGGAAAGATCAGGAGGAATGAACCATGGAAAAATTAGAAATGCTCTATGAAGGAAAAGCCAAAAAAGTATTTAAGACAGCGGATCCAAAGCTATTTATCGTAGATTACAAGGACGATGCGACTGCTTTCAACGGATTGAAAAAGGGGCAGATTGCCGGCAAGGGCGTGGTCAATAACACCATGGCTAATATTATCTTTAAGATGCTGGAGGAAAAGGGCATTCCAACGCATTTGGTCGAACAGCTCAGCGAGCGGGAGACCCTGGTAAAGGCCGTGACAATCCTGCCGTTGGAAGTCATTATCCGCAACGTATCCGCCGGCTCTTTTTCTAAGCGGTATGGCGTAGAGGAAGGCATTGTATTTAAACAGCCGGTGCTGGAATTTTCTTATAAGAACGACGATTTAGGCGATCCCTTGATTAACGACGACCACATCTTGGCTTTGGAGTTGGCTACCCCAGAGCAGCTAGCCCATGTGAAAAAATATGCTTATGCTGTCAACGAAGGGTTAAAGGAATTCTTTCTGGAAAGGGATTTAAAGCTGATTGACTTTAAGATTGAGTTCGGTCTTTGCGAAGGGCAGGTCATTCTGGCAGATGAGATTTCACCAGATACCTGTAGACTGTGGGATGTGAATACCAACGAAAAGATGGACAAAGACCGCTTCCGAAGAGATTTGGGAAACGTAGAAGAGACGTATCAGGAAGTGTTCAGCAGAGTAAAGCAGTAGGCTGAAAGCCACCTGGAATCAGCAGCTTTTGCATTCCATGGGAATAGAAGGAAATTGGAGAAAAGAATGATTGATATAAATCAGGAATTGAAGATGTTTGAAGAGGAAAAATTCCACGACGAATGCGGCGTGGTGGGGGTCTATGAGCCTGGCAGTCAGGAAAATGCCCGCGCCGTCTACTTTGGCTTGCATTCCTTACAGCACCGGGGACAGGAGAGTGCGGGAATTGCCGTCAACCTGGGGGGCAAGATTCAGTATTATAAAGAGATGGGCCTGGTGCAGGAAATCTTCAATGATGAGATTATTCAGCGTCTGCAAGGGGATATTGCTATCGGCCACGTGCGATACAGCACGGCTGGTGAAAGCCATGCTTCTAATGCTATGCCGCTGGTGGTCTACCACAAAGGAGGCCCTTTGGCTTTGGCCCACAATGGCAATCTGGTTAACGCCCGAATCCTGCGGGAAGAAATGCAGGACGATGGGGTGATTTTCCAGACTTCCATCGATTCAGAAGTTATAGCGGCCCTTATCGCCAGACATTTAAAGAACAGCACGATTGAAGAGGCCATCAACCAAACCTTGCAAGTGGTTCAAGGGGCATATGCCTTGGTCATTACCTCTGCCAACAAACTGATTGGTGTCCGGGACCCAAATGGTATTCGGCCGCTGTGTATTGGCAAGACGGAAAAAGGCTTTGTGCTTTCCTCTGAAAGCTGTATCTTTTCTCTGCTGGGCGCTCAGATGATTCGGGATGTGGAGCCGGGCGAAATGGTAATTATTGAAAACCATGAAATAAAATCATACCGTTATGCTAAGGCGGGGAAGAGAGCCTCTTGTGCTTTTGAATACGTCTATTTTTCCAGACCAGACAGCGATATCGACCAGCGGAACGTCTATACAGCCAGAAACCTCTGCGGCAAAATTCTGGCCAAGGAACATCCGGTAGAGGCAGATGTGGTCATCTCTGTGCCAGATTCTGGTACGGTGGCGGCTATCGGATATGCTAAGGAATCGGGTATCCCTTATGGGGAAGGCTTCATCAAGAATCGCTATGTAGGCCGGACTTTTATTCAGCCAGATCAGCGGATGCGGGAGTTAAGCGTGCGGTTGAAGCTGAACGTGCTCAAGGAAAATGTAGCAGGTAAGCGGGTAATCATGATTGATGACTCCATTGTCCGAGGCACCACCAGCGCAAAGATTGTTCGCATGCTAAAGGAGGCTGGAGCAAAAGAGGTTCACGTGCGGGTCGCGTCGCCGCCGGTAACCGACCCTTGTTTCTTCGGTATTGATACGCCGGACAAGAGCAAGCTCATAGCCGCCACCCATACGATTGAAGAAATCCGGCAAGGCATGGGAGCCGACTCCCTGGGATACCTCAGTGTGGAAGGCATGCTGGAGGCTATTTCTTTGGGGCCAGACAAAATTTGTACCGCCTGTTTTACGGGGGATTATCCCCTGGAATTGCCTGAACTGGGTATGAAGTTTGAAGAATAAGGGAGGAACTTATGGATAGCAAATTAACTTATAAAGATGCAGGGGTCGATACAAAAGAAGGGGAGCGGGCCGTAGATCTCATGAAGCCTCATGTAAAGCGGACCTTTAACGAAAATGTGCTGACCGGGCTAGGAGGCTTTGGCAGCCTATTTAAATTAGATACCACTCACATGGCGGAACCTGTTTTAGTATCTGGCACCGATGGGGTAGGTACAAAGCTGAAAATTGCCTTTTTGATGGACAAGCACGATACGGTGGGCATCGACTGCGTAGCCATGTGTGTTAATGACGTGCTTTGCCAAGGGGCAAAGCCCCTGTTTTTCTTAGACTATATTGCTACGGGAAAAGTTCAAGCAGAAAAGATTGCCGAAATCGTCAAGGGCATTGCCGAAGGCTGCTATCAGAGCGGCAGTGCGCTGGTAGGAGGTGAAACGGCGGAAATGCCAGACTTCTATCAAGATGGAGAATACGACATGGCCGGATTTTCTGTGGGCGTAGTAGACCGAGAAAAGATGATTACCGGAGCCAGCATACAAGCGGGGGATGCGGTAATCGGCCTTGCTTCCAGCGGCATCCACAGCAACGGTTATTCACTAGTGCGAAAAGTTTTCTTTGAAAAAATGCAGATGAAGGTGGAGAGCTATGTGGAAGAGCTGGGGATGACGTTAGGAGAAGCCCTGCTGACGCCGACGAAGATTTATGCGGCGGCTTGTGACGCGGTGGTAGGCAAACATCCCATTCATGGCATTATTCATATTACCGGCGGTGGTTTTTTTGAGAATATCCCGCGGATTATTCCGGCGGGACTGGGGGTCCAAATTCAGGTAGGCTCTTGGGAAGTTCCTGCTATCTTTGGTTATATTCAGAAGTGTGGGAGCATTCAGCAAGTGGATATGTTCTCTACTTATAATATGGGGATAGGCATGATGATGGTGGTTCCCAAAGCCGACGTGGAGGCTGTGCTAGCTTCGCTGAAAGCAGCAGGTGAGACAGCTTCTGTCATCGGTCAGATTGCAGAGGGGAAGGGTGTTACCTTATGCTGAGGATTTCTGTGTTAGTTTCCGGCGGAGGCACCAATCTCCAAGCCGTCATTGATGCCGTAGAGTCTGGGCAGATTCAAGGGGCGGAGATTGGTTGTATCCTTGCCAGCAAGGCTGGAGTTTTTGCCTTAAAGCGGGGGGAACAACACGGTATTCCCACCCGGGTCATCGGAAAGGAGCAGTTTCCAGCGACATCTATGAGGACTAAAGCGCTGTTGGATGCCTTGGAAGAGGCAGAAACGGACCTGGTGGTGCTGGCGGGTTACATGAGCGTGTTGGAGCCGGAGCTTATCCAGGCTTATGGGGGACGAATTATTAATATTCACCCATCCCTGATTCCGCAGTACTGCGGAAAGGGTTTTTACGGACAGCGAGTTCATGAAGCGGTGCTGGCGGCAGGAGAGAAGGAAAGTGGTGCGACGGTTCACTTTGTAGATGAAGGGGTGGACACCGGGCCGATTATTCTTCAGCGTAAAGTACCTGTTCTGGCAGGCGATACCACGGATACGCTGGCAGCACGAGTGCTGGCGGTAGAACATCAGATTCTGGCGGAAGCTATTCAGCAGGTGCTGCCGACATTGTCATTGAAAAGAGGCAGTTTAAAGGGTAAATAAAACCGCGGTAGCGGTTATACATATACGGAGGAAAATCATGAGAGCGTTAATAAGTGTTTCGGATAAGACCGGTGTGGTGGATTTTGCGAAGGCTTTATCCGATATGGGAATAGAAATTATATCCACAGGAGGGACGCACCAGCGGCTGGCGGACAATGGTATAGCGGTTAAGGGCGTTTCTCAGGTGACCGGTTTTCCAGAATGCCTAGATGGGCGGGTGAAAACTTTGCATCCGGCAGTACATGGAGGAATTCTGGCCAGAAGAGAGAAGCCGGAGCACATGAACCAGCTGGCAGAATTGGGTATTCAGACCATCGATATTGTAGCAATCAACCTGTATCCTTTTAAAGAAACTATTTTGAAACCAGATGTAACACTGGAGGAGGCTATTGAAAATATCGATATCGGAGGCCCTACAATGCTCCGCTCTGCGGCTAAGAACCATCGGGATGTAGCGGTAATCTGCGACCCGTCGGATTACGACAAAGTATTGACGGAATTGAGTCAGCAGGGGAGCATTTCCATAGATACAAAATATCGGCTGGCCTTAAAGGTATTTCAGCACACGGCAGCCTATGATGCGATGATTTCCGATTACTTGAGGAAACAGATTGGTGCAGAGCTGCCAGACAATTTGACACTGACTTATGAAAAGATTCAGGACCTGAGATATGGAGAGAATCCCCACCAGAAGGCGGCGTATTACCGAGAGATTCAAGCTCCGGCTGGAAGTTTGGTAGGCGCTGTGCAGCTTCACGGCAAAGAACTGTCGTTTAACAATATTAACGATACCCAGGGCGCGTTGGCCACCTTGAAAGAATTTGAAGAGCCTACGGTGGTGGCGGTAAAACATGCCAATCCATGTGGTGTGGGCACGGGTTTTGATATTCTTGCTGCCTACAAGAAGGCATATGAATGCGATCCGACGTCCATCTTCGGGGGGATTGTGGCAGCCAACCGGACCATTGATGAGGGAACGGCTAGGGAGATGAGCAAGATTTTCTTGGAGATTATTCTGGCACCGGATTTTACAGAGGAAGCTTTGTCTGTTCTCACTGAAAAGAAGAATTTGCGGTTGTTAAAACTAGAAGACATTGGACAGAAGGCAGAACGACAACTGGATGTGAAGAAGGTTTCCGGGGGACTATTGGTGCAGAATACGGATGATGTGCTCTTTCAGGAAGAAGAACTTCGGGTAGTTACCGACCGGATTCCGACGGAGCGAGAACTGGAGGACATGAAGCTGGCCATGAAGGTTGTGAAGCACATCAAGTCTAACGGCATCGTTATCGCCAAGGATGGCAGAACTTTAGGAATCGGGCCCGGTCAGGTGAATCGGATTTGGGCCGTAGAAAATGCGGTGAAGCAGTCCAACTTCCCGTTGCAGGATTCGGTGTTGGCCTCCGATGCGTTCTTTCCTTTTGACGATTGCGTCAGTGCGGCAGGGGCTGCCGGGGTTACGGCTATTATTCAGCCGGGTGGTTCTGTTCGGGATGAAGAATCGATCAAGAAAGCAAACGAGCTGGGCATTGCTATGGTATTTTCGGGTGTTCGCCACTTTAAGCATTAGGGCGTGTATATAAGCTTTGGTACGTTGGTGGAAAATGACAGGGAAAGGAATTTTGTTATGAAAGTATTGATCGTAGGCAATGGGGGTCGGGAGCATGCTATCGCTTGGAAACTGGCTCAGAGCGATCAGGTGGAGAAGCTCTATTGTGCGCCTGGTAACGGGGGCATTGCCCAAGTGGCGGAGTGCCTGCCCGTTGCCGCAGAAGACATAGTCGGTATCTGTCAGTTGGCCAAGGAGAAAGCAGTGGATTTGGCTGTCATTGGACCGGAGGTGCCGTTAGCTTTAGGCATTGTCGATGAATTGGAGAAGGTTGGGGTGAGAGCCTTTGGGCCCAATAAGAAATGTGCCCAGCTGGAAGCCAGCAAAGCCTTTACCAAAGCTTTTCTGGATCGTCATCACATTCCTACAGCAGGGTATCAAGAGTTTACCGATAAAGAAGAACTGCTGAAAGCGGTAGGCCTATATGGCTATCCGATGGTCCTCAAAGCCGATGGTTTGGCGGCTGGCAAGGGTGTTGTAATCGCTGAAAACCAGGAGGAGGCTGTTCAGGCCATCCAGGAGATGATGGGCGATAAAATCTTTGGTGCTGCGGGAGAAAAGGTTGTGGTGGAAGAATATCTGACTGGGGTGGAAGCCTCGATGCTTTGCTTTGTCGATCAGAACACCATTGTTCCCATGGAATCAGCACAGGATTATAAGCGGATCTTTGATGGGGACAAGGGGCCCAACACCGGCGGTATGGGAACCTATTCCCCTAGTTTACTCTTTAATGAAGAACTAGAAGAGCGCATTCGCAGAGAAATCTTGCTGCCTACGCTGGCAGGGTTTCAGAAAGATGGGCTGGACTTTAAGGGAGTCTTGTTTATTGGACTGATGATTGGAGAGGATGGTCCTAAAGTTATCGAGTTTAACAATCGGTTCGGCGATCCAGAGACGCAGTCTGTACTTCTGCGATTGGAAACAGACTTGCTGGATGTGTTCAATGCCGTAATTGATAATAGATTAGAGGAGATAAGCTTGGCATGGAGCCCGAAAAAGGCTGTCTGTGTCGTGTTGGCTTCGGGAGGCTACCCGGGTACCTACGAAAAGGGGAAGGAGATCACCGGACTGGAGCAAGTGGAGGAAGAAGTTTTGGTCTTCCATGCCGGCACAAAGTTAAGCCAGGGACAAACCGTACTTACCAACGGCGGCCGGGTGTTGGGGGTAGCGGTGCTAGGAGATACCCATGAAGAAGCGCGAGCAAAGGCTTTTGCCAATGTGGACAAAATCCATTTTGAAGGTATGCAGGTTCGACGTGATATTGGTTTAATATTAAAAAAATAATAAGATTTGAATTGTGTATAGAACAAATCCCCCAAAGAACAGTCTGTTCTCTGGGGGATTTCTTATTTTGGGCTTATAAGCCTGTTGAGCACACGAAGTGAGCGAAACATAAAACTACCCGCTATGCGGGTACGCGTCAGCTGTTATACAAAAAAATCACCTATTTGCTATAATAAGGTTGTTCAAGCCACAAAATAGCAAAGGCAGGTGATTTTTATGGCGGCTAAGGTGAATAGCTTAGCGCACACAAGATGGATGTGCAAGTACCACATTGTGTTCACTCCAAAGTATAGACGAAAAGTGATCTATAATCAATATCGTCAAAGTCTGATAGAAATAATAAAGCTACTTTGTAAATATAAAGGGGTGACAATCGTTGAAGGTCATATGATGCCAGATCATGTTCATCTTTTGGTATCCATACCGCCAAAAATAAGTGTAGCAAATTTCATGGGATACCTCAAAGGAAAAAGCGCATTGATGATGTTTGAAAGGCATGCAAATCTAAAATATAAATTTGGAAATAGACACTTTTGGGCAGAAGGATATTATGTAAGTACTGTAGGATTAAATGAAGCAACAATAAAGAAATATATTCAAGAACAGGAAAAGCATGATATGGCAATGGATAAATTAAGCATTAGGGAATATACAGACCCATTCAAATAGCCCCTTTGAGGGGTAGCAAAAGGGGCAAGGGCAATGTGGCTTGAACGTAGTTAAAGCCAGCGCCTTGAGACGCTGGCCAGTATTACAGGCTTATAGCCTGGATCGAACCACCCGTTTTACGGGTGGCAGCGATTTGTTATTTGCATGATTCAGAAATTTGAAATTGGGCAATTCGTTCTTGCAGCAACTGCATCTGACCCAGTAATTCTTCGCTGGTTGCAGCACTTTCCTCTGCTGTAGCTGAGTTGGCTTGCGTTACCATGGAAATACGCTGCATGCCATCTTCTAATTCGGAGACGCTGGCCGCCTGCTTTTCAAGAGAATCAGAAATTTTTGTTACAAAGGAATTAACGGTGCTAGTCTGTTCGACAATCTTTTGGAAAACATCGGCAGTTTGTTCCGTATTTTGTTTCCCCTGAACCACAGACTGAATCGTACTGTTAATCAAATCCGTCGTCTGCTTGGCTGCATCCGCACTCTTAGAAGCCAGAGCCCGGACTTCATCAGCTACTACGGAGAATCCTTTTCCGGCTTCTCCGGCACGAGCAGCTTCTACTGCCGCATTCAACGCTAAAATATTGGTCTGAAAAGCGATATCATCAATAATGCGGATAATGCTCTGAATCTTTTTGGCAGAGGTATCAATGCTGGCCATAGACTGTTTAAGCCGCTGCATCTCATCATCTCCACGCTGTGTTTCTAAAAGGGCTTCTTGCGTAATGTTTTTCATGGAAAGCGCATCATCAGCATTCTCCTGAATCCGCTTTGAAACCTCTTCTAGAGAAAGAGTAAGGGTCTCTGTGGTGGAAGCCTGTTCCGTAGAATTTTCTGCCAGGTTCTGACCACCGAGAGCTACCTGAGAGGAGCTCGCCCGAACTTGTTCGGTTGCTCCGGAAATATCGCCAAGAGTGCTGTTTAATGTATGGAGAATCTGGTTCAAAGATGTCTGAATGGGAACAAAATCACCCTTATAGTCCACCTGACTGAAAACAGTTAAGTTTTTAGAGGCCACCCCATCAAGCACGGTAGAAATATCTATGATATAAGACCGCAGTCCATGAACTGTGTTTTGCAAGGCTTGTATTAGGCGGGCACTTTCATCTTTTCCGTTGGACAGCTGTATGTCTTCTGTTAAATCTCCCTCTGCCAGTCTTTCGATTCTGCGGGTGGCTTCAACTATCGGTTGGGTAATCTTTTGAGCAAATACCCGGGTAATAACGAAGGCGACTGCCAGCTGAATGATTCCTACGAGAATACAAATAAGAAGTGTAGTTCTCAGGCTAGCTTCGATTTGTGTTAAAGGCGTGGTAACGGCAATCGACCAGCCTTCTGGACCGTCCAGAGGAGTGTAGCCCACTAAACGGCGTTGACCGTTGTAATAGCTGAATCCGGTGCCGGTTTTTCCCTCAATCATCTCGCCAAAAATTTTGGATGTTGGTATGTAATTGTCATCCTCTTTGGCCAGTTCAAAATAGTCTTTTGGATTGGATACGTTCTCTTCATCAGGGTGAATCGTTGTCAGTCCATCTTTGTCAATAACGAAAGCATACCCGCTTTCCCCAATTTTAATTTCAGAAAGCTTTGTATTAATGACTTCGTATGGCACGACGCCATAAAGAATCTTGTCCGTGTTTTCAATAGGTGCGGCAATATAGAGAACCAGTTTTTGTTCTGCACTCAGAACGGGACGAGACATATATGGCACGCCATTTTGAGCCTGTTGAAAAAATTCCTGGTCACTGATTTGATCCCCTTTTTCATTATTCCCTTGGGCGTCGGCTATTGTTAGATAGTCAAAGCCAGATACGTCTGCTTCTTCTTGCAGCAGACGCCTCTGTTCTGCCTCCGGAGTAGCTCCGTCGGTTAAAAAGCTTTTAACAGAAGTTTTGGAAACCGCATCCCGGTAAATACTAAGCACGGCATCAACTCGCTGTTGATAAGCCTCAGCCAGATATAGGGAATTGTTTTTAGCTTCTGACATAGAGCTTTGGTAAAAGAGCGTAGAAGAGATTATAGTTAAAAATAAAGTTGTCAAAACTAATAGTACAGAAATAAAAAGTAATAATTTGTTTTTTAAATATTTCATGTTCTTTATGCCCCCTTAAAAATTAATTAAACTGTTGGCAGTTCTATACTGAGCACCGGGGCATTTTTCTTTCGAACACAAACATGCTGACTTTATCCGATTAGTAACCAGGCATATTTGGCCGTGCTTCTGTCATAAATCCAGTTTCTCATAAGACATAAAACCATGCGGACAAAGCAAGCGACAGGACCTTGTTTATTCCGATGATTTTCGACTACACTATTAATAATATACCATAAAATAAAAAAACAGGCAATCTAGTATTCCAAATAGTGGGAGACTGGTTTGGTGATTCTATAAATACTGCCAATAGAGCACCTAGAAGGGCTGGTGCGAAGGGGTAAAAGATGATAAAATAGATAGAAAATAGAGGGAGGATAGATACAGATGATTATAGGAACCATGCTGATTGAGTTGCATGCACCCTGGGTACATTCCTTAAAAGAGAAGCGTATGGTGGTGAAGAGCCTGTGCGCAAAGGCTGGGAACAAGTTCAATATTTCTATTGCGGAGGTCGACAAACAGGATATGCATCAGGCTATTGTCATCGGCATATCCTGCGTAACAGATGAGACTGCCCATGCCAACAGCATCCTGGACAACGTACTGAACTTTATAGAAAGCAACACAGAGGCCCAGGTGGTGTCGGTGGAACGGGAGATTTTATAAAAGGTAGCTGGAAGGGGTTGCGAATGGAAGAGCCAATAGGCTATACGTTTTTCACGGCTTTATAACCTAGTCCGCGGATAGTTTCAATCGTAAATTCGGGATATTTTTCAAACCGTTTTCGCAGTCGGTTGATATGGACATTGACCGTGTAATCAGTGGATTCCGATTCCATACCCCAGATTTCATCCATGAGCTGAATACGGGTAAATATCTTGTTGGGATAGGCCAATAACTTGTAGAGCAGATAAAATTCTTTCTGCGGTAGAGTTTGGACCTCTTCTCCCCGCTGTACGGTTAAGGCATCGTAGTCTAAAACGACTTCGCCGATCGTCAGTTTGTGGTCATTGACGATTTGGGCCCTGCGCAGAAGGGCTTTGATGCGCAGAAGCATCTCCTCTTCGTCTACTGGTTTCGTCATATAATCGTCCGTGCCTACTATAAAGCCTTTTCGCTTGTCCGCAGGCAGTTGTTTGGCTGTAACCATTAAAATAGGCAGTTCGTAACCGGAACTGCGAAGCTCCTGGGTTAACTCGTAGCCGTCCATATGAGGCATCATCACATCGAGAATGATTAAATCTATGTGCTCAGAATCCAGAATATCCAAGGCCTGTAAGCCGTCTGAGGCCGTCAAGGGCAGATAACCGTTGGCTGATAAAACGGCCTTCATCAATTTTCTTGTATTGGTATCATCCTCTACAACTAAAATTCGAAACATGATACACCTCCAATCCACTTATTTTATCATGAACGCAAACGCTTGTATATTGTCTGGTGCAGAGCCCCATTCGCTGGTTTATTTTGAGGAATGCAGTCTGCACGGTATATAAAAGGGCCTTCTTGCTAAAAGCAAAAGGCTATCCTTATATATAATAGAGCAGGAATATTAAGCCAACATAAACAAAAAATTTATTTTCAGTTAATATTCCGCAGGTATAATGATTTTAATAAGATGTAATTTAGTGTGAAACACTTTTGTTTTTCAGCGATACATAAAGCTAAGGGAGAAATTTAGAAATGAAGAAGAAATATATTTTATGGACTCTGTCCATCTGCATGGCCGTTACTATGTCCACCGCTTCGCTGGCCTTTGCCGATACAGCCAGCACTGCGCCAGCATCCACTAAGGCAGCGGCGACAGAGAGCGCAGCAGCAACGGAGGCTCCTGCGCAAACCGCAGAAGGCAATGAAGAAACCACTACGGAGGCTGCTGTTAAGCTAGAGCCTATTCAGTTGTCTCTGGAAGGGGCCTATAAACAGCTGGATAACAGTAAGACCATGGAACTGATTAAGCTGCAGAAGCAGAGTGATGACAGTGCAGCTAAGGGCTATGGCGAAAACTCCAGTAGTCTGAGCAAACTGGAAAAAGTAGATGCCGTTATTACTGGTTTTGATACCTCTAATAAAAAGTTGCTTCAGTCCAGACGAGACTTTGCTAGGTCCATGGTGGACAAAAATGACGAAGCCCGAATGAATGCCTTAAAGCAGGGCTTAATGCAAAAATATTACACCTTGAAAAACACAGAAAATCAGGTGAATCTTGTCAATGAAGGCTTGACGCTGAAAAAGAGTTTACTGGCTACTACCGAGAGAAGATATCAGGTGGGTTCTGCCTCCAAAAGCGAAGTAGATGCGATGGATAAAGAGGTCCAGAGTGCGCAAACTGATTTAGAGGCTGCAAAGAGTTCCTTGCAGCAGTTAAAACAGAGTTTTAACGACTATTTGGGCTATAACATTTCTCAGGAGGTTGTATTGACGGACAGTATTCAGGAGGTCGAATTGCCAGAGACGACTTTGGCTCAGGCTGTAGAGGCTGCACTGAAAAACCGTATTGAAATGAAGACAGCTACTTATAATGTAGAGTTGTCTCAATTAAATTTTAACAGTTATAAAGCTTATCCCAGCAGTTCATCTAAGTATATTGATGCCAAGACTCAACTGCTAAACGCTCAGATTGCCTTACAGAACAAACCGACGGATATTGAATTAGATGTACGTTCTAAGTACGACGCTATGATGGATGCTTATAACACGGTACAGACTGGTAAAAAGACTTTGAAAAATGCTGAAGACAGCCTAAATACCATAAATAGAAGATTTCAGTTGGGTATGGTGACTTCTTCCGATGTACAGCAGGTACAGCTGGCATTGAACAGTGCTAAACTAAGTCAAGCTGGAGCTCTATTGGGCTACAACTTAGCAGTGGAAAGCTACAAGTTGTCTACTGGAGTAGGTATTTCACCGGCTGCGTTGTAGTTGGCTGAGCTCAGAAGGAACGAAATTATTTAAAAGAAAAAGGGTTTAAGTTAAGCACCTGCCGATATTGGCAGGTGCTTTTTAGTGTTAAAAAATATCGAATATTGGTAGAAAATAGAAAAAGATAAGCCAGAAAAAAGTAGAAATTTAGACTTATACTTATCTTAGGGCAAATATCTAGATATTTACCTTAAATCCTGTAAGAAAGGGGGGCAACAAGATACGTTAAAAGAAGCTTTCAAAGCTGTGACTGAAATTGCAAGGAATGCAGCGTTGAAAGTGTGGGAGACAAGGGAATGAAGAGATAAACAGAAGGTCTATTTTACAAAGGGGGAGAATAATGAAAATAATAAAGAAAGTTACAAGTTTTCTTATTATTACGTGCCTAACTATCACGTTCATGGGTTTTCAGACGGTACATGCAGAGGCGTTTTTGTCTGATGGTAACAACATAGATGTAGAGATGTCAAGTCATGATAAGTTGTTTCGTGAAGAAACAGATGATGCAGACACAGCTTTAACAAGTACAGAATCATTAAGCACGAAAGACAAGGTTGAAACTAATTTTAGTACGGGTGAGAGCAAGCTTCAGGTAGCGGAACAGGATGACGGTGAGCTTAAATTACCCGATAAAAAAACGATAGAAGGAGATGAAATGCCTTTATTGATAAACAGTGCGTTTGTCAATGGGAATATTCTGACCTTAAATTTTAATAAAATCTTGGATGCGAATAAACTTCCGTTACCAAAAGATTTTAAAGTAAAGATGATCTATAATAACCCTAAAAAAACAGAGGATATAAAGAATATAGATCCAGTCTATCAGAAGCCTTCCAATCCAGCCTATACCATCTCAGGAAATACAACCATTTATCCAATATCTGCAGATGAAACCGCAATAACGGAAATCGATATATTCAATAATAAGGCTATTTTAACACTTGGTGAGGCTGTAACCCCTAATACGGCGGTTACTTTGGATTATACTGCCAATCAAACGGGGAGTCTTCTCTGTGATGAATCAGGCAATAGTGCAGAAGACTTTTCTGACTATGGTATAGCGAACTATACCGGAGGTAGCAATGTACCTGACTTTGTAGCAGAAGAAATATGCGATGAACTGGATACCTCGGCTATTTCGGAGCAGTTGTCCCGGCAGATCTATTACGGGATGACCGGTTATATAGGAACAAGACAAGAGCTATTGGATGCGACCAATGAAATTATCCGAATTTTATCAAGTTCCAATATGACATATGAGGAACTGTCTGATGAAAACAAATTAAAAGTATGTGACTTTTTTGGAGTCAGCGATGAATTCTTTAGATATTCTGGACAGCAGGGAGAAAATATAGAAGCTGCGCTGCTCACCTATTCAGATATGATTAGCTATGGGCTGACAGAAGAAGAGATTAAAGAGGCAATTCAACAGGGAACCAGAGATGAGGTATTAGATGAAAAAGCACAGGAAACAGTAGATTCTCTTTATGAAAAGCGTTTTCGTCGGGCTGCTTTGACGGCAAGCGGAGATGATTTCTCAGAGGTAAAATATAATCCGGAAAAACTGTTGAGTGCGCCTTTTAAGCATAATGAGGGGGCAAACGAACAAATCAACTTAAGCTCGGGGACTCTCGATTATAATGTGACAGATGTCATTTTGCCCGGAGCAGGGGGGATGGATTTAGATATAACAAGACAGTACAGTACAGATCAAGCAAACTATTACAATATCAATGGAAAAATACAATATGGTACCAACAAAAAAGGTAAACCCATATACTCGACCATGAAGGTCTATGAAAGAGAAAAGCAATTTGCCAAGAATCCAGATGGAACCATGGGAAATTGCATTGAGACAAAAAAATATAAGCCCCAAGGTGACGATGAAGTAATTGATTCGGATGCTTTAAGAGGGCTGTACAGTCAGCAAAAAATAAAAGCAGACGGAGATTCTTATTCTGCCTATATCTATAAAATTGCCATGACGTCAGCAACCACTAATACCATATCAGGTAAGCAAGTTTCAAATCCATCTACGGTAAATGACAAAATATGGGGATTGGGAACAGGATGGAAATTCAATTTTTCATATATAGACAAAGATACCTTTTATTATGATTATATGAAACTTCATTTGTCTGACGGCAGGACATTCTGCATATCACCAAATTGGGTGAACAATCTGGGGCATTACACCTATAAAGATGTCATCTTCGCCAATGAGGCAAAAGAGGTGAGAGGCCAGAAGTCTGCCCACAGTGTGACTTATGCAGATGGAAAAAAAGAATATTTCAACGGGGACGGCAAATTGATTGCAATCGTCGATCGGTTTGGAAATACCATATCTTTTGTGTATGCTACCATCAACAACATGACAGATGTCAATATAACAGACTCACTTGGAAGAGTCACCGCGATTACAAATAAGACTTCTGGAGCGGGCTATGACAAAGTTTTAACGATGCCTGATGGTCAGACCATTACTTATACGGTCAACCGAAACAAAGCAAGAGAACTGGACAAGATGCGGGGATATGAAAAATATCCGGGGCAGTTTAATGAATATAACTTGTCTCAAGTGACGAATCCGGCAGGAGAAGTAACTACTTATAATTATACTGATATTTTGTGCGGAGCAGATTTTGGGGCACGTTTTAAACTGTCCGACCGCAACAAATTTATGGGTGTAGATAGTTTTGGTGACGATGATAAATATTATCCAAACTACTATGCAGGGTTATCCAAGATCACTTATCCCACGGGGCTGACGGTTAATTATGAATATTATCCAAGAAGCAATGCCTGGCATGACTATGGCTGCATCATGGATATTGCCATCAAAAGCCGATTTGATAGTCAGAATGGAAAAGAGTACAACAGAAAGGAGTATGAATACTCCTATCAATACAAGAAAAATGGGCAGCTAAGAGATGCCTTATATAATGCGGATGGCTACAGCAAAGAACTTCCAGATAAGGATCCTTTTGAAATATGGAATGATTGGTATGTAAAAGAAAAAGATGTATCTCGGAATATTACGAAAGAATATGGCTTTGATTATCATCGAGGATATTGCACTTATGAAAAAGTGTATGATGCCGGCGTGAAATTAGTTCAGTCTACATCCAATACGTACAATGTGTATAATCAGCTTGTGCATCCTTCCAAGACAAAGATAACCACAGAAAGATATGACACATCAAACAAGCAGGCATTTAAAAATATTGAGTGCTATGCTTATGATGATAAAGGCAATGCCGTTTCCTATTGGCCGTCTCTCTCAGAAGGTAACACTGGAGATGCGGAGTATAAAGTATCCTTGACCTACGATAGCCAGTACAACTATGTGACAGGCAAGTCCTATAAAAGGGATGCCGCTACGGTTATTTCTGAACAGAATCTGCCATCAGCCGATAAAAAGACCGTTGCACAGTCCTTGGTTTATGAAAATGGGCAGTTAAAGGCAAAAAGTGATTTTGCTTATGATTCGTATGGAAATGTTATTCAGAGCAATAGGTATACGGATGTAGCTGCCGGAACATTCATTGGAACGGGCAACACCTATAAGGACGGTGCGTATTTAACCGGTATTACCGTTCAAAACGTAACAGATGCGGACGGAAAGAATCTGGGAAGCATATCAAGACAGGCGACCCACGATATCTATGGGAGAATTTTGACAGAAACCGATGGCAATGGCAATGTAACCCATTACACCTATGACAAGTCCGGAAGAGTAACGAAAGTTCAGTATCCAGATAACAGCACCAAAATATATGTCTATAATACACCAGCAAATATAACCACAGAAACCGACGAGCTGGGACAAGTGACCCGTTATCAGTATGACCCTGCAGGAAATCTAACCGGGGTATACCGTGTAGAGGGGGGCAAAGAAATCCTTCTCAAGGCCAATGAGTATGACAGTGCATACAGGATAGCAAAGGAACAAAACGATCTGGCGGCGGGTGGAAGTGTAACCACTTATGGCTACGATAATAAAGACCGCATCATCTTAAAGCGCTCTGCTGACCAAACCAATAAAACACTGGCTCAAGAATCTACCGCATACTATGATGATAAAATCATCAAGACTGTGGAAGGAGGAGCAGATTGCAGTTCCCTCCAAACCACGGAATATAATGATAAATACGGCAGAGTGACCAAGAAGGGCCAGATCATTAACGGGACGGAAGTATTCCACACGTTTGAGTATAATTATCTAGGGCAGGCAGTCAAGGAAAAATCGGCAAGAGCCAATACGGAGAACTATTCGGAACACTTTACTGCAAGGAATGAATATGATCATGCAGGAAATGTTATCCGGCAGTATGATGTCAATGGCAACTGCGTTACGACAGGCTACGATGCAGCAGGGCGAAAAACTGCTGTAACAGATGCCAGAAGCAATGCGGCGGGTGGAACGTATAAGACTTTATACACCTATGACGCTCTTGGAAGATTGGCAAAGGAAGAAACGCCTTTTACGGAAACATCCATGGCTGTAACCAAGTATTATTACGATGCCAATGGAAACTTGATCCGAAAACAGATAAAAAATAATTTGCCGGGCGCAGAGGAAGCTTCTACAAAGATTGAGAATGTCTATAACAATAAGAATAAGCTGACACAGGTCAAAAATTATAATGGAAGTGCTTTGGCAAATCAGGTGGAATACACTTATGATGTAGCCGGAAATCTGACGGCGATGAAAACCGCACAGGGTGCACAACTGACGAAATATGAATATGACCAATACGGACACCTGACTGTTTTGACGGATCCGCTTGGGAAAAAAGAAACGTATATCTATGACATCAATGGAAACATGACGTCAAAGACGGATAAAAACGGTGTTGTCACAAGATATGCGTATGATGGGCTGTCAAGAAAGCTTAGTCAGAGTGTGACAAAGAACGAAGCGACTCAGTCAGAGACCATGGGTTATACGCAGACAGGAGCACTGGCTTTTACTCAGAATGAGAATCTGCGGACAGATTATATTTACGACGATCAAGGAAGAAAAGTCAAGGAAACCGATTCAAACGGTGTTGAAAAGGTGTATACCTATGATACAGCAGGAAATGTAAAGACTTCTGTGGTTAAAGTAAATGGAACCTCAAAGAAGGAATTGGCTTATACTTATGATAAAAAAGACAGACTAATTCAGGTCTATGAAGCGGGAATGCTGGTAGCAACCTATTCCTATGATGCCAATGGAAACAGAAACAGCCTGAGCTATGGAAACGGAGACAGCTCAGCATATACCTATAACCTGGCAAACATGGTCACCTCCTTAAACAATAAAAAGGGGTCAGATGTTTTGTCCAGCTATGACTATACCTATTATCTAGATGGAAATCAGGCCACGAAGAGGGACAATAAGGGCAGACAGACAAGCTACAGTTATGATGGACTTGGTAGGTTGACGAAAGAAGCGGAAAGCGGAGTTTCTGATGCCATCACCAAGACATACACTTTTGACAGGGCCAATAATCGCAGCGCAATGGCCGTCAGCGGCGCAGAAGCCTACATTGTAGGTTATACGTATGACCTGAACAACAGGCTGACGGAGGAAACCAAGCAGGCAGGAGGTAAGAAGGATATTACCGACTATCAGTACGATGCTAACGGAAATACAATCAGCAAGAAAACGGAGACCGTAAATGAGGGAGCCGAAAGGCAGCTTGCAAGCAATGAGGCTTACACCTATGACGGCTTTGATCGAATGACGGCAGTGAAAAATGACGTAGGAGATATTGCTTATGCTTATAAACCAGATGGACTTCGTATATCAAAGACAGTAAACGGCATAAAAACTACACAGGTATGGGAAGGACAGGATATAGCCTTAGAGCTTGACGGAAGCAATGCTGTTACCAACCGTTACATCCGAGGGAATGGACTGATTAAAAGTGACCAAAATGGATGGTATCTGTTCAACACCCATGGGGATGTAGTACAGTTAGCCGATGGTGCTGGGAATGTCACGAAAGGGTATGTGTATGATGCCTTTGGAAATGAGAAAAACATTGATTCAAACGACAGCAATCCATTCAGGTATTGTGGGGAGTATTTTGACAAAGAGACGGGGGATATTTATCTTAGAGCAAGATATTATGATCCGGAAATAGGAAGATTTATCAGTGAAGACAGTTTTACTGGAGATGTAAATGACCCGTTAAGTTTGAATCTGTATACGTACTGCCGAAATAACCCAATATTGTATATAGACCCCAGTGGCAACAAATATATATTTGATGATGTTTGGCATGGAATGGTATATCGAGCCGATACTATGCGGGACAATCCAAGTGCATACAATGTGGGCAATTGGCTGTCTATGGGATTCTTCGATACGGTAAATGGTGCAGTTAATCCCGAAAAGCCTTTATCAATGCAGCACTGGATAGATAGCGCTGCGGTAGTGACTACCTTTGCTGGAGGATATGGTGCATATAAGAGTGCAGTCCCAAGAACATCAGTTACCACGACGGCTGGGAAGACGGTAGTTAGCGGTGCTGGCAAGACCGGTGCTAACAATATTGCTAATATGCCAAAACTTAATGTAAAATTGACATATGAAGAAGCAAGCTCGATATTTACAAATAGTGGTACATTACGCGCTGAAGTTATAAAGAATTCAAATAAAATTATGCCTGGTAGTAAACTTAACAGCTCCAATGTCATTAAAGCTCTAACCCGTGATGGTAGTTCCATTAATGATTGGGCTAAGATGTCTACGAGAACATTTAAAAGTCCAAGCGGAAGTTTTCAAGTTCATTTTTATCAAAACGTAAAAACAGGACAAATATCGACATACGAGATGAAAGTAAAATTTAATAAGTAAGGAGGAATGCAAGATGAAAGTTAGGTGCATTGATACGAAAAGATTAGATGGGGAGGGGCAATATCAGAGTTTAAAAGTAGGTATGGAATATACCGTTTTAGCTATAGAATTCTATGACAAATCAGAATCATCTTTTAGTGAATCTATTGGAGATTTTATTCTTTATCGAATAAAGGATAATGATGGTATTGTTATACCTTTCCCCGCAAAATTATTTGAAATTACCTCAGAGGAACTATCCGCGTGCTGGGTGGTGAATAAAGAAAAGGACGGGTCATATTCTATATTGCCTAAACTGTGGTCAAGATTGGGGTTTTGGGAAGATTATTATAACGATGAGGATACTGCTATAGATGAGTTTGAAAAAGCTGAACGGGAAATGCTGCTTCAGGAATAAAAGCTGTATGGCCACATAGTTTCAGATAATGTGGCCATCTTTTTTGGTGATGAAGGCAGTACCCTTACCCCACTTGAAAACCGATGTTGTTACTGACATACCGCGAAAACCATGGCTTGCTCATACGAGAAATAAGATATGTTGTAATAGGTCTATGAGGCAAATAATATACCAAGTACATTACATATCTATTAGATTCATTGATAGAGGTGCGACAAAATGATTAAAACCTTATCGGAATCTTCATTCGATAGAATAGCTAAATCGTATTTTAATGTATTCTCAGGGAATAACCCTTTCGAGGATTGTTTTAAAAAGGAAATTGAAAAGGTAGAATTGTTATATCCAGTTGATGGATATTATATGACACGAAAGCAATATACTGCTTTAAAGATTGCTTTAAGTAATCTTTATATTGATGAAGAAGTATATATTTCAGAAATTGAGAAAGAGGCAATAGGAGATATATTTAAACAAAATTGTGATGTTTCTAAATATGAGTTAAAGCACTGGTCTTTTGATTTATCTACTTCTTATGATGAATATATGCAAATAGATGTTAACGTTGAAAATGCAATTTATTCATCGCAAGGTAGATGGGGAATCATTATATCGCATGAAGAACATGCTGTAATTGGGGGGAGTATTGAATTTTTAGATGAGTTTAAAGCAAAATACCCTGAATTTAATAGTTCCTTAAATAATTTCCAAGCACATTGGGAGTATAATAAAAATAATTATAATTCCGATATGGAATGGTATAACAGGTTTATACAATCATTAAAGAGATGATTATGGTGTAGGAGGTCAATTAGAGCAATTGTAGACATGCCTGTTTTCATACATTTCATTAATAGGCAAAGGGGTTAGGAATGACCCCTTTGCGCATCTTGCTTCTATCGATATCAATCCATTCAGGTATTGCGGAGGAATCTACTATTGATGTTTTATTTGTTTGGATTAAAAATAACGGTGGAGTAGTAAGATTGGTAACTGCAATACCAACTAAGAAATAATTGCGGAATGCTGATTACTATAAGCTTTATGTGAACAGGGAGGCGGAATATAATATGTTCCAAGAGTACGATATCGTAAGGGCTAAGATAAACTTAAATGATAAGGTAATAATAGAAACTAAGGGTACTATAGATATACTTACTGTTAAAGAAAGTGACATAAAATAAAGAGTTAATAAGGAAATATTTTCATACAGAGGTTAAAGGGAAATCGTTGAAGATTAAAAAATGGTGCAGTCAATCCCGAAAAGCCTTTATCAATGCAGCATTGGATAGATAGTGCTGCGGTAGTAACTACTTTTGCTGGTGGATATGGTGCATATAAGAGTGCAGTTCCCAAGACATCAGTTACGACAACAGCTGGGAAGATGACAGTTAAGGGCGCTGGTAAGACCGGTGCTAACAATATTGTTAATATGCCAAAACTTAATGTAAAATTGACATATGAAGAAGCACGCTCAGTGTTTACAAATGGTGGTACATTACGCGCTGAAGTTATAAAGAATTCAAATAAAATTATGCATGGTAGTAAACTTAACAGCCACAATGTCATTAAAGCTCTAACCCGTGATGGCAGTTCCATTAATGATTGGGCTAAGATGTCTACGAAAACATTTAAAAGTCCAAGCGGGAGTTTTCAAGTTCATTTTTATCAAAACGTAAAAACAGGACAATATCGACATACGAGATGAAGGTAAAATGCATAAATACAGAGAAATTAAATGAAGATGGAAAATACCTGACGCTCACAATAGGGAAAGAATATGTGGCATTAGCAATTGAATTCTATGATAAATCTATATCTTTGTTTAGTAATTCAGTAGGTGACTTTGTCCTTTATCGTTTAAAAGATAATGATGGAGTTGTCATACCATATCCGTCAAGGTTATTTTGTATCGTATCCGGTAAAATGCCATCATGCTGGGTAAGTTATAAAATAGGAGATTATTTTACATGAAAAAATATAAATGTGTATGTTGTGGCAACTGTACATTAAGTATTAAACTGCCAGGAACATTTGAAATTTGTCCAGTGTGTTATTGGGAAGTGGAGCAAATGATATTAGTCTGAATAACGCTCGGGAGAATTATAAAAGAATAGGCGCAATTTCGGCTGATTGTTTAGTTCACGTTCGAAAAGCCTTGAAAGATGAGATTTGTTAATGAGATTGAAAAAAAACGGCATTAAAGCAGCTAAGGATCTTGGGTTTCAAAAGACAAACTTTACATCTCAGGGGCAACCAGTGAGTAAATGGCATAAAGCAACATTTGATACGATAGAGAATTCTGTAGAATATCATCTAGCAAGACATGGAAACAGAAGAACTTTAGAACAATATACTAATGATGCTATGTATTTCTTCAAAAAGAACAAAAAGCTTGGCGCTGAGGTAACGCTAAAGAATGAAACTAAAGGCATTAAAATTCAAACAGGAACAGGCAAAAATAAAGTGGGAGGTTATTGGACTCATGATGAAAAACTTAACAGTATTTTAGAAAGTATAAAAGAGCAATCAGAATCTGTTAAAACAATCGTTAAGTATAAAAAAAGCTTAGATGAACTGGTAAAGATAATAAAAATAATAGAAGGTTTATCTGTATAAAAACTATATACTTCAACTCAACACAACCTCAATCTGTCTGGAGTTGTGTTGAGTTATTTTAATAAATGGAAAGAATTCGGTGGAGATGTCAGTCAAATAAAGCTGTGATAATTTGCAGCAGAAAAGAATATAGCCCATTATGATTTATATGTTAGTAAGACTGTGTAGATGATCGAACACTACACTGGCAGAACCACCGAAAAGTTGGTGCCAATGCCTGGCTCACTTTCCATCGTAATTTCTCCCTGGTGAAGTTTGACAATTTTGTTGACAATGGCTAGCCCCAAGCCATTACCTTCCGTAGAATGAGATAGGTCACCCTGATAAAACTTATCGAAGATGTGCTTTTGGCTTTCGTCATCCATACCGTAGCCGTTGTCCATCACGGTGAACATGACCCGATCCCCCAGGGATTTCAGCTTAATCTTAATCTTACCTTTGTCTGGGGAGAACTTGATTGCATTGTCAATAAGATTAATCCACACCTGATTGAGCAAATCTTCATTGCCGTTGTAGGTCAGGTCGTCTAAATCAATAATCAGCTCCAGGCTTTTATTAGACCACTTGGACTCTAGCAGCAATACGCTTCGGCGCACTTGCTCCGATAGATCAAAGTCTTCTTTAGAAGAAATAATGTTCAAGTTTTCTAAGGCTGTCAAGGTAAGTACGTTGGTAGATAGCTCAGCGAGCCGATTGGATTCACTGATGATAATATCCAAGTATTCATTTCGTTCTTCCTCGGTTAAATCAGAGTATTTCAGGATTTTGGCAAAGCCTCGCAAGGATACAATGGGCGTTTTGAACTCGTGGGAAAAGTTGTTAACAAAGTCGGAGCGCAAGATTTCCAGGCTGCCCAGTTCCTCAACCATGCGGTTAAAGCTTTTGGAAAAAACGTTAAACTCATCGATGGGGGATAGTGGCAGCCGAATGGAGAAATCCCCATCTGCCACTTGGTTGCAGGCCGCTACTACCTTGCGTATAGGCCGCAGGGGGATCTTGCTTAGAATACCAGTCAAGATGGTACCGATCAGGATGCTGCTGATAATCAAGAGCAGGATGGGGCCGACGATAGCTGGTTCGGTAATTTCTTTTAGAACCCCATATCGGTACAACAGGATAATGGCCACACTGATAATACACATGGTCAGAAGCAAGATGATAAAGACCAGCAGGGAAAGCATAAAGGTAAGAGCCTTTTTTGCCATCCGGGAACGAATCCGGGAGCGGATGCCGGTTTGAGCGGGAGCTTGCAATATATATACACCACCTTTTAATGTTAAATAATCTTATTATTTTTGTTATTGTAACACAATTTGATTACACGAATATAAACAAAATGGAATTCTTTACTTATATTCTTGGGAATATGAATAAAAAGTCCCTATTTTCAAGCGCATTATTTTTAAATTTTACCAATTTGTTTATATTGAGTTTCTGATTATACTTTATTGTTATATATGTGACAGTGGAGAAGCAACATTTTTTTGTTGATTAAAAATATACTACTGAACTTACCCAACATGCTGTCACTTTTTCATGGAACAAGAGCTATAGAGACAGGTAAAGGAAGGGAGAATATATGAAAGGCAAATTAAAAGGCAAGATGAAAATAATCGTAAGTGTCGCAGTAGTCCTAGTGCTGGCTGTGGTACTTGTGCCTAGAATAATTGCAGACAGACAGGAGAACTACGAAGAAGCCACACCTCCTTCAGTACAGCTGGCAAGCCCGCAAGTGGGAAATATTGAGCTGAAAAGTTCGCTGATTGGGAAGGTGGAGCCAGCCAATTATGAGGAGATTTATCCGAAGATATCAGGTCAAGTGACCAGCGTGAAGGTAACGGCGGGACAGACGGTATCTGCTGGGCAGGTAATCTGCACCATCGAGAATAAGCAGCTGGAATCTGCCGGTATCGGTGTGCAGTCAGCACAGGTAAACTTGTCTGATGCCAGAACTGCTATGGAAAGGGCCGAAGCCCTCTACACCAGTGGAGACATTTCTACGCAGAGCTATGAGGATGCGAAAAACGCTTTATCCAGAGCCCAGCTGAATTATCAATCCGCTACCAATACATATAACAACGAATCAGAGTATAGTGTAGTTACTGCATCTACCAGCGGTCTGGTGGAATCCTGTGACGTAGACGTGTATGACAACGTAGGTCCGCAGACAAAAATTTGCGTTATCTCCGGCGGAAGCGATAAGGTCGTTTCTTTTGATGCCACAGAGCGAGTAACCAAGAATATGAAGGTGGGCGATACGTTAACTGTGGAAAAAGGGGGCAGCTCTTATGTGGGCACTGTCAGTGAAATCAGCACCATGGTGGATTCCGCTTCTGGGCTATTTAAGGTAAAGGCTAAAATTGATGCCAAGGCTGCCTTAGCTACAGGAACCTCAGCTACCGTCAATGTAATCTCTGACAAGGTAGAAAACGTTATGACGATTCCGGCAGATGCGGTGTATTACGAAGACGGTCAGGCTCTGGTATACACCTATGAGAAGGGGAAGGCCAAAAAGGTATTTATTGAAGCGGGTATTGCTGATGATGAAAATATACAAGTCATTTCCGGTTTAAGCAGCTCCGACAAGGTCATTGCAACTTGGAGTTCAGAGCTTTATGAGGGGGCGGCAGTAAATGGGGTTAACTAAATTCGTCTTAAAAAGGCCGGTAACAGCTGTCCTATGCGTACTCTGCCTGGTAGTTTTCGGACTTTCCTCTGTAGCGAGCAGTACGTTAGAGGAAACGCCTGAGATCAACATGCCGATTATGATTGTCAGCACCATTTATGCAGGGGCCAGCCCAGACGATATCAACGAACTGGTGACTCAGCCAGTGGAGGATGCCGTCGATACGCTGAGTGGTTTGGATTCAGTCACGTCTTCATCTAACGAAAATAGTTCTATCGTTATGATTCAGTACAAATATGGTACAGATATGGACGAAGCCTATCTCGACTTGAAGAAGAAGATGGACGGTTTGGTTTCTGAACTTCCAGACGATGCTAAGACTCCGAACATCATGGAAATCAATTTGTCTGATACGGCGGTTGTAACCATGTCTGTCAGCAACAAGGCTCAATCCAACCTGTATAATTACGTAGATAATAAAATTGTACCTGAGTTTGAAAAAATCGGTTCTGTAGCCAGTGTAGACATCTCCGGGGGACAGGCGTCTTACGTAAAGGTAGAACTGAATGCTGAAAAATTAAATCAGTATGGGTTAAACCTGAGCGCTGTGTCTCAGGCCATTGCCAGCGGTGATTTCTCCTATCCGGCGGGAACCACCCAGACCGGTGATATGGAGTACTCTGTAACCACTGGAGCTGATTACGATGATATAGAAAGTCTTAAGGGGATTCCAATAAATGTAGCAAACGGAAGTGTTGTGCAGCTTCAGGATGTAGCTACGGTATACGAGGCACTGGAAGATAAGAGCAGTATCAGCCGATATAATGGAGAAGACACTATTTCCATTGATGTTAAGAAACAACAGAGCAGCAGTGCGGTAGATGTTTCTAACGAAGTTATGAAAGTGAAGGCGAAGCTGGAAGCTTCCGACCAGAATCTGAAGATTACCGTGGTCAATGATACCAAGGATACCATTATGGAGTCCTTAAACTCCGTATTTGAGACGTTAATCTTAGCCATCATTATCTCCATGGCCATCATCTATCTGTTCTTTGGAGACTTAAAGGCCTCGTTAATCGTCGGGACATCCATACCGATATCTATTTTCGTCGCCTTAATCATGATGAATTTCATGAATTTCTCCCTAAATACGATCACCATGGGTGCACTGGTTCTGGGTGTAGGTTTGATGGTAGATAACTCCATCGTTGTACTGGAAAGTTGCTTTAGAGCAATTCACGCCATCCCAGATGATGAATATGATTCGGGTTACGTAGATGCCGCTAGCAAGGGCAGCGTGTTGAATCGGAGTTATAAAAACGCAGCCATCGACGGAACGAAAACCGTTCTTTTGGCCGTATTTGCTTCGACGGCAACCATCTCCGTTGTATTCCTACCGTTGGCATTTTTATCCGGTTTAACTGGCCAGTTTTTTAAGCCTTTAGGTTTTACTATTGTATTTTGTATGCTGGCATCCTATATTTCCGCCGTTACTATCGTGCCATTGTGCTACTTTATGTATAGACCGGAGGAAAAGACGAAGGCACCGGCTCAGCGGCCGATTCGTACGATTCAGATTCGTTACAGAAAACTGATGAGAGGGTTGATGCCTAAAAGAAAGCTTGTCATCTTCATGTCCATCGGTGTGCTGGTTGTGTCTGGCTTGCTGGCCACGCAGCTTAACATGGAATTGATGCCGGCCGATGATGACGGTTCCATCTCTGTTACCATTGAAACTAGGCCGGGGGCCAGCTTGGATAAGGTTGACCAGACCCTGAAAGATGTGGAAAAGGTTATCGTGGGCGACGAGCGAGTGGATTCCTACATGGTGACTTATGGCGGAAGTGCCTTGTCCATGTCAGGCAGTTCTGGGGCGACGCTGACCGCTTATTTAAAAGATAAAGTAAAGGATTCCGAAGTGGTTATAGATGACTGGAGACCGTCTATGCATGCCATCAAGAATGCCAATATTACTATGGATGTAGGGTCCTCCATGTCGATGACTCAGTCCGGTGACGGATATGAAATCATCTTGAAGAGTACTCAGTATGATGAATTGAAGAAAGCTTCCGACAAGATTGTGGAAGAGTTGAAGACCAGGCCGGAAGTGACCAAGGTTCATTCCACCCTGGAAAATGCAGCTCCGGTAGTCAAGATTTCTGTGGACTCCGTTAAGGCAAAGGCGGAGGGTTTGTCCCCGTTAGCAATCGGCCAGACTGTCAACAACATGCTCAGTGGGGCAACTGCTACCTCCATGAAGGTCAATGGGGAAGATACGGACGTGAAAGTAGAATTTGCCAATGGGGAGTACGATACGCTGGATAAGGTTCAGGGAATCATCCTATCTACTGGAACCGGTGGCTCTGTTGCTTTGACCGATGTGGCAAATATTCACTACGAGGACAGTCCAAGCACGATCTCTAGAGAGAATAAACAATATACCGTGACCATCGATGCAGACTACACCGATAAGGCTGATAAGAAGACCAAGGCACTGTTGGACGATGAGGTAGCGGGAAAGTATATGTCGGAGACCGTTTCTACTGGGGTTAACTCCATGGATGAAATGATGAGTGAAGAGTTCGGCTCCCTGGGTACAGCGATGCTGACTGCACTCTTCCTGGTATTCGTAGTTATGGCCGCTCAGTTTGAGTCACCAAGGTACTCGCTGATGATTATGACGGCGGTACCGTTGGCCTTAATCGGGTCCTTCCTGCTGTTGTTCTTGATGAATGCATCCATCAGTATGACGTCTCTGCTCGGGTTCTTGATGCTGATTGGTAACGTAGTAAACCACGGTATCTTATACGTGGATACGGCCAGACAGTATGAAGAGGAAATGCCGCTTGATAAAGCTCTGATTGAAGCCGGGGTTACTCGTATGAGACCAATCGTTATGACCGCCTTAGTTATGGTTCTATCCATGATTCCATTGGCTAGAGATGGGCAGATGATGCAAGGTATGGCTTTGGTAAATATTGGAGGAGTTATTTCTTCCACTGTGTTGTCCATGGTTTTCCTTCCGGTGTATTATGCTATGCTGCACCGAAAGAAGCCGCGTAAGCAAGATATTCTTAAAGAACAGGATATGAGTATTTAGTTTCCTTAGCATAAAAACTGCCGGATTTATTCCGGCAGTTTTGCTGTATAACTTGACATTTTTCGATAATGAAATAAAATATTTAGCAGAGGCTCTGCAAGTTGCAGACTAGATTGACACGTGGACAAGGAGTTTTTATATGGATATTTCGTTGCTTATAGGTATAGGCTTTGCCTTAATCTCTCTGCTGGTTGGTTTCCTGCTGGAGGGAGGAAAGCTGCTTTCTCTGCTGTTGTTGAGTCCGATGATTATCGTGTTGGGCGGTACCATAGGTGCCGTAGTGGCATCCTCTTCTTTTCACGATCTTCAGCAGGCCTTTAAGACTTTGAGAAAGACATTTAATCCTAAGGCATATGGAGACCCGGAGGAAATTATTCAAATTATTGCAGAACTTTCAGATGCCTGCAGGCGGGACGGTTTTATTAAGGTGGAAACGGCCTTGACGGATCCGGCGCTCAGCGGGGAGCAATACCTGCTGTTGAAGGAAGGATTGATTCTTATATTAGAGCGGAAGACGACGGAGGAGATTCAGTATATTTTGGAGGCGGATATACGGTCCTATGTGGCCCAGAAACAAGTGGAAATAGATGTGTTTGAATCAGCTGGCGGGTTTTCACCAACTTTAGGCATTATTGGTACCGTTTTGGGGTTGATTCAGGTGCTGTCCAATTTCAGTAGCCCAGAAGAGCTGACTTCCTCCATAGCGGTGGCTTTCGTAGCCACTTTATACGGGGTGTCTTTTGCTAATCTGATTTACTTTCCTATGGCCAACAAAATTAAAGTGTACTTGAAAAGACAACGGCTCTTAAAGGAAATGATTTTGGACGGTGTCTGCATGATTGCCAACGGCGCCCTTAGCCGCAGCGTACGCAACGAATTATCCCTTTATTATCACGCATTTCCGGACGGCTCGTCCAAATATATAGAAAACATTGAAAATTGATTTTAGAAGAGATTGTGAACAGGTGGAGATACATTGAGGAAGAGACCAGCATCCTACGAGGAAGAAGAAAAAAAGAATAACAATGAGAGGTGGCTGCTGACCTATTCGGATATGATTACCTTGCTGCTGGCCTTATTTATCATTATGTACTCCATGAGCACTATCGATGCGGCCAAGTTTAAGGCTGTGGCAGAGAGCATGGGGCAAGCGTTAAATAACCCCAAGATGGTGGAGGCTCCTACCTCGGATGAGAAAAGCGATGGGGAAAAAATTACCGATATGGAACGGCTGGCTAAAGAGGTAAAGAGCTATATTAAGAAGAACAACCTTCAAGGGCAGGTAGAGGTTACGGGTACGGATTCCTATGTAAAAATTGACTTAAAGGATACACTGCTGTTCATCCCTGACAGCGACCAGCTTATTGACGGAAACAGTACCGTACTCCTAGAGTTGAAAGACCTTATGGGTGAATATTATTCTCAAGTACGTCATATCAGTATTCGCGGGCATACGGCCTTCGTGTCGGGGACCAATGAGCAGTTCTCCTGGCAGCTGTCTGCCAACCGAGCGTTGACGGTAGTTAACTTCTTAGCGGCCAACGGCATGTCTGGGGATAAATTCTCTATAGAAGGGTATTCTCACTATTCTCCTGTAGGGAACAATGATACGGAGGAAGGCCGAGCCAAGAACCGACGGGTAGAAATCTATATCACACAGTAAGGGTACAGGTACAGAATACTGCTGACTTTTGCTGAGGCATAAAAATAAAGAAAAAGCAAGGCGAACCAATCCTTTTGGATTAGACGTCTTGCTTTTTTGCTGTTAACCGCCAAGGCGAGGCGGATAGGGGTCACACATTTTTTAGATATTCGATTTCTTTAGGGGTTAATTTCCTGTAATGACCAATCATCAAGCGTCCCAGGTAGAGCTCGCCTATAGCTACTCGGTCTAACTCCTGAACTTTGTTTCCTACAGCGGCAAACATCTTGCGGACCTGGCGATTCTTGCCTTCATAAATCTGAATCTCCACGATGGCAGAGCGTTCGCCTTGCTTTAGGACTTTCACGTGAGCCGGGGCAGTAACAAAGCCGCCGATATCCACTCCTTTTTCCAAGCGGGCAACTTTGGCAGCAGATAAGACGCCTGCTACCCGAGCTCGGTAAGTTTTGTAAACGTGGTGCTTGGGGTGTGTAATCCGGTAGGCTGTATCCCCGTCATTGGTCATAATCAGCAGCCCGGTGGTGTTGTAATCCAGTCGTCCCACTGGAAAGAGGCGGGCATCTACGTCAGCTACCAAGTCCTGTACTGTGGGCCGGCCTTTTTCATCGGCAGAGGAGGTGATAAAGCCCAGCGGCTTGTTTAGCATCACGTAAACCGACTTTTTTTCTATCTTGTCAATACGACGGCCGTTGACTTCTACCACATCACCTTCCTGAACGTCGTAGCCCATTTCTTTGACTACCAGTCCGTTTATTTTTACGTTTCCGTTGGCAGTCAGCTCGTCTGCTTTTCGCCTGCTGGCAAGGCCTGCCTGAGCGATGTATTTATTCAGTCTCATCTATACCGTTCTCCTAAATATCTTTCTTTTATTTCATAACTTGATTATGGGAGTAGTATATCAAAAAACGGAATAAAAGTCCAGTTGACTGAAAACAAGCTGGACTTTTAAAGAATGGGTAACTATATAATAGATAAACGCTTAATGATAGGAGCCAACAAACGCTGGACGCAAAGGTTCCGCTTGAACCTGAGAACAGCCGTTGATGCTGTATAAAATATAAGCGCTGAGCTCTTCTTTGGAGAGGTCTTTTTTCTTGTCAACTTTAGCGGAATATTTTTTTGTATCGGCTTTCATGGTCCCAACCTCCTGACTTTTGTTTAGAATATTTATCGATTTAATAAGTTATTACGTTATTATAATAAAGCGATAAAACGAAAAAGTCAAGGGGGTTTTTGGATTTTATAAAAATTAGGCGAAAGCAAAGGAATTTAAAGGCTTTTATGGTATACTTAGGACTGTAATCAGGGATGAATGGAGTTATCTTGTGAATTTAATATAGAAGGGTCGGGATGACATGACGAAACAACTGCAAAAAAGAATATTGATTATGGCTCTGCTGGCAGGCGAGCTGATGATGAAGAGCGGTGCAGAGATTTACCGGGTGGAAGATACCATTACTAGGATTTGTAAGGCCTGCAAAATTCCGTATGTGGAGGCTTTCGCTACCCCAACAGGCATTTTTCTTTCTCTGGATAAGGGCGGGGAAGATAACGAGATGTTTACCTTTATCAAGAGGATTCGAGGCTCGGCCACGGATCTGGGAAAGATTTCTGAAATTAATCAGTTTTCTCGAGATTTTGTCAGCACGGATTTGTCCGTGGAGGATGGTATGGCTCGATTGAAACAGATTTCTAAAAGGAAGCCCTATCCCCTGGGCATCAAGCTCTTGGGAGCAGCTCTGACCTGCGCCTTTTTCTGCTTAATGTTTAAGGGTACGATTCAAGATTTTGTTTGTGCCTTCATCATTGGTGCGGCTAGCTATTTGCTGTCAGCAATCTTCGATGGTTTTGAAACCAATTATTTTATCAAGGGCTTTTGTTGTACGGCTTTTGCTGCCTTTTTGGCCTTGATTTGTGCGGCTTCGGGATTGGGTAATACCTCAGGTCCTACTACCATTGGGGCATTAATGCTGTTTGTTCCCGGGGTGGCTATCACCAATGCTATTCGGGACTTTTTAGCGGGTGATATGTTGTCGGGATTGGCTAGAACCTCAGAAGCCTTTTTCATCGCTATATCTCTAGCTACCGGAGCAGGTGTCGTTATGCGGCTATGGGTTCTGATGGGAGGTACTATTTTATGACATACCTTTGGCAGTTTATATTTGGTCTAGTCGCCACCGTGGGATTTGCCATTCTTTTTCACGTACCTAAACGGCATATCTTTGTAGCCAGCCTCATCGGCGGCATGGGCTGGGTGGTCTTTGCCTATTGCCGCAGTGATTATGGCGGAGCCTTGTTGGGCTGCTTTCTCGCCGCCTGTGTTGTGGGCTTTTTTGCGGGCATTTGTTCCCGAGTTTTTAAGGAAACTGCCACCGTATTTACCATTCCAGGGATTATTCCTTTGGTGCCGGGAGCGGGCATGTACTACACCACCTTGTACCTCATTAGTGGGCAGCTGGAGCAGGCAGCAACTACTGGTACAGAGACTCTGCTTATGGCAGGTAGTATTTCCGTAGGACTCTTGGTAGTCAGCTCCTTTTTCAAGATTCATTATACCTTAGCAGGAAAAATTAAAAACAAATTCAGGAAAAAGAGAGAAAAGTGTGATATAATGGAAGAATAAGACAGAATCTTGTTGGAGTTTTCAAAGTGGAGGGTAGTGTCCATGAAAAGAATTTTGGTAGTAGATGACAGTCAGTTCAATTTAATGGTAGTACAGAAGGCTTTAGAGAATGAATATGAGGTGCATACGTGCCTCAGCGGGAAAGAGGGCATACAGTTTGTCCGGCATAACCCCATAGATTTAATTTTAATGGATATAGAAATGCCGGAATTCAGCGGCATCGAAACGGTAAAGATGCTGAAGAAGGATGCCCGGCTGTCTCGGATTCCCATTATATTTTTGACGGGTTTGTGCGACCATGAGGTAGAGAAAACCTGTTTGGGGCTGGGAGCCAGAGACTTTATTACAAAGCCTTTCAATGAGCTGGTGATGCTTCAGCGAATCAAAATGGTACTGGAGTTGCAGGAGCATTTAGAGGAACAGGCTTTGGAGAGCAATCGCGACCCGGTGACAGGATTATGGAATAGGAGGCGTATCGAGAGGCAGATTGAGCAAGAGTGCCAAAAACGACCTGCAGGGGCGCTGGCCGTAATGAACTTGGACCACTTTCGCTTGATTAACGACGCTCTAGGCTATCAGCAGGGAAATCATTGTTTGCAGGTAGTGGGAGAAGCTTTTAAGGATTTGATTAGGGAGCCGGAGCTGGCAGCCAGAGAAGCGGCAGATATCTTTATGATTTACTTGCCGGAGGTTACGTCTGAAGCAGAAGCAGAACAGCGGATTCAAACAATCTGCTTGGAGTTGGAAGGGCGTTTGGAGGCAAATAAGTTTCACGGATTAACGCTTTCAGCAGGCATTGCCATGCTTCCCCAGGGGGAGAACTCCTTTGGCGAGGGGTATTATCAGGCTGAAAAAGCTCTCCATCAAATGAAGTTACAGAGTAAAAAAGCGTAAATTGCCACGAACCACAACGTTACCCTTATGAGAATATTTTTTCCACCGGCACCAGCACTTCGACCACGAAGAGGCTGGTGTTTTGCGTAGTCCAATAGTCGATTAGGGAACGCTCATAGGAGCCTTTGTCACAGGTATAGCCATTTGATTGGGTCCATTGAAATATTTTCTTGTAGGTCTTATCAATGTCCTCAAAAGGGCCTAGGTGATAACAGGACGCATAGATTTGCCCCCCGAAGGTCCACACGCTGGCAGGATTGCTGGTTTTCAGCAGCGTCTGTTGCATAATAACTACAGGAGTCTTTTCTCCTAGCAATTTTTTTTCGATAGAGGGGAAATGCAGCAGCAGGGCGCCGCCTACCGGCTCCCCTGTTTCTTCGATGTAATTGCTATAATCAATGTTGACGATTGCTTCTTGGTAGTCAGCGAACGGTGTCTCCAGATAGGAATAGCAGCCCCTTTCCAGATACTTCAAGGACACCTGACGTACATCATTTTTTCGAATCAAATCGGCTTCAATGATAAGCCGCAGCCAGCCTTCTATGGAGGCGTATTTCATGTAAATCTCTTTCCTGCGGCCTTTTAATTTTTCTGTTTTTTCCTTAAAAAATTTTTCGTGCTTGACAAAAGAGTTCTCATCAATAAGGTCTTTAATCTCTTCTAGGGAGAAGCCCATCTGTTTGTAATATTTGATTACGGGAACATAGGCCAGGGCTTCCTTGCTGTAAAAGCGGTAATTGTTTTCCCCCAACTTATCCGGGCGGATTAGCCCTATTTTATCGTAAAAACGCAGGGTATCCGTGGAAATATTGCAAAGCTTGCTGGCCTGCCCCACCGAATAATAATCTCGTTCCTTTTTCATTCTCAAACCTCAACATCTGTAATCCTGAAATATGATATTATCATACCACAGAACGTTTACTGGCGTATAGGGATGAGGCAGCTTTTACGAACAAAAAATTAAAAGCACGCCATAATCGGATGGATTATAACATGCTTTTAATTGAACGAAATTTTTGAGTAGTTGTATCATCTACCTATAGTATAGGGGATTCCCTATACTCAAAGGTCAAGAGTTATTTTTAAAATTTTTTAAAAATATTATTGTTGATTTCTCACTAAAAAACCGGAGAATTTTAAGGTAAAGATCTTTTTCAATGAATAAATTTGTCAAAAGTTGTCCAAGTCTGCTTTGAACTGTTCAAAAGCGGCGTAAAAAAACATTCCCCTAAGGATGAAGGTTTATACCATAAATTTCTAAGATTTTCTAAAATAATTCTGTATATTCGGAAAATTATTAATGGTTGTCAGCGAGAAAAAATGATAAAATAAATATAGTTAATAAACATGCCAAGGAAGTTTGACATGAAAAAGAAAGGTAGCCGAAGATGATGACAAATTACTTGGAAAAGATGATGCACATATACAATACCATGGATTCTGTCCTGATTACCAACCTGGAAGGAGTTGTGGAATATTCGGCCATCTTTGATGAAAAAGACCATTCCATTAAAAATGAGGGGTATACCGGAAAATACTTGCTGGATGTATATCCAGAACTGACTCGGGAGACCAGTACTCATTTTCGGGCTATGAGGACGGGAAAAGCCGTCCTGGATGAGGTTCAGACGGTAACCGATCTGAATGGTATGAAGCTGACTTTTGTAAGCAATACTTATCCCATTGAAGTAGAGGGGAAAATCGTTGGGGCCATCGAGGGAACGGTGATTTTGGCAGAAGGAGGGAAGCCTTACAGTAAGCGAATAAAGGAAGAAAGCAGTTCGGTTGGACATTCTCTCTATCAGGTAGAAGATATGATTGGCCACAGCAGCCGAATTCAGGCGGTCAAGGAGAAGATTCTGCGGGCGGCAGAGGGGGATTCCACCGTGCTCATTGTGGGAGAGACGGGAACTGGCAAAGAGATTGCAGCTCAGGCCATCCACAGCCACAGCAGCCGTAGAGATCAGGCTTTTATTTCCCAGAACTGCTCGGCCATCCCGGAGAGCTTGCTGGAGAGTACGCTATTTGGCACGGTGCGCGGGAGTTATACGGGAGCGGAAGACCGCAAAGGCCTTCTGGAACTGGCAGATAAGGGGACGTTATTTTTGGATGAGCTGAACTCCATGAACATTGAATTGCAAGGAAAAATCCTCAAAGCAGTGGAAGAACAAAAGATTCGTAGGTTGGGGTCGGAAAAAGAACGAAAGATTGATGTACGGATTATTTCTGCCATCAATGAAGGGGTGGCGCAGGTTCTGGAGAAGGAGAAAATGCGTAAAGACCTATATTACAGATTGGGTGTATTTCAAATTGAGCTGCCGCTGCTGAAGGAGCGGAGAGAAGATGTGCCTTTGCTCATCCAACATTTTATCCAGTATTACAATAAGAAGGGACAGCGGAAAATTGAGGAATGCAGCCAGTTAGCGGAGCGTCTGCTGATGGATTACGATTGGCCGGGAAACGTGCGGGAGTTGAAGAATGTCATCGAATATGCCTTTAATATGACCAGGGGACGGGACATCACCATCAACAATTTGCCGGAGCACTTGGTCTATGATAAGAGGCGTAAAGAGCAGGAAGCTTCTGGCTTGACAGGGGACCTTTTAGGCCTCGATGTGGCTTTGAATCAGCAAGGGGACGAGCAGGGTGTGGATTGGGAGACCGTATTGGAAAACGGTGCGACCTTGGGGGCTTTGCTGGATGACTATGAAAAGCAGATTCTCAATCAGGTGCTGGAGGGCAGCGCCAGCGTTACAGAAGCGGCGGACAAGCTGGGAGTCAGCAGACAGGTACTGAACTATAAGATAAAAAAGCATGGTCTATGAGCATGCTCAAGGTGGAACGGACTACACGTAGATTAAGAAAAGAGTGAATGGAAGTAGCAAGGTAAAAAATTTTGCGAAAAAAGTGCAAAAAATTTTACCTTGTTATTATTTTTTTGCGAAAAAAGGTACAGTGAAAATTAAAAAAGAAATAAATAATAAATAAAAAAATAAAATAAATATGCAATAAAGCTTGCAATATGAAGGAGAAGTGTTGTATATTTATTCAAAATGTCAATTAACTATAAAGTTGGCACAATATTTGCTCTTTTCTAAAAACAAAAAAGTAAAGCGCTGTTATTTTGTTACTGTGTATGCAAGGAGGTAAAGAAATATGAAATATGGTTGTCAGTCCATGGTGGAAGAGATTCAGGCAATTTTAATCAAGCGGCCACAGGAGGCGTTTATCAGTCAGGAGCATCTGGATGAGAATTGGAAAAACTTTAAATATTTTGGTTGTCCCGATTATGCAACCGTGCTGAAAGAATATGAAGTCTTTGAGCAGATTATTCGCAAGCATGTAAAGGAGGTTTATACCCTGCCTGCTGATGAGAGAACTGGACTGGATTCCATTTATGCTCACGACCCGCTGAAAATAACGAAAAAAGGGGCCATCTACTTTCCTATGGGCAAAGAGCTGAGAAGCAAGGAATATCTTGCTACAAAGGCATATTTAGAGAGCATTGGCATTCCAACCTTAGGGGAGATACAAGCTCCTGGCAAAATGGAGGGCGGGGATGTTCTCTGGATTGATGAAAAGACGGTGGCCATCGGACGAGGTTACCGGACGAATGATGAAGGTATTCGTCAGTTTAAGGAACTGACCAAGGATGTGGTGGAGGAATACATAATCATACCTATGCCTCACGGAGATGGCGTAGATGCCTGTCTGCACCTGATGAGCATCATCAGTTTTGTGGACCGCGATAAGGCGGTGGTCTACTCCAAGTACATGCCGGTGTTCTTCCGAGAGTACTTAATTGACAAAGGGATTACTTTAATCGAGGCCGATGATGAGGAATACGATTACTTGGGAACGAATCTGCTGGCCTTGAAGCCGGGCCAGGTGGTCTTCATCAAAGGCTGTCCAAAGGTTCAGAAGCAATTAGAGGACTTGGGGGTAGAGGTGCTGACCTATGAAGGAAAGGAACTTTCTTATCGGGGTACTGGCGGACCGACTTGTCTGACCGCTCCTTTGTACAGAATTTAACGTAGAAAGTCATCTAAACAGAGGGTGAGAAAGAACGGCAGAAAGGAAGGTTAAACAATTATGGATGAGAAGAAAGAAAGGCTGGAGGAAATCGGGCAGGACATCCGAAAAATTCTGCTGTCCTATATTAAGGCGGAAAGCTTTACTTTCAGCAGCGGGGAAAAGGCGGCAGAGGATTTCCTCATGAAGCACTTTTCCGACATCCCTTATTTTAAGCAACACCCGGAGTATTTTGGCACCTATGCTATTCCGGAAGATCCTTTTGAGCGAGCGGTTTCTTATGGGTTGGTCAAGGGAGAAGGGCCAGATACGGTAGTGTTTATTCACCACAATGATGTAGTAGAAATAGGGGATTATAAACTGCTGAAGCCTTATGCCTTTTCGCCAGAGCCCTTAAAAGAAGAGCTGCTGAAAATAAAGGATTCTCTGCCAGAGGAAGCACAGCTTGACCTATTGTCTGGGGACTACCTGTTTGGCCGAGGGGTTTGCGACATGAAAGGGGGCGGAGCGATACAACTGGCGCTTTTGGAGCGGTACAGCCGGGTTCGGGGGCTGAAAGGCAACATCCTGCTATTGGCCGTGCCAGATGAGGAGAACTTGTCCGCAGGGATGCGGGCCGCTGTCAGCCTGCTAAAAGAGCTGAAGCAGCAATATGGGTTGAATTACCGGATGATGATAAATTCGGAGCCTCACCAGCGGAAGGAAGCGGATAAAGGAATCTTTTCCGAAGGCTCGGTAGGAAAGCTCATGCCTTTTATTTATGCGCGAGGATATTTGTCCCACATCGGCAAGGTCTTTGAAGGACTTAATCCACTGAATGTCATGAGTGAAATCTTACGGCGGACAGAGTTGAATCTGGCCTTCAGCGATGTGGAAGGCCGTGAAATGGCACCGCCGCCTACCTGGCTGTATTTGAAGGATAATAAAAAGCAGTATGATGTATCCATGCCCTTGTCGGTGTCTGGCTGCTTCAGCATTTTAACTTTAAATCGCACGCCCCAGGGAGTCATGGAGCAGGTAGAGGAAATCTGCCGCCAATCCTTTGAGACGGTGCTGGCGGAAATGCAGAAAAGATATCAGCAGTTTGCTCAAGTGAAACAGTTGCCGGAAGAAAAGCTGCCCTGGACGGTGCAGGTAACAGATTTTACCAAGTTGTATGAAGAAGCCTGTGATAACTATGGAGAGGCTTTCACCGGACCTTATGGGGAAAAACTCCAGGAGATTAAGAAGCGATTTAATCAAGGGCTGTGCAGTATCATCGAGTGCAATTTTGAATTGGTAGAATTTATATATCAATATATCGATGATATTTCCCCACGGATTGTGTATGGCTTAGTGCCGCCTTATTACCCCAATGTTTCCAATCGGTATTATACGGGGCTGGCGCCGGATATTGCCGACTTATCCGGTCAGCTTTGCCATTATACGGAGGCCCACTTCGGGCAGACGTATGAAGTGGAGGATTTTTATACAGGCATATCGGATCTCAGTTATACCAGCATACGGGAGGGGAAAGAGACGGTTCGAGCTTTAAATACATACATGCCATTGTTTGGCTCGTTCTATGCCATTCCTATCGAAGAGCTGGAGGAGGTATCCATGCCTTGCATTAACATCGGCCCGTGGGGGAAGGATTTTCATAAACTGACGGAGCGGGTGTATGAGGAGGATCTGTACCACCGTACCCCAGATATTATTGATGAAGCAGTGAGCTTGCTGCTGAACTGGTAAGATTTAAAGAGGTGAGAGATATAAGATAAGGAGAAGATGTATGGAGAATAAAACTAAAGAATTGCCAGCCGGAAGCGGGCTGGAACGAAAATTAAAGCCAAGGCAGATGAATATGATTGCTATCGGCGGAGCGATTGGAACCGGGTTGTTTGTAGCCACCGGTTCCTCCATCAGTTCGGCAGGCTCTGGCGGCACGATGGTGGCCTATTTAATCATTGGTATCGCCGTATATTTTATGATGACGGCGTTGGGGGAGATGGCGACGTATCTGCCGGTAGCCGGTGCGTTCGAATTGTATTCCAAGAAATATGTGGATCCGGCTTTCGGGTTTGCCATGGGATGGAATTATTGGTATTGCAGCACAATGACAATTGCGACGGAGTTAGTTGCTTCCGCCATCGTCATGAAGTTTTGGTTTCCGGATAGCTCGTCGGCTATGTGGAGTTCCATTTTTATCTTGCTGCTGTTAGGTTTAAATTTATTTTCTGTCAGCATATTCGGTGAATCGGAGTTCTGGTTTGCCGGCATCAAAGTGGTCACCATTATTATCTTTTTAGTAGTGGGCGTGCTGATGATATTGGGTGTTTTTTCTAATGATAGCCCGGGCTTTTCCAACTGGACAGTGGGAGAAGCACCTTTTGTAGGCGGAGCTTTCGGGGTTTTCAGCATTTTGATGGTAGCGGGGTTTTCCTTTGTCGGCGTAGAGGCTACCGCCATTGCCGCGGGAGAATGCGTTAATCCAGCTAAAACGGTGCCAAAAGCCATTAACAGCGTGTTCTGGCGGATTTTAATTTTTTATATTGGAGCCATTTTCATAGTGGCTACGCTGATTCCATATACGGATTCAAATCTGCTCGGTGCAGATGTAGATAATGTGGCGGTAAGCCCTTTTACCATGGTCTTTGAGCGGAGCGGGATTGCTATGGCCGCATCCTTGATGAATGCAGTTATCCTGACCTCGATTTTATCTTGCGGAAACTCAACATTGTATTCTGCCAGTCGTCTGCTGTACTCCATGGCCTTATCCAACCATGCACCGAAAGTATTTGCAGTTACTAGCCGAAAAGGCGTTCCAATTTATGCAGTGCTAGGCACCCTGGTGATTGCCTGCCTTTGCTTTCTTACCTCTTTTGCGGGGGACAGTCAGGTGTACACCTGGTTGTATAATGCTACCGGGCTGACTGGATTTATGACGTGGTTTGGGGTTTGTATCTGCCATCTGCGGTTCCGCCGGGGCTTCGCCAAGCAAGGAAAGGACTTGTCTGTACTGAAATATAGGACGAAATGGTATCCATATGGAACCATCCTTTCCCTGATTATATCCGGGGCCGTAATCTTAGGCCAGGGATATTACGCCTTTTCTGCTTCTGGAGTAGATTGGTATGGCATCCTGGTGGCTTACATTGGTTTGCCAATTATGATTGCGTTGTATATCGTGCGTAAAATTGTAAAGAAGACTAAGATTGTACCGTTGGAAGAGATGGACTTATCGAGAAAAGAAATCGAAGGAAGCTTATAGAAAATCTCTGCCATAAAGATCACGGTGTGGTAAGAACTCCTTAGGGAAACGATACAGGAGCACCGCTTGTATACTAGAATAAATTGTACAAAAAAACCACGCATTTATGCGTGGTTTTTAGTGTGTCAAAGAAAGGGGCACCTTTATCAAAGTTTTCCGATCTTAACCAAATAAGTAGAAGATGAAAATCAGGTAAAGCAACCCGCTGAGCATCAGCACGATGGCATTGACCGTCTTAAAAATTTTCATCCAAAGCAGATGGAAAGCGGCAGAAGTCAAGGCTAAGATTGCAGACAACATGGTAGCGCCTTCCAGGTGCCAAGGAGTAAATAACATTCCGAAAACCACCGGGAAGCAGCTCTGGAAAATCATCGCCCCTGTAATATTACCTAGCGCTAAGGTATCTTTTCTGCGTCCCGTCCAGATAACTGAATTCAGTTTTTCCGGCAGCTCTGTCGCAATTGGGGTAATAATCATGGACAGCACCAGCGGAGTAATACCCAGAACTGTGGACAGGCCTTCTACATAGCCTACAAACAGGTGCGCTCCCCAGACGATTGCTATCAGGGCTAGAACCAGCTGAACGATAATCCAGAACATGTTGGTCCGAGTCCGGCAGATGCGGCATACGTAGAGGGGATCTAAGTCGCACAGCTGCTGACTTTCTTCACAGAAGGTATTTTTTAAGTATAAGAAATAAGACAGCATCAGAATGATAGCAATAACTGCCTTAACCATGAGATGGGTGTAAATTTGGCTGGTCAGGATGGCAATACCGTAAATGATGATGAAATATTTTAAGTCTCGGGAGATGACATTGACATCTGCGGTCATTCGCAGACTTCGCTTGCCCAGCAGCGTGTAAATACAGACTGCCGCACCAACGACGAACAGTGCTAAAGACCCCAGCATAAAAGGGGCTCCGGCGATGGCGCCTACACCGATATCCTCTGCGCCATCACTTGTATAAAATACGATAGCGATAATAGGGATGACGGTCTCCGGAAGGGCTGTACCGATGGCAGCCAACACACTGCCCACAACGCCTTCACCTAGGTTCAGCCTTTTGCCAAACCATTCGATGGCGTTGGTAAACACAAAGCAGGCAACTAGAATTAGGGCCAGGCTCAAAATAAGCATTACTACATTGATGATCATATAATTTCTCCTTTAAGTTTAAATGATTCAGTGACCAAAAAAGACTTTCAACACGACTTTAATTCTAAGTCATGTTAAAAGTCTCATTACCATAAAAAACGGCTACAAAGCCAGGCAGACTGCTCTGTCAGGATGTTGACTTTGTATATCAATTACTCCCTCTTAACTGCATTTATGATACAATAATTCCAAAAACTTGTCAACCCTGTATGGAACAAGAAAATTATAGATAACGGAAAAAAAGCAGCATAAAAATATGCTGCTGTGATAACCGTGAAGTGGCCCGCTGGTCTGGGTATCCTGTTATGTGAAGCTTAGCGCCCTTTATGCTTTGCTTTCCTTTTTTCTTGTCGCAACTCATATTTTCTTTCCTTTTCGGTTTCTTTTTCCTCCTGACTTTTGTCCTTTCGCTGTAACTTTCCCTGCTCATGTTGGAGTTGCAAAGCCTGCTGGGCTTTGGTGCTGACATTGCGCTCTTGGAGCTGGCTGCTAATTTTCCGCTGCAAGCGCTTTGGATTGACGTGCCGCTGATCAGCTTTATGGACATGAACAGAGGGGCTGAATTTTAGACTATGCCAATTACAGCGTAGAAACTCATAAACTTCATAATTCTTTGGTTCTGGCCCAAAGGTAATTTTACAAACTTCATAACGGCAGCTTTCGGTGCGTTCATAGAGACCAATCCAAAACGGATCTTCAAATAAAATGGTTAAGCTACTAGTGATAGCCATGCTATTTCGCCCCTTTGAATTGACTGTGAAAGTGGTCTAGCCATTGGGACAGGCAGTGATAGAGCCGCCGCTGCTGCTCGAAGATGGTCTTTGCAACCAAGGGAATATCCGTATAGTCTGCTTCATAGCTTTGAACTTTCTCCGTGGAAAGACAAATATTTTTTTGCAACTTTTCAATCAATACAAGCGCTTCATTCTTTTCCATTTTATTTAAATTAGCAATAACTACGTTAAAATCGAAAAGAAAGGATATTTGTTGTTCGGCGTAAGTATTCATGAGCTGGTCAAAGTACTCTTTGCCTTCCTTGGTAATAGTATACAGGACTTTTTCTGCAAGTTTGTTCCCTTTAATAGATTGGCTTTGCAGATATCCTTTTTCTTTTAGTTGCAGAACCTTTTTGTAAATAGACGGCACGCTGATTTTGGTCCATCTGGATAAGTGATGGTATTCAACATCTTTTTGAAGATCATAGGCACTCTGCGGTTTTTCTAGCAGCATGCCTAATATTACTAAATCAATGGATGACATAAAACCCTCCTATATATTACTATAATTTATAGTAATATATTTTATAGTATAAATCAAGAGGCTGATTTAATTTTTTAAGAATTTTTATATCTTTTCTAAAAATATAAAGATTTTTCTGAATATTACATGTAAAATATTGACAGGATAAGTAAAAAGGAATATGATATAAAAATAGTATGAAATGTAAAATAATTCAATAAAAAGGACAAAGGGGGTCCACAAATGAAAGAAAGCAATGCATGTTTCTTTGACAGGAGTTTCGATAATGGATGCGGTAGAGAGGAACGATATCAATTTAGTTTAGCTGCTGGCTGGGGGAAAAGCGAAGCGCTTCCTTTTGAGGATTTGTTGAGTCTGGGTGGTGGACAGCACTATGAATGGCGGGGAAATGGCAGGGGCCTGCCGGGACAACAGCTTTGTGCTGTCAGCTATGGCAGCTTACGGTAAGTAGGGCTATAAAAGCCCTATTTCAAAAGCATAAAAAGCAAGACACGCGAAAAACTTCCCAGCAAGGGGACGGGTGTTTAAATCTCAGGAGCTTTCTAAGGTTTAAACTGAATGCTATAGCCGGGAAGTCCTTCGCTAAATGTATTTTTATCTAAGGAAATTATTTTAGTTTCAATAAAGGTTCATTACAGGGTCATTTCTCGATTAGACTGGTTCAAGTGAACCACCTCGGTGGTGCCCCCTAGATATTTTGTGGTCAGTTCAGCCAGCTTGATGGCAGCAGCCTTCAAATCATCGCTCTTGCCCGGATCAACGGATTCGATGATGAGGAAGGCATTGACCGTGTTTTTCGTCAGCATAGTCCGCTGTCCGTCACGCCAATTCCAGCAGCGGCATACCGCACCTTCGTCGTCCTTGTAGAGGATTTCTCCGGGCAGGGCGTTATCATGTGCCTCATCGCCTAAAGCCAGAAAGAGCTCGCCGCCTTCTGCTTGAGTGAGGAGCAAATCGCCCTTAAAGGTGTCCATGTCTTCGCCGCCACAAGGGAGTCCGTAAGTCAAGGAGACTGCGTTGTAAATGTCTACCAAGGGATTAATCGTAGATACGCCAGAGCCTTTTTCAATACGTTTTAGCAGGGCTTCGATGGAGCAGCGGACGCCTTTTTTTGTTTTAAACTGTTGATAAGCCTTTCGCCAGACGGAAATTACCTTGTTCTCGCTGAACGTGCCGGCAGTTAAGAACTTGTTGGCCTCTTGGTTGCTTTGTTTCAGCAGCTGATTGATTTCCGGCCGAACTTCGGCCACATATTCTTCCGTATTGTTAATCCCTTTTGCTAGGATGACGGAAATCTCGGCTTGGGGGAATAATGCCCAAAAATCATCGGTAATCATAAACTTTGTCATAGCGTATCTCCTTTTCTTTCTTTTCCTTTATATTATCTATAAAATCAGCAGTTAAATGATTATCTGCCTTTTCTCGTTTTGGATAAGGGGACTATCCCTGTTTTAACATTGTCGCTTCTTTAATCAGCCCTTCTCCTTTGACAGGAAGTTGTGCGAGGATGATGGCTACAAACATTATAATACATCCAACTCCTTCTCGCATGGAAATCTGTTCCTGGAGCAAAATAATTCCTGCAATAACTGCAAATACCGATTCCAAGCTGAGGAGCAAGGATGTAACTGTAGGCTCGGTGTATTTTTGTGCCACTACCTGTAGGGTGTAGGCGAGGCCGCAAGACATGACGCCAGCGTAGATAAGCGGAAGCCAGCAGCGCAACACATCGGACCAGTAGACTGTCTCAAACAAGAACATGCAGGGCAGGGAAATCAGGCCGCAGACCAGAAACTGCACACAGGATAGCTTAACCCCATTGGTCTTAGGGGAATAATAGTCGATGGCCAGAATATGCAAGGAGAAGCCCAAGGCACAGATCAGCACAAGGAAATCTCCTTTACCCATGGAAAAGCCTTCCTGAATACAGAGCAGGTACAGCCCTCCTATGGCCAGAGCCACGCAAGCCCATAGTACAGGGCGAACCTTCTGTTTGAGAAATATGCCTAAAATAGGCACGATGACAATATATAGGGATGTAATAAATCCTGCCTTTCCGGCGGTGGTGTAGACCATACCCAACTGCTGCAGGGAGCTGGAGACGAAAAAAATCAACCCGCAAGCTAGGCCCCCTGTTATCAGCGTTCTTTTTTCTGATTTGCGCTCTGCTTCAGTAGGCTGCAAGGCTCCAGTCTTTATTGCTTCTCGTTTTTGCTGTCGGTCCATAATCAGGATGACAGGCAGCAGGACCAGGGCCCCCAAGAGACACCGAAGCCCGTTTAAGGTAAAAGGGCCAATATATTCCATTCCTGCCCGTTGGGCTACAAAGGCTGTGCCCCATATGAGTGCTGTTAAAATCAACATTAATTCACTGCGTTTTTTCTTTTGCATAATAGTAGTACCTCCATTTCCTCGTGAATTATTCTCTATATTATCCGCAAGTGTCGTGCCAACATGGAGCAAATTCAAAAATACCTTGTAATGTGTTGAAATTTAGCGGATGATTAGATGCATCAAACAAATATAAATAAACACTTGGTGAATTAATATCGATTCAATAGTGTTTAAAACTGTGTAAAACCGATTCAAACCCGTGGACAAGAACAGCGGAGGCACGTATAATAAAGAGAGGAGGAAGAGCTATGGAGACGACGAAAGACATCTTTGGACTCAGCAGAGTCATAGAACCGAAGACTGCCGTTCCGGTGACGGCGTGGAGGGTGGACAATCATAGAGACATATCATCGACAGAATGCCGGATTACCCTAGAGCGAATTCACCTGGAACGAGACTGTTTCCAACAACTCTGCAGCGAATGCAGCTTTGACGAAGAAAAGATTATCGCAAAAATACTGGAGCTGATCAGCCGCAGAGGAAAGCTGCATAACCCCTTTACCAACACGGCAGGGCAATTTTACGGGATTATCGAAGAGATGGGCAGCGGATTTGCCAGACATTCCGGCTACAAGATTGGACAGCCGGTATTTTGTCTGACCACGATGACCGCTCATCCGGTTTTCATTCAGAAGATACACAAGATTGACTACAATTACGGGGAATTGACCGTGACCGGTTACGCAATTGCCTTTCAGGGGTCCCCAATGACAACCATACCGGAAAGTTTGCAGTTGAATTACACCATGGCTACTTTTGATGAGGCGGCCAGTTTGTATAGCATCTATACCATAGCCAAAAAAGGGAAGCGGTATCTGATTGTCGGAAAAGACTTGGTTTCCAGTATCACCTACGTTTCGGCCATCCGTCAGGCGGTGGGCACGGACGGCTACATGACCGTCATTTTGGATGAGGCTGGTGTCGGAACACTGACTCCTCAGCAGGTAAAACAAGAACTGAGTCGGTGGACGAATACTGCTTACATCCTAAATGTAGATCAACCGGTTCAATGTGCAGACGAGGTTTTAGAAAAAGAAGAGCAGCCTTACGATGTGACCATCAATTGTGAAGACGTGATGGGCTCTGAGGTGCTAAGCGTGCTCTTAACCCGAAACAAGGGGCAGCTGTATTTTACTAGCATTAAAAACAGCTACACCCAATCCATCCTTATCGCTGAGAGCATGAGCAAGGAACTGGACACCTATCTACTGGGCCAGTTCATTTTGGGGTATGAAAATTATACCTTGTCGTTATTGCTTTCCATATCAAAGGATCTGGATCGAATCAATCAGCTGTATGATACTCAGGCCATTTCCTTTCGCCAAGCCGCCAAGCAAGCCCACGCCGCTGATTTGGAGAAGAGCGGCCGGATTGGCGATTTCGTATTTAGCAGCCCAGAGACCAAAGCCCTGGTGGACGAAGCCTTAAATATTGCCCAGTACGATTGCAACATTATCCTTCAAGGAGAGACTGGTGTGGGCAAGGAGAAGATTCTAGATTTAATTCATAAAAACAGTATTCGTAAGAATAAGCCTTGCATTAAGATTAACTGTGCCACGATTCAGGAGAATCTGGCGGAAAGTGAGTTTTTTGGCTATGAGGCGGGTGCCTTTACCGGAGCTCAGGCACACGGTAAAAAGGGCTATTTTGAACTGGCTAACGGAGGTATTCTTTTCTTAGATGAGGTAGGCACCCTGTCCTTAAACTTGCAGTCCAAGCTGCTGCGGGTTTTACAGGAAAGCCAGTTCTATAAAGTGGGAGGAACTACTTCGGTTCATATCAACGTGCGGGTTATCTGTGCCAATAACATCCCTTTAAGACAGCTAGTGGAGCAGGGAGCGTTTCGAGAAGACCTGTATTATCGGCTGAACATCTGTACCATCACCGTGCCGCCGCTGAGGGAACGGAGAGAGGACATCGCTGCTTTGTCGATATCTTTTCTAAAAAGTTATTGCCAGCAATACAACCTTGATCGGGAATTGGATGTTACAGCGCTGGCAGCATTGACAGGATATAGTTGGCCGGGGAATGTGCGAGAGCTGGAAAACTTTATTCACCGGGCGGTAATCAGCGTTCGGGAGCACGTAATCACTGGAGAAGATATTCAAGAAGTCTTGCATGAAAACTTGTATGCTGATTTGGTGATAGACTTGAAGCGAAGCGTTAAATATTCAGCATCTTTGAATTTTGAGAAGATTGTTGAGCAGCAAGAGCGGCAGCTAATCGAATATGCTTTGAAAAAGTTTGGTACTACCAGGAAAGCGGCGGAGTTCTTGCAGATTTCTCAGCCGAAGCTCATGCGTAAAAAACAGAAATACGGCATTGAAACGCCATAGGATGAGAGACAACAGAAGCAATATTAAAATCCTGACTTTTCTTTTTTTAATTCAATCAAAGAATAATTCCTCATCCAGCAGATATTTTTCAAAGCGGTTCAGGTTCTTTAAGATGTAAGAAATGGTGACCGCAGTGAGTGGGATGACCAGGATACAGGCCGTGCAGCTAAAAATAAGGATAACAAACTCCTGGCAAAAAGCCTTTGAGTTGATTACTTCCAGGATTGTATAGTGGTAATTCTTAAATAGGATAAACAGCGTTAGGGATTCACCTAAGCATGCAAAATATAGTGTATTCATGGTTGCCCCCAGGACATCGCTACCGATATGAAGCCCGGATTGGAACAGCTTGGCTAAGCATAGATCTCTGTTATTGATATAGACCTCGTAAACGGCAGAAGCTACCGCGACGGATGCATCCAGAGCTGCACCAATTAAGCCTGTAATAATCACGGAAACAGCTATTTGGTTCATATTCATGTTAATATAAGGGGACAACATGGCGATTTCATCCTCGTTTCGCATGATTTCATTGATTCCTCCGAGATGAGATACCTGTCCAATATAGTAGGCTATTAGAAACAGAACAGAAAGGATAAAAAGAACAGCCGCGAAAGAGGCCATCGTTTTAGCAGTCCATCCATTCTGATAAAACAACGTGATATAGCAAATGATTAGGCAACTGGGAAAGGTCACCAGGACCGGATTCCAGCCATGGGACATAAGCAGAATCAAAACACAAAGAATGGCAAGGTTAAAACCAAGGGACTTCAAGGTGATGAGGCCCCGTTCTTTACCAATCCAATATAATAGCAAAAGAAAAACAATGGTTAACAGCTGAATCATGCAAGTTTCCTCCGTCTTTTAAAGATAGCGATAGAAATAAATACGGAGATGGGAATGGCCAGGAGTACGCCGATGCTTCCGATGATGAATCCGTAAAGTTCCATTGGGATTTGCAATCGTATAATGGTACTTAATTTAATGCCATTTTTTAATTTTAAGACAATGATGGGAATGATGCTGCAGACATATGTAAAGAGCATGATATTAATCATGGTTCCCATAATATCAAAGCCCACTTCCCGTCCAGACTGAATTAATTCTTTTAAAGCAATATTCTCATTTATCGTTAGTAATTCGTTCATGGCGGAAGCTTCGGTAATCGCTACATCCATGATTGCACCTAAGCCTCCAAGCAGAATTTGAGACATAAACAGCTCTGACTGATAATTTTGTCCTGCAATATATTCCATGTACGTATAGTCCACACCGCCTGTCAGCTTTACAAAAATCAGATAGAGACTGATTGTAATTCCTAAGGAGAGCAATGTGGATAATATCGCAGCAAGGGTTTTCTTTTTAAAGCCACTTATAAAAAGCAGGGAAGCAAAGGTAAAGAACATAACCAGCAAAATGCTTATTCTCAATATATTGTACCCTTTGTAATTGAAGTCTAAAGCAATCAAGAGCACCGCTATATTTGCTACCAGAGACAGGAGGGAGAAAAATGCCTTTTTTCTGGTTACCATAACGAGCAGAAAAATAAAAAAAGCTAGCACAACAGACATATATTTATCTCTTTTTAAGCCCAAGATTAATCCAGAAAGCTCTTCCTGATTTCCTTGATGGAGCTTAATAAAGACCTCGTTGCCAGGGCTATATTCCTCACTTAGCACATTAGAAGAAGCATATTGGTTTTTTAAACGTATCTCTTGACCCTGGTGTTTTCCGTTCATGATAATTCCATTTATTTTCTGAATATAATGCTTTTCTTTTGTGTTATCTCCATTAAATTGATTAACTGGGAGGTTTTGCACTTTTTCAATTTTAACAATAGTGGTATCGTACCAATTATAATTATGAAACACTGTAATGACGCCTAAAATTAAAACAATCATGATGATGAGAAATAATATAATATCTTGTATCTTTATGGCTCTAACCCGTTGAACTAGCGTATTGGCCATATTGTTTTTAGTCTGCATAACTTTGAGCCCTTCTGCTTCTTCTCTTATAGAAATGGATGAAATAGTTTATCAGCAATCTGTATCCTTATGAAAAAGAGGGGGAACCGCTTTTTCATATAGAAATTATAACATGTACATGCAATAATGCCACTAAAAATCCCTTTCCTTCATACGCTTACAGGAAAAGAGTGGCTAAATTGCTTTATGTAGGTCAACTGATAAAGGACGGATACGTCCAAGAAAAGAGGTATTTTTAGCAAACATAACCGCCCGTTGGAGGGAATATCTTAATATGTGGATAGTTAAATCCCATTCAGAGGAGGTTTTTTCATGTATAAGGTTGTAGTGATCGGCGGCGGCTGGTCGGGCTGCGCAGCGGCTTTGGCTGCCCGGAAGGCGGGCGCTTCGGTGGTGCTGGTGGAAAAAACAGATTTGCTTTTAGGTTTGGGCAATGTAGGCGGCATCATGCGCAATAACGGGCGATACACGGCTGCGGAGGAAAACATCGCCTTGGGTGCATCGGAGTTGTTTTCCATAACAGACAACTGCTCTCGCCATCGGAATATCGACTTTCCCGGGCACAAGCATGCCAGTCTATACGATGTGATGAAAGTGGAGCCCCAGGTACGGCGGCTGCTCCAAGAGATGGGCGTGGAGATTCGCTTGGTGGCGCGAGTAATCGATGTGGTTACAGAGGAACTTAATCATACGTCAGAAGGACCGCATAAGCGCATAAAAGGGTTGATTGTGACCAATGGAGCAGGCCTGGGACAGCGAAGTACAGACCTGGAGACCATAGAGGGGGATGTTTTTATTGAGTGTACAGGATCTACGGGACCTATGGGAAATTGCCTTGCTTACGGTAATGGATGCTGTATGTGTATCCTCCGATGCCCTGCTTTTGGCCCTCGAGTCAGCATTTCGCAAAAAGCAGGAGTAATGGACATTATGGGCATGCGGAAAGATGGTGCCTGGGGCGCTTTCAGCGGATCCGGAAAGTTAGAGAAGGGTTCCTTGTCAGAGGAGATTCAGCAAGAACTGAATGAAACCGGTGTGGTGGTTATTCCGCTGGCAGAAAAGGATGTGGCCAAGGAGAAGCTAAACTTAAAGGTATGTCAACAATACGCCCTCACCGAATATGCGGAAAATATCGTGTTGTTGGATACGGGTTACGCGAAGATTATGACACCATTCTTTCCTTTGGAGAAGCTGCGCCAAGTGCCGGGGTTGGAAAATGCCCGTTATGCGGATCCGTATGCAGGAGGAAAGGGTAATTCCATCCGTTATTTGTCGGTGACGGAACGAGATGATACCATGAAGGTTCGACGCATTGAAAATCTGCTGTGCGGCGGAGAAAAGTCGGGCTTATTTGTGGGCCACACAGAGGCTATTTCCACAGGCAGTCTGGCTGGATACAACAGTGCCCGCTTCTTAAAGGGTTTAAAACCGATGGAAATGCCTCGACAGCTGGCTGTAGGAGATTTGATTGCCTATGCGAATGAGCGCCTGGAAACCCGAGAAGGGCTTATGAACCGATACACCTTTGCAGGAGCTGAATTTTTCCAGCGTATGCAAGAGCAGCAACTATACAGTATTGATTCGGAGGAAATCAGCCGACGAGTGGACCGGGTTGGACTGAGAGGGATATACCAGGAGAAAATTATATAACATATTAAAAAAACAGATAAAAGAGGGACTGAGGCGGCAGTTCCTCTTTTGTTTTTAGGTAAGAACTTAAACGGAATAAAAATTTTTTCGCCTGCATTCAGCAGGGACAGGCAGATTAAAAAAGTCAAGCCTTTATTTAAGAAAATATCCGTGTATAGTGGTATATGGAACATGTGTTATGGGATAAAAGAATGGAGGAAATGAACATGATAAAGTGTACACATTGTATGAGATACTTCTTGGAGAATCTGGCTGTTTCTTTGGAGAAGGGTTATATAAGATGTCCGTACTGTGGGGAATTAATCGCCGTTCATGGAAAATTATTGAAGAATGCGGAGCAAGAGAAACTGGCATAAATTTTACTATAAATGAAGAAGCAATATACAAGAATGGAAGAGAGACCTAACATGCTGACCGGGGAAGGGAGCAGGTTAGGTCTCTTTGTTTCCACTTTAATAGGCAAAAATATTAATTTGTGCTATTGCTTGGGGCGGTAAACTGGCTGTTGTACAAGTCTGCATAGAAGGTGTCTCCGCTGAGCAGCTCATCATGGGTGCCTTTTTCGATAATGTTTCCGTCCTTCATGACCAGAATCAAATCTGCTGACTTGATGGTGGACAGGCGGTGAGCAATAACAAAACTCGTTTTTCCTTTCATGACATAGGACATGGCTTTTTGAATCTCTGTTTCCGTTCTGGTATCCACGCTGGAGGTGGCTTCGTCCAGAATCATCAGCGCAGGGTCTGCCAGGATGGCCCGGGCTATGGTCAAAAGCTGCATTTGGCCCTGGGATATACTGCTGTCCTCACTGGAGAGGATGGTATCATATCCATGTTCCAGCGTGCGGATAAAATGGTCACAGCGAGCAGCTTTTGCCGCTTGGACGATTTCCTTTTGAGTGGCGTCCATTCTGCCGTAGGCGATATTTTGGGCAATGGTACCTTTAAACAGCCAGGTATCTTGAAGGACGATACCAATCAGCTTTCGCAGTTCTTTTTTTGGCAGACTGTGGATGTCTACTCCATCGATACAGATTTTCCCGCCATTTAACTCGTAAAACCGCATGAGCAGATTGACCAAGGTGGTCTTGCCTGCTCCTGTAGGGCCGACGATCGCTACCATCTCATTGGCATTGACCGAGAAACTAATATCCTTCATCAATAGGGAGTCTGGGTGGTAGCCGAAGCGGACATGCTGAAACTCCACCGTACCCTTTGGAGCGGTCACCGGCTCAAAGTCAGTGGTATCTGGGTTCTCCTCCTTCTCGTCGAGAAATTCAAAAACGCGTTCTGCTGAAGCCAGTCCCGTCTGCAGGGAATTGATGAAATAAGAGGATTGAGTGATGGGCTCGGAAATCTGATTGACGTACTGCAAAAATGCCTGCACGGTGCCAATGGTCAGCGTACCTCGAACCACGAAGATGCCGCCGACGATAGCCGTCATCACGAAGCCGGTTTGAGTTAAGAAACGGATGATCGGATAGATGGCGTACAGCAGAAATTGGGCTTTTTTGCTGACTTGGTACTGCCGTTGACTGATTTCTTCCACAATTCGCGCGGCTTCCTCTTGCTGGTTGAAACTCTTGAGGATTAAATTTCCAGAATAGAATTCTTCAATTTTGCCGTTGAGCTCTCCTAGTACTGTCTGATTCTCCGAAGCTACCTGAAAATTTTTACCGGCAATCCAGCTGGCGGCCCAAAGGCTGGCAGCCATGGACAGCAGGATAAGAATTGTCAGCAAGGGGTGAAGAAGAAGCATGAGGCCGACGCTGAGGGTAATGGTGACCACTGCGTTGATAAATTGAGAAGCGCCCGTGGTCAACACCTCAGCTACCCGATCCAGGTCGTTGGTGACACGGCTCAATAATTCACCGGTCTGTTTGGAATCGTAATAGCCTAGAGGCAGTTTGTTAATCTTTTCACTCATCTGTTTCCTTATGGACAGTACTAGAGTTTCCCCTACGCTGGCCATGGTGTATTCCTGGATAAAAGAAAACAGGGAACTAAGGGAATAAGCTGCCAGCAAAATCAGTAATGGCGGGCCTAAGATGGACCCTAGGGCTTCTACGTTTCCCGTGATGCCTTGGAGGCGAATGTGATTTACCAGCCGGTCAATGGCAACACCCATGATCAACGGGGTCGCAGAATAAAGAGCAATGCCGGTCAGCACAGATGTCAACAGAATAATCAGGGATTTTTTCTGAGCAGCCAGCAGGCCCAGCAGCCGTTTCAGTGTGGGCAGGGTGTGTTTAGGGACTTCCGCCAGATCGTAATCAGTAGGGGTGTTTATATCTAGTTGCTTGTCGTTATTTTCCATGGCGGTCTGCCTCCTTTCCCGTAATCTGTGAATCGGCAATCTCTCGGTATATGCGGCAGGTTGCCATAAGTTCTTGGTGCGTGCCCATTCCGGCGATTTTTCCAGCATCTAATACGATAATTTGATCGGCGTCCATAATGGTGCTGATCCGCTGGGCAATAATGATTAGTGCCGCATCTCGCATCTGCGCCTTCAGTGCTTTTCGCAGGGCGGCATCGGTTTTAAAATCTAGAGCAGAAAAGCTGTCATCAAAAATATAGATAGGAGCTTTTTTAACTAAGGCTCGGGCGATGCACAGCCGCTGCTTCTGGCCACCGGAGAAGTTGGTGCCTCCCTGAGCCACATGGCTGTGGTAACCGTCTTCCAGACTTTCAATAAAGGTGTCCGCTTGGGCAATGCGGGCGGCTTGACGCAGGTCGTCTTCGCTGGCATCAGGTGCCCCCATCCGCAGGTTGTGAGCGATGGTTCCACCAAAGAGAACAGATTTCTGAGGGACGTAACCCATGTGCTCCCGAAGCCGGTGTTGAGTCATGTGCCGGATATCTTGTCCGTCTAAGAGGATGTGACCTTGTTGAATATCATATAGCCGAAGCATAAGGCCTGCTACGGTGCTTTTGCCGGAGCCAGTGCCGCCGATAATAGCCGTGGTCTTTCCTGGTTGACAGCTGAAATTCAGGTCATTTAAAACAGGCTCTTCTGCACCGCGGTAGGCGAAGGTCACATGGCGGAACTGGAGACCGGTCAGGGATTTGCTATCCGCTTGAACAGACCGTGCCGTCGATTCTTCACCTGTGGTTCCTGCCGTTTCAGCTTTTTCGTCCGTGATTTCCGGCACGGTATCTAACACTTCTGCCACCCGCCTCAAGCAGGCCGTCATTCGTGGGAGCATGACCAGCACCATAGCTGTCATAATAAAATAAGTCAACATAAGGATGACATATTCGGTGACGGCTAATATACTGCCAATCTGAATTTTGCCTAGAAGGACCAAATGACCGCCGAACCACGCAACCGCAACCATAACGAGGCCCATAATCATCCAAACCAGCGGATTGAAGTAGGCAAAGATTTTATTCAGCCGGATTACATTGTCCGCATAAGCTGAAAACGCTGTATCCATTCGTTCTTTTTCATATTCTGTGTTGTCAAAAGCGCGAATAACCCGAATGCCTGTCAAGGCCTCCCGAACAACGCGGTTAACGGAGTCTACTCGCCCCTGAATGGTGAAAGAAATGGCAGCCGATTTTTTTAAGAGGATAAAGACTACCACCAAAAACACTGCTAAAGCGGTCAGGGGAATGTATATCAGAGAGGGGTGAATAATAGCGGTCATGACGATGGCGGCTACGGCAATCAGCGGTGTGGGTAAAATCATCTGAGCAGCCATAATAATGGTCTGCTGAATGACCGTGATATCCCCAGTGGTTCGGGTAATCATCGAGGCTGTGCCAAAGCCGTTGAATTCCTTTAGGGTAAGCAGTTGAGCCTGATTGAAAAGCTTCTCTCGCAGATATCGGCCGGTAGAGGCGGACAATTCGGCACTAAAATAGCTGCTTATCAGGGAAATCAAAGCGGCAGCACAGGCAGCAACCAGCATTTGAAAGCCCAAGGTAATGATGGTGGAAACGCTTTGCTGGGCAATGCCCACATCGATAATTTCTGCTACAAAATAGGGAACCAGCAGGGTTCCAAAGGCTTCCGCCAGGCAAGTGAAAAAAATCAAAGCCAAGATGCCTTTTCTAGTTTTAAAATATTTCAGTAAATATTTCATGGAAGATCTCCTTGTTTGTTCAATGTGCTAAGGGCTTGCGTCAGCTGGGTTAAAAAGGCCTGCTCCCCTTGGAGCATGGCGGTTCGTTCTTCCGGTCTCATGTTCGTCAGGGCCGTCTCTTCCAGATAACGCATATCAGAGAGGATGACATCTGCATACTGCTGACCGGCCTCGGTCAGATGCACATTCTTATTGCGTTTATCCTGAACATTTTTTTCCTTAAATATATATCCTTTTTTTTCAAAGGAATCCAGAATCGTATTAACTGTCTGTTTCGGATAAAACAGCTTGTCGCAGATAAAATGCTGCGTGCATTCCTTGGGATGCTGATAAATCATGGTTAAGATAAAAAGGGAACTGCTGGTCAGCCCGTGAAGCTTGGCAAACTGCTCATAAACCGCATCTACACCAAAGTATACGTCGTAATAAGATTCTAACATTTCCCGAATATCTGTTGAATCCTCTGGACAGTCTTTCATATTCTACCTCCTCAATAAACGATAGTCCGATTTCGGACTTATTTAGTCTATCCCCTCTTTGGAAATTTGTCAAGAAAAAATCAAAGACTTGCAGTTTATTTTCAATCAGTATAAGATAAATAAAATAAGTATGTATTCAGAAGAAAAAAATCGGCGGCATAGCCGGACGAAAACATAGAGGAAAGATTAATGGAGGAACTACAGTTGAACAAACCAGTTTACGTGATTGGACATAAAAATCCGGACACGGATTCCATCTGTTCGGCCATGGCTTATGCAGCCTTGAAGAATAAAATTTCAGACAGGCCCTATGAAGCTCGGCGGGCTGGACAGGTTAACAACGAAACAAAATATGTGCTGGAATATTTCCAGATGGATACGCCGGAATTAATTGATGATGTCGGCACCCAGATTCGAGATGTGGCCATCAAGAAGATTGAGGGTATACCTAGTGGAATTTCCCTGAAAAAAGCTTGGAATATGATGAAAGATACCTCCAATTCTACCTTGCCGGTAACCTTGGAGGGCAAGCTGGAGGGGATTATTTCCGTCAACGATATTGCCACAGCCAACATGGACATCTACGAGACAGGAATTTTAGCGTTATCGAAGACTCCATACCGGAATATTCTTGATACCTTAGAAGGAACCATGGTGGTAGGTGATGAAGAAGGCATGGTGGAAAGCGGCAAAATTCTTATCGGAGCGGCCAACCCAGATCTGATGGAAGATTATATCGAAAAAGGGGATATCCTTATTACAGGAAATCGTTTTGAATCTCATCTTTGTGCTATCGAAATGAATGCTGGGTGCATTGTGGTCTGCATGGATGCGCCAGTATCTAAGACCATTAAAAAGTTAGCCAGCCAAAGCGGCTGCCGGATTATCAGCACGCCTTATGAGACTTATGTGGCCGCTCGGCTCATCAGTCAGAGCACACCCATCCGCTACTTTATGCGGAAAGAAAAAATCGTCAGTTTTGAGGAAGATGATTACATCAGCGATATGCGGGAAACTCTTACCAAAATTCGATACCGGGATTTTCCGGTTGTAGATAAGTTTGGAAACTACTGCGGCATGCTTTCCAGGCGCTCTCTGATTAATATGAATCGCAAACAGCTTATTCTAGTGGATCACAACGAAAAATCTCAGGCAGTAGATGGTATTGACGAAGCAGAAATTCTGGAGATTATCGACCACCACCGAATCGGTAATTTAGAGACCTTGGCTCCTGTATACTTCCGAAACCAGCCTTTAGGCTGCACAGCTACAATTGTCTATCAGATGTATCTGGAACTGGGGGTAGAAATTGATCCTAAAATGGCCGGGTTGTTATGTTCTGCTATTTTATCGGATACCCTGATGTTCCGTTCGCCAACTTGCATGGAGCCGGACAAAGGGGCAGCGGAAAAGCTGGCGGAGATTGCGGGCGTTGACATACAAGATCACGCGGAGAAGATGTTCCGGGCAGGCAGTTCGCTTCAAGATAAATCTACGGAAGAAATTTTTTACCAGGACTATAAGAAATTTGTCAGCAATAATATTAAGTTTGGCGCTGGTCAGATTACTTCGCTAGACGGTCAGGAGCTGGCGGCCTTAAAGCCGAAGCTGTTGCCTTTTATGGAAAACGCTTGCAAGACTTCCAGTGCCGATATGCTATTTTTCATGCTTACCGATGTGATACAGGAATCCACAGAGCTGTTGTTTGTGGGAGAAAATGCTAAAGCTGTGGTGGAGCGGGCCTTTGGCGCAGAGGCAGAGGAAGCTTCTCTGACGATGAAAAATATTGTCTCCAGAAAGAAGCAGGTTATCCCGCAGCTGATTACGGCTATGCAGGAATGAGTATAGAAAGAAGGGAAAAGGGCGGCAATGGAACAAGTCTTGAAAGGGCTGGAACCGGAAGGGGTTCTGACTCACTTTGAACGAATATCTCAGATTCCCCGAGGAAGCGGAAACGAAAAGGCTGTCAGTGATTACATATACGGCTGGGCCAGAGAAAAAGGGTTGGAAGCTTATCAGGATAGTGCACTGAATGTAATCATTAAAAAACCAGCTGCTCCGGGTTACGAACAGTCCGAGACGGTCATGCTCCAGGCCCATATGGACATGGTCTGCGAAAAGAACAGCGACAGCGGACACGATTTTTTAAAGGACCCGATTTTACTGAAACTAGAAGGAGATTTAATTGCTTCAGCAGGAGGAACCACCTTAGGAGCCGACAATGGTATCGGGGTTGCTTACTGCATGGCGGTTTTGGAAGCTGCCGAGTTACAGCATCCGCCTTTGGAGATTCTGTTGACAACCGAGGAAGAGTCTACCTTTAAAGGGGCTAATACGGTTACCGCTGATTTATTTCAGGCCAATAAGCTGATTAACTTGGATCAGGCGGAGGAGGATCAAATTTTAGCGGGCAGTTGTGGCGGATCTGGGGTAAAAGGGACTTTGCCGCTGGAATGGGAGATAACGCCGAAAGGTTTTTCTGCGTTCCGCTTGGGAGTCAGCGGTCTGCTGGGCGGCCATTCTGGTGAGGATATTCATCGCGGTCACGGCACGGCTATCGGCTTGTTGGTGCGGGCGTTGTATGCCCTTAAGGGATTGTTTGATATTCGTCTAGCGGAAATGAGTGGTGGGAGTTATAGACTGGCCATTTCCCGAGAGGCAGAGGCCATTCTGCTGGTACCAGAACTCATGGGTCAGCAGGTGAACGCCACGGTAAAGCAGTTGGAGGAGACCTTTCAGACGGAATATCAGGGTGTATGCCAACAGCTAGTGCTGGAATGGACAGAGCTGGAGAACTCGAATGCAGAGGTTTTGACTGATACCAGCTTGGACAAGCTGATTCAGTTTTTATATTTATTTCCGGATGGTATCGAGAATATGAACGGGGTTATGACGGGACTAGTGGAAAGCTCTATTAACCTGGGCGTTATTCGCTTGGGGAAGGCTGGGCTGGACGTAGAAGCGGAGCTGCGGGCAACCTTTGAATCCACCGGCCAGCACATTAAAAATCAGGTAGTGCTTTTAGGGCAGGTATTTGGCGCAGAGATTTCTTTCTTTGCAGGTTATCCTTCCTGGCCTTTTCATCTCCATTCTCCGCTGCGGGAGAAGACCATGGAAGTATTCCAACAACAGTTTGGCAGAGAGATGAAGCCGGTGGTTATTCATGCAGGCATTGAATGTGGTTGCCTGTTGAAGACCATGCCTCATTTAGATGCTATCGCCATCGGACCTAACTGCTGGGGATTTCATTCTCCGGCAGAGCGAATGAGCCTTTCATCGGTAAAACGCATGTGGGAGTTGTTAGTGCAGTTGCTGGCAGAGCTTAAGTAAGGGGTACTTCCTTCCGATATATTAGTATGAGGAATATGAAGAAGGAGTTCAGGCTTCCTGTCTTTTCCTATTCCTTATATTTCGTGTAGACGGGAGTGTGTGTTATGTATTTTAATATAGGAAGCCATCTATTTCTTCCGGAGGGAGACGACTACAGCAAGACCGAGTTTGATCAGCAGGCGGAGGAGCTTCTTTCAGAAGGCAACAACCTATTGAATCGACTGCGGCTGGAGCAGTGCGCTGAAGCACAGCTGTTGGCGGCCATGCAGCAGCAGGCGGAACTCCCTAAGCCGGTTTCTAAAAAGTCACCTCAAAAGGACAGCGAGGAGAAGAAAACGTATAAGGAAATGATGGAAGAACTAGCCGCCAAGCGATAAAACGGGGAGATAAGGACTTCCTTTGGTCTATAGATGAAGGACCTCTGGACTTTGGCAGCAGTCTTTGCTGCCATGATTTATATAGAAAAAATGTTAAAAAACACGTCTTAGACGTGTTTTTTAACATTCTGTCCTGTGCTTTAACAGGGATACGTACTTTGCATAGCAGACAAAGGCAGAAATCCCACTTTGAAATATAAGTTAGTGGATATTAAAAATACAAAAATTTGTAAATAAGTCCACTGAAAAAGGGCAATTAATAACATAAGGAAAAAAGAAGAATAAAATTTGTTAAAATACACAAAAATGTAGAAATTATTTGTTGGATATGTTAAAATCAGAAAATGAAGAAAAGAGCAGTCATGCAGAAAGTGTAAGGGAGAAGGTTTATGGCAAATTTATGGAGCGGTCGGTTTGAGAAAAGCATGGATGAAATCGTAGAGAAGTTCAATGCTTCTATCGGCGTGGATAAAAGGCTGTATGCCTGTGATATACAGGGAAGTATTGCCCATGTGACGATGCTGGCCAAGCAGGGCATCGTGGCAGAAGTCGAAAAGGATCAAATCATCGCCGGGCTTCAGCGAATCAAAGAGCAGATTGATGCCGGAGAATTTCAGTTTTACGTGAAGCAGGAGGACATCCACATGGCGGTGGAGGGCGCTCTGATTCAGGAACTGGGGGACACGGGAAAACGGCTGCACACCGCTAGGAGCAGGAATGACCAGGTGGCGGTAGATACTCGGCTGTATATGAAGGAACAGATTGGGGAGGTCCTTGGCCGTTTACTGTATATGGAGCAGGTTCTGTTGGAAAAAGCGGCGAAGTATGCCGACAGTATTATGATTGGGTTTACTCACGTGCAGCATGCTCAGCCGGTAACGGTAGGGTTCCACCTGATGGCCTATTTCCAGATGTTCAAGCGGGACATTCAAAGGTTGGAAGACACCTATGAGAGGATGGACTACTGCCCATTAGGCGCTTGTGCGCTGGCAGGGACCACCTTGCCGACAGATCGTCATTTTACTGCTGAATTGCTGGGCTTTAAAGGCCCTACGGAAAATGCCATGGACAGCGTCAGCGATCGAGACTACGTAATCGAGTTTCTCAGCAATGCGGCGATTTCGATGATGCACATCAGCCGTTTTGCTGAAGAATTTGTCTGGTGGAATTCACAGGAGTTTAGTTATATTGCTATTGATGATAGCTTTTGTACAGGAAGCAGCATCATGCCTCAGAAGAAAAATCCGGATATGGCGGAGCTTCTGAGAGGAAAGGTAGGTCGGGTATACGGCCATTTGGTACAGATGCTGACGGTGATGAAGGGGACGCCGCTGGCTTACAATAAGGATTTCCAGGAGGATAAGGAAGGCTTGTTCGATGCCTTGGACACATGGAAAGACTCGTTGCAAATTTTTGCGAAGATGTTAGAAAAAACGGAATTCCGCTTAGACCAGATCGCCAAGCATTTGCACAAGGGCTTTTTAAATGCTACAGACATTGCTGAGCACTTTGTAAAACAGGGAATGCCTTTCCGGGAGGCCCATGAGGTGGTCGGCAAGATGGTTAAGTTCTGCGAACAGCAAGATAAGGACTTTGCTGATCTGACCGAAAATGATTTGAAACAGATTGATGAATGGCTGGCTGGGGACAAGCTGCCAGATTTGAGCATCAAGGGTTGTGTAGAGGCCCGGGTGTCTTTCGGGGGCACGGCTCCGTCGGAAGTGTTGCGGCAGATTCAGGTTGGCCGTCGCTGGCTGGAAGAAACAGCGGAAAGAGGTCAAGAGACGATGGAGTAAAGAGCGCTAGACTGGCAGGCTGCGGTCTTGTGACCTGCCAGTTACAGCAGAGCCGCTGACTCTCGGAGGAACAAAAGTGGGAGCAGAGGACTTGTAGATGATATCTTTTTATGAAATATAGGAAGTATTAGGACTTGATCCTTTAGGCCTATAGCATAAAAAGGATGATGAGAAGGATGTCCTAGCAATAATAAAATTAGACAGAAAAGAACGGATGAACTTCAAAAACGACGCAAAAAAACCTCTGGAGGAACAGAGGTTTTTTTGCATAAAATAAAAAAGATGATGAAGGATCGTCCGAAAGATTCGGACATATATGTTAAGCTCATATGCGATGAGGAAATCGCATAATTCACATAACCAAAGTTTGCGATGGACCGGCTATGCCGCAGAAAACTGCCGCAGCATGTCCCGGTCACAAGATTTATTTTATTATATGTGTGAATTGATGTATCTTATTAAAAGATATGTGGTCGATTACTTTCTCTTGGATTCCTTCGGTGTTACGCAGACACCCTTTGCTCTAGCCACAACAATTGGCTCTTCCAGGGAATCAGCAGCAGATGGGCTGATGTCCGGTCTAGCTGCAACAACCTTTTTTGCTTCAAAGGCCATTGTTCTGGAAGTGTTACCCATTTTAGTAATTTCTCCATAAACTTCAATATAGTCTCCGGCATAAGTAGGAGCCAGGAATTCTACTTCGTCATATCGTAAAAAAAGACCTTCATCTCCATCTGCCTTAATCAGTAATTCTGTAGCCAGGTCTCCGAACAGGTGAACCATGTGAGCTCCGTCTACCAGGCTTCCACCGTAGTGAGCATCCTTATGTGACATTCTTAATCGTAATGTTGCTGAAATCTTTTCCATTATACCATTCTCCTTTGTAAAAATGATGATTTTCCAATAAAGTCGTTTTCCGCCTGCTGAATACAGGCATAAATATTAATTGCAAATCCCGTGCCAATAGGTTATGATTGAAAATAGATAAAAACGAACCGATTTTGGTTCAAGGATAAATGGAAGGAGAACACAGTATATGCTAAATTATGGAATACGGCGGGTTTTGGAACCTAAATATGTGCTGCCCACTTCTGCATGGAAGCTGGACAACTCCAGAGAGATTGCTCCAGAAGAAATGCGTATCTCCATAAGGCGGTTACATTTGGAGACAACTTGCTTTAAACAGATTTGTCTGGAAGCCAATAACCATGAGGAGCAAATCAAGGATAAGATTATGGACATCGTGCTGAAACGGGGGAAATTCCACAATCCGGTTACAGATACGGGGGGGCTGCTCTATGGTATCGTAGATGAAGTGGGGGAGGCCTACAATAACGAAAAGGGCTTTCTGCCGGGGGATGAAGTGCTCTGTAACACCTCTTTGGCCGGCGTGCCCCTGTACATCAATCGCATTATTAGCATCGACCGGGCCTACAAACAGGTAGAGGTAGAGGGGTATGCTATCGTCTTTGATAAAATTCCCGTAGTGCGAAAGCCAGAAGGAGTCCCCCTTAATCTATTGCTGTTTATTTTCAACGAATCCGGCACCCTGTACCGGGTCAGCCGGGAGATTGAAGGCAGAAAAAGCTTTCTGGTTCTAGGCAACAACATCATGACCAATTTGATGTACGGATATGTTATTCGCAAGACGGCAGGGCCGGATGCAGAAATCATGTGTTTGTTCGATAAGAAGACCGACTTGGTCATCGTAGGTAAATCCATTGATAAACTGCTGTCCGAGGTCTTTGATGAGGTTCATTACGTAAACATCCTGCGTCCGATGGAATGCCTGGAAAAACTCAGTATCGATTCTCGATTTGAAATGACTGTCAACTGTGCAGACATCCCGGGAGCGGAGACAATCAACATTTTGGCTACCAAATCCAGCGGTACTGTTATCTTTGCCAACTTTATCAATAACTATAACATTGCCCTCTATATCACTGAATCCATCTCCAAGCACCTGGAGTTGAAATGCGCGGACGGGTACTTGGAAAAGTACGATGAGTTTGATATTGAGGTGGTGCGGGAGCTGGCGCCTTACATCAAAGATGCCGCTTCTTCTACGGCCATTTTTGAGGACGATCTGGCCTATCCGTTGATTCGAGAGGATCGTGTCCTGTCCAGCGAAGGCTATCGGCACAGCATGGCAGAGAATTTCATCTGCGAAAGCAGGGCTATGGCGGTAGTATTAGAAGAAGTGTTGAAGGTGTCCAAGTACGATTGCAATGTGTTGATTACGGGAGAAACTGGTGTTGGTAAGGATAAGATTGCCAACATCATCCAAAAAAACAGCGTGCGGAATATGCAGCCTTTTATTAAAATCAACTGTGCAGCAATTGCACCAAACTTGATGGAATCGGAGTTTTTCGGTTACGAAAAAGGTTCTTTTACCGGCGCCAACGCCTCGGGGAAAAAGGGCTATTTTGAATCTGCGGACAACGGTATCATCTTTCTGGATGAGGTGGGGGAACTGCCTCTGGACATCCAAGCCAAGTTGCTGCGAGTCACCCAAGACGGAGAGCTGTACAGGGTGGGTGGTACTACGCCGATTAAGACGAATGTGCGGATTATTTCTGCTACCAATAGGAATCTGCTGGAACAGATTGAAAAGAAAGAATTTCGTCAAGATCTGTATTACAGGCTCAATGTGTTTCCTGTGCGGATCCCATCTCTTAAAGAGCGAAAGGCTGAAATTCCAGCCTTAGTGCAGCATTTTGTCAAGACTTACAATAAAAAGTATGAGATTAATCGTGGTATCGACGAAGAAGCGGTAGATTACCTGAAAGAACGAAAATGGGTAGGAAATATCCGAGAGCTGGAAAACTCCGTCCAGCGGATTCTCATCAGCGCTAAGGGGGAAAACATCACCTTAATCGATGTAATCAAGTGCCTCAATGATGATTCCTTTGAACAGGTAGATTTCAGCGGGGAAGATAACTTTGAGGAGTTGATTAGCAGAGATTTTGCCCTGGAGCCTCTGGTGGAGAGCTTTGAAAAGAATCTGCTGCGGTACGCCTGCGAGCGGTACGGTTCCACGAGAAAGACCGCTCAAGCCATCGGTATCAGTCAGACGCAGCTGGTGCGGAAAAAGAAGAAGTACGGAATTCAGTAAACGAAGCGAGGATGGACTGTCGAAAAAGCGAAAAAATACAGAGAAGATGACGATAGAAAAATGGCTTAAATACCAGAAAAGTTTAAATGAAAATAACGTGAACCTTAAACGGTTCGCGTTATTTTCTATTTGAACACAAAACGGTTCAAATAGAAAGAGGCGATGAAGCAATAGTTGCAGGTTATAGAGGGCTTCTAGAGAAAGTGGACATAAAAAGGGCTTGGCAAAGCAAAATAGTCATTAATTTTTGTTTAACTGTATATAATATGTAGGAATAGATTTATTATAAAAATTTTCACCATTATGGCATGGATATTGCTTTATATATTGGCGCAAGAATTTTGAAATGCCATAAAGAGGATTGATCCATAAAAATTACTTTTAATTTTTTATGAATAAATTTTTTTTAGGGGGTATTCATTATGAAAAAAGGATGTCCGTACGGAACACACAGGGTTATTTCTCCAAAGGGAGTGCTGCCGCAACCGGCTGATGTGCTCGACAACAACATGGAGATTTACGACAACGAAGTATTGATCGACGTAAAGACTTTAAACATTGACTCAGCATCGTTTACAGAAATTGAAAAGAGAGCTGCAGGAAATATTGAAGAGATTAAAAAGATTATGCTCGGTATCGTGGAGAAGGCTGGCAAGCATAAGAACCCTTGGACTGGCTCCGGCGGCATGCTGATGGGTACCGTCAAAGAAATTGGTCCTGCTTATGTAGGTGATTTAAAGGTAGGCGATAAGATTGCAACTCTTGTTTCGCTTTCACTTACTCCGCTTAGAATTGATGAAATCCTTGAGGTTCGCCCTGATATTGATCAGGTGGACATCAAGGGACTGGCGATTCTATTTCAGAGCGGGATCTATGCAAAGCTTCCCCAGGATATGCCTGAGGGATTGGCGCTGTCCGCTTTAGATGTGGCCGGTGCCCCTGCTCAGACCGCAAAGTTGGTCAAGTCTGGGGATACGGTAGTAGTAATTGGCGGCGGCGGCAAATCCGGTCTTCTCTGCTTGTATGAAGCAAAGAAGAGAGCCGGTGTGACAGGGAAAGTCATTTGCATAGGCGGTTCGGAGAAGTCTACCACAAGAGCCAGAAATCTCCATCTCGCAGATGAATATGTGACGGCAAACGCCACCAAGGCTGTGGAAGTTTATGAGAAAATCATGGAACTGACTAAAGGCAAGCTGGCGGATGTGGTCATTAACTGCGTGAATATAGAAAATACGGAGATGGCTTCAATTCTTTCTTGCAAAGAGCATGGAACAGTTTATTTCTTTTCCATGGCTACAAGTTTTACAAAAGCAGCATTAGGTGCCGAAGGCGTGGGCAAAGACGTTCAAATGATTGTCGGCAATGGATATTGCCAGGGCCACGCTGAAATCACGCTTCAGGAGCTCCGAGAATGCGAGCCACTCAGAGCATTGTTCCAGGAGATGTATGCTTAAAGATTAAATGAAGAAATAAGATAGCTGATTTCGCTGATTTTATTTCGCACTAAGTTTTAGTAGGAGGAAGAAAAACACTATGAAAAAGGGAAGCCCATACGGAACACACAGAGTTATTTCACCAAAAGGAGTATTACCACAGCCGGCAGATGTCATCGATAATACTATGGAGATTTACGACAACGAAGTTCTTATCGATGTTCAGACTTTAAATATTGACTCCGCTAGTTTCACTCAAATCGAAGAACAGGCTAACCACGATGTTGAAGAAATCAAGAAGATTATGCTGGGCATTGTAGAAAAGGCTGGTAAGCACAAGAATCCGGTAACTGGTTCCGGCGGTATGCTGATTGGTACTGTAAAGGAAATCGGACCTGCTTACGAAGGCGACTTAAAGGTAGGAGATAAGATTGCAACACTTGTTTCCCTTTCCCTGACTCCGCTGAAAATCGACGAAATCATTGACGTTCGACCTGATATTGACCAGGTTGACATAAAAGGACAGGCTATCTTATTCCAGAGCGGTTTATACGCAAAGCTGCCGACAGATATTCCAGAAGGATTGGCTCTGTCCGCTTTAGACGTAGCTGGTGCTCCTGCTCAGACTGCTAAGTTTGTTAAGCCTGGAGATACAGTAGTAGTAGTAGGCGGCGGCGGAAAGTCCGGTCTTCTGTGCGTATATGAAGCAAAGAAGAGAGCTGGCATCACTGGTAACGTAATTTGCGTTGACGGTTTTGACAAGTCCTTAGACCGGGCAAAGAAGCTAGGCTATGCAGACCACTACGTACTGGCAGATGCTACAGACGCTGTTGGCATCTACGAAAAGGTAATGGAACTGACAGACGGCAAATTGGCTGATCTGGTTATCAACTGTGTAAACATTGAAAACACAGAAATGTCTTGTATCCTGGCTTGTAAGGATAATGGACTGGTTTACTTCTTCTCCATGGCAACTAGCTTCACAAAGGCTGCTTTGGGCGCAGAAGGCGTAGGCAAGGACATCGATATGATCGTAGGAAACGGCTACTGCAAGGGCCACGCAGACATCACACTGCAGATCCTGAGAGAGAGCGAAGCAATCAGAAAGATGTTCCAGGAACTGTACGCATAATAAAAAAAGATCATAATCTCAGGCGGCGCAGCTATTGGGTCGCCTGATGATGGACCAAGGATATATACGGTCTTGGGGAAGGCCGACAATTTGCTGATTTTATATATAAATAGTGTCCGTTTAAATTTTAATTTTTTACGATGAAAAGGAGAAAGTCAAATGGCTGACAGAAGAAATTGGAAAGACATCCCCCTGTGGAAAGATGTTACGGATGAACAGTGGAACGACTGGCACTGGCAGGTAGACAACCGATTAAACTCTGTAGAGGACATTCAGAAGGTTGTAAAGCTGACTGCAAAGGAAGAAGAAGATATCAAGAAGGTAATGGCTGGATTCCGAGTAGGAATCACTCCTTACTATGCTTCCTTGATGGATCCAGAAGACGAGGGATGTCCAGTTAGAATGCAGGCTGTGCCTATCCTGACTGAGACTCACCGAAGTGATGCTGACATGCTGGACCCGCTGCATGAGGATGAAGATTCTCCAGCTCCAGGATTAACTCATCGGTACCCAGACCGCGTATTATTCTTGATCACTGACCAGTGCTCCATGTACTGCAGACACTGCACTAGAAGAAGAATGGCTGGTGAAACAGATGGCGCTAGATCCAGAGAAGACATCGATGCATGCATCGCATACATCAAGAAGACTCCAGTAGTTAGAGACGTTCTGCTTTCCGGCGGTGACTGTCTGTGCGTAGAAGACGACGTGTTAGAATACATCATCAGCGAACTGAGAAAGATTCCGCACGTAGAAATCGTAAGACTGGGATCCAGAACTCCAGTGGTTATGCCACAGAGAATTACGGACAAGCTGGTTAACATGCTGAAGAAGTATCACCCAATCTGGTTAAATACACACTTCAACCACCCGAAGGAAATGACTCCAGAAGCTATGGAAGCTCTTAGAAAGCTGGCTGACGCAGGTATTCCACTAGGCAACCAGTCCGTATTGCTGAGAGGTGTAAACGATGACGTACACGTTATGAGAAACCTGATGCACCACCTGGTAAAGAACAGAGTTCGTCCTTACTACATTTATCAGTGCGACCTGTCCTTAGGTATCGAACACTTCAGAACACCGGTATCCAAGGGTATCGAGATCATCGAAGGTTTGAGAGGTCACACTTCTGGCTACGCTGTACCGACATTCGTAGTAGACGCTCCTGGTGGCGGCGGAAAGACTCCGGTAATGCCTCAGTACATTATTTCTCAGACTCCGGACAAGGTAATCCTGAGAAACTACGAAGGCGTTATCACTACGTATACAGAACCAGTTGGTCTGCCTAAGCTTCAGTGCAGCTATGAAAACTGCAAGAACGTGGAAGACTACCACTATGAAGGTGTTGCTGGTCTGGAACAGGGCGAAAGAATGGCCATGGAACCACAGGGACTGCTTCGTCACGAAAGAAATAAGCACTAAGCCTAATAGTGCCATAGGCACTTTGGGATAATGACACTGAAATATATGCACCGAGCCGCTTGCCTAAGCAGCAAGGTGCATGTGTTTTCTATATTGCAATGAAAACGGGAAATGGGAATATTATGGGCTTACTAGATAAATTACAAGATCAATATAAAACCCTTTCTATCGTGGGCATGTCAAAGAACGCAGGCAAGACCACGGCCCTTAACTATATCATTGAAGAGGCCATGGACGAGGGCGTGATTTTAGGCATCACCTCCACGGGAAGAGATGGCGAGACCGTTGATCTGGTGACGGGGACGGAAAAGCCCCGGATATTTTTGGATGAGGGAACCATCGTTTCTGTGCCGAAACAGCTGTATGATTTGGCAGATGCGGGTTTGGAAATCCTCAAACTGAGCAAATACTCCACGGCTTTAGGGCAGCTTCTTCTGTGCCGGGTGGTGGAAAGCGGTTACGTTCAGATTGCCGGGCCGGTGAGCACGGCGGAACATCGGGAGCTATGCAAGGAAATGCTTTCCTTGGGAGCAGAACTGATTCTTATTGACGGAGCCATTGACAGAAAATCCATTGCATCACCGGAAACCTCGGATGCCATCATCCTTTCTACGGGAGCCGTGCTCTCCAGAAGCCTGAACAAGGTGGTGGATGAGACTGCTCATACCTTGGAGTTGTACAGCCTGCCGGTTGTTAATGACGCTTTTGTTCGTGAAAACATAGAAGACGAAAATAAAAACCGCAACGTGCTGTTGTTCTCCGGTGAGAAGGTAGACAAGCTAGAATTGAAAACGGGCTTGGGTGCCAGCCGCATCATTGATGGAGCTATCGGCGGTGATACAGATTATATCTATATCCCGGGGGCATTAACGGACAGCGTAGTAGCGGATATCCATCCCAAAAAGTTTAAAAAAATCAAGTTTGTATTGAAGGACCCTACCAAGATTTTTATTGATTCTATTCGCTGGGGCCAGCTGAAAAAACAGGGCTTTTGTGTGGAGGTGCTTCGGAACATTAAGGTGGCGGCTATTACAGTCAATCCTTATGCTCCTTTGGGCTACTCTTTTGAGCACAAGGCCATGATTGACGCCATGAAGGCAGCAGTAGGCGACATCCCGGTGATAGACGTAAAGTATAACGAGTAAGTGATTGACGGGTTGAAGGAGGTATAGGACAGATGAGACTGGCGAATGTGAAGACGAGACGAGAAACTGGACTGAGTTACGTCATGCAGAATATCTACACGGCTACTCCTTTCGGCACCAAGATCATGAAGGAATTGGCGCCCTATATGCCAGGGGAAGAGGAGGCTCTTCGAGAGGAATTTTCCAGAATGGAAAAGATGTCGGAGATGCTGAAAGAGAATCCTAAGTGGCAGGACATTCTTTACGAATGCTTTATGGAGACCAAGGATTGCAGCTATACCTTGGAACGGTCTGAAAATAGCACATTATCAGTGGTGGAGCTCTTTGAGATAAAGAGTTTGCTGTTGATTATGGAAAAGATTAAAAAACTGTTTCTTTCTAAGCCGGAAGCGGTGCTGGAGGAATTCATATTGGAAGATGTGGATAGTATCCTGAATCAGCTAGATCCTGCCATGGAAAGAATCAATACATTTTACATATACGACCAGTTTTCCCCGCGCTTGGGGCCTCTGCGCAAGCAGAGACGCGAATATGAAATCGCTGTCCGCAAAGCGCAGAAGAAGACGAAGCTGTATTTGGAAGAAAAATATAATCTGGATATATCACCCAAGTTTGAATGTATCATTTCCAAGGCGAAGACTGAGCAGGTAGACCTGTTGAGAGAGGTGCCGGAGCTGATCATCAAAGATCAAGACTATGTGAACGTGACTTTTAGCATTAAGCCTTCTGAGGAAGCGGATCAGTTTATCACCAAGATGAATGAACTGACAGCGGAGATTGAGGAAGCAGAGCTGGAAGTGCGGGAGCAGCTGTCCAAAGAAATTTTCAAGCACCGCAATCTAATTGCTGAAAACTGCAAGCGGATGGGGCAGCTGGATTTTATTATGGGCAAGACGGTGTATGCGGAGCAGCACCGGTGTATCAAGCCGGAAATTGTAGCAGAGCATATCCTGGAGTTTGGGGAAGGCCGTCATCTGGAAGTAGAGGATATATTGCTGTCCAAAGAAAAGATCTACTGTCCGGTGAGCATGAACCTAGCCAATGGGGTTTCCTGCATTACAGGTGCTAACATGGGCGGCAAGACCATCAGCCTTAAGCTGGCGGGCCTGGTGCAGCTGTTAGCTCAGTACGGATTCTTTGTCCCTTGCGATTGGGCCAAGGTGGGACTGTGCAACTTTGTTCAAATTCTTATTGGCGATAGTCAGAGTTTGGAAAGAGGCTTGTCCAGCTTCGGCAGTGAAATGGAAGAACTAAAAGAGATATTGGATAACAGCAAATCCCAGTCGTTAATCCTGATCGATGAAATCGCCAGCGGGACCAATCCGGTGGAAGGGTTGGCTCTCACACAAAGTTTAATCGAATATCTCCAAGACAAACCATACATCACGCTGATAACTACTCACTTTGACAATGTTGCCCAGCGGAATATGGTGAAAACCATGCAGGTCATCGGCCTGGAAAACGCAGATTTCAACAAGTTGGACAAAGAGATTAAATATGCCAACAGGAAAGAGCGCATCAACATTATTTCCAGATATATGGACTATAGATTAAAGACGGTGGAACGGGAAGAAGAAATACCAAAAGATGCCCTGAACATCGCCAAGATTTTGGGGCTAAGTGATGAAATCATCAACCGAGCCAGAGATTTAATCAAATAAAATAAGTTATTTTATTGCAGACATTTTTCGCAAGAGAAATGCAAGCAAAGAGGAGGAATGAAAAGGATGGCAGCAAATAAGCTAAACTTAGATCCAAAGAAAATTGACAGCGCACGTTCTTGCGCTGGAAGAATTGCTCAGAGCATGCAGGAATTCATCGACAGACACACAACAGTAAGTACAGAAAGAACTATTCTGCGTCTGTTGGGCGTAGATGGCATAGATGATGTAGAAACACCTCTGCCAAACGTAGTAGTAGATCAGATCAAGGAAGCCGGCGGACTGCCTAGAGGCGTTGCTTACTGGATGGGAAATGCTATGATCCAGACTGGTTTACAGCCGCAGGAAATCGCAGAGAAGATGGCTGCTGGACAGCTGGAAATCACGAAGCTGGATACTGCATCTAAAGAAGATGCAGAAGCAAAGATTTTACCAGTAGTAATGGCTGCTTTGGAAAAGATTAAGGCTCAGACTGCAAAGAGAAATGAGTATATAGCAACTCTGGGAGAAGGCAGAAGACCGTACCTGTACGTAATCGTAGCTACTGGAAACATCTATGAGGACGTAACTCAGGCTCAGGCTGCTGCAAGACAGGGTGCAGACATCATTGCTGTAATCCGAACTACTGCACAGAGCTTGCTGGACTATGTTCCTTATGGCCCGACTACAGAAGGTTTCGGCGGTACCTACGCTACACAGGAAAACTTCCGCATCATGAGAAGAGCCCTGGACGAAGTGGGTGAAGAAGTAGGCAGATATATCCGTCTGTGTAACTACTCTTCCGGCATGTGTATGCCAGAAATTGCTGCTATGGGTGCATTAGAAAGATTGGATGTTATGCTGAACGACGCCATTTATGGTATCCTGTTCCGTGACATCAACATGCAGAGAACATTGGTAGACCAGTTCTTCTCCAGAGTCATCATCGGCTACTGCGACATCATCTTCAATTCCGGAGAAGATAACTACCTGACTACAGATGATGCATACGAAGCGGCTCATACCGTACTTGCATCTCAGTTTATGAACGAACAGTTTGCTGTCATTGCAAACGTAAAAGAACACCAGATGGGTCTGGGCCATGCTTTTGAAATGGAACCAGATATCGAAAATGGTTTCTTATATGAATTAGCTCAGGCTGAAATGGCCAAGGAAATCTTCCCGAATGCTTCCCTGAAGTACATGCCGCCTACAAAGTTTATGACTGGTAACATCTTCAAGGGCCACATTCAGGATGCACTGTTTAACCTGATCGCTGTATGGACAGGTCAGTCCCTCCAGTTGTTAGGTATGCCGACAGAAGCTATTCACACCCCTCACATGCACGACAGATACCTTTCCATTGAAAACGCACAGTATATCTTTAACAATGCAAGAGACCTGGGCGAAGAAGTTGAATTTAAGAAGGATGGTATTATCCAAAAGAGAGCACAGGATGTTCTGGATAAGGCAGACGATTTGCTGAAAGAAGTAGAGTCAGAAAGCTTATTTACAACAATTGAAAAGGGTATTTTCGGCGGAATTAAGAGACCGAGAGACGGAGGAAAGGGACTTGAAGGCGTATGCGTTAAGGATGCAGGATACTTCAATCCATTTATTCCGCTAATGATGGGAGGTGCAAAATAATGACAGCTACTTGCAACACAGCAAATAACAACATTGATTTGACAAAGGTTAAACCTTATGGAGATACACTGAACGACGGACAGATGGAGTTTGCCTTCACATTACCAGTTCCTTACGGAGATGAAGCAAATGAAGCAGCTAAGAACTATGTAAAGCAGATGGGTGTTAATGAACCTTCTTGTGTTTACTCCAAGGACATGGGCGGCGGATTTACGTTCTTCATCGTTTACGGAAAAGCACAGCACACAATTGACTATACAACAATCAAGGTTCCAAAGGTTGATGTAGAAATCATGGACAGAGTAGAGTGTGGCGAATACATTGAGCAGAACATTAAAAGAGAAGTTGTTATGGTTGGAGCCAGCACAGGTACAGATGCACATACAGTAGGTATCGATGCGATCATGAACATGAAGGGTTTCCACGGACACTTTGGTCTGGAGCGGTTTAAGGGCGTTAACGCCATTAACATGGGAAGCCAGGTGCCGAATGAAGAACTGATTGCAAAAGCTATCGAAGTGAAAGCTGATGCGATCTTAGTTTCCCAGACAGTAACTCAGAAGGATGTTCACATTCAGAACTTGACTAACATGGTTGAGCTGATGGAAGCAGAAGGCGTGAGAGATAAGATTCTTCTGATTTGCGGCGGTCCGCGAATCTCTCATGAATTAGCTCAGGAATTGGGTTACGATGCAGGTTTTGGCCCGCACACTTATGCTGAGCACGTAGCATCTTACGTAATCACAGAGATCGTAAAGAGAGGCAGAATCTAGTAATATAGAGGGAATACACCTGCTCGGGCGGCAAGTGCCCGGGCAGGTGTTTATATTATAGAATCGTTTATCATTTAACAAATAATATGAAAAGAAAGGTCGTGTTTTTGATGATTAATAAAATCAGAACAGCCCAAGAAGCGGTAGCAGGCATCCAGGATGGAGCAACTATCATGGTATCCGGCTTCCTCGGCACAGGTACTCCTGAAATCTTAATCGACGCATTGGTGGAAAAAGGTGTAAAGCATTTAACCATTATCGCCAATGATGCAGGTTTGCCTGCATCTGCAACTGGCACTACAGACAGAGGCGTGGCTAAGCTGCTTTCAGCAGGCATGGTAGATCACTTGATCGCTTCCCACGTAGGAATGAATCCGATAGTGGGTAAGGGCATGAACGATGGAAGCTTACAGTGCACTTTGGTGCCACAGGGCAGCCTGGCAGAGAAAATCCGTGCGGCGGGAGCCGGACTGGGTGGCGTGTTGACTCCAACCGGTGTAGGTACACTGATTCAGACTGGTGAAAAAGTGTCCACTGGAGAGCGGGAAATCAGCATTTCCGAAAAGAAAGAAGTCATCACTGTAGACGGAAAGGATTACCTGCTGGAAAAGCCGCTGCATGCAGACTTCGCATTCTGTCGGGCATCCATCTGCGACGAATACGGCAACTTCTCTTGCTCCAAGGCTACCAAGAACTTCAACCACGTGATGGCTATGGCAGCAGACACAGTGATCCTGGCATCTGAAAAGGTGGTAGGCGTAGGTGAAGTAGATGTAGATACCTTTACCACAGCAGGGATCTACGTAAAATACATTGTAGGAGGAGAAGAACCATGGCAGATTTAAAAGCGAGAATTGCTCAGAGAGCAGCAAAAGAGTTTAAAGATGGCGACGTAGCAAACCTGGGTATCGGACTTCCTACCTTAGTAGCTAACTACCTGCCAGAGGGCGTACACATCATGCTCCACTCTGAAAATGGATTTACCGGACTGGCTGGCGCAGCGGAAAAGGGTCAGGAAGATGTCGATGTTATCAATTCTGGTGGAGCGTATGTAACGTATATTCCATCAGGCAACTTCTTTGGTTCCGAAGAAAGCTTTTCTATCATCCGAGGCGGGCACGTAGATGCTACAGTGCTGGGAGCGATGGAAGTAGACGAGCACGGCAACCTGGCCAACTGGATTGTTCCAGGTAAGATGGTAGCAGGCATGGGCGGTGCCATGGACTTGGTAGTAGGAGCGAAGAAGGTTATCATCGCCATGCTCCACACGCAAAAGGGTGCCCACAAAATCCTTAAAGAATGCACCCTGCCGTACACCGCATTGAAAGTGGTAGACATGATTATCACTGAAATGGGCGTTATGGAAGTAACCGATAAAGGGATCGTGCTGACAGAGCTTCACCCAGATTTCACCCTAGAAGACATAAAGGCTGCTACAGGCTGCGAGCTGATTATCAGCCCAGATTTGAAAGCGATGGATGAAGAATAAGAACTTTTCAGTTCAAAAATATTTATAGTAATAAGGCGGTTTCTCTGACTATATCTCGGAGGGGCCGTTTTATATTTTTAGAAGAGAACAGCAGGAAGTCTGCGTAAAAAGAAACCCCCGATTAGAGACAATAGCTAATCGGGGGTTGTTTATGTTTCATTTAGAATAGCCCGCTACCGCAGATGTTTATCCAAGAGGTCGATGAACGTATCCACATATTCGACCTTTGGAAAAATAGCTCTGGCGTTGGTAGAATTACCGCCGCCTTTTCCTTGATAGATGTCGGCATTTTCCTTTACCAGCTTGCCGCAGTCCAGTTTGCCGTCGGAGAACAAGAGCACGGTGTTTTCGGCTCGAGACAGAAGAAGCAGCAGCCGAGACAAGGTCGGAATCAACGGACGGCCGATATGCAGCAGGTCCTCTACCTTCAAGTCACTGTATTCTTTAACCAGAATTCGCTGGTGGCTAGCCTTTGAATCGTTGAGTTCCTCAGAAATCTGGCTTATACGGTCTCTTATGAGGCTCTGTTTGAGCTGGTAAAGCTCATTTTTCACCAGCTTGTACTTTTCCTCCTGGGCAGCTATTTTATCCGGTAAATCGTCAGAATTGGCCGAATAGCGCTGATTAAGTCTGGAGAGAACCTGGTGATATTGATCAAAGAGCTCCATGGCCTTGCTGCCCGCCTCGCAGTAGAGGCGGAACATGCCTTTATAGTTTTCTACTTTCAGTATTTTCAGCAGTCCTACCTGGGCGGCAGATTTGGGATGGGTTCCGCAGCAGGCTACACAGTCTGCTGGCTGGGTGACATCGCCTACGCAGACGATGGTGATGTCCTCCTCCAGGACCAGGACTTTTCTCAAAGGTAGCGTTTCCGCTTCCTCTTTGGTGTCAAAGTGGCGGATGATGACCGGTGTATCGGCCCAGATTACTTGATTTGTTAACTGTTCAGCCTGCTGAGCCATATCCCAGGTCAGCGTTTGAAATGTTGGGTTCTCTTCCAGACTGATATCAATAGTCATATAATTTTCACCCATGTGAAAACCGCGGTTTATGCCGCCGTATTCTCTATAGAGTATACCGGATAGAATGTGCTCTCCACAATGACGCTGCATGTTCAAAAAACGATGATTCCAGTCTATCTTGCAGAAAACTTCATCCCCCGTATTCCAAACGATGTTGCTGTTAGAATCTTCTATTTTATGAAATATTATTCCTTCTTTTTCATATACATCCAAAACCGCTAAATCATTTATTTCTCCTTGGTCACAGCTTTGGCCTCCGCCAGTGGGAAAAAACACGGTTTGGTCTAAAACTAGGATGGAAAACTTTTCCGTTTCAAGGATATCGACGATGATGGCCGTGCAATTTTTTTGATAAGGGTCTTTTTGATAGAGCTTTCTGGTCTTCATAAATTTTCTCCTCACAATTCTTAAATTATTATAACACAAAGAAGAGATTGTGTTATATAATAAATTTAAAGATGTACTAGTTTGCTCTTATGTTTTCCCAAAGGAATAGGACAAAAAGCCTGTCGCATATATATGAGGCAGGAGGCGGAGGATATGAGAGGAAATAACCCAATCAACAAGCTGAAATACGCAGTCTGCATAGGCGTGCTCTGCTTAGTGACAGCTGCCGTACCCATGTACCATGAGGTGCTCCGAAGTGTCGAACAGCTCACGTCCGCTGACGTGCTGCTCATCGATCCGGGACACGGAGGCATGGATGGGGGGGCGGAAAGCGCAAAGGGCATCTGTGAAAAAAATATCAATTTGGCTATTTCCAAGGAGATCCAGCAGTTGGCCCAGGCGGACGGCTGGACGGTGGTACTTACTAGAGAAGAAGATATCAGTCTGGGCGAAGAGGCTAAAGGCTCTATTCGCAGCAAGAAGACTAAAGATTTGCTGGAGCGGAAGCGCATTTTGGCAGAAGTCAAGCCTACGGCGGCCATCAGCATTCACTTGAACAGCTTTAGAGAAGATCGGCGGGTTCACGGAGCCCAAGCTTTTTATCCGGCGGGTTCGGAGACAGAAGCGGTGATTGCAGAGAGTAAACGGCTGGCGGAGGCTATTCAGGAACAACTAAATCAGCAGCTTCAGCCGGAAGAAGAACGGACAGCGCTTTCTAAAAGCGGTGTACTGATCTTAAAAAATCCTGTTTCACCCATCACTATTATAGAATGTGGCTTCCTGTCCAACAGCCAAGAAGCAGAAAAGCTGGAGGATGTCCAGTACCAGAAAGACATCGCGGCCTCCATCTATCAGGGCGTTATGGATTTTAGCCACAAAGAAGCGAAGAAGAAAGTAAAAGTCCTAGACAGCTTATAGAACAGTCCCTATCAGTAAGGGGATAACTTGTGGATAAGTAGAGAACAAAAAAAGTACAAATATAGATAAAACGTTGAAAAATACCTGGTTAGGAATGATTAAATTATCCACAACACTCCGTGTATAAAATTGTATACAATTTTGAATTTAGGTGTGGAAAACTGTGGTAAGCCCATAAATACTCCAATTGGCGGGCTGTTGAAAAATGTTTCGAACAGGTAAGCGATGGTTTATATAATGAGGAGATTCTGGACACATGAACGAGATTTTTTGGAGGTACACATGTTAAAAGAAAAAAGCCACTTTAGAGAGGAATTACCCATCAATGTCATCACTGCTCATATTGAGGAATATCCCACTCACTTTCATGACGATTTGGAAGTGCTCTATGTGTTAGATGGTTCAATCAATGTGAAAAACGGTTATTACAACTACCTGCTGAAACAGGGGGACATTTTTATTTTAAACGACCGAGAGATTCACAGCTTCAGCCGTACTGAAGAGGATAACATGGTCATGATGCTGCAGATGGATCTGGCTTACTTCTCCAATTATTATGGCGATTTGAAAAATAACTTCTTCGTAACAGACATGCACGATGATGAAGAAAGTCTAGATGTGCTGCGGAATATCTTGGGCCGTATCATGATGGAAGTCATTGAAAAGGGTTATGGATACGAGCACAAGGTCATTGAGAGCACCCACAACCTTTTGGCCTGTTTGTTGTCCGATTTCCAATACTTCATCGCGGAGGACGGCAAGTTTACCAGTGAGACAAAAAACAAGGCAAACAAGGTACTGGCGGGACGGCTGAGACGGATTACAGATTACATGTACGAAAATTATACCAGAAAGCTGACGCTTAACGAGATTGCCGAGCGGGAGCGGCTAAGTATTTACTATTTGTCCCATGTAATCAAGGAGGCTACTGGCTTAAGTTTTCAGGACTTGCTCAGTTTCATCCGGGTAGAGGAGTCAGAGAAGCTGCTGCTGGGCACCAATAAAAAGATTGGTGCCATCTCTGAAGAGATGGGTTTTTCTGCCGTGCGGTATTACATCAAGCACTTTAAGACGTGGTTCGATATGCACCCTCAGGAATACCGGAAAAAATGTGGGGACAAGCCTCATGTGCGTAAAAGCATGGCTAGGTATGTGCGCTGTTCACCTCAGGAAATCGAGGAGGCTATCCGCAAGCAGACCAAGGGCGTATATAGCGAATATATCAAAGGAAAGAAGCCAGATCCGGTGATTGTTTCTCTAGATATTCAGCTGGCTTTGGAACAGCAGGATAAGGAAGACCTGTTCATGTGTCAGTTATTGGAGCGGGACGATATGAAACCAATCGCCAGGCCCTATAACTTGATGAAGAGTTTAAAGGAGACCGTGTTGGTCTCCGGTGTTAATTACATTATTACCACCAGTAGTGGTAAGGCAGCGGACATCAACAGCATCAGTATTCTCGTATACAACATCAACGACTTTATTCGCAAAGAGCTGGAGGGTGCAGAGAATCGAGAGAAGATCCATGAGATTTGTTCCCAATATGAAGAAGAAGGCGAGTTCCTGATTAAATGTCAAGGCTTGTCAGGGGATTTTCATGTAAGCCGCTATAAGATTTCTCAGAATAACATTGTCACGGCTTATCAGGAGGGCCTACGGGCGCCAGGAGTGGCCAGCAAGCGAGAAACTTTGATTAGTAGTTGGTCTACCTTACCTGATGTAGAATTCAGCGCTATCACCACTTCTGAGGCTCTCAGCGTACGTTCCACCATGAGAGGTATCAGTGCAGAGATTATCTTAATCGATCGGCAGCATCCAGGGCGGGGCTAAGGGCTGGAATAGAGACAGAAAAAAGGTCAGAAAACGAAAAGGCTCTTAAAGGAAACCCGGAAGGGGTTTCTTTTAAGAGCCTTTGTTATAGGAAAAGATATGTCGGCTGTATCGACCATTCGTTATTCCCGGATGAACTCCAGGAAATCCTCAAAGTCGTCGAAGTCGCTCTGGATAAATTCATAGAGAACTGGTTCTTTGAACTCGTACTTGGACGTCATGTTCAGGTAGTTCCGCAGGTTGCTCTTGCGAAGATCTAGTTCCAAGGATTGAATACTGGATACCTGATAGCTGGCGATAATCATCTGACCGAAATCAGAGATGTAGAACATCCCATAAACATCTTCGTTGAGCCGGAAGACCGCTTGATCTACATGGGCGTTATTCTTATTAAAGGCTAGAAACAACCGGCCGTTTTCGTGAACCGTCATCATAGCGTTGGTGGTAATTTCCGCCAGGCAGCCGTCGATGAACTCATCATTGTCAGTGGCCAGGTCATAAACGGTGATAAACTCCGGCCGTGACAGCATCATGGCTGCTTCCGCAGCGGTGACCTTGAAATCCGATCGCTTGGTCAGACTGGTGATGGTTAACCCATCTAAGGCCACTTCGGAGATAACAATCCGGTAGTTGCTCCCACTTTCAATGAGAGACTCGCATAGATAGGTGCCAGCTTCCCCGTCACAGACATCGATGGTGTTTTTGCACAGGGTGGAGATGGGATAACTGCTGTACGCCTCCAGAGAGGCTGTGCCGTCCGTAAGGAAGGCGGCCGCTTCTAAATCCCGTCCGAAGCAGCGCATTAAGAAATAATTGATTAGCTGATTTTCCGAATGAATGGGATCGCACATCTTTTTCATCAGCGCGCTTTTTTCCTTTGCACTGAGGGTAATGTCCTTTTGCAGGATAAAGTCGTATTCCTCCCGGCCTTTTGGCAGAGAAATAGCCAACCGAAAATTGGTCCGGGCGTATTCCTGAACCAGGTAGCAGGCTTCCTTTTCTGTAAGCTTGACCTTTTTCCCCCCCAAACCGCCCAGCAGGGCACTTTCGATGACAGTAATTTCTTCAATATCATTGCCCATGATGCTTTTATAGGTTTCAAAGCCGTACTCTTCGGCGTCAAAGTAAAAAAATTGATGAAAATCTGAACTCAGGCTTTCATCCTCAATCCCCCAATGTATATAAAGGCCGGTGACGCCCATCAGCCGCGTGTCGGTGACATATGCGCTGATAAACTGTTTACTGCTGTGCAGAGGAGAATCCATACCGCCTCTGATAACTTTAAATTTTCTCTCCAAGATTACCTATCCTTTTCTTTACTAATATAAATTTAGTATACCCCAAAAGGTTATATATTGACAATATGCTATTTCTAGATATAATATAATAAGAAAACAACAATTGAGGCGAAAGGTACAAGTGCCGGTCGTTTCTTAAATAACCCCTTATCAAGAGCGGCGGAGGGAATAGGCCCGACGATGCCCAGCAACCTGTGTACTTGGATGCGCAAGCAGATCAATATAAAAGGTGCTAAATCCTACAGAAGTGGTATTCTGAAAGATGAGGAAAGATTGTCAATATGAAAAATCAGACCTCTTTCCTAAGAGGTTATTTTAGTTTTTGAACAAAAAAATTCATTGCAAGTTATTTTTAGAAAAGAAGAAAGGACGGTATATCATGAAAAGATTATTTACTTCCGAATCTGTAACAGAAGGACATCCAGATAAAATTTGCGACCAGATTTCTGATGCAATTCTAGATGCGATTTACGCTCAAGATCCTTATGGACGAGTAGCTGCTGAGAGCACCACCACTACTGGCTATGCCATGGTTATGGGAGAGATTACCACAAATTGCTACATTGACATTCCAAAGATTGTTCGAGGTGTCATTTGTGATATCGGCTATGACAAAGGCGAATACGGATTTGATGGAAACACCTGCGCCGTTTTAACCGCCATTGATGAGCAGTCTGGCGATATCGCCATGGGTGTGGATAAAGCGCTGGAATACAAAGAAGGTGCCTTAAACGATGCGATTGAAGAGACCGGAGCGGGAGACCAAGGTATTATGTTCGGCTTTGCCTGCAACGAGACGCCGGAGCTGATGCCAATGCCGATTTCTCTGGCTCATAAGCTGGCTTTACAGCTGACGAAGGTTCGTAAGGATGGCACCCTTGCCTATCTGAGACCGGATGGCAAGACTCAGGTCACCGTGGAATACGATGGAGACAAGGTAAAGCGGGTGGATACGGTTTTAATTTCCACGCAGCACGATCCAGAGGCTACGCAGGAGCAGATTCGGGCAGACTTGCTGGAAAAGGTTATCAAGCCTGTGATTCCGGCAGAATTGTTGGATGACGAAACAAAGTATTTTGTAAACCCTACGGGACGGTTTGTTATCGGCGGTCCTCACGGAGATTCCGGATTGACAGGAAGAAAGATCATTGTTGATACCTATGGCGGGTACGCTCGTCACGGCGGCGGTGCTTTCAGCGGTAAAGATCCTACAAAGGTAGACCGTTCTGCTACTTATGCAGCTAGATACGTGGCAAAGAACATTGTAGCGGCTGGCTTGGCAGATAAGTGCGAACTGGAACTGGCCTACGCCATTGGTGTGGCGAAGCCGGTATCTGTTCTGGTAGATACCTTTGGCACTGGCAAAATTTCCGATGAGCAGATTACAGAGCTGGTAAACAAGCACTTTGATTTGAGACCTGCTGCGATCATCCGAGATTTGGATCTCAGAAGACCAATTTACAGGCAGGTAGCAGCTTACGGCCACTTTGGACGGGTTGATATCGATGTGCCTTGGGAAAAAACGGACAAGGCAGCTATCTTGAAACAGGAAGCTGGTCTGTAAAACAGAAGACTGAAAAAGCCGTCCCCATCTACGGGACGGCTTTTGTTGTTTGGTCACAAAAAAAAATCAAAAATTGTTGCAATTCACAAAAAATCTGCGTATAATAAAAAAAGTATACAAAAACTAAATTTTGACCGGGCTGAGTTTTAGCACTGCAAAAAATTGTGAATAGGATATAGAACGAACCAATGTATAGAGGATAGAGGAGGAATTTTCCGGTGGGAATCAAAGTTGCAAAGTTTGGCGGCTCATCTGTGGCTGATGCCATACAGCTGACAAAGACGAAAGAGATCATTGAAGCGGATCAAGAGAGAAGGTATGTGGTAGTATCTGCTCCCGGAAAACGATACGATCAAGACAACAAGATTACAGACCTTTTATATCTGTGCAAGACTCACATTGAACACAATCTGCCCTATGAGCAGGTCTTCCAGGTTATCTGTGACCGGTATATGGCCATGGAAATCAACTTGGGCGTAGAGGTAGATTTGTTAAAGGAATTTGATGAGATTAAAAGAAATCTTCAGGAAGGGGCTTCTTCCGATTATATTGCCAGCAGGGGCGAATACTTGAATGCCCTGATGACGGCGGCCATGCTGGGTTATGACTTCGTGGACACTGCGGGACTGATTCTCTTTGACGAGAAGGGACGCTTCTTAGAAGAAGAGACAAATAAGGTGCTGGGAGAGGTGTTGAAAAAGCATGAGCGGGCGGTATTGCCAGGCTTTTATGGAACCTATCCAAGCGGAAAGATTAAGACTTTTTCCAGAGGCGGTTCTGATATTACTGGTGCTATTGTAGCCAGAGCGGTAGGGGCGGATGTGTATGAAAACTGGACGGATGTATCAGGCTTTCTCATGGCTGACCCTCGAGTCGTGAAAAATCCCCGGCCAATTAGCCGGATATCCTATAAAGAATTGAGAGAACTTTCTTATATGGGAGCTTCTGTCCTTCATGAGGATGCAATTTATCCGGCCAGAGTAGCGGGTATTCCAATTAATATCCGCAATACCAACCGGCCCACAGACCCGGGTACGACCATTGACGCCGAGGTTAACATCCAGAAAGGGCAGATTATTACTGGCATTGCCGGAAGCAAGGACTTTTCGGTTATTGCCATCTACAAGAATGGGCTCAGCCAAGAAAGCGGCTTTATCCGTCGGCTCAGCAGTATTCTGGAGGATTACAATATTTCCATCGAGCACATGCCGAGTGGCATCGACACCTTATCTATTGTCGTTTCGGATCATAGCATTGATGGAAAACTGGATGAGGTCATCGAGGAAATCAAGCGGAAACTGGATCCGGACAGCATCGAGGTTTTCGACGATATGTCCTTAATTGCTACCGTAGGGGCAGGGATGTCCAAGCGGTTGGGGGTATCCGCCACCTTATTTACGGCTTTGGCCGAGTCCGGAGTTAATGTGCGGATGATTGACCAGGGTTCTAGCGAAATGAACATCATCGTCGGTGTGGAGACCAAACATTTCAATCAAGCCATCCAGGCAATTTACAACGCCTTCGTGGAAAAAGCGGAGGCTTGAGGCACACAGCAGCGGGCCTGAAGGTCTGCTGCTTTTTCAACTGGAATTGGGGCAGGCCCCGTGTGCAACCTGCTTAAAGAAAGGGGTGGAACCTTATGCCACTGATTATACCAGACAAATTGCCAGCAGGAGATCTGCTGCAAAAGGAAAATATCTTTGTGATGCACGATGGAGCCGCTACCAGCCAGGATATTCGGCCGCTGCGGATATTGATGGTAAACCTCATGCCAGATAAAGCGGCAACAGAGACTCAATTGGCCCGAGTACTGGCCAATTCACCGTTGCAAGTAGAACTGACCCTGGTTCGCATGGGTACCCATGATGCCAAAAACGTGCTAGAGGAATATCTAGAGATGTTCTACAAAACTTTCGAGGAGATTCGCGAGGAGCGGTTTGACGGCATGATTCTTACAGGCGCCCCAGTGGAAACCTTGGAATTTGAAGAGGTGGACTATTGGGAGGAACTGTGCGCCATCATGGAATACGCCAAGACTCATGTATACAGCAGCATGTTCATCTGCTGGGGAGCGCAAGCAGGCTTATATTACCATTACGGCATTCAGAAGAAGCCTTTAAAGGAGAAAATCTTTGGGGTCTTTGAGCATAAGGTCCTTCGGCCTCACACCCCGTTGGTCAGAGGCTTTGATGACGTATTTTGGGCTCCCCATTCTCGATATACACAGGTTTTACGGTCGGAGCTGGAGGCCCATGACGAGATTCGCATTTTAGCGGAATCTGAGGAGGCCGGACCGCACATACTGGCCACCGACAACGGCAGGCAGATTTTCGTCATTGGCCATCAGGAGTATGACCGGGAAACCTTGGGCTTAGAATATTACCGGGATGTGCGGAAAGGCGGCTCCGTACAGGTACCGAAGAATTATTTTAAGGACGAGCAGCCCGGCAAGGACGTGGTTATGCGCTGGCGGGGGCACGCCAGTATGCTCTTTACTAACTGGCTAAACTACTATGTTTACCAGGAGACCCCTTATGATTTGAGCAAGATGTAGAAAATATAAACAAATAAGGATAAATTTTCAGACTATTAAGTGAAAATTAGGTGATAGAGGGCATTGCCCTCTTTTCTTTTTCTTATAAATAGGGTATAATATTATGCTATGGTATACAAAAACGAAGAAGCGTGCATAAACACGAAGGACAGATAGTTTATACAGGAGGTATAAATGGAAGGAAGTATTTTTACTTCAATAGCGGCCTTGGGGGGATTAATCCTTTTGTCCGCCTATTTTTCGGGAGCGGAAGAAGCTTTTACATCGCTAAACCGGACGCAGCTGAAAAACCTGACCGGTTCCGGCAGCAAAAAAGCCAAGCATGTCCTGAGGATGGAAGAAAATGAAGATAAACTTCTGACCACTGTTTTAGTGGGACGAACGATTACCAATGCGGCTATGGCCGCTATAGGTGCCTTGTTGCTGACTGAACTGTATGGCATTCTGGGCGGGGTGCTCTCCATTGTGGGGATTACCGTACTGATTTTATTGTTTGGGGAGATTACGCCCCGGACTGCGGCCAAGGAATCGCCAGAAAAGATGGCCATGTTTTCTGTGCCACTGCTCCGCTTGCTGGTGACCATTTTAAATCCGCTAAATCTACTGTTTTTACAGTGGAAACGGCTTATGCGCAGGGCGTTTAAGGTTCACGAGGAGCGACCGATAACTGAGGATCAGCTGATTAATATTGTAGAAGAAGCAGAAACCGAAGGCAGCATCGATGTGGACAGAAGCGAGCTGATTCAAAATGCCATTGAATTTAATGAACTAGAGGCTTACGACGTATTGACTCCTCGAGTGGATGTGGAAGCCATCGAGGTAGACGAAGAAAAGGACGAGGTAGGTCGAATTTTTCTGGAGACGGGATTTTCCCGGCTGCCGGTCTATGAAGAAAATATGGACAAGATTGTGGGGGTGCTCAACCAAAAGGATTTTCACAACTTTGTTATTGGCCAAAAAAGAGAGATTGCAGACTATGTGACACCGGTAGTATTTACCCCAGGCTCTGTCAGAATTGCCGCCTTGCTGAAAAAGATGCAAAAGGCCAAAACCCATATCGCTATTGTAGTGGATGAATATGGGGGAACCGAAGGCATTGTCACCATGGAGGACATCATTGAAGAGCTGGTCGGCGAAATCTTTGATGAACACGACGGCACAGCGTCCCAAGAAATCATTCAGCTATACGATGGAAGCTATAAAGTTTTTGGCGGTGCCAGCGTGGAAAAGATGTTTGACTTTTTTGAGCTGGAATATCAGGAAATGGACGTGACGACAGCTAATGGCTGGGTAGTCGTGAATCTGGACAAGCTGCCAGAGGTAGGAGACGCCTTTGAATATGAGAATCTAAAAGTTAAAGTGACCAAGGCCGATGGAAAACGGGCCTTAGAAATAAATGTGGTGGTGACGCCTCAAGAAACAGAAAGGGTAGAAGGACTAAAATAATGGGATTGATGGAAAAGATCTTTGGAGATCTAAATGTAAAAGAAGTTAAAAAAGTTGAGAAAATAGTGGACAAGATTGAGGCTTTAGACGAACAGATGCAGGCCTTGACGGACCAGCAGCTGAAAGAAAAAACGGCGGAGTTCAAGGAGAGAGTGCAAAAAGGCGAGACGCTGGATGACATTTTGCCGGAAGCGTTTGCTGTGTGCCGGGAAGGTGCCGTGCGAAGCTTAGGCATGAAGCACTTTCGTGTACAGCTCATCGGCGGCGTGGTTCTGCACCAGGGCCGTATTGCCGAAATGAAAACTGGTGAAGGTAAGACCCTGGTGGCTACTCTAGCGGCCTATTTAAATGCTTTGAGCGGCGAAGGTGTTCACGTTGTTACAGTCAATGACTATCTGGCCAAGCGAGACATGGAATGGATGGGTAAGTTGTACACCTTCTTGGGCTTGACTGTGGGCTGTGTCATCCACGAGGTAACGGGAACAGCTAGAAAGGCAGCTTATGATGCCGATATTACCTATGGAACCAACAACGAGTTTGGTTTTGACTACTTGCGGGACAACATGGTTACCTACCGGGAAGAGATGTCTCAGCGGGAGGAATTAAACTATGCTATCGTGGATGAGGTGGACTCCATTCTCATCGACGAAGCTAGAACACCGCTGATTATTTCTGGGCAAGGGGACAAATCCACCGACCTGTACGGTATCGCTGATAAATTCGTCATTCGTCTGCGCAACGAAGAAGACTTTACGATAGAAGAAAAGGATAAGACGGTGGCACTTACAGAAGAAGGTGTAGCCAAGTGCGAGCGGGAATTCGGCATCGAAAACTTTTCTGATCCAGAGAACATGGAAATTAACCACCATGTATTGCAGGCCCTAAAAGCCCGCAACCTCATGAAGCGGGATGTGGACTACATCGTCAAGGATGGTGAGATCGTTATCGTTGACGAGTTTACCGGCCGTCTCATGTTTGGACGACGGTACAGTAACGGACTGCACCAGGCTATTGAAGCCAAGGAAGGGCTGCTGGTTCGATCAGAGTCCAAGACCCTGGCTACCATAACCCTGCAAAACTATTTCCGTATGTACAAAAAGTTGTCTGGTATGACCGGTACGGCCAAGACGGAAGAGGATGAATTCCGGGAAATCTATAACATGGACGTTGTGGTGATTCCTACTAACCGGCAGATTGCCAGAATGGATTTGCAGGACTCCATCTATGCCAAGGAGCGAGGCAAGTTTAAGGCTATCGCAGAGCGGATTGCGGAAGTTCACGCCACTGGACAGCCAGTGCTGGTAGGTACCATCTCTATTGAGCGGTCAGAATTAATCAGCGACATGCTAAAACGGCGAGGCGTGAAGCATAACGTCTTAAACGCCAAGCAGCACGAAAAGGAAGCAGAGATTGTTGCAGAAGCCGGACGTCTGGGCGCAGTAACCATTGCTACCAACATGGCTGGTCGAGGTACAGATATTCTGCTGGGCGGAAACCCAGAATTTGAAGCGAAGCGCGAGATGAAGCGGCAAGGTTTCAGCGATGAAGCCATCTCTTTCTCTACCTCCTTCGTGTCCACAGAGGACCCGGAACTGATACAGGCTAGAACCACATTCAATCAGTTGAATGAACAATATAAGACAGAACGTTCCGATGAACAGCAGCAGGTGCGGGAGTTGGGCGGTCTTTGTATCATTGGTACAGAGCGCCATGAATCCCGGCGTATTGACAACCAGCTGCGAGGCCGTGCAGGTCGTCAGGGAGATCCAGGTTGCACTCAGTTCTTCCTTTCTTTAGAGGATGAGTTGATGCGCTTGTTTGGTGGTGAGAAAATCCAGGGACTGGTGGAAAAACTGGGCGTGGAAGAAGATGAAGCCATCGAGGCAGGTATGCTGACTAAGCGGATTGAGGCGGCTCAGAAAAAGGTAGAAGGCAAGAATTTCTATATCCGAAAATACGTGTTGCAATACGATAACGTGATGAACAAGCAGCGCCAGATTATTTACGAGGAAAGACGGCGGGTTCTTTTCGGGGAAGATTTGCGGAGTTACATTCGTAACATGACCCAGGAGCTTATCGATGAGCAGGTAGATCCGATTACGGTAGCTTCCCGCTATGCGGAAGAATGGGATTTAGACACCCTGGGCAAGAATTTGAAAAAACTGTGCGCCCGCTTTGATGAAAATCTGCCGTACAAAGAAGAGGATGTTCACCAGCTGACAGCAGAGCAGCTGAAAAATGATGCTTATGAGGTCTTTGAAAAACTCTACGAGGAGAAGGAAGCGGAAATCGGCGAAGAGCGCATGCGTGAGCTGGAGCGGATGATTCTTATTCGGGTAGTAGACAATAAGTGGATGGATCACATCGACGATATGGATCAGCTGCGAAATGGTATTAATCTGCGGGCTTTGGGCCAGCAGGATCCGGCAGCAGCTTATTCCAACGAAGGCTTCGATATGTTCGAGCTGATGATTCAGGCTATCAAGGAAGATACGGTTAAGTTCTGCTATAATGTAACCGTCCAAACCAATGCGGAGAGAAAGAAAGTGATGGAGGCCGGCGAGGGCAGAAAAGACGAGTACCAGGGAGAAGGGGTGGCCAGCGGAATCTCTAGTGGCCTGCCAGATGAAACGGAGGTACCGGACCGAGAGCAGCACCATGAGCCAATCCGTAGAACAGAGGAGAAAATTGGCAGAAATGACCCTTGTCCGTGTGGCAGCGGCAAAAAATATAAGAACTGCTGCATGAACAAAGAGTCGTAATCTGACTATAATATAAAGAAATTACCAAGAAAGGAAGGATGTGTGAGATGGTTGAGTTAGATCAGATCAAATATGAACTGCCTGAGTCCAAGGCAAATTTGATGGAAGTAGGTGACTCTCTTTGACCTGGCTGGGTTGAAGAGCAGACTGGAAGAAATTGATATTAAGACTCAAGTAGAAGGCTTTTGGGAAGACCGGGAGGCTGCCCAAAAGCTATTGAAGGAAAAGAAGTCTTTAGAAAATAAAATAAATGGGTATGAGGGACTGGAACAGGATTTAGAAGATATTCAGGTTCTCATTGAAATGGCCGAGGAAAGCGAAGCCCATTCTACCGGCGAAGAAAATGCCCAGATTGCAGCGGAAATTCGCGAAGCCTATGAGCAATATAAATCAACGCTGGAAAGCATGCGGCTAAATACCCTCTTAACCGGGGAATATGACCGCAGCAGTGCCATCTTTACCATTCACGCAGGCACAGGCGGTGTCGATGCCATGGATTGGGCAGAGATGCTTCTGCGAATGTATACACGCTGGTCAGAAAAAAAGGGTTACAAGACGAAGGTTATCGACTTGCAAGATGACACGGAGGCAGGTATTAAAAGTGCTACGGTTATCGTAGAGGGAGAAAACGCCTACGGATATTTGAAAAATGAGCGGGGTGTTCACCGACTGGTGCGGATTTCCCCTTTTAACTCCCAGGGGAAGAGGCAGACTTCTTTTGCCCTATTGGAGGTTATGCCTGAGCTGGATGAGGATATTCATGTGGACATTGATCCGGAGGATTTGCGGATTGATACCTATCGCTCCAGCGGGGCCGGCGGTCAGCACGTAAACAAGACGGATTCTGCTATTCGCATCACCCACTTGCCTACCAACATCGTCGTTACTTGCCAGAATGAACGCAGTCAGCATCAGAACAAGGATATGGCGATGAAACTGCTTAAGGCGAAACTGACGGAGCTGGCGGAGCAAGAGCACAAGGATAACCTGCGGGAACTGAAGGGGGACTTTTCCCAGAATACTTGGGGCAGTCAGATTCGATCCTATGTGTTTCAACCTTACACCATGGTAAAGGACCATCGGACGGGTGCAGAGGTAGGCAATGTGCAGGCAGTCATGGACGGAGAAATTGATTATTTTATCAATGAGAAATTAAAGCTCAAACCGTAAGAAAAGGAAATTAAGGGAAAAGAAATGAACATAATTGAAAAATTAGCGCAGGAATTTTCTGTCAAGCTATCTCAGGTGGAAAATACCGTTCAGCTCATTGATGAAGGCAATACCATTCCGTTTATTGCCCGCTACCGAAAAGAAGTTACGGGAGATCTTTCCGATGTAACGCTGCGGGACATGGACGAGCGACTTACTTATCTGAGAAACCTGGAAGGCAGAAAGGAAGAAGTTCTCCGTCTCATTCAGGAACAGGGCAAACTGACGGAGGACTTGCAGGCCGCGATTGAAAAAGCGGAAGTCTTGCAGCGGGTAGAAGACCTGTATAAGCCGTACAAGCAAAAAAAGGCTACCAGGGCTTCTAAGGCCAGAGAGAAGGGACTGGAGCCCCTCGCGCTGATTTTCTATGAACAGAAGCTGGAAGAGGGAGCGATGGCGGATTTAGCCGCTCCTTATATCGATGAAGAGAAGGGCGTGGAAACGGCGGAACAGGCCATTCAGGGAGCCCTGGATATCATTGCAGAAATGGTAGCAGACCATCCGGAACTGACGGCTATGGTTCGGGAAAAGACCCAGAAGTCCGGCCTCATGGCAACAGAGGCGGTGGATTCAGAAGAAAAAACCGTCTATGATATGTACTATGGGCACCAGGAAAGCCTTGCTAAAATTCCTAACCACCGGGTGCTGGCTATTAATCGGGGTGAAAAGGAAAAGAAACTCAAGGTAAAGGTTGTTGCTCCAATCGAAGAGCTCCAGCAGCTGCTGGAAAAAGAAGTCATCACCAACGAGCGGTCGATTTTTACGGAGAAGTTGCGGGAAACTATTATAGACGCGTACAAGCGGCTGATGGCTCCTTCTATGGAGAGGGAAATGCGCAACCTGTTGACGGAACGGGCAGAGCTCGATGCGGTTAAGGTCTTCGCTAAAAATACGGAAAAGCTGTTGATGGTGCCCCCGGTAAAGGGCACTCGGATCATCAGTATCGACCCAGGTTATCGGACAGGCTGCAAGGTGGCGGTATTAAACGAAACCGGCAAGCTGCTAGCCTATACTACAGTCTATCCCACAGAGCCGCGAAAGGACGTGAAGGGTACAGAAGCCGTCTTAAAGAAACTGATTGACAAGCATCAGATTAACACCATTGTCATCGGCAACGGCACCGCTTCCAGAGAGACGGAAGAAGTGGTGGCAGAATTCCTCAACAAGAACGACTATGACATTCAATACACCATCGTCAATGAGGCGGGGGCATCGGTCTACTCGGCTTCCAAGCTGGCGACAGAGGAATATCCGGATTTGGACGTGACGACCAGAGGGGCGATGTCTCTGGGCAGACGGCTTCAGGACCCGCTGGCAGAGTTGGTGAAGATTTCCCCTAAGAGCATCGGCGTAGGTCAGTACCAGCATGATATTGATCAGAACCTGCTGGACGGAGCTTTGACCAACGTGGTAGAGGACTGTGTGAACCGGGTAGGTGTGGATTTGAATACCGCTTCCCCTTCCTTGCTTTCCTATATTGCTGGCATCAACGGTTCCATCGCCAAGAACATTGTGGCGTATCGAGAAGAAATCGGCCAGTTCTCCAGCAGAAGAGAATTGTTGAAAGTCGCTAAGCTGGGGGAAAAAACCTATAAGCAGTGTGCCGGGTTCATGCGCATAACCGAAGGCAAGAATCCCCTGGATTCTACTTCCGTTCACCCGGAATCTTATGAAGCTGCCAACTTGGTGTTGGCTAAGCTGGGTATTGAAGGGGAGCAGATTCGACAGGGGGGCGTTCAAGACATTGAAGAGAAAATTTGTCAAGTCTATCCCACGGTGAAAAAGGCGGCAAAGGTGGAGCCAGGAACAAAAGGCTTAGCCGCTCTGGCGGTGCTGAAGGAAACGAAGAAGGAAGATCCGAAGAAGGGGCTGAGCAAAAGCCTGGAAAAATTGGCGGAGGAAGCCGGCATTGGCGTTCTTACCTTGAAGGACATCGTGGACGAAATCAAGAAGCCAGCCAGGGACCCTCGTGAGGACGCACCGGCGGTAGTATTCCGCAATGATGTTAGAAGCTTTGAGGATTTGAAAGCGGGCATGGAGCTTATGGGCACCGTCCGCAATGTGGTGGATTTCGGAGCCTTTGTAGATATCGGCGTGAAAAATGACGGTCTGGTGCACATCTCAGAGATCAGCAATAAATTTATCAAGCATCCCATGGATGCAGTTTCTGTAGGAGACACGGTGAAGGTGCGGATTCTCGGCGTGGATCACCAGCGGCAAAAGATATCCTTGACCATGAAAATATAAGAAGAAGTAGAAGACAGCTTTGGCTTTGCCTGTGATGGTAGAGCCAGAGCTGTTTTTAATTTGTTGTTTTTCACATAAAAGATCGGCAGCAAACGTGTTGCTCCTTGCAGTTTGTGCTTTTGGTGAAATTTGTATGTGAAATAGGTGTAGGTACTACCAATTTCTCCCTAGGTGGGATATACTGAGGAAAAGGACCTGTTGCAGTTTACGAAAGTGAAGAGAAAGAAGGGATAATATGATTGAATCCTTGGGAAGCAGCATAACAGACTATGCCAGGCAGGAACGAGAGCTGGCCTACAGCCGGGAAAATAGTGTAAGAAGTGCGGAAACAAAAGAAGCGGGAGCATCAGGAGACGTTGCCGCTATCACCGAATCCCAGCAGCAGATTTCTGATACCGCTGAGGTAAAGACCAGACCTCCTCAGTACGATACCATTGAAATCAGTGAAGAGGGAATGGCTCAATCCCTACAGAAGAACGCAAGTCAAGTTGAAACGATTCAGACGGCAGCTTCGGACCTAAGCACCAGTGCGGCCGGAGAAACAGATGAAGCGGATGAAACGACGACGACACCCGTATTATCTTCTTATACGGAAGATGAGCTGAACGATTTGGTAGACGAGGGGAGCATCACAGCGATTCAGAAGAATACGGAATTAGCAAGGCGGGCAGCAGAGGTAGCCGCAGCGGAAGCAGCCCAAGCCACTAAATCAGATAGCAGCAGTGGAGCCGTTACCGGGGAAGAAATGGCTCTAAACCGGAGCCAGTTGGCTGCCGGAGCGGCGGACGAGTAACGGATAAAAAATATTCCTATAGCAAGCGACATGACCATAAAGGCCATGTCGCTTTGTTGTATATTACAGGAAGACGCTGGACAGGCAGCTGGCATACTTCGGATGTGGCCTTGCTTGTATCCCTGGGTAAATTGTGATAAGATAACAGAGATATGAAGTTAGGGAGAAGGATATGAACGAGAACATAAAGAAAGATACGAAACAAATCAACACGATATTATTCGATTTTGACGGGACGGTTATGAATACCAACGACCTGATTTTAGGGTCTTGGCAGCATACCTTTAAGGCTATCACTGGACAGGAGGCTGATCCGCAGGTCATCCACCGGACCTTTGGAGAGACCTTGGCTAAAAGCATGGTGGACTTTTTCCCCGATTTCCCTTTGGAAGACGCGATTGACATCTACCGCAATTATCAGACAGGCCGATTTGCTGATGCCATCTCGCCTTTTCCGGGGATGCTGGAACTGATAAAGGACCTGCACCAAAAAGGTTATAAGACGGCAGTAGTTACTTCTCGCCTGAAGCCCACCACCATGGAAGGCTTGCAGAAATATGGCTTGGATCAGATCCTGGATGCTATCGTCACCGTAGAGGACTGTACCAGACATAAACCAGACCCAGAGCCAGCTCAAATCGCCTTGAAAAAGCTAAGCGCTAAACCCGAGGAAGCATTGATGGTGGGAGACAGCAAGTTCGATATCGGCTGCGCCAACAATGCAGGTGTGACCTCTGTGCTGGTAGATTGGGCAGTTGCTATCTACGACAAAGAGCAAGAAGGCATCTTTAAGCCAGATTATGTGATTCAGAAGGCAGAAGACGTATTGGAGATTTTAGGGTGTTAGCTGTAAACTAGCCCAGCGAAGAAAACAGGCACCAGACAGGTGAAGGCTGCTGTCTATGAACAGCATATCCATCTGAATGGTGCCTGTTGTTTAACTTTAGAAAGGGACTTCGCTGTCAATCATTCAAGGAAATGTCCCTTGTATGCCTTTTATGCGTGACGCCGTAGGGCAGGAATCAGGCGGATGGGCAGCAAATGGTGGCCGGGAAACATGCGGATTGCCGTTTCGTAAACTTTGAGAACGCGTCGGCCAAAGGCTTCTTTAGAGTAACTTTCAGCTACTCGTTCCGCATTATGGCACAGCATTCGATACCGTCGCGGGTCTTCCAGGGTCAGCAGCAACTTGTGGATGAATTCCTGAGAGTTGTCAAAGTAGAAGCCATTTTTGCCCTCAGTAAGGACATTTTCCAAGCAAGGGTCGTATTTGCATAGCAGGGGAATCCCGCTGGCCAGGGCTTCAATATAAGTAAGGCCTTGAGCTTCGCTCTGAGAGGCGCAGACGAACAGTTTGCCCAGCTGGAAATATTCCGGTACCACCTGAGGGGAGACCATACCAGTGAATATCACATGGTCCTCCAAATTCATGTGGACAACCAGTTCCCGCAGCGCGTCTTCGTAAGGACCGCCCCCGACAATCAGCAGGACCATCTCTGGATGAGACTGAATTAATATTTTCATGTTATCCAGCAGCTCATCCACGTTCTTTTCCAGAGCCAGCCGCCCGATGCTGACCAGCACGGTCTTGTCTGGGCTGATGCCACAGGCCGCCAGCAGCTCTTGGCGCCGCTCTTCTGAAATCCGAGGTTTATATTTGTTTAGATCGATACCGGTAGGAACGGTAAAGATGGGATTATTGATGCCGTAGGAGAGCAGCAGGTCCCGAGCCTTATTGGTGGGAGCAATTACATAGTCTGTAGCATTGATGGCCCGATTGGAGCCAAAGAGCACGATACTCTTACTGAGACGCTTACTTCGCAGGATGTAATGGGTATAATCCTCATAGATAGTGTGATATGTGTGTACAATGGGAATATTCAATTTTAGAGCCAGATATTTAGCAAAATAAAAAGAGACCCATTCACACTGGGAATGGATGATGTCCGGCTGCCATTGAAGGATCTCCGGAAGGTATTTACTGTGAAAATTATAGGTCGCTCTGGCCTGTGGGTAAATTTTCACGCGAAATGATTTCAGATAATATATATCATCCTGGAAATGCTGACGACCGTCTGGAGACAGAGTCAAGACTCGCACCTCGTGGCCGGCCTTTTCCAGTTCGGATTTTAAATTGATGACGGAAGTAACTACTCCGTTGATGACTGGCTTGTACCAGTCGGTGGTTATTAATATTTTCATGTTTAATCCCTCCTAATCTCCCAAGGTATATTGTTTCATAAATGGGGTGGAAAGTCCATGAAATATTTGTGAACTTTTCTTAAAATTTTCTTAAATAGAGCAGCGGGTTTTCCATGAAAAACAAGTCTGCTTGACTTTTTATATGAATCTAAATATAATATAATAAAATAATTTGATAATCAAAATAAATTTCAAATAATAAAAGGGAGGCTGCATTGGGAATAACTATAAAAAAGGTTGGTAAAGCTCTGCCAGAGCGGATTGTGAAGAATGAGGATTTGACTCAGTTTGTAGAGACGGACAACGAATGGATTGTGGCGAGGACTGGCATCCAGGAGCGTCGTGTAGCCACCGACGAATCGGCTTTGGATTTGGCTGCCGCTGCGGGCAGACTGGCCTTGGAAGGCGAGGACTACGACCAGATTGGGCTGGTAATAGTAGCTACCGTCACACCAGATAAACTAGTGCCCTCCATGGGAGCTTTGGTCAAGCGAAAATTAGGCTTAGAGAATGCGGTAGCCTTTGATATCAATACAGCTTGCAGCGGATTTATTTATGGGCTGTGGATTGCTGAGGCGCTGATTAAAGGCGGCATGGCTGGGACGGGCAATCCTGTACGAACGAATGTGATTCAGAAAGCCCTGGTCATCGGCGTAGAACGGCTGAGCCGAATTGTGGACTGGACAGATCGGAGTACTTGTATCCTTTTCGGAGACGGAGCTGGGGCAGCTTTGCTGGAATGTAACCCTTCAGAGACCGGTATCTTGTCTTCTTACGTGAAGAATTACGATGATTTAACAGACTCGTTGACCTGTGGCATAGAATATTTGGCCACGCCATTTACAGATGAAAGCCGGGATAACCCGGAAAGACAGGTTTTATCCATGCAAGGCAGCCAGGTCTTTAAATTTGCTGTAAACGCTATCGGTGAGGTCATGGAGCAATCTTTGGAATTAGCCGGGCTGACGGCGAACGATATTGACTATTTCGTTCCGCATCAGGCAAATTTGCGGATTATCTCCTCAGCGGCCAAGCGGTTTCGCCAGCCCCTGGAAAAGTTTCAGATCAGCCTAGGAGAGACCGGCAATGTGTCAGCTGCCAGCGTACCTATGGCCTTATACGATATCATGAATGCGGATAAACTAAAAAAGGGAGATAAAGTCATGCTTATGGGCTTTGGCGGAGGCCTCAGCGCGGGAGCAGTGATTTTTGAAGTATAGACAAATTGGGAGGAAAATATATGAATGACGTATGTCAGATCTTAGGAACAGAATATCCAATTATACAGGGAGCTATGGCCAGAATTGCAGAGAGCTCCCTGGCCGCAGCGGTGAGCAATGGCGGGGGCCTGGGTATCATCGCCAGCGGCGGATACGATGCGGACTGGCTGAGAAACGAGATCCGAACGGTACGGAAACTGACCGATAAACCTTTTGGCGTAAATTTGATGCTGCTCATGCCGAACATTGAAGAGTTGATTCAGGTAGTTTGTGCAGAAAAGGTTCCAGTAGTGACCACAGGCGCAGGCAATCCGGGCAAGTATATGAAAACGCTGAAAGAAGCTGGTATCAAGGTGATTCCGGTAGTTGCTTCGGTTGCTTTGGCCATCCGGGTGGAACGAGCCGGAGCTGACGCCGTCATTGCTGAAGGCACAGAAGCTGGAGGCCATATTGGGGAAATTGCCACGATGGCATTGACCCCTCAGGTCGTAGATGCTGTATCCATTCCGGTACTTGCTGCCGGAGGTATTGCAGATGGCAGAGGAGTGGCAGCAGCCTATATGCTAGGTGCTAGAGGCGTTCAGGTTGGCACCCGCTTCGTGGTGGCCAGTGAATGTATTGTTTCCCAGAATTACAAGGATGCCATCATCAAAGCTAGAGATACAGATACCTGTGCGACGGGAAGATCTACGGGACATCCGGTGCGGGTGATTAAGAATAAGCTGGCCAGAGAAATTCTGGCGATTGAAAAGGCCAGTACCGGGGAGGAGGCTCAAGCAGCCATCGACCAGGTCGGCATCGGCGCTTTAAGTGCAGCGGTGTTTGCTGGTGATATAGAGCGGGGTTCTGTCATGTCTGGACAGATCGCGGGAATGGTGCGGAAAGAGCAGCCAGCCGCAGAAATGATTCGTGAGATGTTTGCAGAGGCAGCAGCGATTTATGCAGACAGAGCATCGCTGTTTTAGGAGGTAGGAGAGAGATGAAAATTGGGTTGATTTTTGCTGGACAGGGAGCTCAGTACCCTGGCATGGGAAAGGGACTGTACGATCATTCTCAAAAGGCCAGAGAGGTCTTAGATTTGGCAGGAGAACAGGTAAAGGATTGGTGCTTCGAAGGGACGAAGGAGATGCTTCGTCAGACCCATATTACCCAGCCTTGTGTATATACAGTGACCATGGCCGCCTATGCCGCATTCTTTGAAGAGTTAGAGAAAGCAAGCCCCTCTATACAGGCAGATTTGGAGATTGTTGGCCTGGCAGGATTCAGTCTGGGGGAATACGCCGCTTTGACGGCAGCTGGAACCATCGATGACATTCATAAAGGTATGGATATTGTCACCAAAAGAGGTACCTGGATGAACGAAGCCGGATTAGACAGTGAAGGCAGCCAGCAGGGCAGTATGGCCGCAGCTTTTGGTGAGCGACAGGCCATCTTGGATTGTGTGGAAGCCGTAAGAGGAGATGGTATCCTTCAGGGAGTCAATTTCAATTCCCCAGTGCAGACTGTAGTGGCTGGAGACAAGGAATCTCTGGAGCGTTTCAAGATAGAAGCGAAGAGCAGAAAAATAAAAGTCATTCCCCTCAGTGTGGGCACCGCTTTCCATAGCCAGATGATGAAGCCGGCAGCGGAAAAGCTGCGGGGGCTTCTGGAGGAGTGCGGACTAAAAGCCCCAAGCAAGAAAGTTTATTCTAACGTGACGGCAGAGGACATGATGAAAGGGGCGGAAGGGCTGGATGAAGAGGCCACAGGCCGCTTTATTGCAGATCTCATGGGCAGACAGGCCATGAGCCCGGTCTACTGGCAGGAAATCATCGAACATATGGCTGCCGATGGGGTGGATTGTCTTATTGAAATGGGACCTGGCACGACCCTCTGCGGTATTGTAAAAAAGATTAAACCGGAGATGATGACGCTAAATATTCAGGATACAGAAAGCTTGAAAAATACAGTAAATACATTGCTTGAAAATAAGTAAAAAAGAGGCTGAAAGGCTTCCTAAATAAATAGAAGACGGCTCGGGAATGGGCCTATGTATAAATAGCTGGAGGAAAACATGTTAAAAGGAAAAAATGCCATTATTACAGGAGGAGTCCGTGGTATCGGGCGAGCCATTGCAGAGCTTTTCTGCAAAAACGGCGCTAATGTGCTTCTGTGCTACCGCAGCAATGATGCGGCAGCAGAAAAGACCCAGGATGAGTTGGCTAAATACGGCACGAAGGTAGAAATTCTCAAAGGCGATGTGGCCAATGCGGAATTTGCAGTAGAAGCGGTAGCAAAGGCTAAGGCGGACTTTGGGACACTGGATATTCTGGTCAACAATGCGGGTATTACCAAAGACAAACTGATGCTTCAAATGAAGAGTGAGGATTTTGATAGCGTTATTGATACGAACCTCAAGGGCTCCTTCTACTTCCTAAAGGCCGCCAGCGGAGTGATGATCAAGCAACGGTCAGGGAATATCATCAACCTATCCTCGATCGTGGGGCTAAAAGGTAATCCAGGTCAGGTGAACTATGCGGCTTCTAAAGCTGGAGTGGTTGGCATGACCATGTCAGCTGCTAAGGAACTGGGTCGGAGAAATATCCGGGTTAACGCCATTGCACCCGGTTTTATTGAAACAGATATGACCGATGAATTAAACGACAGCCAGAAGTCCAAGATGAATGAAGTTATCAGCTTGGGCCGGATGGGGACACCGGAAGATGTAGCCAACGTTGCCTTATTTTTGGCTAGCGACTTGTCTGCCTATGTGACGGCACAGACCATTTGTATAGATGGCGGTATGAGCATTTAATAAAAGTGATTTTGCTGAACAGATATAATTAAATTTTGGAGGAATTTATGAAAAGAGTAGTGATAACCGGACTAGGTGCCATTACACCAGTGGGCAACAATGCACCGGAGTTTTGGGAAGGCATCAAAAACGGAAAAAATGGCATTGATCAGATTACCCTTTTTGATACCACTTATCAGAAAGCCATCATGGGCGGTGAAGTGAAAAACTTTGAGTATGAAGACAAACGGGCGGCTAAGCGCCTGGATCGGTATTCTCAGTTTGGACTGACCGCAGCTAAGGAGGCCATGGCTGACAGCGGCATTGTCAGCGGCGAAAATGTAGATCCATACCGATTTGGGGTTATGGCCGGAACCGGTATCGGTGGCATCATGACTCTGGAGGAGGAAGCCAGAAAGGCTGCCTTAAAAGGTGAAGAAAAGGGATATTCCCGTGTATCGGCGCTGCTGGTGCCAATGGTTATTCCCAATATTATGGCGGGAAATGTCTCCATCGCCGTACAGGCTAAAGGCACTAGCATCGGCATCGTAACTGCCTGTTCTGCTGGTACTCATAGTGTGGGGGAAGCTTTCCGCTACATTAAGCACGGTTACGCAGATGTTATGCTGGCAGGCGGTGCAGAAGCATCTTTTTCACCAGTATGTTTTGCAGGCTTTGCTAACATGACTGCTTTATCCACGAAAAAGGATAAAGACAGGGCTTCCATTCCCTTTGATAAGGAGCGGGATGGCTTCGTTATGGGTGAAGGCTCTGGTTTCTTAGTGTTGGAGGAGTTGGAGCACGCGCTGGCCAGAAATGCCAAGATTTACGGAGAAGTGGTGGGTTACGGTACAACGAGTGACGCCTATCACGTGACTTCACCATCGCCTACCGGAGAAGGTGGAGCAGCTGCTATGAAGATGGCTATCGACGAGGCGGGCATCCAGCCGGCAGAGGTGGACTATATTAATGCCCACGGTACGGGAACACCATATAACGATGAGTTTGAGACAAAGGCCATCAAGTTGGTCTTTGGAGAAGATACTAAGGTGCCTGTCAGCTCCACCAAGAGTATGACTGGACATTTGCTGGGAGCGGCAGGAGCCATTGAAGCGGTTATCTGTGCCAAGGCCCTGGTGGATAACTTTATTCCACCGACCATCAATTACCAGGTGCCAGACGAGCTGCTGGATTTGGACTATGTACCAAATGTAGGCCGGGCAAAGGAACTGAACTTTGTACTGTCTAATTCCCTAGGATTTGGCGGTCACAACGGCACCGTTCTCTTTAAAAAGTTTGAAAAATAATGGATATAACCTTGGAAAGGAACAAAAAATATGTTGATGAACCGCGAGCAGATCATGGAGGTCTTGCCACACCGGGATCCATTTCTGCTGATCGATGAAGTGGAAGAGATGGAGGAAGGCAAGAGCATTACTGCCATCAAACACGTAGATGAGAAGGAATATTATTTTGCAGGGCATTTTCCTCAGGAGAAGGTTATGCCAGGGGTACTGATTATAGAAGCACTGGCCCAGGCTGGGGCGGTAGCCATCCTTTCTATGCCGGAACATCGGGGAAAGATTGCCTATTTCGGGGGGATCAAGGATGCTCGCTTCCGTCATAAAGTGGTACCGGGAGATACGCTCCGACTGCACGTAGAGTTGGACCGCCTGCGCAGCAGCACCGGAAAAGGTGTAGCTACGGCCTTTTTAGGGGATAAAGTGGCGTGTAAGTGTGAAATCACTTTTGCCATAGGCTGAGGAACAAGGAGCAGATGGTGGAAAGAAATACAAAGCTAAATGAAATACTGGTCAGTCTTATGAACAGCGTACTCAAGGTAGAGGAGCAGTCCATCAAGGAATCGAGCAACATTGATCTTTCCATGACGGAGATTCATACCTTGGAGGCTATTGGCGCCGGAAAGCTGAAAACTATGACTCAGGTGGCAGGCGCTTTAAAGATTAGCGTCAGCACCTTGACCGTGGCCGTGAACAAGCTGGTGAAAAAAGGCTACGTAGAGCGGTGCAGAATCCCGGAGGACAGGCGGATTGTAAAGATTGGGCTGACCCAGACGGGGAAAGATGTGGTGGCAGAGCATCAGGCTTTCCATCATAATATGATTGAAGATATTACGGCGAACATGACAGATGCTGAAGTAGAGGTTCTTCTCAAGTCGTTAGAAGGCTTGCGGGACTTTTTCAGAATGCAGCTCATCAAGCCGGTCAGAAGCGAGGGAGCTATGGAACTTAAATCAATGAATTTGAATGGGTTGAGCATACCTATACCCATCTTTCAGGGAGGCATGGGCATCGGCATTTCCATGTGGAAGCTGGCATCGGCAGTAGCCAAATGCGGCGGCGTAGGGGTTATATCTGCTGCGCAGCCTGGTTACATGGAGACAGACTTTTATACGGATCCGCTGTCAGCAAATGTGCGGGCTATTCGACGTCAGGTAGAGCGGGCGGTGGAAGCGGTAAAGGGAGTGCCAGGAGCTGGTCCTATTGGCATCAACATGATGTGCGTGGCCAGAAATTATGAGGAAATCGTCAAGGCGGCGGTGGAAGCGGGCGCAAAAGTTATCATCTCGGGAGCAGGACTGCCGACGGCGCTGCCAGGCATGGTAAAGGGGAAAGATATCAAACTGATTCCTATCGTATCCTCTGCCAGAGCCGCAGCACTGATTATCCGCAGCTGGGCCAAGAAACACAACCGCATGCCAGATGCTTTCGTCTTTGAAGGCCCGAAGGCTGGCGGACACCTGGGATATAAAGAAGAGCAGCTAGAGATTGCCGATGAAAACTTTTATAAGACGTTGATGGAGATTAAGGCAGAGATTGCCAGCATTCCTGAATGTAAGCTTATCGTAGGCGGCGGCATCTTTTCTCGGGAGGATGTACAGACTGCACTGTCCTACGGAGCCGATGGGGTTCAGGTAGGAACCCGGTTTGTGGCCACAGAAGAGTGTGATGCACCGGACAGCTTCAAGCAGGCTTATGTGGACTGTCAAAAAAGTGATATCGCCATTATTAAAAGCCCTGTAGGCATGCCGGGCCGGGCTATCCGCAACAAATTCGTTAAAGAAGTAGCGGAATGGGAAGAAAAGCGGCCCATTGAGCGTTGCAACGGCTGTATGTCAGCCTGCAATCCTAAAGTGGCGCCTTACTGCATTACAGAAGCCCTGATTGCGGCAGCTAACGGTGATGCGGAAAACGGGTTGGTATTCTGCGGCAGCAATGCCCATTTAGTGGACCGAATCGTTAAGGTCAAAGATGTCTTTGATGACTTGACGGGGACCGAAGCAGAAGAGAATTAAAAAATATAGAAAAAGTCCAGGTGAAACGCTAAGCGTTTCTTACCGGGACTTTTTTTTTATGGTGGCGGTGGCTAAAGGTCAGGGGATTTGATATACTTAGCAGTAGAAATCTACAAATCAAAGATTTGTGATTTCCTTGCATGAGTCTGTCGGCAAGCCGCAATACAGCTTGGACAGGCTGGCAGCAGTAGAAATCTACAAATCAGAGATTTGTGATTTCCTTGCATGAGTCTGTCAGCAAGCCGCAATACAGCTTGGACAGGCTGACAGCAGTAGAAATCTACAAATCAGAGATTTGTGATTTCCTTGCATGAGTCTGTCAGCAAGCCGCAATACAGCTTGGACAGGCTGACAGCAGTAGAAATCTACAAATCAGAGATTTGTGATTTCCTTGCATGAGTCTGTCGGCAAACCGCAATGCAGCTTGGACAGGCTGGCAGCAGTAGAAATCTACAAATCAAAGATTTGTGATTTCCTTGCATGAGTCTGTCGGCAAACCGCAATACAGCTTGGACAGGCTGGCAGCAGTAGAAATCTACAAATCGAAGAGTGGTGATTTACTTGCATGCGTCTGTCAGCAAGCCGCACAGCTTGGACAGGCTAGCAACAGTAGCAACTGCAAACCCCAGGAAAGAAGAGGAAGTGGCGTAAGAGATGCTGAATATTTATTATGGAAGAGAACATATTGATAAGGATAAATTTATATTCGGGCGGGTTCAAGGACGGACTTTGGTGTTGGTGCCAGACCAGTTTACCCTCCAGGCGGAGCGAAACGCTTTTCAATGTCTGGGGGTTCAGGGACTTATGGACCTGGAGGTTATTAGCCCTTCCCGGTTAGGACTGCGGGTTCTCCAGGAGGTAGGAGGTGAAAAGGTTTCTCGGTTGGACAAGTATGGACGTCATATGCTGCTGTCTAAGATTATCGCTGAGGAAAAAGACCATTTGCAGGTATTCAGAGGACTGGAGAATAAGGCGGCCTTTATTGACTTGATGAACGATTTGATTTCGGAGATGAAGCAGTATAATACGCCGCCAGAAGCACTACCTGAAATTCTAAATAAATTAGAAGAAAAATCAATATTGAAAGAAAAGCTAAAAGATGTACAGCTGATTTACGAAAGATATGAACAGTCTATAGCAGGCAGCTTTATTGATACAGAAGACTATTTACAGCACTGCATCCAGCGGATAAAGGATTCGAAGATGATTCAGCACTGCGAAATATGGGTCTACGGATTCGATTATTTCGCGCCTCAAAATCTGGACCTTATAGGGGAGCTGATTGCTCGGGCTATCCACGTAAACGTAGTCTTAACCTACAGTCAGGGGGATCGGGACAGTGAGATTTTTGAGCTGACCGGAGCGATGATTCGCAAGCTGGAGCAACTGTCGGAAGGGCTCTCTAAACCCTATACCACCCAGCAAATTAGGGAAACAGATTACTTCAGACAGCCAGCGGCCCCCGAACTGTCTGCTATTGAAACCGAACTGTTTGCCATACCCGCTCGCAAATGGACGAAGAAGGCGGAAGCCGTTACCTTGGTCCGGGCAGCTAACCCTTATGCCGAAGCGGAAACGGCAGCAGCCTATATTCTGCGGCTGTTGCGGGAAGAGGGATTGCGCTACAGGGATATCGCCGTCATCTGTAATGATTTAGAGGTGCGAGGCTCCATTCTTAGCCGAGTTTTTCAGGAATATGGACTGCACCCTTTTATGGACCGAAAGAGAAGTATACTTCATAACCCTGTTATCAGTCTCCATGTTTATCTGATGCAGATGGCCAGAGGCCGATTGAACGCAGATACTGTCGTGGGCTTAATCAAGACTGGACTGATGGGCCTCTCTCAAGATCAGGCAGAGCAGCTGGAGAATTACGCCTACAAGTTTAAAATACGGGGCAGCATGTGGAAGAAGCCCTTTGCCAAGGGGGCAGGGGATTACCTGCCAGAAGAATTCCAAGAGATTAATCAGGCCAGGCAGCAGATAGTGGAAGCTATGGTCGCCTTTTCAGAGCCTTTAAAAACAGCAGAGACCGTCAAGGAAAAAATTGCTGTCTTCTACGATTACTTAAAAAATCACCTCCAAGTTCCGGAGCACATCCAGCGGATGATGGAGGAGCAGAATCAGAAAGGGTACTATGAACAGGCTTTTGAGATGACGCAAATCTGGAAGATTCTCATGGAACTTTATGATCAGCTGGTGACCGTTCTCGGCAGTGAGCGGTTGAGCTTGGACCAGTTAGAGACGGTGCTGCGTGCAGGCTTTGAATCGGTAGAATTGGGGATGCTCCCGGCTACCATAGATGAAATCATCGTGGGAACGATGCAGCGGACCAGAACCGGGCAGATTCAAGCCTTGGTGGTGGTAGGTGCTAATGATGGTATTCTGCCTTCTGCGGTCAGCGGAGACGGCATTTTAAACGACGATGAGAAGATGGCACTCTATAACCGTTCAGTAGAAATGTGCAAACTGGATGAGCTGCGGGCCATGGAAGAAAAGATGGCACTGTATCGGACGCTGGCTAAACCAGAGCGCTATTTGTTCGTCAGCTACGCAGTGTCGGATAACGACGGCAGAGAGTTGAAGCCTTCTACTGTATTTAATAAACTGACTGCCATTTTTCCGCAGGTGGAGATTCGCAGAGATATCATCAGTCAAAGAAATCCACTGTTGTTGCTGGAATCCCGCAATAACGGCGTAAAGCATCTGACGGAAGCCCTGCGAAAGAATCTCGAAGGAGAGCCAGTCAGGGACTGTTTTAAAGCGGCACTGGATTGGTATCGGCTTAATGAGGGAGACTCCTTAAGGCAGGTAGAAGAGGGCTTATTCTTTAAAATCCGAGAGGAACGCATGAATACGGCTTTAGCGGAGCAACTTTACAAGAGAGACGAGCGGCGGGAGCTATCCCTTAGCCCTTCTAGGCTGGAGAAATTTGCAAGATGTCCCTTTGCGCACTTTTTATCTTATGGACTGCGGCCGGAGGAAAAGCGGGTATTTGAAATTGCAGGCCGGGAGATGGGGGACATCTATCACCTGTGCCTCATGCGGCTGTCGGAGCATCTGACAGAGAAAGGTATACCCATCACTAATCCAGATTCAAAGTGGATGACCATGACCCCGGCAGAATGTGGGGCTTTTGTAGCCGACTTTATGGAAGGGGAGGGCGCTCAGTACAAAGAAGGCTTGCTGTACGGCGGTAATGAGGAGAGCTACAAGGCTGGCCGCATGAAGCGGGTGTGTACCGATGCGGCTTGGATTTTGGTGGAGCACGTTCAGCAGGGGAAGATTCAGGAGGTATTTTTTGAAGCAGAGTTTGGCCAGGCCTCCAGAAAGTCGTTCCCACCTATTCAGGTGAAGACTGCCTTGGGAAGCGTTCTCATCGAGGGGAAGATTGACCGAGTGGACATGCTGCCAGGGGAGTATGTAAAGATTATTGACTATAAATCGGGCAATGAAAAATTTGACCTCCAGGAGGCCAAGGCGGGCTGGCGGCTGCAATTAATGCTGTATTTGAAGGCTGCGTTGGGAGACCCGGGAGCAGAAGCAGGAAAGCAGGAAGCTGGTTCTGCTAGGGGGGAGAATGAGAGATCCTTATCGGAGCATCGTCCTGCGGGGGCCTTCTACTTTAAGCTGGATGAGCCAATTTTCGATGCCAGTGATTGGGATAGTCAGGCTTTGCAAAAGAAGGTACAAGCAGAATTTAGAAAGTCTTTTAAGCTGGATGGAATCCTGGTGGATGAGCCGGCTGTGCTGGACAGCATCGCCGGAGAGTTCGAAGGCAGTTCGGATATCGTGCCGGTTCGTCGGAATAAGGACGGGGCCATCGTAGGTACCGGAAAAGATAAGCTTCTCACCAGTGAGGAATTCGCCGAATTGCAGCAGGCGGTAGATCAGAAGATTACCGAGCTGTGCAGCCAGTTGGGGGAGGGGCGAGTAGATGTATCTCCGGGCAAGTCTGGCAATGAGACGGCGTGTACCTACTGTATGTATAAGAGTGTCTGCAAGTTTGATGTGGCTTTTGAAGGCTGTGCTTACCGGGTGGTAAAGTAAGGCTTGTTTCCATTAGACACGGGAGGAAATAAATTTCTTTGCTTGTTGCCGCTTATCAATCCACAGGTTTATTACCAGGCCGATAGCTACACAGGTGCCTCCCAGAAGGATTCCCAGGGAGAGGGTATGACTGATGATTACATCCAAAAGGATTCCAGCGAAGACTTGACCGACGAACATGAGTAAGGTCACGTAGAAGGAGGAAATCCGAGTAACCACTGCATTGGAAATGCTCACCGTGCATACACCCATGGCTCCACCCAAGTAAATCCAAAGCTGGCTCCAAGGCTGCAAAGGCAGGGAAAGCCCCGAGAACTGGGCAGATATAAAGAGATGCAGAAAGAACAGTACCAGAAGAGAGCAGGTAAGACCTATTACGTAGTTGTAAAAAGTGCTCTTCAGCAGGCTGGTTTCGGCAGCCAGCCGAGCGTTGGTGGTTCTGGAGACCACTACAGTCACGCCGGCCAAAAATGAAACGATAATTGCAGTAAGCATAACATATTTCTCCTATTTTCTGAATTTATGAGGATAGAGATCATAGTGGCAGTTTCTCTTTTAGGTTGACATTATAGAAACATAATCAGGCCGATCCCTAAAACGATAAAGGATAAGCCGATAAGTTTTTTCTTATTAAAGGATTGATGCGGCATATCCAGCCAGCCAAAATGATCGATGACGATAGACGTGACGCTTTGACCCAGCAGGACGATGGCTAAAATCGCTGACATGCTGATTTTTCCAAAGGCCATATTGTTGAAAACAGTGGTAGCCACACCCACCAGCCCCCCGGAGTAGAGCAAAAGTGGCAGTTTCTTATTCTTCCAAGGCATGGGATTTTCCCGGTGGCGAATGAGGATGAGAGAGATCATAATCAGGCCCATCACATGGATGATCACTGTAGCAACGTAAATGTTGCAGTGAGCAGTCAGTACGCCATTGACAGCAATCATGACAGCGATAATAGCGCCGGCCAGCACCGATAAAAAATAATACATATTGCGTTTCCTTTCCCCTTGCGAGTAAGCGGCAGCTTTTTTTATTCTATCCATATCGCTTTGGGCGATATTTTCTATAGGATAACAAAAACTCTTGAATTTACATATGACATATGTCATAATTGAAGAAAAATATGTGGGCAAAGCAGAGTTTGGAACAGGTGGAAAGGAGCGATAATTATGTCAAACAGCAGTTTAACAGTGACGATGAAAAGTGAATTGCAGAAGTACGGCTTATCGGATTTTGAGACCGGAGATGTGCGGGTATTAAAGTTTGAAAAAGGGCAGTATCTTTGCCGAGAGGGCTTTCCTATGGAATACCTCTTGTTTATGATTAGCGGCAAGGCGAAGACTTTTATTAACGTCAGCAATGGCAAATCTCTATTGCTGGCTTTTTACACCAAATCGGGCATCTTAGGGGATATTGAGTTGATGACCGACGGGGTCTGCACCACCAATGTTCAGGCCTTGACCGAAGTCACCTGCATGGGCATTCCCATGAGTTACGGCGGAGAACGACTGCGAAAGAACGTCACCTTTATGAATTTTGTAGGGGCACATCTGGCTCGAAAGCTGGATCGGTGCGCCAGAAACGGTGCGATTAATATTTTGCTTCCGCTGGAGACTCGACTATGTTCTTACGTGCTGATGACCAGTGAAGAGGGCTTGTTTAACGAAAATCTCACGGAGGTGGCAGAACTGTTGGGCACCAGTTATCGGCATCTGCTGCGGACCTTTGATGGACTGCGAAAGGACAGAGTGCTGGAAAAGGTAGCTCGGGGTTACATCATCCGTGATGGGGTGGAGTTGCAAATTCGAGCCCAAGATTTTTATACCATGTAAGAGAAAGAAGGCAGTCAGATGATACAGGATATTGAACCACATAAATTTGATATTACCTATAGAAATAGAAAAGCGGCAGACAACGACTATGCCTTGTTATTTTACGAAGATGCCGTCCTAATGAAACATCCAGAAGGGCAGGAGAATGCGGCAGAATTTCTTACCTTTGGGGAGGTAGCTGCCTTGACAGATTGGAAGCAGGAGGAAAAGGTCTCCGGATGGAAAGAGCGGGCCAACTACTTGTTTTCTATAGATGACTATAAATATTTTTCTGTAAACCTAAGAGCGGAAGAGTTAGGAAAAGAAGACTTGGAGGCTGGACCAGAAATGGTGCTGAGCTGGTATGCTCAGGAGGCCTTTCGTTCCCTGGAAGAGATGGAACGAGGCTTTGCAGGGATTACGGCGGCACAGATAAATCGCTGGCTGGTGAACCATCGGCACTGCGGACGCTGCGGAAAGCCCTTGCATTACAGCGAGAACGAGCGATGTATGGTTTGTGAAAACTGTAATATTACAGAATATCCTAGAATATCTCCGGCCATCATCGTGGGCATCGTCGATGGTGATAAGCTGCTGATGACCCGATATGCAGGCAGGGCCTACAAGAAGTATGCTTTGATTGCTGGGTTTAGTGAAGTGGGGGAAAGCCTGGAGGCCACTGTGCATCGGGAGGTCATGGAGGAGGTAGGTCTGAAAGTTAAGGATATTACCTACTATAAGAGTCAACCCTGGTCTTTCTCCGACACCCTGTTAGTAGGCTTCTTTGCTCGGCTGGACGGGGACAATGCCGTCACGCTAGAGGATGGAGAATTGGCGGAGGGCACCTGGTTCGCCAGGGAGGATATTCCCATCAACGAGGAGAAGATTGCCCTGACCGCCGAGATGATTCGTTTTTTTGCAGCGGGAAATCAGGTGTTTAGAGACTAAAATTCTAAGGGCCTGTTAAAAAGATGTATGATCACCAACGTAACAGGCGATATCATGATCTAAATAGAAGGCTTGGAGAGATTGCATCTTTTCATCCGTCACATAGCCATGTGCATGATATGCACATGGCTTTCCTAATTGATTCCATTTAGACAGGCCAAGTTTGTGAAATTTCAGTAGATTAATTTCATATAATTCATTTTTTACCATGAATTCCATTAGCTTGCGAGCATTTTCTTGACTGTCATTGTATCCTGCTATGGTTGGCTGCCTTAAAACCAATCGGCCGTTCCAGCCGGATTTTTTAAGCAGTTCAATATTTGAAAGTATTAAATCATTAGAGAATCCTGTGCCTTCTAGATGTTTTTCTTGATCCATATTTTTAACATCAATAAAAGCAAAATGAATGTATTTCATAATTTCTAAAAATATTTCCGGCTCTGCATAAGCGCAGGTTTCAATTGCGGTATTGATTTGCAAGGTATAACACCTTTTTAATACTTCTAGGAGAAATGGATGATGTAGTAACGGCTCTCCGCCAGAAAATGTTACACCGCCTTCACAACCCCAGTTATTAAAGTCCCGGCGCAGAATATCCATCAATTCATCCACTGTATATTCTTTACCGCACTTCCGTAAGGCATTATTAGGGCAAATATCGGTACACTCAAAGGTCGTGCAGTGTTTGCAGATATCCCTGTTGATTTCAGGTTTGCCATTATCGGTAAATTGAATTGAGCCATGAGGGCATACCGTTTTGCATGCCCTGCAGCCCTTTTCCCATTTGCATACGGTATCGGCAAACAGAAGCTGTTTTTGCATCTTCCAGCTTTCCGGATTTGCACACCATTTACAGGAAAGGGGGCAGCCCGAAAAAAATACAGTGGTTCTGCATCCTGGACCATCATGAACACAAAAGCTTTGGATGTCAAATAAAATACCTTTTTCATTCATAGGATTTACACAGATTTATAACCAGGGCAGGTGGAAGCCCCACACGTAGCATAGGCCCAGTTTTCTTTTTGCAGACCGGTGCACGTTCCGATACCATACTTATCCGGATTAATGAATTGCTTGCAGTTGCCGCATTTTTCTGCTGGTGTGAACTGAGGACAGACCTTGCTGCCTTCCCCGTCAATGGGCAAAATCCCTTTATTTAACGCACACATGCCTTTCTCACAGTCTAGATTGATATAATTTTTACAATCATAATGTCTCATCACATTTATCTCCTTTTGGGCGATTATTCTTACGCTTCTTCATATTGCGTTCTAAAAATAACTTCATCTTGAATTGGTTTGCCGATTTCACACCAGTATTGGGTAAAGCCGGCCACCCGTACCATTAGATCTCTATATTTTTCCGGTGTGCTCTGGGCATTCCGCAAGGTGTTAGAATCAACGACATTAAATTGGACATGGAATCCGCCCTTACGCATATAGGCCCGTATAACGTCCAATAGCTTTCGCGTTCCGTTCATTCCTTTTACTGCGCTTGGATGAAGCTTTAAATTCATCTGAGAATTTTGATGCAGAGAGTGATCGTAAACCGTTGCTGATTCAAAAATGGCATATAGGCCGTTCTTATCCGTTCCTGCTGCCGCAGATAAGGACCCATCTGCATACGTTGTTCCAGCTAGTCTTCCGTCGGCTGTGGCCAAGGTAATAAAGCCTTGAGGGCCATGTGTTGATACAGAGATCTGACATAGATATAAAGGTTTGCCGTAATAGGATTTAAATGTGCGAAGCATATTGTACATATAATTTTCGTAATTCTTTAAAATAGCATCCGCATATGGATCGGCATTACCATATTTAGGAGCATTTAAGCTGGCCGCAAAGATTTCTTCATACTTCTCACTGTTTTCCGTACTTTCTCTGAAATCTGGTGAAAATACGCCGGTGTCATAAGCCGTCTTAAAACCAAAGTTATCCAGTAAGGCTTCTGTCATTTCCCCAACAGTAAACTGTCGATCGTCGAAAACAATTTTCTTTAAAGCGCTTAATGAATTGATAAGAGTTATGGTACCGCAGGATTCAAAGTTAGCTGAGGCATTGTAGCGAGCTCCCAGTGTTCCCATATGCCGGCCTTTGGCAAAACAGTCAGGTTTCAGTAAGGAGTTGACAACTGGCATAGCGTGCTTGCGCCAAATATCCATCTGAATATTGTTGCAGCGATTCAACACATCAGTAGTCCGTTCAAGATATCTTTTCCATTGCTTTATTACGGTTTCATATGAATCGAGTTTCAAATTATGCGGAGGATAGACTTGTTTGCCGGTTCTTTTATCCAACCCGTTGGTCAAAACTAGCTCTAATATTTTTGGTAATGCAATAAAATGAATGCCAGTAGAGCAGCTAGGTGACGCACCTCCTGGAATCATGGTAACCTTTCCATCGTAGTCAAGGGGCTGAAAACAACCCGGTGCAGACTCCAGGCAGCCGCCTAGACACCAGGCTCGGGCATCATGAAGATCCATTCCCTCTGGTCCATAATTACTCAACATAAAGTTTATACCAACCTGATTGTTCATCCAGGCCGGATACCCAAGGCCTAGTTTGGTACAGGCTGCGGTTTTCATCAGGAAATCTTCTGGTGTTTTTTCATCGAACAACACACTTAAAGTAGGCTGAGGAGTTCTATTCCGCATACCGGCTTCCACGATTAAATATTCCAAAGGCGTCACTGCGGTGAGGCCATCGTAATTTAAACCTCCCAGAGAAAGATTGTTAAAAGTATTACCAGAAAGAACTCCACCAGAGACACCGGCCGAAGCAAAACATTCAATGCAGGTAATCTTGATTCTGTATAGTTCAAGCAGTTCGATAATCTCTTCGTCATTCATGATACCTTCACGAATATCTTTATCATAATAGGGCTGCAAAATTTGGCCAAGCCTACCGATGGATAAACCGGACATGGCATCTTCATTCGTAACCCCTAAATGACAGCAAAGTGTCATTTGAATGGCCTCCCAGAAACTGTCCGGCTTCTTATGGGCAACATGATGCATAACTTCAGCGATTTTTTCATAATTTATTCTTAATTCTTCTTCTTTTTCAATGGACGCTAAATATTTGGCCTGTTTTGAATAATTATCACACCAAGTGCTTAATCCTTTGGTAATTTCTTTCATAGCTACATAGTAATACGCTTTGCTCATGCCAAAATCCCCATCATCGCCAGCTTCACCCATGAGCTCAGAAATTTTTTCATCACATAATTCAATAATCCGGTCAAAGCCATATTGAAGGGGCAGATAATAATTGATTACTTCCCTCCCTTGTGTGATGGCAAAGGAATCAAACATGCAGATGACACTGTCCATAATTTGACGGTACTGTTCATATCCAGGGGTCATTTTCGAATATTTATCGCTTAATTCTTCCACTGAAATGCCAGCCCAAGGGCGGGAGGTTTTTACAAGGACCGGTATATCTTCCTTGCGCATACCAAATTTTTTAGCAATGGAAATTACGTCTCCATAACTTTCTGTTACATTTCCTCCGCCTGCGCCAACTACGCTGACTGCATCAGCTTCGCTTTCTGCCGGAGCATCAACCTCCGCCATTAACGCTTCCGCCTGCGCATTAAAGAAGCTGGCTGTGGTCCAAGGAAAAGGAAATCCACCTCTGACGTATTTTGTTTTATTCATGACAAGCTTTTCATAAGGTTGAATGGTAGGTGTCATATGGGACAAACATGCCGCTACTGCCTTGGCTCGTCTGACTTCAATGAGATCTCCATCATTTTCCCACCAGGTTCTGTTGTACCAGTAAGCTGCCTCCATATCGGCAGACACTTTTAGGGTATAATACGTTTCCATAAGGCGCTGGGAGCTTTCTTTTGCTTCGGGAATGTTGCCTTCCAGCTGGCTATCAATATCCCTCATGTCAATCCCTCGTTGTTTTAAGATTTCTTTTAATTTGATTTCTTGTGTTTTCATTTAGATACCTGATATGATGTACACATAGAAAAACCAGTGTAATCATGTGCTCCTTTCTAAGTTTTTGGTATAGCAGAGACGGATGTGGCCTGTTACATTGATACATGGATATCTTGTTAAAATTATGATGAACAATCGCAATATATTACTTAACCAAAACAATAGGAACACATCCTGTCCTACAAAAAAATTTTGAGGGAGCTGTGAGAACTATTGCATAATAGAAAAAAATATAGTAGAATATATGATGTTGATGCGAAGGTTGCGTCAATTAGGCTACTGTAGCTCAGTCGGTAGAGCAGCACATTCGTAACGTGCAGGTCGCAAGTTCGATTCTTGTCAGTAGCTCCATTTTCCCGCGGGACGTGGCGCAGCTTGGTAGCGCGATTGCTTCGGGAGTAATAGGCCGCAGGTTCGAATCCTGTCGTCCCGACCAAATGAAAAGAGGAATCAAACCTTCGGGTCTGGTTCCTCTTTTGTGTAGTTTTGCTACAATAGGTCGATAATTTACATTTATCTTCGGTCTGCGATCCTTATAACAACTCTTCTTGTTGAGCAAATCTGAGGCCTAAATTAAATGCTTTGTTGCAGTGTTCAGGGAATTGCTTTTCCTTTACTTTGGCTTTTTCATTACCGTTGAAGGTAGTAACCACATATTTTGAGTAATCATCAAACTGATAGGTATCATTTACTATCAAGGCTTCAAAATGGCCGAATACACGTTTTAAATCCGCTTCTGCAAACTGCAATCCCTGCATGTAACTTGATTTATCCATTTGCTCCGAAGTTACATTCATAGTGTAAATGAAACCGGTGTGTATCTTTCGACCAAATATACTTCTATATCCTTCGGTATATGTCTGATAAGGAAACATCAGACGTTCCAAAAATGATCGCATCTCTCCTGTAACAGATTCAAAATAAATTGGTGATCCGAGGATGATAGCATCTACCTTCTCAATTTTCTTTAATACCATTGTCAGTCCATCACGATAGGCACATTTCCCGTAGCTTTTTCCGTCTTTAAGTTTGCAGGCAAAACAACTGACGCATCCTTTATACTCCAAGTCGTAAAGATGAATTAACTCTGTTTCAGCTCCTTGCGATTTCGCACCTTCAAGAGCTTTTTCGAGCAAAGTTGCTGTATTCTGGGTTTTTCTGGGGCTTCCGTTTATCGCTATAACTTTCATCAAATTATCCTCCTAATATTAACCTTGACTTTGCAATTCAGATTATATATGCTTATGGAAAAACAAACAAGTACGCACATATTTGTTATATACTAAACTTTTGGTTAGTAAGGAGGTTCTTATGATAGATTTTGAAAGCAAGTATGGGAAATGCCCCATGTACTACACAATGTCAGTCGTAGAGGGCAAATGGAAATGGATTATCTTATGGGAAATTTATAAGGCAAAAGTAATACGATACAATAAATTGAGAGAAGAATTACAGCCAATTGCACATAAAACATTGAGCAAACAGTTGAAGGAGCTGGAAACAAGCAAGTTAATTCATCGGGAGCAGTATAATGAAGTACCCCCCAAAGTTGAATACTCATTGACTAATGAAGGCAAAACACTTATTCCTATCCTTGACCTTATGTATCAGTGGGGAGAGAAGCATATCAATAAGTAAGCGATGAGTGAGATCATCATATGAATTCCAACAATAGGCTCTAACCAGATTAAAATATACTACCAGTACATCTTTTTTGACCTAATGATACAAGTTAAAGTCATGTATAAGGATTTGAACCTATACATGAATTTTTGTTTATCTATACTAAAATCCGGACAAAGGAGGAAACGAAGCGTGTGGGTTACCCTGCTGATTTTTGCCCTGTTTGTGGGCATCATGGTTATATTCCCGCCCGGTAGTGGAAAGCCAAGACTATATCGTGATACTAGTGGAATACCGCTTACTGGGGGCGTTTCTAAAAGGAAAAGACAATATAAATACCGTACTGTTGTTTCTGTCTGGAGAGCCAGGTATTCCAGACTACTTTTTGGCTGGAGAAATAGATACCGGATTGGAGGGCATTTTTACTGTTTGCTATTGGAATTATTACGAAACCGCTCTCTCCTACTCATCTGACTGCAAGGCGAATGCCTACACTACTGATCAGTTTGTGCAGGACGTGATTGCCGTAACGGAATATGTCACGCGTAGTAACCAAAAGATGGTGCAAAAAGAGTATTATGTTCAGCTCAAGACTCCACTTAAGGGGTTTTACACCTTTGAGCATTCTGCCCATAGCCCACTGTTTGAAGAACCATAATTATTTGAATTTTTGATTATATTGTTTGAAGCAGTAATAGTTCAAATCCTCATCTGATAATAGTATGATATCCAGATTTGACGTGGCTTGCATTGAAAGGTTGAAGATTCAATGTTTCTTTTTTATGGAATTATAAGCTTGTCGGATCTGAGCTGAAAACGACAGATTGGATAGCGTGACACAATCCTTTGTTCCAGATTTGATGGCTCAATATCTTGGCGAAGAAAGCGATATCCAAGGGCTTTATAGTTCGCTTGACAGCCAGATTGTAGAAAAGCTGGGAGAGCCATCATCAGAGAGTGGCAGTGATATAGACTGGGAAGCTGAAACCTGGACCGTTTCCCTATATCAGCGGAGCGAGTTGTTTGTAAGTGTAGTTCAGAGCTGGTATCCACAAAAATCCAGATAGTTTATTAAAAGGACCGTCGATATTTATCGACGGTCCTTTGGGTTTTCTTTAAGGCAACAAATCTAATATGGTTTTTGCCTTAGGGAAGAATTTGCAGTGGGCGCATCATCTCATTATCCTCATGGTCCAGGATATGACAGTGCCAGACATAACCTGGTGCTGCGCTAGGATTAAACGGGAAGAGATTAACCCCAGGCCTTGCCGCACAAGGAGATACGCTCTGAGGGGCAAAGCGTATCCGAAAATGCAGCACCTCATTGACGTTTACAAGCACGGTATCTTTCCAAGCAGACTCTTGAGGTGCTGGAGGCATAGGCGGACCCGTGAGATAAGGCTCAAACGGAACGGCGAGCGGCGCGTTCATAATCGGAGGGGTTCCGTTTAGCTCCTGCCATTTTTTCTGGTAGGCATCCGCATCAATTGCTTGTCGCGAAATAATTTGAAATGGTACGAGGTGAAGATGAATGGGGTGAGCACCGCCTAAAAGGTTAATGATAAACCAGTCTTCGGTGGAGCCAACGCGAGGAGTTTCCGTCACAGGGGCCATCCACGGAAGTCCGTTGAGAGTCATCATCAGAACCGTGCTCCCGTATTCCTGGGCATTGAGAACAATTAATCGAGCTGGACTATCCTGCCGGAGCGGCGGAATCTGCTGCAAATAAGACGGGAGACAGAAGCGTGGCCCCGTCAGGCATGGCTCTGTGCCGATATCAAAACGCATCACACGGGCTGTTGTAGCCTCCTCCACCGGATCACCGGCAGGGTAAGGTGCTCGCGCATCATTTCTTAAAAAGATTTGTTCACCCGGCTGGCAGAATGAAAAATCCACCACCAAGTCATAACGTTCACCAGGAGCAATGAGCAGCGAGGTTAACTCGACAGGACGCTCCAGATAGCCACTGTCACTTCCGATGGCCCAAAAGGTCATACCTGTTGAAAAGCTTAGATTATATACACGTTCATTTGAACCGTTAAGCAGCCGGAAGCGATACCGTTTGCGTTCAACTGAGAGACGGGGCCACACTTTCCCATTTACCAGGAGGCAATCACCGATATAACCCGGCACCCAATACGGATGGACAGAAGGAGCAACCCCTTCCTGTGGATAATAGACGGAACCATCGGTATTAAATATACGGTCCTGTAAAACAAGCGGAATTTCATATTTGCCATGAGGCAGAGGAGAGCCAAAAGGTGCTTGTGGCGAGTCCCACGGGTCGGCAGGATCACGTAGCAAATAAAAGCCAGCAAGCCCGGCAACGACGTTCAGCCGTGTGATTCCCATCGCATGATCGTGATACCACAAAGTGGCGGGCGGCTGGGTATTCTCATAGATCATTTTTGTTGTCACAAAGGCACTGCCTCGCTCCTCTCCTGACGTAAACCATGCGTCGGGATGCCCATCATAAATAGCGGGGTTTTCGCCGCCGTGTAGGTGTGTGACCGTTGGAATCGGGGCCTGCGCCTTGGGAAATCCCGGTGGAAAGAGAGGCCACGGTTTTGGCGGTTCCATTGGCATGTTATTAGGGTTTGCCCAATGGAGCGTCGGATCCACAGCCAGCATATGGGGGCGGACAAGGCGGTTGATATATTGCACCTGTATAGTCTGACCGCGTACCGCTTCAAAGGTCGGACCCGGCGAGGATCGTTTATATACACATTCGCCCGTTTCACGGTCTTTAACTACGCCGCCATAACCATAAACGGGGGTTTGGGGCATTCCGGTGGGGAGGACCTGCTGTTTAAATTCACTGATATCCACGGCGTAGGAATGCGTTGCATGACCGCATTTCCATTCTGTCACAGGATCAAAAACATCGGGAATGAGCAAATCTTCGGTAAACTGGGGAATGGACAACGGATCAAGACGAGTTTTTTCGTTTTCATCTAGGGTTTCCTCATACATGGAGAAAACAAGCGTGTCAAGCTTCATTGAGAGCAGCTCTGACACGCGACTTTCAATATTGGACAAAGATATCCCTCCCAAAGTAAATGTTTTTTAGCGTAAATACTTTATACTCTATATAGGGCGGTCGGGCTTGATACGCAACAATAAATAGTGACCATGTTGGCCTTTATCGTTCCGCTTATTTATTGTATGCTTGTAAGAATTGGTGTGTGTAAATTCACAAATTAAAAGCTTTTCTGAATTCACTTGGAGTCATCCCGTGAACATCTTGAAATGCAGCTGAAAATTTGGCTGCATTCTTGTAGCCGCATCTCTCCGAAATATCGCGAATACTAAGATGGTCTGCGGATAAGAGCTGCATGGCTCGTTTCATTTTTTCTCTGCGGATATAATCATAAAGGGGAATCTGATAGGTGTTTTTAAAACTAAGCCGTAGCTTGCTCTCGCTCATGCCGGCTGTTTTTACCAATTCTTCCATCGGTGGAACTTGAAGAATATTCTCGTCAATTTTTAATTTAACCGCATAAATTTTTTGTTCATTTTCCCATGTTACGTAGTTTCGGCGATTACTTCTTCGATCGGGAACGGCAGGATAGTTCCGGGCGATGGAGCACAGCAAGTGAAGTACCATCCCTTCATAAGCAAGCAGCGGCATATCTGCATTGCGCAATGCCCAGCGAATCTGCTCTAATATCAGCATGGTATTCGGCGTATTATAATGCTCTGTTTCCCACGATTTTGCATCTTCGATGCTGATTTTAGGCGGGGTTGTTTTTGATTGCAAAAAAGGCTGTAAAAAATCATCAAATACTAAAACGCTGGTAAAGCAAGTATGAATTCCTGAAGGGAAGGTCAAATGAAATGGTCGTTGGGGGTTAATCAACACGTGAGTAATTGGTGTAAAGGTCACTGCTGATTTTCCTTGCTGGGAATAAATCAGGTCTCCGCAGTCTATGCAGAAAATCCATAAACATGGCTTCTTTATGTCCACAGTGTGGACAATTTTTTTTTCGGGCGTAAACCAGGCGCTGGAGACGAACAAGCCTTCTGCGGGGCATGATTCAACAATCCATCCATTCGACCAGTGAGGGGGGAAGTCATACCCCGTTCCCTGACCGTAAGTGCGCTGATTTAAATTATATTTTTTCGCCATGGCACCCCATGAGGCGGTTTGATATTGATTCATCGCATGATTGCTCCCTTTCTAAATTATGTATCGGCAAATTATACCTTGAAAAAGAAAAAATAACAAGAATATAATACTCCAATTTGATTTAGTTATACTCCATATATATTAAAGTAAATGGTGATAAAAGTCATATGTCAATTCAGAAAACTAGGATTTAAGGGATAATAAGAAAATACCACTTCTTGTTAATAGGCGTAGGCTATATTGACAGATAAATTTTTTCATGTTAGTATTTCAAAGAGTTAGCTTAGACTAACTTCGGAGATGGAAAGAAAGTAAGCGCTTACTTTTCTGAGGAGAAGAGACCATATAATTTTAAGGAGAATTGATATGAAGAAACATGTATCCATATTTTGTGTTTTGTGTTTACTTTTATTTGTACTGACAGGATGCGGCGGCTCAGCCGTAGAAGGGCCTGAAACGTCAGATATGCACACAATCAGTACAGTGATGGGAGACCTTGAGGTTCCCAAAGAGCCCCAGCGTGTAGTTGTAAACTGGTACATAGGAGATGTGCTTTCTTTGGATTTAAATGTAGTTGGATACAGTGCTTGGGAGCAAGAAACCATGCCTTTTTATGAAAAGTTTTCTTCTGCGGCAAAAATGAAAAGTTGGGCAGCAGAAGATATTATGGCAGTAGAGCCTGATTTAATTATTACATACCAAGCAGAGGATTTTGAGAAGTTTGGTAAAATTGCACCCGTATTGGTTATCCCAGAAGAAGGGGTAAGCTCCATTGAGCGTCTACAGATCATTGGTGAGGCTACAGGCAAAGAGAAAGAAGCGGAAGCTTTAATTGCAAATTTTGAAGAGAAACTGGCAGCAGCAAAAGCAGAACTAAACGGTGAAAAGTACCAGGGAAAGACCTTTAGTATTATGGAAGACTGGGGGCCATCCGGTGATTGGAACGGGATCGCATATGAGACGGGTTCCAGAGGCGGTACTTTAGTTTACAATTATCTTGGGTTGAAAAAACCAGCAAAGCTGGAGAGTCTGATTGCAGAATCTGGAAACGGTAGAGGGACGTTAAGCTATGAGGTTGCCCATGAATATTTTGGAGACTATATTTTATGGTTTCAGCAGGAAGGCAAAGAGTCTGAATATGCAAAGACCGACATCTGGAAGAGCATTCCGGCAGTTGCAGAAGGCCGAATTGCAGAAATTCCAGCAATATACCAAGGTTTGTTCTATTATTCTGATGTAGCTAGCTTAACGGCACAACTGGATTATACGGTGTCTGCCATTAAGAGCATGTCAGAATAGAGTGAGAGGAAGTAATTTTCATGTTTAGGAAAAAAAAATATATCGCAATATTTCTCCTGGTGCTGGTCATTGGGCTTGTCTTTTCTGCATGCGATACAGAAGTACAAACTGGCGGTGAAACGAGAATGGTAAAGACTGCACATGGAGAGGTAGAACTACCAGCAGATCCGCAGCGGATTCTTGTTACTTATTGCATGGGGGATGTCTTAGCCCTTGGGGTGAAGCCCGTGGCAACTTATGACGTTGTAGGAACCGCATATGAAAAAGAAGTGGAAGGTTTACCGGTTTGGCGTAAATTTGAAGCAGAAGAAATTTTATCTTATGATCCGGATTTAATTATAGTGGTGAACCAGGAGCAGTATGATGTCGCTTCCAAGATTGCGCCTACAGTATTACTTCCGTTTACAGAATTATCAATGGAAGAACGGGTGACTTTCTTAGGGGAGGTACTAAACCGCCAGCAGGAGGCGGAAGAGGCCATCGAAAAGTTTGAGGAACAACTCAACCAAGCAAAAGAAACACTACAGGAAAAAGGGATTTTAGATAAAACCGTAAGCATTTTTGAGAAAGATGCAAACGGAGGACTGTGGGTGTTTGGGGACAAATGGGGCCGCGGCGGGGACTTGATTTACAGCCACCTGGGATTTAAAGCTCCAGAGATTGTTCAAAATGAGATTATTGCAAAGGATCAGTACCGAGAAGTCTCCATGGAAGTAATCCCAGATTATGCAGGAGACTATTTAATCCTGTCAGGAGAAACCAATCAACTGAATGGAAACCCTATTTGGGATTCTCTTCCCGCAGTAAAGAATGGCAGAACGATTCCAATTGATTTTACATTATTTTACGATATCGATATTTATTCTTCTAGTGTACAACTGGAGTATCTTCTAGATGCGATGTTAGCTATGCCAGAGTAACTGGAACGCTTCCCCGGAAAGGAACAGACTTCTATGAAACTTTTATCCATGAAGCAGCGGCGCAAAGGCTCCGCTGGCTTTACTCTTTATATGCTTCTTGGATTTGGACTTTTAATTTTCCTATCCGCTGCATCTATTTCCTTTGGTGCTGCTGAGATGCGGCTTTCTACCGCTTGGGAGGCAATTTTTCGATTTGATCCAAACTTGACAGAACATCAGATTATTCAAACCCTTCGCCTTCCCCGAACTGCCGCTGACCTCATTGTGGGGTGCAGCCTGGCAATTTGCGGAGCCATTATGCAGGGAACGACGCGCAACCCCCTTGCTGACTCTGGATTGATGGGAATCAGTTCCGGTGCCACTTTCGCTATGGCCTTGTGTATGGCATTTTTACCGGCCCGCACGTATGGACAAACCATGCTGTTTGCCTGTATCGGCGCGGCAGTAACCACTGCCATAACCTATTTCATTGCGTCTTTTGGCAAAAGCGGGATGACACCCCAGCGCCTTGTTCTGGCAGGGATTTCTATTTCTATGCTCTTTGGCGCATTCAGTCAGTACATTTCTATAAAGTACCATCTGGGCCATGCGCTGGCCTATTGGACCGCAGGCGGAACGGCAGGTGCTAAATGGAGCGAACTTTTGATGATTTTGCCGCTTTTCGCAGTAGGTGTGTTGACAGCCATTGGGCTCTCGCCTTCAGTTACTGTATTGAGCCTGGGGGACGAGGTAGCAACAGGATTGGGCTTAAAAACTCGCTTTGTCAAAGGGATTTCTACACTGATTGTCTTGCTGCTTACAGGAATCTCTGTCATTATTGTTGGGCCGGTTGGCTTTGTTGGACTGATTACTCCCCATATTGTGCGGTATCTGGTCGGTGTAGATTATCGGTATATCATTCCAGCGTCTGGACTTTATGGCGCCGTACTCACCGTTTTTGCAGATCTAGTAGGAAGATTAATCAACAAGCCCTATGAGACCCCAATTGGCATTATTTTTGCTGTAATCGGTGTACCGTATTTTCTCTACCTTGCAAGGAAGCAAAGGAGGGAATTTGAATGAAAAAACAGCGTTACTCCCTAAATCACGGAATGTTTCTTTTGCTAGTCATGGCTGTCATGGTGGTAGTAGTTGCCGTAATCAGCATGAACTCAGGCAAGATGAATCTTACTCCGTTGGAAGTCTGGGATGTTATCTTAGGAAAAGGTACCGCAAAACAAAATTTGATTATTTATGAATTTCGCCTTCCGCGCATTATCTTAGCTATCCTTGTTGGTGTTGGAATGGGCATTTCTGGCTGCATTATGCAGAGCCTGCTTCGAAACGATATGGCAAGTCCTGGTACGTTAGGCATCAGCTCTGGCTCCGGTTTATTCGTGCTCATTTTTGTTATATTGTTTTCTGCAAAGACAGCCTCTTCTGCTAGCTTAATGCCATTACTTTCTTTTTTCGGTGGAATGACTGCCGCTGGCTTGATTTTTCTGCTTTCTTACCGAAAGGGCAAAGACATCTCTCCTACTGGATTGATTTTAATGGGTGTTGCTCTGGGAAGTGGATATGGAGCCCTAACCACGCTGCTTACCCTCAAGCTGGATCAGAATCAGATGGATTTCATCCAGCGATGGAGTGCAGGCAGTTTATGGGGCGATGAATGGCAGTATCTTGCTGTTTTGATTCCATGGACGTTGATTTTATGCGGATATGTATTTTATAAAGCACATATCTTAAATACGCTAAACCTCGGCAATGAAACGGCCGCCGGACTTGGGGTGGCAGTAAAACCTGAATTTATAGGTTTATCTGTAGCAGCTGTAGCACTTTCTTCGGGAAGTGTATCCCTAGGAGGAAACTTTTTCTTTGTAGGCATGATTTCTCCCCATATGGCAAGAAAATTAGTGGGGCCAAATCATAAACTTCTACTCCCTGCATCTGCCCTTTGTGGTGCAATTGTTGTACTGTTTGCAGATACACTGACAAGAACTATCAGTCTGGGAGCAGATGTACCTACGGGCATTGTAATTACAGTGTTGAGTACACCATACTTTTTATATCTATTGGCGAAAGCAAATTAAGGAGGGCAATATGAACAGTATTGAAACAAAAGATTTAGACATTGCCTACGATGATGCCGTGATTGTAGAAAATTTAAATTTAGCCATTCCTCATAAAAAAATTACTTCCATCATTGGGCCCAACGGATGTGGAAAGTCTACTATATTAAAAGCGGTTGGGCGCATTCTTAAACCGAAGAATGGCATGGTATATTTGAGCGGAGAAGATATTTCAACACTTTCTACAAAGGAAATCGCTAAAAAGATGGCAATCTTACCGCAGACACCTAGTGCGCCCAGCGGCTTGACGGTAAGTGAGCTGGTTGCATATGGAAGATTCCCCCACCAAAAGGGATTTGGAAAGTTGACCGCTGAAGACAAAAAAATTGTGCAATGGGCTATATCGGTAACCAAACTTATGGATTTAGAGCATCGGGAAGTGGATACGCTGTCTGGCGGGCAGCGGCAAAGAGTGTGGATTGCCATGGCACTTGCTCAGCAGACGGATTTAATTTTGCTTGACGAGCCCACAACTTATCTCGATTTAGCCCATCAGCTTGAAGTGCTGGAGCTGCTTCACGAACTGAACCGCAGCCAGGAATGCACCATTGCCATGGTTTTACATGACTTGAATTTGGCAGCCCGTTTTTCTGATTACATGATTGCCGTGCGCGGCGGAAAAATGATTCAGCATGGCAGCCCGGAGGACGTAATGGTCCCCCCTGTATTAAAGGAGGCTTTCTCCATTGATGCTGAAATTGTCAGAGATCCAAGAACCGGACGACCGGTATGCTTGACCTATGACCTCTTACATACAAAAAGCTTTTCTGTAAAGGAGGCGATGGCTGTATGAAAACTGCACTGAGGATATTTCGAGAGGCAAGAACGTACTGGATTTATCTGATTCTTGCGGTTTGTGCCCTCGTGGTATCCACGGTAGCCGGATTTTATACTCCGTGGGCATTAAGAGAATTAACGGCACTGGCCACGGAAGGAAGCAGCGATTTTCAAACACAAACCTTGCGTATCGGTCTTTTTCTTCTAGGTGCTACGGCGCTTCAAGCGGCAGGCAACTCTGCGGCAGGATATCTGAATCATTATGCGGCTCTTCATTATGTGGCAGATCTGCGCAAGCGGCTCTACGGGAAGTTACAGCATATGAGCCTGCGATATTTCCATAAAAGCAGAACAGGGGACTTGACCGGTCGTGTAGTGAATGATGCCCTGGATGCAGAAGTGCTTTTAGCCCACGTGATCCCAGATTTTCTGGTAAATATTCTGACCTTTATTGGCGTGGGAGCTTTGCTGTTTACGATTAACGCAAAACTTGCCTTGATGAGTTTGATTACGATTCCTTTTCTACTGGGGATTACCCTTTGGCAGAGCCGTCATGTGTCGCCAACCTGGAAAGAAAATTCCAGGGTTAGAGGAGAACTTGCAGGGACTGTACAGGATAACCTTTCGGGCATCAAGGAAATTCAAATCTTTAACCAGCAAAGCCATGAAGAACGCAAAGTGGCAGAGCTTTCTTTACGCCACAGTTTAGCCTATCTCCGCGCAAGTTTCTTTTTTGAAACAACCTATCCATTGCTGGCCTTTGTCACGGCGCTGGGAACGGTGATTGTAGTCGTTTATGGTGGCTATTTAGTGGGAATTGAAGAGGTGAGCATTGCGGATATTGTTGGATTTATCATGTACCTTTCGATGTTTTATGGGCCGGTAAAGAGTTTTTCTGGTCTTGTAGAAAAGGCAGGAGAAGCGGGGGCGGGATGCCGCAGGGTATTTGATGTTCTTGATGAAATCCCAGAAGTAAAAGAAAAAAAGAATGCAAAAATATTTCAGCAAGTCCAAGGTGAAATCGTGCTGAAAGACCTCTCTTTTGCTTATCAGGAAGAAATTCCGGTAATGGAAAATATAAACCTTACCATTCATGCAGGGCAAACGGTGGCTTTGGTTGGGACAACAGGTGTCGGTAAGAGTACCATTGCCAACTTAATTAATCGGTTTTATGACCCTCAAGAGGGGGCGGTTCTAATTGATGGAGTTGATATTCGGGAAGTGACCCTCTCCAGCTTACGGGATAACATCTCCATGGTTCTTCAAGATACCTTTCTTTTTAATGGTACCGTATATGAAAACATTGTGTATGGTTGGAAAGATGCTACAAGAGAAGATGTTATTGCGGCAGCAAAAGCAGCAAATGCTCATGATTTCATTGAGAAAATGGAAAGGGGCTATGATACGATTATTGGCGAACGCGGCATCTTACTGTCTGGCGGACAAAAACAGCGGCTTGCTATTGCTCGTGCAATTTTAAGGGATTCTCCTATTTTAATTTTAGATGAAGCGACTTCTGCTTTGGATACAAAAACAGAGAGGGAGATTCAGGCGGCTTTAGACGAGATTTCAAAGGAGCGAACGACATTGGTGATTGCCCATCGGCTTTCTACGACGCGGGATGCTGATTTGATTGTTGTGCTGGAGGGAACGGGTATTGCAGAGATGGGGACACATGATGAGTTGATTGGCAGAGGCGGTATATTCTCTCGCCTCCATGAAGTCCAGGCCTCGTAGATTTTAAGAATAAAAGATTATCAGACAAAGAAAAAAGGGTAGACAAGAAAAAGCTTGGCTACAGTTGGAAAGAAGCATAGGTTGAACTATGCTTCTTTTGTTGTTAGTTAAGATATTTATTTAAAAGAAAAGCATGACACTGAAGACGAACGAGTAGTAAAGGCTCTGTAGCGGCACGCAAACGATTTACAAATTTACTGTTGCAAGTGAATAGATTTTTTTATATGATGTATTTCATACTAAACATACAGGAATAATATGAATTTGCCCAACTGGTCATATGAAATGAAGGAATGTGATATGACCAGAATATCAAGAAAAGCTACAGCTTAAATGCGAACGTAGGTGAGCGAAGAATGCCTCTCAGAGGCTTTTCTCATAATATAGAAACAAAAAATATAAAAGAAATGAGGGTATTATCTATGAAAAACAAATCTTTGTCTGCCAAAAAACTGCTGGCTGCAACATTGAGTCTTGCGCTGATGACAGGAGTTTTCACTGGTTGTGTAGGAAATGGCAGTCCTGGCGCAAATGAAGACGGAAATGCCGACGGGAAAGCACTGGCCAAGGTCGAAATCACAAACGTATCTTATGATCCAACCCGCGAGCTTTACGAGCAGTACAATAAGCTTTTTCAAGATTATTGGAAAGAGACAAAAGGTCAAGAGGTGGAGATTACACAATCCCACGGTGGATCGGGGAAACAGGCTCGCTCGGTGATTGAAGGCAACGAAGCCGATGTGGTGACTTTGGCTCTGGAAGGGGATGTGGATGAAGTGCGCAAGGCTGGATTAATCAATGACGGCTGGGTGCAGGAATTCTCCAAGAATAGTGCTCCGTACACCTCTACCATCGTCTTCCTGGTTCGCAAAGACAATCCCAAGAAGCTGAATGACTGGTCCGATATTGTGAAACCTGGTATCGAAGTGATCACACCAGACCCTAAAACTTCTGGAGGGGCTAGATGGAATTTCCTGGCGGCCTGGGCGTTTGCCGATAAGCTCTACGGAGGGGATGAAGCAAAGAGCAAGCTGTTCTTAAAGAAGCTTTATGCCAACGTGACAGTTCTGGATTCCGGAGCACGAGGGGCGACCACCACGTTTGTTGAAAACGGTCAGGGGGATGTGCTTCTCGCATGGGAAAATGAAGCTTTTCTAGCCATCAAGGAGCATCCGGGTGAATTTGAAATCATTACACCCAGCCTGAGTATTTTAGCGCAGCCTTCCGTGGCGATTGTCGATGCCAATGTTGAAAAGCACGGAACGGAGGAAGTGTCAAAGGCGTACCTGGAGTACCTTTATTCCGACGAAGCACAGCGGCTGGAAGGGAAGAATTATTATCGGCCTTCCAATCCAGACATCCTGAAGGAATTCAGCGATGTATTTGATCTCAAGGTCACCCTGGTTAATATCGACGACGAATTTGGCGGCTGGACGGCCGCAACGGAGAAGTTTTTCGCAGACGGGGCCATTTTTGACCAGATTTATAGCAAATAATTCCTTGAACAATCATTGGCGTGTTCGGCAAATTGCATTTTGCAGTTCTAGTCAGCCACGGCAATTGAAATGAGAGAATGATATTGGGGGATGTGCATATGCTCAGCCTGAAAAATAAAAGAAAAAGAAATAATACAGTAATTCCGGGATTCGGACTTTCCATGGGCATCACCATTACGATGCTCAGTCTGATTGTACTTATCCCTTTATGCTCGGTACTGCTCACTCTTTCGGATACAACTTTTGCAGGTTTCTGGCAGAATATTACAGATGAGCAGACTATGGCCACTTATAAAGTCAGCTTTTCTTGTGCGTTAATTGCGGCTGTCATCAATGTCAGTTTTGGGATTCTTCTAGCTTGGATTTTAACACGTTACCAATTCCCCTTGAAAAGCTTGCTGGATGGCTTGATTGAATTGCCCTTCGCTTTGCCCACCGCAGTTGCAGGTATCGCCCTTACTACGTTGTATTCTGACAAGGGCTGGATCGGCGCCCTGTTTGATAAAATCGATGTAAAGATTTCCTATACTACCATAGGAATCACTATCGCCATGGTCTTTATCGGCATTCCTTTTGTTGTGCGGTCAATCCAGCCTGTACTGGAAAAGCTTGACCCACAGTTTGAGGAAGCGGCTACGGTGTTGGGTGCCAGTAGATTCCGTATCTTTTGTAAAGTCATTTTACCAGAGATCTTGCCGGCGGCGTTAACTGGCTTCGGTCTGGCTTTTGCACGGGCTATCGGTGAATATGGGAGTGTCGTGTTTATTGCAGGGAATATCCCCTACAAAACGCAGATAACGCCGTTGATTATCATGAGTAAGCTAGAGCAGTTTAACTATGCTGCTGCAACGTCAATTGCCCTGGTGATGATTCTATTTGCATTCGTGATATTGTTTGGAATCAATGTACTCCAGGCAGCAATAAACAAAGTAGCAAGGGGGTCGTAGTTTGAAAAGTAAAATCGTTCAAATCGTGTTGATTGGTTTAGGCATAGCCTTTCTGGTTGTCATGCTGATCTTGCCGCTGATTACGGTGTTGGTTTACGCTCTTAGGCAGGGCTGGGAGACCTTTGGGGCAGCAATTACCGATGATTATGCCGTCAAAGCCATGGAACTTACTCTTTTTGCTACGTCTATCACGGTTGTGATTAATACCGTGTTTGGGCTATTTGCGGCCTGGGCAATCACCAAGTTTCGATTCCGGGGCAAGCAGGCCTTGACGACGTTGATTGATATTCCCTTTTCCATCTCGCCTATCATTGCTGGTCTCGTGTTTATACTGGTTTTTGGGCGCATTGGCTGGGCTAATCCCCTGGTAGAGGCGTTGGGAGCCAAAATAGTCTTTGCCGTCCCCGGAATTGTACTGGCCACAATTTTTGTGACATTTCCTTTTGTTTCTCGTGAATTGATTCCGCTGATGCAGGCCCAGGGCAGCGATGAGGAAGAAGCCGCCGCATTGATGGGAGCCAATGGGTTTCGAATTTTTCGCAAGATTACTTTTCCACATATCAAATGGAGTCTGCTCTACGGTGTGATTCTGTGCACTGCCCGTGCACTGGGGGAATTTGGTGCAGTTTCTGTTGTGTCAGGCCATTTGAGAGGGAAAACCAACACACTGCCCTTGCACGTGGAGATCTTGTTTAACGAATTTAATCTCACGGCGGCATTTGCGGTTTCTTCCATATTAGTGGTATTTGCGGTGATTATTCTGATTTTGCGCTTCATTGTCGAGCGTCGTGTTAAGAGCAAGGAAGGGTGATGTTATGTATGTTGAATTAAAAGGCATTAATAAAAAATTTGGTGGGTATCAGGCATCAGATAATGTGAGTTTTTCCATCCAAAAGGGGAAACTGATTGGACTTCTTGGCCCTTCTGGCAGCGGCAAAACCACTATCCTTCGCATGCTTGCAGGGTTGGAGAACCCCGATAGCGGGGATATTCTCATCGACGGAAAACGGGTGAACGATATTCCGGCCAGTCAGCGGGGAATTGGCTTTGTATTTCAAAATTACGCTCTTTTCCGTTATATGACCGTATTCGATAATATCGCTTTTGGTCTTGAGGTGCAGAAAAAGGATAAAGCATACATACGCCAGCGGGTTAATGAATTGGTTCGGTTGACCCAGCTTGAAGGGCTGGAACAACGGCGGCCACATCAGCTTTCGGGGGGACAGAAACAGCGGGTTGCTTTCGCCCGGGCCCTGGCCCCCAATCCACATCTGCTGCTTCTTGACGAGCCTTTTGCTGCAATTGATGCAAAGGTTAGAAAGGAGCTGCGTACATGGCTTCGTGAAACCATCAATAAGGTGGGCATCACCAGCATCTTTGTTACCCACGATCAGGACGAGGCGGTAGAGATTGCGGATGAAATCATCATTACCAACCGTGGACGCATCGAGCAGATTGGTACTCCGGTGGAAATTTATAAAAATCCTTCTTCCCCCTTTGCTGCCAGGTTTATCGGGGAGTCCTTGACCATTGAAAACTATGGTGAGCTTCATGGATTTAAACGCCATGAGAAGTACGACAGTGCAGTAATACGCCCTGAATTTATCAGCGTATCAAAGGTTAATAAGGTGATTTATCCCCATGCCTCGGAGCAGGGCATCATTGAAGACATTTTCTTTCGAGGAAATAATTTTGAACTACATCTAAATATTGGTGATAAAAAACTTATAGCGTACCGTTCTCTTGAGGATGAAGCATTGGCAGTAGGAGATAAGGTCAACGTCTTGATTTATCGGCTATATCTCTATAATGATGAAGAGGTATTGTTGGTGGAAAACGCGTCATTGAAAAGTGACAATACCATTGTCATCTGATAAAAAGGTTCGTGAATTCCCAAGGGAAGACACGAACCTTTAAGTTCTCTTGCTTATATGTAGAATATGCGGAGAAGGCAGCGGAAAGGGGCTGTTTTAAGTAGAAGCAGGATATTTTACCACACTCTCTCGAATCATCAGCTTATTGGGCAGAAAGATTTTCATCGGCAGCCTGTGGCGCTTGTTGATTCGATCTAGCAGTGTTTGCACCGCGATGTTACCAAGTTCTACAATGGGCATTTCCACCGTGGTCAGCATGGGAGAGACATAGGCGGAAAGTTCGATGTTGTCCATACTGATCACTGAAAGCTGGCTGGGAATTTTGATTCCTTCTTCGCTGAATCTGCGGACCGCGGCAATGGCTGTAATATCCGTGGCACAGAAGATGGCCGTGGGAAGTGGCTTTGCCTGTTTAATCATTTTGTCCGCGCCCATATAGCCACCGTCGCCGTTCTGCTGACACCGACAGACCAAGTTTCCGTCAGAATCCAGTCCGTGCTTAGTCACCATATCTGAAAAAGCTTGGTATCGGACTTCATTGACAGATTCTCCAAGGTAACCAATTCGTTTATGCCCGCAGGAAATCAGATACTCCAGCGCAATCTTCGTCGCACTGTAGCCATCGCAAATTACTTGATCCCAATTGCAATCCATCACGTTTCGGCCGACATACACCTTGTTCCTGTAGTGCTTATCAATATAGCTCATGGCTTCAGCACTGAACCGGCCTAAGACAATTGCACCGTCGGTTTCTGGAGTATTTGTGCGAAGCTGCAGGCCGGCACTATCGACATCAAAGATCGAATAGCTGTGGCATACGCAGCAGCCTAGGTTTAATGCCTGTTGCTCTATGGACCGGGCTACCTGAGCAAAAAATGGATTATCTTCCAGGGTTTTTGTTCTGCCTAAGATGCAGGTTAAGGTATAGGGATTGCTGGAGGCAGAACGGTTCTGTTTTAGTTTCAGCGCTCGGGCACTTTGATTGGGAACGTAGCCAGTCTCTTTAATAATCGCCCAGACTCTTTCCCGCACCTCTTTTCGAGCAAAGCTGTCATCAGGAGAATTGATGATCCGCGAAACAGTGGAAACCGATACCCCTGCAAGCACCGCAATTTCTTTCAATGTCATCTGTGGGTCCTCTTTTCTATATCATAGTATTCATATATGTTTATGTGGTTTTTGTAATATTACAACGAATTGATGACTTTTACAAGTGAAATCGCTTCTGTTTACAAAATTAAATGTATAACGTTTGCGCGATTAAACTGTGATGAAATCAGCACGAAAGGGGTATAACGTTTGCGTAAATTACACTAGATTTTCTCTAATAGTGATACTATACTATACTAAAATTGTATGATAAGTAGGAAATAACATGTTTCTAAAGACAGAATACCTTAATACAGATTTTTTAATCATCGGCGGAGGTACGGCAGGATGCTACTCAGCACTGACCTTTTGCGAGCACTCGGCGGGAAGTGTGCTGATCGCTGAAAAGGCAGATATTAAACGGAGCGGATGCTTGGCTGCCGGTGTTAACGCCATCAATGCTTACATTGTTCCGGGGAAATCCCCTCAAGATTATGTGGAGTATGCCCGAGTGGATGCCCAGGAAATTGTGCGGGAGGATTTACTTCTTACCATGGCAGAAGGGCTTAATCGTACAGCGAAAAAATTGGAAAAGCTTGGCCTTACCATTCTAAAGGATGAACAGGGAAAATATGTAACCCGGGGAAACCGTAACATTAAAATCAACGGTGAAAACATCAAACCTATTCTGGCGGAGGCAGTTTCCGAACAAGAGCAGATTACGGTTTTAAACCGTGTTAATGTATTTGAGTACATCGTGAAAGACAACCGGGTTCTCGGTGCGTATGGTATAAGCGTGGATGAACCCATACTGTATGTCCTCTCGGCAAAGGCGGTGCTGTGCGCTACCGGCGGTGCTTCTGGGCTGTATAAGCCAAACCACCCCGGTTTTTCCCGGCATAAAATGTGGTATCCGCCCTTTAACACTGGAGCCGGTTATGCCATGGGCATTCGGGCGGGGGCAGAAATGACCACTTTTGAGATGCGATTTATTGCCTTAAGATGCAAGGATACCATTGCTCCCACAGGCACACTGGCCCAGGGGGTAGGCGCAAAACAGATTAACAGCAGAGGTGAGGTATATGAGCAGAGATATGGAATCACCACCTCCCAGCGGGTGCATGGGACGGTGACTGAAAACCTGGAAGGCCGAGGGCCCTGCTATCTCCGCACGGTGGGCATTACCAAGGAGCAGGACCAGGATTTGCAGAAGGCCTATCTTAACATGGCACCCAGCCAAACCCTGAGATGGCTGGAAAGCGGATTGACGCCCAGCGTACAAAATGTAGAAATTGAGGGCACTGAGCCCTATATCGTAGGAGGGCACACCGCCAGCGGATATTGGGTAGATGTCTGCCGGGAGACAACGATTAGAGGCTTGTTCGCAGCAGGGGATGTGGCAGGCGGCTGCCCACAGAAATATGTCACCGGTGCCTTTGTGGAAGGAGAGATCGCCGCCAAGGCCGCCTTAAAATATACGCAGGCGCCCACAGGTAAAAGGGCTGTTTTGGAGCCGACGAGTGGCTTAGATTCAGCGGCAAGCCCTGTCGGTTTCCTCCTGGACAGAAAGGCAATAGAAGTAAAAAAACAATGGCTGGAGGATTTCTTAAACAGTAAAGAGATGTCACCGACAAGCGATAACCTGGAGCAGCAGATGCAGGAGGTCATGGATGAATACGCCGGCGGCATCAGTCAGTCTTATCGTTACGATGAACTCTCACTGAAAAAGGCGGCAGCCAAAATTCGTGAGTTGGAACGTCAGCTGGTTTCTCTGCCAGCAGAAGACATGCAGGAACTGGTATATATATTGGAGCTCCGGGAACGCTTGACCTTATGCAAATCGGTGATTGCTCATCTGAAGGCACGGAAGGAAACCCGTTGGCATACCTTCGCCGAGCATCTGGACTATCCAGAAAAAAGTGATGAGTGGCTGAAATTTGTTAATTCCAGGCAGGATAAAGCAGGAAGGCTTCACATTCTTTACCGTTCGCTGAATCCGGCGCCAGATAAAGACTCCAATAAGAGGTTGGGGAAAAGGCCCCCTAAAGGAGCAGATAAGGAGGGCAGCAGAGATGAGTATTGAGATCCTGCGGGAAAGCTGTATCGGCTGTGGGAAGTGTACCACGGTATGCCCCGGAACTTTAATTCGATTGACGGCCGATGGCAAAGCGCATATAAAGTACCCTGAACGCTGTTGGGGCTGCACGTCCTGTATTAAGGAATGTCCCTGTGAAGCGATTTGCTTTTATCTCGGTGGGGATTTAAATGGTCTCGGAGGTAAGTTGACCGTTCGGCGTGAAAAACAGCTGCTTCACTGGACCGTGAAAAAAACTGACGGGAAGCTGGAGACCATTACGGTAGATGGCAGAGATTCCAATAAATATTAGGGGCCTTTTATACTATTTTAAATTTAAGTTGCAGCTGGCCCTGCCAAAAGAAAAAATAGTATAACGATTTCCCTGGTTTTGAAAATATGACATGTTAGGAGAAGTGAAGAAGTGTTGACACATTTAAATAAACTGGAAGCCGAAGCGATTTATATCTTTCGGGAAGTAGCCGCCGAGTGTGAGAAGCCGGTCATGCTCTATTCCATCGGCAAAGATTCCTCGGTTATGCTGCATCTGGCTTTGAAGGCTTTTTATCCTGAAAAGCCGCCTTTCCCGTTTTTACATATTGATACAAGCTGGAAGTTTCGCGAGATGATAGAGTTCCGAGACAGACGGGCGAAGGAATTGGGAATTAATATGTTGGTTTATCGGAACGAGGAAGCCATTGCCCAGGGCATTAATCCGTTTGACCATGGGGCCGCATATACCGATATTATGAAAACTCAGGCTCTCAAGGAAGCACTGACGACCTATCAGTTTACGGCAGCTTTCGGTGGAGGACGGCGAGACGAGGAAAAATCCCGTGCTAAAGAACGGATCTTCTCCTTCCGCAACGAGCATCACGCATGGGACCCAAAAAATCAGCGGCCGGAGATGTGGAAGCTTTACAATACCCAGCTTTATAAGGGGGAAAGTATGCGGGTGTTCCCGATTTCCAACTGGACGGAAAAGGATATCTGGCAATATATTCAGCAGGAAGAAATCGACATCGTACCGCTCTACTTTGCAAAGGAGCGCCCCGTTGTATACCGAGACGGCAACCTGATCATGGTGGACGACGACCGGATGAGATTGCTGCCAGGAGAAAAGCCGGAGCTCAAAAAAGTACGCTTCCGTACGCTGGGCTGCTATCCACTTACCGGGGGAGTGGAGTCCCATGCAGAGACGCTGGATGAGGTCATCACCGAAACTTTGGCGGCGGCGACAAGTGAGCGCACCAGCCGCGTGATTGACAAGGAAGCTGCAGGCAGCATGGAGCGCCGAAAGAGAGAGGGATATTTTTAATGAGCAAAGTAGAAAATGGACTTTTAAAATTTATTACCTGCGGCAGTGTGGACGATGGAAAATCCACTTTGATCGGGCATATTCTATACGATTCAAAGCTTCTGTATGCGGATCAGGAGCAGGCTCTCGTCCTAGACAGTCAGGTGGGCAGCCGGGGCGGCGAAATTGACTACTCTCTGCTGCTGGATGGGTTGATGGCTGAGCGGGAACAGGGCATCACCATTGATGTGGCCTACCGCTATTTTACCACAGAAGCCCGCAGCTTTATTGTGGCTGACACGCCGGGGCATGAGGAATACACCCGCAATATGGCGGTAGGGGCTTCCTTTGCCGATTTGGCGGTAATTCTTTTGAACGCATCTCAAGGGGTGCTATTACAGACTCGGCGTCACGCAAGAATCTGCGCACTGATGGGAATTAAGCACTTTATATTTGCAGTCAATAAGATGGATTTGGTGGGATATGAAAAGGAACACGTTGATCGCATATCTGTGGAGATATCCCAACTGCGTGAGGAATTATCTCTGGAAAATGTAATGATAATTCCAATATCGGCTACCGAGGGCGACAATGTAACAAAACCCTCGGCAAACATGTCTTGGTACCAGGGTCCAACCTTGCTGCAGCATCTGGAAACTGTAGATATTGCCGGAAATCTGCCAGAGCCGGGGTTTTACATGCCTGTCCAGCGAGTGTGCCGTCCGGATCATACCTTTCGGGGTTTTCAGGGTCAGATTGAAGCGGGCAGCGTTCATACTGGCGATGAAATTACTGCCTGGCCCAGCGGCGAGACCGCAGTAGTGAAAAGCATCCTGGTGGCAGACAGGATGGCTGAATGGGCTTCTGCTGGACAGCCAGCCACCATACAGCTGGACCGGGAGGTAGATGTTTCCCGGGGATGTGTGCTTGAAAAGGGTGCAAGGCTGAGGGTTGGGAACAGCTTTTCCTCCTTTTTGCTGTGGATGGATGAGAGCCCGCTGACCGTGGGAAAAGAATATTGGATTAAAATCGGCACGAAGGTGCATACCTGTATTGTGAGCAGCATTCAATACAAGGTCGATATCAACAGTGGAGCACATCTTCCAATCCAGAGCTTGCGTAAGAATGAAATCGCTTTGTGTGATATTACTGTACCACTACATATTCCTTTTGCGGAATTTGCTGTACATAAGGCACTGGGTGAGCTGATTCTGATTGATCGGATAGCTCACACCACAGCAGCCTGTGGCATCATTCAACAGGCAAATAAAACGGCAGAACGGGAGTCAAGTCAAGTCTCCCGGCCAGACAAGGAGCAAGGAATGGGATTAAATACGAGGCTTCTGCAAGGGACGTCACATCCTCTTGAGCCGACAGGCTCCACCTTGCCACCCATTTATCAGGCTTCAGCCTTTGCTCATGAATCCGCGGAAAAGCTGGAAAGCGTATTCGCAGGCAAATCACCAGGGTTTGCCTACACGCGTATTTCCAATCCGACGACTCTTGCCTTTGAAAAGCGGATGGCTCAAATTGAAGGCGGTGTGGATGCGGTTTCTTGTGCATCCGGCATGGCAGCGGTATCCATGGCCCTTTTGAATATCCTGCAAAGTGGGGATGAAATCCTCTCTGGAAGCGGGCTTTTCGGCGGCACGCTGGATCTGCTTAAAGACCTGGAGTTCTTTGGCATCACCACTCGCTTTTTAGAGCATATGACAGCGAAGGAAGCGGGAAAAAATATCACCGACAAAACCAGGGTGATTTTTACCGAACTAATCGGCAATCCCCGCCTTGATGTAGTGAACATTCGGGCACTGGCGGATGTTGCAGAAGCGAATAATATTCCGCTAATCATTGACAGCACCACCGCGACGCCAGCCCTGATTCGGCCCCTTGAGCACGGAGCCCACATCGTAATCCATTCTTCCTCTAAATACATAAACGGAAGCGGAGACGCTATTTCCGGTGTTATTGTGGATGGTGGGAAATTTAAATGGAATGTTGAAAAGTTCATTCCTCTTGCAAAATACAGAGCAATGGGGCAATTTGCCTACACCGCCCGGCTGAGGCAGGACATCTGGCGAAATTTTGGGGCCTGTTTGGCCCCCCAGAACGCCTACCTCAATTGTATCGGATTGGAGACTCTGGGAATACGAATGAAAAGGCTTTGTGAAAACGCTTTGAATCTGGCGGAATTCCTATCAAAATTTCAGGCCATCCAGTGTGTAAATTATCCGGGACTAAACGCAAGCCCATATAAACCGTTGATTGACGGCCAGATGGAAAAGGGGATGGGCGGCGCAATTCTGACGGTTTGTACGGGGACTAAGGAAAAAGCCTTCAGACTGATCAACAGCCTGAAATATGCTCGTATCGCCACCAATATCGGAGACGTCCGCACACTGGTCATTCATCCGGCCTCTACGATTTACCTACATGCTTCAGAGAAACAGAAGCAAAATGCGGGTGTTTACGATGATTTGATTCGTATCAGCGTAGGGTTGGAGGACATTGCGGATTTGAAAGCCGACTTTGCACAGGCGATTGAAAATATGAACGACTAAGTAGATTAAGACGAGAAATGTATTTAACGATTTAAAAATAGGAGGCCCCTTTGAGGTCCTCCTATTTTCAGTTTTCTTAGTATTTATATCCACCGTATAGGAATTAACTCGTGCAGCAAGCGGGACGGAGGTTTAAAGCTTATTTGGGGAGGCTTAGTCTCTGCCGCCGCGTAAGCCGGATAGCGGATTCTGCCGTCTGCTGGCAGCGTATCGGTTTCAATCCAGCCATTGGAGTAGATTTCAACGTCCAGTCCTGTTTGCTCGGAAATCAAATGGAAAAAAAGTTCTATTACATCGGATTCAACGATATTGCTGGCAAAAGAAATATTTAATTTACCCCCCACGGAACAGATACCACAGGTAATAGAGGCCGCTTTTTTAGGAGAGGGAACCACCTCTATCATGTCAATATATTGTGCCATCGACTGGGGCAGCTTGATATTCCCCAGGTTGCTCAAGAGAGCAGTTGTCGCCCGGTTCGATCGTTTTGATACAAAATCGATTGCTGCTTTTTTTATGAACCAGGGCAGAATCCGTCCAGCCAGCATTTTTTCATATCCCACAAAGGTATTTATCCTGCCGGATAAATTTTCTTTTGTTATAGAAGATTTCATTTGTGTAGTTACAGAATTCATCTGTTCATCAAAGGTTTGTTCAGAAGCTGCCGGAAGACTTACACTGATTTGCGAAACAAAATTTCTCAGGGTTTTTGACGGGAACAGCCCCCGCAGGTTAACAGGTATACCAATCCGAATAGGGTGATGGCTTTGACCCTGCTGAGAAGCGGATGAAGAAATCGCTTGGGCGAATACCGTGGTCAAATACCCTGTTATGGTGGTTCCTTGATGGTGTACATAATTCTTAAGAGGTAAACTAGAGATGACACCATGAATGACATTCGTCCTAGGGTTTGCAAGAACGGTTCCCTTAATGGCACGGGCTTTTCGTGTCTCAAATTTTGATTTTTTGACGTGTTTCTGATAATACCTTAAACAACCATCCTCTTCCTCCTGTTGATCCGGTACACTTTCTGGCAGCAGGATTATTCCCTCATCCTGAACATCTTTTCCAATTAGGAGTAAGTATTGATATACTAACGATTTTAAAAATTCCATCGCGCCCATGCCATCTGTAAGCGTGTGGAAACACTCCAAGGTAATTCGGCGGTCCAGATACATGATTTTAAATAAGTACTCATTGTTTTCTTTGATTCCCATAATCGGCCCACAAGGATAATTGGATTCTTTTTGTACTACCAGCGGATTGCTATTTTCATAAAGGTAAACCCAAAAAAATCCTTGTTTTAATTTGACGGCCATTGTGTGGAAGCGTTTGATTGTTATTTCAGCAGCTTGCTGAAGTGCGTGGTGGTCAACGTTTTCGGTCAATATTGCCGAAAGACGAAAAACACAAGTGTTTGCATTCTTGGTCACCGCAGGATAGAGCTTTGCAGTGTTATCGAGGCCATACAGTCGTTTCATTCCAATCATCTCCAGATTTTATTTATAAGATAAAAGCGATACTTCTATTGTTGTAAAACCATCATACCGATGTCGTGTAAATTGAATTTAAATCAAAAAATAAAAAACAATTTTACCTAAAAGATAAAATTATTTTTTATCTGTGTGAAGAAACACGGTATACCTATAGGGGCAGGGATACTGTAAAGGATGTTCCTGCTCCTGGCTCGCTTTGCACGGTGATTTTGCCGCCGTGGGTTTCCACCGTTTTTTTTACGATGGAAAGTCCCAGACCGCTTCCTTTTTTCGTGCGTTCCCTTGATTTGTCCGCTTTGTAAAATCGTTCAAAAATATGTTGCTGCGCCTCCGTGTCAATCCCAATGCCGGTGTCAGATATTTTACATTCCACAATATTTTCCAGCTGGTGTAAATCCACCTGTATACTTCCACCCTCCGGTGTAAACTTAATACTGTTATGAATGAGGTTTACCCACACTTGGCTCATCATATCCTCATCCGCTGTGACGGTTACACTGTCAAGAAAGGCCGTCATATTAATCTTTTTTTCGACCCATTGTGGTTCACAGCTTAGGATTAAGGATCGAAGCTGTTTATCTAACCGATATGGTTGGGGTTGAAATTTTACGCTGTCCGAATCCAAGGCAGCAAGTTTTAGCAGGTTCTCACTTAATCTGGATAACCGCATTATTTCAGTTTCAATAATATCCAGGTAATGTTTTCGTTCTTCCGGTGTTAATTCATCATGGTGAAGTACATGGGTAAACCCTTTGATTGAAGCAAGGGGAGATTGTATTTCGTGGGACACGTTAGAGATAAACTCCTGTCGCATATTTTCCGTCTGCTTCAAATTCAAGGCCATCTCGTTGACACCCTTAACTAATTTTGCAAAAGGTTCATCTTCTTTCAGGCTGTGATTGAGCTGAACGCTAAAATCACCCTTGGCGATGCGTTCCAATGTGTCCATCACCTCAGAGAGCAAACGAATATTGCTTGTAAAACTAGAATGCTTGAGATACCAACGAAGCAAGAAAAAGACCAGTATACAGGAGTAATACCAAAGAAGATGAAAAAATGGGGGAGCCTCATCTGGCACGCCTTGCCCCATAAAAAGAGCGTACAGAACAAAAGCCAAAAAGTAAGCAACAACCAATCCCCCCAAAATGACCGCCGCGCTTACAACCGTTATGGCTACGCCCTGAACAATTTCCCTTCTGCTGATAAATCGGTTACCAAAAGGCAGCTTGGCCCATAGGAACTTTTTGACCAGAAACAAAAGGAGCACCCAGAGTAGGATGTTAAGACTCCAAAACTCACGAGTGGTTTGGGCTTCTGGCATAAACCGAATGATTCCGTAGCTGATACTGGTGAGCCCATGGGCAACGGCAAAACAAATCAGCAGAATCCCAATGATCATTAAAACTAAGGCAATCTTGCGGATATTTATTATTTTGGAGTTAAACTCAATCCCAAATAATGACCTGATTTTTTTATTTTTTTTGGCTAACCAATACGTTAATATCCACGCCGCAAAAGCAAACACATAAAAAGGGGAAACCATGTCATCTGTTATTTCCCGCCCTGAAAGTAAAACCATTATAAAGCCCACAGTAACGGTAGTGGTAAAAGCAATAGCAAAGCAGATGATTAGCCCGGACAACTCTGAAATCGTGTCTTCTGCAAAGCCGACAAGCTTATTTTTTTTCATAAATCCACCTCCAAGCGATAGCCCAAGCCTCGGATGGTTGTGATTCTAAAAGCACATTTTTCCTCTGGGAAACGCTGGCGCAAACGGTTGATATGCACATCCAGAGTCCGTTCGTTTCCTTCAAAATCATAGCCCCATATATCTTCAATCAGCGTATCACGAGAGAAGGTCCGTCCGGGTTGCCCGGCTAATTTGAACAAAAGCTCAAATTCTTTAAGGGGTAGTGTAATTTTCTCTTGACCGGCAGTTACTTCATAATTCTTTTGGTTCATCACCAATCTCCCGATTTGCACCCGTTGAGAAGCGATGATCTGATAGCGTTTTAACAAGGCCTTGACCCTGACCACCAATTCCATCGGTTCAAAAGGTTTCACCAAATAATCATCTGTTCCGAGCTGAAAGCCTTTTACTTTCTGTGAAGTTTCTCCCTTTGCTGTCAGCATGAGCAAGGGAATATCGTAATATTCCCGAAGTTCCCGGCACAGCTCAAACCCGTCCATATTGGGCATCATTACATCGAGAATAGCTAAATCAACTTTTATGGTTTCCAATTTAGAAAGGGCGTCCAGACCATCGCTGGCCTCATATAGGATAAAGCCCTCTTCCCGCAAAACTACCTTGACCAACTCACGAAAATGCGGGTCATCGTCAACAACTAAAATCTTATTCACTATAAGGCTCCTTTCTGGGGTTAACCACATAACCGAGGCAGTGTAGCAATCCAATATAAACTGAAATTAAATAGAGGCGGGCTCCTTCAGACTTTATTATAGTATAACACAAAAGCATCTAAACCTGAGAAGATGATACAGATTGATAAAGTTAAGATTTAGTCTATTGATTTTATTTATTTCGATGTATACACTGAAAGGCATGGATACAGGCAACAGACTAAGAGAACACAGAAAATAAGTTTATTTTCATTTGATAAAAAAGAAGACAATAGGAGGAGGGGGAACTTGGATTATCATATTTTAGTGATAGATGATGACAAAGAGTTATGCGCCTTAATCAGGCAAAGTGTAGCAAAAGAGAGAATAAATGCCGATTACTGCCATTCCGGGACAAAAGGGCTGGAACTCCTTGAAAAAGACAATTACCAGCTGATTCTTTTAGATGTGATGATGCCAGGAATAGATGGGTTTCAGACTCTGGAGAAAATCCGGGCGCAAAGCAACATCCCCATTCTTATGTTGACTTCCAAAGATGACAGCATGTCAAAAGTGCAAGGTCTGCGTTCTGGTGCAGATGACTATTTAACAAAACCCTTTGATATGGAAGAACTGATTGCTCGGATTCTCTCCTTGATACGCAGAGCTACACGCTTTAATTTAGCAGACAATTACTCACAGCCCCTTGTGTACAAAGGGCTGACAATAGATTTTGACAATCGAAGTGTCACCACCCAACATGATACCTTTGAATTGCCGCCGAAAGAATTTGATTTGTTATTATTTTGCGCTAAAAATCAGGGGAAAATATTAACAAAACAGCAGATTTACGAGGAAGTTTGGGGGGAGCCATATGTCTATGATGATAGCAACATTATGGCCATTATTAGCCGCCTGCGTAAAAAGATTGAAGAGGAATCCAGTACACCGCTTTATATCCAAACGGTCAAAGGGATCGGTTATCGTTTTAACAAGGAGGTGTAAGGAATGCTTTTGAATGTGCTTTTAGGCCTATTATTATGCCTCGCGCTCTTGTTTGGCATGGTGTGCTTCACAAAACTGATTGCTGTAAAACGACAGCTTCAGAACATGACAGAGGCACTGAATGATATCCAGGGAGGAAATGGAAATCGAAAGATTCTTGTGGCAGACAACGAGTTGACAGCAGAGCTTTCTTTTAAAATGAATGGGATTGTTTATGGCTACGAGGAACAGCTTTCACAGCTGCGAGCGGCGGACGAAACCAATCGTCAGCTTATGACCAGTCTTTCCCATGATCTAAGAACTCCCCTTACTACGCTGCTGGGATACTTGGATGCAATTCATAGAGAAGAGCTCATGGGAAAGGATCGGGGGGATTACCTGGAGATTGCCAGGAGAAAAGCCCATGACTTGAAAGACTATATTGATATTTTATTTGACTGGTTTAAACTGAATTCCAGTGAGTTTTCTTTATCCATAGAACCGGTAGAGCTTTCAGAGCTAACCCGCCATATTTTGAAAGACTGGGTCCCTATTTTTGAAGAGAAAATGTTGGATTATGAAATCGAGCTTCCAGAAAAACCGTTGCTGGCAAACGTGGATGTAGATGGATATGCGCGCATCATTAATAATGTAGTGCAGAATGTTATCAATCATAGCCAGGCGACACAAATGAAAATGCATATGTCCCAGAAAGAATCTGAAATCGAGATCGTAATAGAGGACAATGGTATCGGCATAGACAAAGCAGATCTGCAACACCTATTTGAGCGGTTATATAAATGTGACAAAGGACGGTCGAACAAGGGAAGTGGATTAGGGTTGGCCATTGTCCGGCAGATGGTAGAAAAAATGAATGGCCGCATCACGGTAGAAAGTGAACGAAATAAGTATACAATTTTTAACATTTCGTTTTCCTTGAATAATTGAGAGAATCCCTGTCTGGCGGCAGGGGTTTGTTTTTGTAAATGGCAAGGTTAATGCAAGGTTGCGGCAAGGTTTATGCAAGCTTGATAGGATAGACTAGAACTATAAAGAAAAGGGGGGTCTTAATTTGAGTGATTTTATTATTGAAACAAAAAATCTTACCAAACAATATGGGGATCAAAAAAGTGTTTCCAACTTGAACATCCATGTAAAAAAAGGTCGTATCTATGGTTTGCTCGGCAGAAATGGTGCAGGCAAAACCACCACCATGAAAATGCTCTTAAATCTGACGAAGCCGACCTTTGGCGAGGTTCAAATTTTTGGCAAAAATATTCAGGGAAATGAAAAGAAAATTCTACCCCGCATCGGTAGTTTAATTGAAGCACCAGGATTTTATCCGAATCTGACCGGGACGGAAAACCTGAAAATCTTTGCCCAACTGAGAGGGGTTTCCAGGCGTTCGGCTGTCAAGGATGCTCTGGCAGTTGTGGGGCTTGCCTATGGGGATAAAAAGTTATTTGCCCAATATTCGCTGGGTATGAAACAGCGTTTAGCGATTGCTCTTGCTATTATGCACGATCCGGAGCTGTTGATTTTGGATGAACCCATCAATGGACTTGATCCAATTGGTATTGCCGAAGTCCGTTCATTTATTCGGGAACTCTGCGATGTAAAAGGGAAAACCATTTTAATCTCCAGTCATATTCTTTCAGAAATTTCGTTGCTGGTAGATGACATTGGTATCATTGATCAGGGTATGTTGGTGGAAGAAGAAAGCCTTGCTGAGTTGGAAGAGAAAAATAAAAAATACATTCATTTGATAGTTTCCGACACTGCTCAGGCGGCCAGAGTCTTGGAGAGGAACTTTGGGTTAAAAAATTTTGTAATAGAAAATGATTATAGTTTGCGCCTATATGATAACAATTTGGTTGTATCTGCCCTTAATCGCGGCTTGATGGAAAGCGGATTGGAGGTATCCGAAGTTCACACCTGTGAAGATACCCTAGAGGATTACTTTAAGCGCATAACTGGAGGTGAGGGCATTGCGTAACCTGCTTCTCAGTGAATTAAAAAAGTTTAAAAGGAAGAAACTATTTTTCTTTGGTATTGTGGCTGCTTTTATTTTTCCGCTATTCAATGCTGTGCTGCTGTCAGATTCCGACTTTGCCAGCATTCAGTCCGGGGTCAGAGAAGATAATGCTTTCTTACTTTTGATGCCCTTGCTGATTATCTTGGCAGTAAATCTTTTTTTTGTGGAACAGGACAATGATACCTTAAAAAATCTCCTTTGCATACCGATATCAACAACCCAGCTGGTGGTTGTAAAGTTATTGGTTTTGTTGATTTTCTCTGTTTCATTTCAATTAACGGGCTTTGCAGTCAGTACAGTCCTTGCCGTTGTGCAGAATATCCCTCTCAACCATTTTGCTTTTCAACTTTTGCTCACCGCCTCAACGGCGGTACTCATGTGGGCGGCGGCCTTGCCTTGTATTGCGCTGGTTGTCTGGTTTAATAAAAGTTATATCCTTTCGGTGATTATTGTGTTCTTTTACACGCTGCTAAATTATGCCCTGCATTTTAGCAATACAGTTATCATGCAGCCTCTCGGCATTAATGCAGGAACCCTTATGCCCGTGCCGATCATTTTTCGATGGCTGTATCAATTTTACACGCCGATTGGAGAAATCCAAACAGAGTTTTACAACCGTTTCAGTCAATATTTTGTGTCCTCACCCGTATGCTTTGGAGTGCTTTTAGCGGAAGCGGCCGTTTGTATCTTCTTCATGGCACGTATTTATCGGCGCAGAGAAGTTTAATGAAAGGAGGAAACTTTTATGCTTCCTATTATAAAAACCGAGTTTTTAAAATTGAAAAGATTCCATATTTTGATGATTGGTCTCATTGGAATGACCCTTCCGGCCGTTTTGTCTATCTTCACCCAAGCCGTGGCCATTCCAGAGACCACCGTAGAAGTGTTTGACTTTTCGGCGCTTTTCAGCAGCACCATATGGAATAGTGCAACCATTTTCATGCCTGTTATTTTTACATTGATAGGGGGATATCTAATCCATCGGGAATACACCGATAATACCTTAAAAAATATCTTGCCTGTGCCGATAAGCTTTCAGCGATTATTATGGGGAAAACTGCTGGCAATGGGCATCTTAAGCATTTTGTTTGGGGTTTATAGCTATGCTGTAACGTTGGTTGTGGGGGTGTTTGCCGGTATTTCGGGATTGAATATTGCCGTTTTATTCACTGGGCTTTTTCAGACGGTAGGGATTGCATTTTTCACTTACATGGCTATTTTGCCCATCCTTGCGTTTACAAGCCGGAAGCCGGGAATTTTCATGGGCGGCGTGATGGTATCCTTTATTTTTGGATATAGTGCCATGTTTATAAAAAATGTCGCCATGCGCAGTCTGTATCCAATTTTGTCAGGCTTGACAGTCATAGGCTTTGATACGGGAACCTTTATGAATACATCCGAAGCCGGAAGCCGCATCTTGTCCCTGTTATCCTTAATAGTGATGCTTTTGCTTACAAGTGTGATGGTGATATGCACAAAGCCTCCGCAAGCAGGTTACAAGCCTAAAAAACATAAAACAGCCAGTCTGTTCCTCAGAGCGGGACCAAAAGGCCGATGAGCTATATCCGAGCGAAAACAGCAATAAAAAACCGTTCCTATGCAGGAACGGTTTTTTATTGCTAGACTGTGCGAACGTTGATTGCACGCATCTTTTTGGAATCTCTAGGATCAGCTTCCGTGTCATAAGTCACTTTCTGACCTTCGGACAAGGACTTGAATCCTTCACCCTGAATAGAGGAGAAGTGAACAAAAATGTCTTCGCCGCCGTCGTCATTTGAAATGAAACCAAAACCTTTACTCTCGTTAAACCATTTTACAGTACCATAATTCATGCAGATACCTCCTTAAAAAATATTATTCTGGTGCAAAAAAAACATAGATTTGTAAGTCGAAATGGAAATTGACTTAAATCTATGATAATCAATTAATACATTTAGAATTATACTTAGTGTACGTGAATAAGCGTCAAATGTCAAGCTAATTATTAAATATGTAAGAATAAGGCTGATGTCAAGTCTTTTATATAAAATTTTTGTAAACTTTCTTGCCATAAATTGCATTGACTTTGTCGAAAAATGACGATATAATGCTTAAAATGGTTAGCCTCAGCTAACCATTATTTTACATCATTGGTTAGCATGAGCTAACAAAAATTAGTTGGCTTCTAATAATCGACATGGAAGGGAGACGAAATGAAAAGAGCAGGTTTTATTCTTTTAACGGTACTTGTTGCTGCCGGAATGCAAAGCGGAGTCTTTGCGGCAGAGCGCGCAACTGATTTACCGGAAAACTGGTCCAAACCAGCAGTTGAGAAGGCCCTTGAAAATGGCCTCCTTACACCTTATGAGGGGAAAGTCTATCCGGAGCGTGCCTTGACACGCGCTGAGATGGCAGCAATTATCAACCGTACTTTTGGAGCGGCGAAGGAGGCATCCCTGTCAGGGTACAGTGATGTGGCACAAAGTAAATGGTACTATAGTGATATGGCTAAATCGCTTCAAATGGAGGCCTTTACGGGAAGTGATGGGAAGATGAACCCGGACCGTGCCATTACTCGTGAGGAGGCTTTTACTGTGCTCGCCCGAGTGTTTGAGATACAAGCGGGAGATGTTACAGAACTAAACAAATTTACGGATGGCAGCACGGTAGCCTCTTGGGCCCGCGGCAGTATAGCCGCTATGGTTCAGGCTGGTTATGTGGGAGGTGCAGAGGGAAAGCTTCTGCCAGCTAAGACCATTACACGTGCTGAGTTTGCACAAGTTATGAGCAATTTGGCAGATACCTTTGTTGGAGAAGCTGCTGCTAACGAGGCTGGTACGATTGATGGAAATATGGTTGTATCTAAGCCAGATACAATCATTCGAAACACCACTGTTTCTGGTGACCTGATTTTAGCCGATGGCATTGGTAATGGAGATGTTACGCTGGAAAACGTTCACATTTCTGGTCGTCTTGTGGTGCGAGGCGGTGGCTCGAATACAGTAAAACTGGTGGGATCTGACATTAAAGGCGAAGTTGTTGTACATAACATAAATCATACTGTGCGTATTTTCTCAGAGAATACCACAGATATCAGTCAACTTCGGGTTAAAAGCGATCTTATCCTGGATGCAAATGTTTCCGAACTGACGTTAACTGCACCCGTGCGTCTGGAGCAGCGAAGTGGAACGGTGACAAATGCCATGGTAGCAGATACGGGGGCAGGGGCACAAATTAATGTGGGTACTGGTGCGGTAATTGGTACGTTGAGCATTGAAGGAGAAAACGTCAAGGCTTCTGGATTAGGAAAACTTCAACAGGTCCGGGTACAGGCGAATAACGCCAGCATCACGGTGCCTGGAGCAGTGGTCAGTGTAGCCAAGGGCGTAACGGGAACCGCAGCTGGCGATACGGCTGTACCCGGAGGCACGGTGGCCACCGTAGGAGAAAAAACAGCTACTAGTACCGGAGGCAGTGGAGGTTCTAGTGGTGGCAGCAGCGGGAATAATGGCAACAATGGAAACAACGGGAATGGAAATGAAAATCCAGACAACATGACAAAGACTTCTGGAGATTGGGTTGGAGTTAGCCAGACCGGGATTGTTGATGTGGATTTCTTAAGATATGCGACAATCTCATTGAACTTGGATGCTATGGGTACAGGCAACGACTTTGATGTATACACGTATTATATCAATGGCGTAAAAAAGGAGATAGAGAAGGATGTGACCAAAGTTGTATCATTGCCGACACAAAACCGTTTGATTATAAAAGTTTTGCTGGATAACAATGGGGCTGACCAAGAGCTCAAGCTTGTCCGTGACAAAGAATATATGATCATCACCCTGAATGGGCTTGGTCTGTCTGTAAAAAACTAAGAAAGGGGTAAACACTGTTGAAAAAAATAATATTATCGACTGTCCTTGTGGCTGCAATGACTTTGTCTTCTCTGTCTACCGCTTCGGCTATGTCTATTGACGTGTATGGTAAGGCAAAGATGAATATCTGGGACTTTTATTTGACGGAGAATAACGCCGAAAAGCCAGATGTCATCACGGGAGCCACTGTTGACGCCGTAAGCCAAGCCACCTACAACATGTATGACAACCTGCCGGTGGATATCACTACGGCTATGGACTTCAGCCTGCTGGCAGATTGCGTGATTATGGATGCACAAGGACTAAAAAATACATCCATTACAAAGATTTTGCAAACGTGGCAAGAGGGGTATAAAACCACATTGCTCGGTAACAGCAAAACGGATATTACTTATCCAATCGATAAGAGTGTAGTTAAAGTGACCTTAAACGAAGGCAAGGTTTTATATGTTCCCTATAGTACTGTGGCCAATGAGGCTGCTGATTCGCCTGAGTTTAGCTGGAATGCTTTTATAAAGGAATTAGCGGAGACTGCACCGAGCATACCGCCTTACCGTGTTAAGTATATTTTAGAAACCGGTGAATTTGGTAAGGGATTCCTTGTCAGCGATGCCGATGCTAAGGCGGCTCCGGCTCTGTCACTGGATGAGACTTATAACAATGACAAGGCCAATAAAAACAATCGCATTAAAATAAACTTTGAAAATAATAAGGACTGGGCTAATGAGGTATATGCAATTACCGTAAACGGTACCGGTTTGATTTCCGGTGAAACAGGCAATCATGCAAGTTCCACGGTAATCAATGGAGAAACCAGCTTCCTAAAAGGCAGCAGTGCTAAAAATACAGAAGAGTTCATTATTCGTCTAAGCCAAAAGTTCCGTATCGGAGATAACACCATTACGGTTATGGCCCATGGTTATGAGGATGCTGTACTTAACATCCCAGTAGAAGACCTGTCTGACTGGATGGTTGATGCTACAGCCAAAAACCAGGATACCGATACACTCCTTTCTGAAAACAGGGAGGTTGCTCAAGGTGCGGTCATTTTGGTAGAAAGCCGGATGAAAAATTCAATCAACACCCCCGGGGAGTTTAGCGCAGTTTGGATTGACGGGCGCCTGATTCCTAAGGCTGGTGGAAAGGATGATGCAACCAAATACACACAGAACGGCAAAGCCCTTTCTTATTATACGGATGATCTCGCCGCCGGACAGCATGAACTGCGTCTCAAGCGCCTTGGACATCCGGATACCGTGTTCCAATTCACCATTACAAATGCAGACAAGAGTGAAGCTCCTGTATTTACCCTAAACAGGGAGCAGCTGCAAGACGGAAGCACGGCCTATCAGGGTGGTATTGTGAGAGGATCGGATATTATCCTTCGCTCTGAAGCTGCGGTAGATGGCTGGTTTGCTAATATTCAAAAGGTATTCTGGATAGATAGCGCCGGTGTTCAACGCGATATTACGACAGATTACAATCGCACCATTGGAGATGAAAATAAGACCGTTACTATTATCAATAAGACTTTTAACTATTTAAGTACAGAGGGCAATTATACCCTTTTATTTAAGGCTCGAGGATATGGAGATGTCTCTCTGCCGGTGCAAATTGTGCGAGGGATGCCGTCAAGCAACGTGCTGACCTATGAACAGGATGGCAGTGTGGTCTTAACTTCCTCTGACAGTACATATTTGTCAAAGAGTAAGCTTAAGACAGTCACCATTAACGGGACAGCCTATCCAGTATCAATGTTTACCATAACTACTTTATCGCCATACACCATGATTATTCCATCTGAGTATTTTAATGGCGGTATGAAGGCTGTTGTGACCATCAGTGCAGACGGTTATTCAGACTTTATTCGCACTATTGATATCCCAGAAGGACATAAACAGCGTGTGTATGCTCCGGAAGTTCAGCTAGAGCAGAACCGTGTGCTATCTGGCGGCAATATTGTTCTCAACTTCACCGATGACAGTAGTTGGCGTGAACACATCACATCGGTGGTTTACCGGCCAGACAATAGCACTACGGACAGTAAGCTAACCCCAGATACAGCTACAGCTGGCAAGCTGACCATGAAGGCGCCTACCTATACGACTGGCAAGGGTTCGCTTATTATTAAGGCAGAAGGCTATCGAGATGTTCTTGTTCCTATTGAATTGACTACAGAGGTTCCGGGGACCGTGACTTCAGAAATTCAAGGAGACGGAAGTGTTTCCGTTGCAGTGTCTAATAGTACCTATCTGGGTAAAGTTTCTGTTCTTGTGGAAGGCAATACCATTAATGTGACGAAAGGCACCAACAAACTGACCATTCCGTCAAGTGCTTTCCTGACGAAGAAGATGTATGAAGTCATTTTACAGGCTGAGGGCTATGCGGACTATGCCTTTTCTGTAAATACGGATATACAGACGACACCTACTGTAACTGCGCCGGTTAAGCCGTTTGAGAAGCAAGCCTTCACGGTTACTTCAGAAAACAGCGACTGGGCAAATAAGATTACGGGGGCGACCTTGTACTATAGCACCACGCCTTACGTGCAATATACAAAAGCGGCAGATATTAGTGTACAAGATGGTAATGTTACGTTTGCAGCAAAGTCCATGGCTTCGTCCGGAAACTATACCTTAAAAATTTATGCAGATGGATACCTTAACACGTCTGTGAATATAACCTTTGTCAAGGCTGTTCCCCAGGGGACTCTCTTTGAAGTATCTGGAGATAATGTGCTGTTAAATGTTTCAGATTACAGCTATCGTACAGCAATTCAGACCATTCAAGTGGGCAATACGACACTGGTGAAAGATACCGATTTCTCCACAGGAAGTAACCCTATTTCACTAAGCAAGAGCAAATTTCCGCAGGGAGACGCAGCTATTGCTATTTATGCAACGGGGTATGGCGATTACACAACAAACTTTAACCTTAGTGCCATCAAGCAGCCTCCGGTGACACAGCTGGAGCAAAACCGTGTACTGTCCGGCGGTAACATCGCTCTGACATTTACGGATGACAGCCCATGGAGAGAGGCAATTGCTTCTGCAATTTTCAGACCTGACAGCGGATCGGACCGCAGTCTGACGCTGACGAAGTCCGAAGGCAAGTTAACGGCCGCGGCGCCTTCCACTACAGGTAAGGGAACCTTAATTATTAAGGCTACAGGTTACAGCGACCTGACGATGGCACTTGAATTGGTTGCCGCTGTACCGGGGACTGTGACTTCTGAACTCCAGAGTGATGGCAGCCTTGTCGTTGCAGTTTCAAGCAGTACGTATCTTGGAAAAATCGCTGTCACCGTAAACGGTAACACGGTTTCTGTAGAAAAAGGAAGCGGCAAGCTGACCATTCCAGCAACAGCTTTTCCTGATAAAAAGGCTTATGCGGTTGTGCTGAAAGCAGAGGGATATGCCGATTATAGTTTCTCGGTGAACACCGATGCACAGGACGTGCCAACGCTGAGCGCTCCAATCAGCCCGTTGGAAAAGCAAACGTTTACCATCGCGTCGACAGATAGCAATTGGGCTAAAAAGGTTACCTCAGCAAAATTAACAGATACCTATACCTCTATAACTTATGCCGCTTCGGATATTGTGGCCTCAGAGGAAGGCAATGTGACCTTTGCAGCAAAGACTAGTGCGACGGCTGGAAGCTATACGCTGAAAATTTATGCAGAAGGATATCTAGCTGCTTCTATGCCAATCACTTTTGTAAAGGCAGTGCCTAATGTGACATTGGAAGCTGCTGAAGCAGGAGTTGTACTAAATATTTCAGATTACAGTTACCGCTCTTCCATCCAGACGATTAAAATAGATGGAACGGTTCTGAATAAGGGTACAGACTTCTCTACCTCGAGCAATCCAGTTGCTCTTGACAAGAGCAACTTCCCGGCGGGGCAGTGTGATGTGGTGATTACAGCCACAGGTTATGCAGATTATAAAACAACTTTTAACATTAGTGCTATCAATCAGGCCCCTGAAGTGACTCTGCCGCAGGAAGTGGCTTTGACCAAGGAACTGGTATTAACTTCCAACGACGGGAATTGGGCAGATGCAGTAACTAAAGTTGAGATTGGCAAAACTTATTTTTCTTCTTTGGAAGCATCCGAGCTAACCATTGAAGACGGCAATATCACTATTTCAGCCAGCAAACTAAAAGGGCTTCTTTATGTGAGCGCCGGAACTGGGTATACCATTAAAATCTATGCAGACGGATATTACACGAAGCAGTTGAGCAATATCACTATTTATGGCAAGAGTTCCGATGATTTTAACAAGCAGGAAGTTTGGGAAGATGGGAAGCTAAAAATTAATTTATCAGAGGGAACCTCCTCTTATTATTATGTAGGAAAGGTCTTTGTCGATGAGGTCGAAGTAACTGGCTTGATAAAGCCTTCTTCTGGATCAAAGGTATTGGTCATCCCAGCGGGGTCTCATTTTACTGAAAAAATTGGGGAGAGTGTGACGGTTAGGATTACAGGAACTACGGGGTACAATCTACCGGATATCATCCTTCAAATACAGGTAGAAGCTTCAGAATAGTAAGCATCTAGTAGAATTTTAAAAGAACAAAGCAGCGCCGTTGAAAAAATTTATTTCAACGGCGCTGTTTTTTATTATGGCCTTAGATTTGTGAAACCCATGTAAGAAAAGAAACAAGAAACGCTGGCTAAGAAACTTTCCAATTGGCCGCTTCCTCCCTCATTCCGATGAAGTTTGCATATAGTCCAGCTTGATTTATCAGTTCCTCATGGGTCCCCCTTTGCACAATATGCCCGCCATTTAATACTAGAATCTGATCAGCATTGCGGACAGTTTTAAGTCTGTGTGCAATCATAATAATCGTTTTGTCATGGGTCAGCGCTTGGATGGCTGTTTGCAGTTCTGCTTCGTTTTCCGGGTCTACACTGGCAGTTGCTTCGTCTAAAATAATAATCGGTGCGTTCTTGAGAATAGCTCTGGCGATGGATATGCGCTGCTTTTCACCCCCAGAGAGGGTGCTGCCGCCTTCGTCTAGGACGGTGTCATAGGCATCTGGCAGTGCAGTAATAAAATCGTGACAACAGGCCTGTTTAGCAGCTGCCACCACCTGCTCATGCGTTGCGTTTGGACGTCCGAACTTGATATTGTTTTCAATCGTATCATTAAATAAATAGACGTTTTGGAACACCATAGAAATGTTTTTCATCAGGCTGTCCAATTTGTATTCCCGTACATCGCCGCCGCCTAAAAGAATTGCACCGCTGTCCACATCCCAAAATCGGGCGATGAGATTGCACAGGGTGGTTTTGCCGCCGCCTGAGGGACCTACAATGGCGGTAGTGGATTTCTCCGGGATGGCAAGGCTGATTCCATTGAGGATAGCTCGGTCACCATAGGAAAAGTGTACGTTTTGAAATTCAATATCTGTGCTGGCGGGTGCTAGCGCCTTGCCGTCGATGTCCATCGTTGGGGTGTTATCAATAGAATTGGCCTTATCCATAGAAGCCCCTAGCATCTGAAGCTGGTCGGACATATTACCGGCACTTTCCAACTCCGCATAGATTAAGAACGATGCAATCAGCATAAGCAGACACCGGGCCAGCGGCAAGGTGCCGTCCCCATAAAAAATAAGAGAGGCTCCAGCAAGGGCTACGCTGAATATCCGTACTGCAATCTGCCGGATTGCAGCCCATGGGGTAGATGTGTGCACCAGGGCCAGCGCTTTCCGACAGCTGTCGTCTATGGTCTGGAATACCCCTTGGCTGCTGTCTTTTTCTAGTCCGTATGCTTTTACTACCATCATTCCTTGCACATACTCTAGAACCTTTTCCACCAGAGATTCTTGAATCCGCTGGCGCTCTGGACCCGTTTTGGCGGAGGAACGCTGGGACGCCTCTGTTACGGCAAGATAGCAGAGGAGACCTGCCATAGATACCAGTCCCAGCCGCCAGTCAGCAAACAGCAGCATTAAACACAGGGCAAGGGTGTTAAGGAAGCCCCCAATCACCAGTACTAGGCAGCGAGCAGCACTGTTTTCTACATCGCCCAGTGTAGTGGTGACCACAGCCGTAATATTTCCTAGGCTGTTATCATTAAAATAGCCCATGGGGATGTACCGCAGCCGATCTCCGATATGAATTCGTTTTTCGGCCACCATATGAAAGCCCGTATCTGTTTCGGCATTGGTGGAATAGTAGGCGCAGGCGATACGTCCGACAATGGATATCAGCATAATTGCAGTAACCATCCAAACTGGAGTTTCTGTGCTGCTCACTACTATATCCAGTGCTAGCATCAGCGATATAAATTGGAGGGCGGCAAAGAGGGCTCCCAGAAAGGAGACAGCCATCGCCTTTTTTAGCAGATTCCGCTTGGCGCCAGCAAAGTCAATTATCTTTTTTAAAATACCAAACATAGCAATTTCTCCTTTCAGGCCGCATCCCGGCTGCCCAGGTATGCTTGCCACATCAGCGCATATAACGGGCAGCTTTCCTGTAACTCCGCTTGTTTGCCTTGGGCCGCGATTCGGCCTTTATCTACGACAACGATATTGTCTGCATTGACAATGGTGCCCAGATGGTGAGCAATAACGATGAGTGTCTTACCTTTTGTTAAGGCTGAAATCGCTCGCTGAATGAGAGCCTCATTTTCAGGGTCTATGCTGGCGGTTGCTTCATCTAAAATCACAATCGGTGCATCTTTGAGCATGGCCCGTGCAATAGAAATGCGCTGTTTCTCCCCGCCAGAAAGATGTCCGCCACCGCTGCCGCAGAGGGTATCGTATCCATGAGCTAATGCTCGAATAAAGCTATCGCATCCCGCAGCTTTCGATACGGCCTCCACCTCCGCATCGGTGGCTTCCGGACGGCCCATGCGAATATTTTCGCGAATGGTTCGGTCAAAAAGGTAGTTGTCCTGTGAGACATAGGCAATCTGTTGATTAAGCTGCGCTAAGGGAATTTCTTTTAAATTAATTCCTCCCAATGTAATGGTGCCGGCTGTCACATCCCAGAATCCGGCAATCAGCTTGGCCATGGTAGATTTGCCGGAGCCAGAGGGTCCTACCAGTGCCGTGACGGTTCCAGGGGGAATGTCTAAACTGATATCGTGGATGACTTCTGCATCTGTTTTTCCGTAAGTAAAGGAAACCCCTTTCAGCTGTACAGCATTGCCAGCTATTGGGACAGGCTGTTCTGGCCGATTTAGCTCTGGGGCGTCTAGAATTTTGGTAATTTCGCCTACGTTTGTTCCCACAACGGCCAATTCATCCACAAAGCTCATGGCAGCGATTAGTGGTCCGGTAAGTCCTAGTGAGAGGACAATAATCGTTAGGAAGTTTCCGGCTGCAAGGCTGCCGCCATTCCATAGAAGAAGGCCTGTGGGCAGCACGGTGACCAGCACGGCAGGCAAGATGCTTTGCCAGGAAGCCATGTACTTCTGGTTGGCATGCATCCAATCCACGAAATATTGCGCGTTGTCTTCCACTGCGCGGGCGTATTTTTTATAAGAGCCTGCGCTTTGGCTGAAGGCCTTGACCACCTGAATACCACCGACATACTCCACAATGGCGTTCGTCATACGACGACCGGTTTCTACCGCCCCCTGCCAACGGGCCCCATAAGTTTTTCCGCTCTGAGCCACAATGAACAGCCCCAGAACCGGGGTGACCAGCGAAGCAAGACCCATTCGCCAGTCCAGCATAAAAATGTAAACGGTAATCGCCAGAGGCACCAGCAGGTTGGACGTCATTTCTGGAATCAGATGGGCAAGTGTAGGCTCCATACCTTCCACTCTGTCTACAATTGTGGTCTTATATTGACCAGATGGAGTCCCTAGGATGGTTCCCATAGGCACTCTGGAAAGTTTGCTTAGTAAGCACTTGCGCAGATCCCGCAGGGTGTGGTAGGTTGCGGTATGGGAGAGTGCAGTAGAGCGAGCTAAAAATAGAGCCTTTCCCACGTAGCCCGCCAGCATTAGCCCGCACCATGGCCAGCACGCGTTTATATTAGCGCCCGCCAGTAACAGTCGGATTATTGCGGCTACACAAAAATACGCAAGCATATTGCAGCCCACACCCAGTATGGCCAAGACCACAGAGCTGTAAAGGCTTGTGTGATACAGTTCGGCCCAACCCCAAAGCGTTGCGAAAGGGGAAGGAACTTTTTTTTCTTTCATAAAAACATCTCCTTACTATATTTATGTTAGCTATGGCTAACTTTTGTGCAAAAGAAAGGGAGCCTCTAGTCTCCCGAGAGCCCCAAAACCTTAAACCATCCTGCCGAATAAAAATCTCTCAAACTGTTCATATACTCCATGGCTTTCTCTCGCGGCATATCATGCTGTATGGTCTCAAACATACCATTAAACAGGGTTCCGGATAAAATATGGATGAGTCCATCGTCCATATCCTGTGCCGGAAATCCAGCTTCGCTCATCCGGGCTATGAGCTGCCGCCCGGCTTCGGATTCGATTTCAATTAGGGTATCAATATAATAAGCATAGCGAGTCCCGGCAGAACAACAGGCAATCAGTTTAAAGGCATCAAAATGATCGTAGAGATAGGCCATCATCCAGTCTGATTCCCGATCAGTAATCTCTGGCATTCTCTTTAATTGGCTTTCCAATGGTTGAGCAGCAAATGACATCTGGCGTTCCCGATAGCGGTCAGCAAAAACTCGTGCAGGCTCATCCACTAGTTCGATAAATAAAGCTTCTTTATCGCTATAATATCGATAGAGTGCGCCGGTGGTCACTTTAGCTGCCGAGGCGATATTCCTCATGTTTGCCCCTAAAAAACCATGAGTCATAAATTCTTGCTTTCCCGCCTTCAATAAATCGGCGGCCAGCTTTTCATTAAATGGGCGCATAAAAAACTCCTTTTTAAAATAACTATGTTATCGGATAACGATGTTATTTTAAATCCTGTTGTTTATTTTGTCAATCGTTTTAATAGAAAAATAAGAAATCTGCAATGAAATCTCATGGAAGAAGCCACACCTTTTTGTCTCGCTGAATTCTCTCATCCCTCCCTAATATTGGGTGGAATTACGAAGGATTCTGGTATATAATTAATATAAGCGTATTAGAAGAGTGGCAAATGGGGAAAATATTTGCTCAATAGAAAGAAAACAGAAGGAGCAGAGAGTATGCAGGACAAGTATACACAGAATATGCTAGACATTCTTCCTTTTGGAATTGGGTATTTTAAATTGTTGCTCAACAGCAATCAGATGGCTGTTGACTACGTGTTTTTAGATCTCAATCCGGCTTTCGAAAAGTTATCAGGTTGGAAAAGAACTGAACTTTTAAACAAAAAGGCATCAGAGGTCCTGGTCGGTAAAGAAGAGACTAGGCAATACTGGCTTTCTTTTTATGCCAGTGTGATGCAGTCAGGTCGGACTCAGGAGATGATTCACTATATGAAGGAGTTGAAACGATATCTGTCGATTTCTGTTATTCCGGCAGAAGACAATCATTTCACCATCTTTTTAAAGGAGGCGACTCCAGAGGCTATCCGCTTAAATCAGCAGAAGTCTATCGGTTGGGGCGGCATGTTGGATGCTATTTTTGACAGCAGCCGCGATGCAGTGGCTATGCTGGAGAAGCGGGACGGCGAGTATTATTATGTACGGGACAACCAGCGGCATCAAGAGGCTACTGGTTTTGCCAAAATTGAAGGCTTGACTCCGGGGGAGGTGTTCGGCCCAGCGGACTATGCTAATTTTCGCCAGCTTTATGATGACTGTTTAAATTCAGGAAGGCCGGCGCACTACGTGCACATTGTAGCTTTGCAAGGACAAAAGCGGATGTGGGAAATTGAAATGATTCCTAGCTTTAGTCAGGAGGGCATCGGCTACCTGCTGCTTTTCAATAAAGATGCGACGGATATAACAAAGATACAAAAGGAAAATGAGGAGCTTACCCAGTGGTTAAAGGTCATGTTTGACCAACATCAGGCTATGCAGTTGATTTATGATCCTTTTTCAGGCGAGATTGTAAACGCCAATCGGGCAGCCTGCCAATTTTATGGCTACTCTAAGGAAGAACTGTGCAGCCGGCAGCTGCGGCACATCAGCCTGCTGCCGCCTCAGAAGCTAGAGGAGCGTTTTCACAGAGAGCTGATGGGCTACCAGTATTATGAATCCCTGCCTTCCCGGTTGAAAAGTGGTGAAGTGCGGCTGTTGGATTTCTATGCCAGTTCTTTTTTTCATCAAGATCGACAGCTGATGCACGCACTTGGTTTTGATGTTACCGGCCGGGAGGCTTATCGAAGCCAAATGTTGCAGGAGCGAGACTTGCTGGAAATTACACTGCGGTCCATCGGCGATGGCGTGGTGGTTACCGACCAGAATGGTATTATTACCAGCCTGAATCATGTAGGGGAGGAGCTTACCGGTTGGAAAAGAGAGCAAGCAGTAGGCTGCCATTTTTCCGAGGTGATTATTCTTCAGAGTGAGGAGACCGGCTTACCTGTAGAGAGCCCCATTCAAAAGGTCCTCCAGACTGGATGTGTGGTAGAGTTGGATGATGATGCGGAACTGATTAGCCATCAGGGCAAGTGCATCCCTATTGCTGACCGTACAGCACCCCTTTCCTTGGACAGCGATAGTCCTGCCGGAGCGGTTATGGTTTTCCGGGACGTCAGCAGTGAGAAACAGTACAATAAGCAGATTGAATTTCTAAGCTATCGAGACCCCCTGACCGGACTATATAACAGGCGTTATGTTGAAGGGATGATGAACGAGCTGAATAATCAGGAAAATCTGCCCCTAGCAATTATTATGGGGGATATAAATGGACTGAAGATTACGAATGATGTTTTTGGGCATCAGTCTGGAGATATGCTGCTTCGCAGCGTAGCCAAGCTGCTGCGACGGAGCTGTAAACAGAAGGATATGGTGGCCCGCTGGGGCGGTGACGAGTTTATTATCTTTATGCCCCAGACTGGTTTAAAGCGGGCAGAGGAAATTCTTGACAAGCTTAAAAATGCTCAAGTGTCCATAGAGGGCAGTGACTTGAATGTAAGCCTGTCTCTGGGCTGTGCCGTTCATTGCACCACAGAAGGCAGGGTAGAGGCAACGCTGAGCAAAGCAGAGGAATACATGTATCATCAAAAACTGCTGGACGGCAAAAGTTATCGCAACGGCATCATTAATACGCTGTTGGCAACCCTCTACGAAAAGAGCAACGAAACAGAGGAGCATTCTAAGCGGATGGAGGAATATTGTTATTCCATTGGCAAACGCTTTCAGCTTTCCTCTAAAGAGCTAAACGAGTTGTCTGTGCTGGCGTTACTTCACGACATCGGAAAGGTCAGCATTGATCCGGACATTCTAAAAAAGCCAGGGGCCTTGAACGAGACAGAATGGCAGGAGATGAAGAGGCACCCAGAAATCGGCTATCGAATCGCTCAGGCTACTCCGGAGCTGGCCACTGTTTCTGAACTGATTCTGGCCCATCACGAGCGCTGGGATGGAACCGGCTACCCACGAGGCATCCAGGGCGAAAGCATTCCTTTGGCTTGCAGGATATTAGCAGTAACGGATGCCTTTGATGCGATGACGAATGACAGGGTCTATCGGAAGGCCCTGAACCGTCTGGAGGCAGTCTGCGAACTGGAGCGAAATGCGGGGACTCAGTTTGATCCGGATATCGTGCATATATTCTTGGAATTGCTCCAAGCAGAAAAAGAGGAAAATGGTTTGAAGAATTGATATCTGGGTTAAGACAGCTGTGAGCCTCACCCAGTAAAGGTTAAATTTTGCTGAGGTATTTTGTCGGTTTATCCCTTTTCCCGCTTGAAGAAGCTGGAAAATCGTGATAAAATTCAGTTAGATTGTGCTAACGGCGTAGCCAGTACAAAAAATAAGAAAGAAAGAGGATAGGAATATGTCAAATAAAATGAATTGTATGAATTGTCAAAACGCATATTTTTTTGCAGGAGGCGTTGCTGTAGCCATTGCTGGAAAGCTGCTTTTTAAGAGTGCTGGGATGAGAAAGGCCTGCGTTACGGCTATGGCCCAGGGCATGAAAGTACAGAAGGATGTGAAGGTCGGTTTCCAGAACCTAAAGGAGGATGCGGAAGATCTGTGCTATGAGGCTAGAATGGAAGCAGAAGGCGAAATAGAGAACGAAGAGGCAGAAGCACAGGCAGAGCAGAAGAATGAGATTTAAGATTGTCCATGACTTGCCAGGGCGCATCCGGGTCCGCTGCGGTCGGGATGCCTTTAGCAAAGATGAAAGTTATAGCATTGTCAAAACGTTAGAGGATTTGAATTTTGTCTATTCTGCGGAAGCCTCTGTCGCCAATGGCAGCATTCTGGTACTCTACGAAAAAGAAAAACGGGCTCGGGTTCTGGAGCAGCTGACTGCTTTGAAAGCCAGAGAGCTGGTTCTGGTGCCTCAGGGTGAGCGGAATCAGGCCCGAGATATTACCACAGATTTCCAGCGTAAGCTGGCGGTCATGGTAGGAAGGCGCTATCTGATGAAGTGGCTGGTACCAGCCCCCATCCGCACGGCCCTTACTCTGCTGCGAGCCTACAAGTTCATGAAGCTGGGGTTGCGCAGTCTGGAAAAGGGCAAGCTGGATGTGAAGGTGTTGGAGGCTACTTCCATAGCGGTATCTCTGGTTCAGCGGGATACCAATACGGCAGCTTCTATCATGTTCCTGTTATCCTTGTCGGATCTTTTAGAGGACTATACCCGCAAGAAAGCTAGCAACGAACTGACAGAAAGTCTGCGAATCAATGTAGATTTCGCCTGGCTGCAAGAGGGCAGCACGTTGAGGCCTGTGGCCATTTCAGATTTAAAGCTGGGGGATCAAATCTTAGTGCGCACCGGTTCCATGATTCCAATCGATGGCACCGTTTGCGATGGAGAAGCTATGGTCAACGAGTCTTCCATGACGGGAGAGCCGCTGGCAGTGAGAAAGAATGAAGATTCTACAGTTTTTGCCGGCACAGTAGTGGAGGAAGGTTCCCTGGTTATCCGGGTGACAGCACTCAGCAACGAGACCCGGATTAACAAAATCATCGATTTGATTCATCACTCGGAAAGTTTAAAAGCCAAGATTCAAGGAAAGGCAGAAACCCTAGCGGATGCTATCGTACCATTCAGTTTTCTGCTGTCGGGCTTGACCTTCTTACTGACCAGAAACCTGACAAAGGCTATTTCCGTACTGATGGTAGATTATTCCTGTGCCTTGAAGCTATCTACACCGATTACCATTATTTCGGCTATGAGGGAAGCTTCTTCCCATAAAATTGTAGTCAAGGGCGGTAAGCATTTAGAGGCTTATGCGAAGGCGGATATTATTATTTTTGATAAAACGGGTACCCTAACTGTAGCCAGCCCTCAAGTGGAAAAGGTCATCCCCTGCGGAAGCTATACTAGGGAAGAAGTTCTGCGGACAGCCGCCTGTATGGAAGAGCATTTCCCTCACAGCGTAGCCAGAGCTATCGTTCGCAAAGCACAGGAGGAAAATCTTAATCACGAAGAGGAACATGCCGAGGTAGAATATTTGGTGGCGCATGGGATTGCTACGTCCCTTCACGGCAAGCGAACGCTGATCGGCAGCTATCATTTCATTTTTGAAGACGAGCAGGTGCCATTGACAGAAGAAGACAAGAAACTTATTCACCAGGAAAGCGATGACAATTCCGTGGTCTATCTGGCCATTGGAGGCCAGTTGGCCGGATTTCTTTGCATCGAGGACCCTGTGCGGGGCGGTACGAAGGAAATCCTGGGCAGCCTGAGGGAACTGGGAATCGAGCAGATTATTATGCTGACTGGAGATAGCGAAAAAGCGGCCAATAAAGTGGCGCAGGAGTTGGGTATCGACAGCTATTATGCTCAGATTCTGCCGGAAGATAAGGCGGCTATTGTGGAAAGCCTTAAACAGGCCGGCCACAGAGTCATCATGGTAGGAGACGGCATCAACGACTCCCCAGCTTTGGCAGCAGCAGACGTATCGGTGTCTATGAAGGATTCTTCTGATATTGCCAAAGAGGTAGCGGATATTACCTTATTGGCTTCTCATTTAGGTGAATTGGTGACCCTCCGCCGGTTAAGCATGAACATGATGCGGCGAATTAACTATAATTATGGAGCGATACTGGGTTTTAATACCAGCTTGCTGCTCCTGGGAATGGGCGGCATCATTACGCCGGCTACTTCTGCGCTGCTCCACAACCTGTCCACCATGGGCATCAGTGCAGCCAGCATGAAACCACTTCTTCCAAAGCCTTCAGAGGAGGCATAGACAGAAAGGGGAAAGAATATGGAAAAAGTAAAAATTTTAGCTATTGTTGGATCTCTTAGAAAAGAGTCTTTCAATCGGCAGTTGGCCTTGGCAGCTCAGGCAGCGCTAGGTCAGCAGGCAGAGTTAGAAATCTTGGATTTTGCTGATGTGCCTATGATGAATCAGGACATTGAGTTTCCTGCACCTGAGGCAGTGAGCAGAGTTCGTGAAAAGGTTAAGGCCGCAGATGGTATCTGGTTCTTTACACCGGAATACAATCATTATTTTTCAGGTGTGCTGAAAAACCTTATTGACTGGTTGTCCAGACCAATCAGTCAGAGTGAGCCTCAGGTGCTGGCTGGAAAACCGGCAGCGATCAGCGGTATTTCTCTGGGCATGTCCGGCACCGCTATTGCGCAGGATCATCTGGTGACGCTCATCAGCTTCTTAAATATGCAGGTGATGAACATGCCAAGGTTGACGGTTCCTAGTGCTATGCAGCAGCTGGACGAGCAGGGCAAGCTGGCCCTTACCTCCAGTAAACCGTTTTTAGAAGCACAGGCAGAAGCTTTTGTGTCTTTTGTCCAAGCTAAAAAATAAGAACGTTTTTGGGGGCGGAGCCCAATTCAATTTACGTATAAAAAGTGCCTTTGTCTAGTCCACGGATTGACAAGGGCATTTTTTTGTGATACATTTTTGTCATTTCTACGGGAGGGACAAAGATGGAAGACAGAAAGCAACGAATCATACTGGTTGGCCGATCTCAGGCGGGAAAGACCACCTTAACGCAATATATGACCGATCAGCAGTTGAGTTATCACAAAACCCAAACCGTACAGGTGGTAGAGGGTCAGTTTATCGATACGCCAGGGGAATATATGGAACAGCGGGGCTTTTACGGAGCATTATCTGTGACGGCTGCCGATGTAGATATTATCGCTTTGGTGCAGTCGGCAGTAGATGAGAGCACCATGTTTGCACCTAATTTTGGGAGCATGTTCTTCGGCAAACCTGTGATGGGAATTGTTACCAAAATTGACGAAGCCAGCCCCGAGCAGGTTCGGCGGGCAGACTTATATCTGGAACAGGCGGGAGCATCTACCCGTTTTTGGGTGAGCAGCATGACCGGAGAAGGAATGGATCAGCTAAAGGATTGGTTGAGGGAAAAATAGACAAGAAGCGCTAAATGAATTTGTCATAATTTTCAAAGAAATAAATCCATAGAAAAATTTAATAATATTATTGACAGAACTGAGGAAATTAGGTATGATTAACACATAGTTTGTAAGAGCACTATGCGGCGTAGTGTAGGGCTTGGAAACATAGGATTGCGAAGTAGCGTCTGGACACATAGAGTTGTTTAGGTGCTTTTTTTGTCGAATCAGTCAAGCCAATTAAAAATCCGTGCTGAAAGGAAGTGAGGCATTGGAGGACAACAAACAACGTATTATCCAGGAATTTGTTCCTGGCAAACAGGTCACGCTGGCTCATGTCATTGCCAATCCCATCAAGGATTTGTATCCGAAGCTGGGAATGATTCAAAATGAAGGGGCCATTGGCATATTAACTATTACTCCAAGTGAAGGCGCCATGATTGCAGCGGATGTTGCATCGAAGGCCGCCAATATTTCAATCGGGTTTGTGGATCGTTTCAATGGATCGCTGGTCATCCTGGGGGATGTGTCTGCTGTAGAGGCGGGCATCCGGGACGTGATGAGCATGCTCTGTGATAAAATGGGGTTTGCTCGGGCGGAGATTAGTCGATCATAATGAAAGCAGGCAATGAGATGCTGAACGTACAGCGGAGCCTGCCGGGAGTTGCACATGAAGGAAAAGGGAAGAAAAGATATTCGGATTGTCATCGCTGAAGATGAGCCGATCACGAGGATGGATTTGAAGGAGATGCTGTTGGATGCCGGATACAGTGTGGCAGGAGAAGCGACGGAAGGATTTGATGCCATTGAGATGTGCAAAAGAATTAATCCGGATGTAGTCATACTGGACATCAAGATGCCTTTGCTGGATGGCCTGTCAGCAGCCAAAGTTATCACCGAGGAACGGACGGCAGGAACGGTGATTCTGCTCACCGCTTACAGCGATGAAGAGTTTATCAGCCGAGCTGCTAAGATTGGCGCTTCTGGTTATATCGTGAAGCCCATCGATGAAAGAGCATTAGTACCCAATATTGAGATTGCTTTAGCTAGAAGCCGGGAAGTATATCAGATTAGGCAGCAATGTGAAGCTATTACAGAGCGTTTGGAAAATCGTACTATCATTGAAAAGGCCAAAGGCCAGTTGATGGTATCCATGCGAATGACAGAAAACGAAGCTTACGAGTATATAAAAAATCTGAGCAAGGAAAAAAAGGTCTCCATGAAGCGCATTGCAGAGATTATATTAGCCTAAAGGAAGCAGAGATATGCCGGATACTATTGAAAACTTATGTAAGACGTACACCAATCTGACAGATGAAGAAATTGAGCTGATCAAGAAAATAGAGGTCGGCCTCCAGACCATGGCCAACCTAGCAGATGCGGATTTTTTCATAGATTGTCTCACAACTGACGATGCCACGGCCATTGTTGTGGCGGAGGCTAAGCCGCAAAATGTCCCTTCCTCGTACAAGAAGACGGTGGTGGGATTGTTGGCAGAGCCGCAAAATGAGCCTGCGGTAGCCAGAACCTTTAAGCTGGGGCTGCCGACCAAACAGATGAAGGCGGTTACACAGGAGCAGGCCCACGTGATTCAGACTGTAGAACCTATCTGGTTTGAAGGTCGGGTGATCGGCGTACTCATCGAAGAAAAACATGCCGATGAAAACGATGAAATGCGGGATCGAATTCGTTTCAGCAATCAGAGTTATGAAAAGATTGCCAGCATGTTAACTCGGCTTACAGATGAAAGCCTATGGCTGGCGGAATGTATTGACGAAGCTTTAATCCTAGTGGATATGGACGGCTACGTCAGCTATCGGAATAAGATTGCCTACGACTTGTATTCAAGATTAGGTTATACCACGGATATCCTAGGACGAGCTTATCGGGTTGTTGCGCTACACGGCTCTAATCTGGAGTGGTTTGACCAGGATGCAAATTATTCTGGTATCGAAGTCAACACGTCAGATTTGACCTTAATGGTAAAACAGATAGCTCTTAAGAACAATAATGTAGATTTCGCCGTCATGATACAGGACATTACCACCCTTCGAGAGAAGGAAAAGGAAATCATCTTAAAATCGGTGGCTGTCAAAGAGATTCATCACCGAGTAAAGAACAGTTTACAGATGATTGCTAGCCTGCTTCGCTTACAGGGACGACGGGCAAAGAACCCAGGGGCTAAAAAGGTCCTGGAGGAGAGCATGAGTCGGGTCTTGGCTATCGCCAGCACCCATGAACTGCTGGCTAAGGTAGGGGTAGATCAAGTCAATCTTCGAGAGGTGCTGGAAAACATTAAAGACAGTACGCTGAGGTACTTTCTGGAGCCTTCCATGGATGTGACTGTGGCTATAAAAGGAGACGGATTTCAAGTGGATTCGGAGATTTCCACCTCGGTGGCACTAGTGGTCAGCGAGTTGCTGCACAACTCCTTGCAGTACGCCTTTGATGATGGGCGGGAAAAAGGAGAAATCATCATCAAGATTGAGAAAAGAGGGATTTATTCCCACATTTCAGTTTCCGATAATGGCAAGGGATTTGACATTAATACCATAAGAGAAGACAGTTTGGGATTGAGCATTGTTTTTTCCATCGTAAAAGATAAGTTGAAAGGCACCATTCATGTACGGTCCAGCGATTTAGGGACTTGCATCGCCTTTGATTTTAAAGATAAAATAACCAATACAATCGATAATGTGACGTAACATTATCCCTATTGCCAAGCGACGCAGCTTAGGTGCAGATATTTTTTATCTGTGTCTAAGCTGCTTTTTTTGTAAGAAGGAGGGAGGAAATAAGGTGAAGGAAACGGTAATTAGCGTTGGTATCGACATCGGAACATCCACCACTCAGTTAATTTTCAGTAAGCTGACTATAGAAAATAAGGCGGCAGGTTACATGGTCCCCCGGGTGGAGATTGTGGACAAAGAAGTCATCTATTGCAGTGATATTTATTTTACCCCTCTAATCTCTAATACCGAGATTGACGGAGAGCGGGTCAGTGCCATCATCCGTTCAGAATACGAGAAGGCGGGCGTGAAGCCAGAAGAAGTCAGCACCGGTGCGGTTATCATCACCGGGGAAACAGCCAGAAAGCAAAATGCCAATCTGGTGCTGAACAGCCTCAGCGATTTAGCGGGAGATTTCGTCGTAGCTACGGCAGGCCCAGATCTAGAATCGGTTTTGTCCGGCCGGGGGGCAGGGACGGATGTGTTCAGCGAAGAGCATCGCAACGTGGTAGCCAATCTGGACATCGGTGGAGGCACAACCAATATTGCCGTATTCCGCAAGGGCAGCCTGCAAGGCGTTACTTGCCTGGATATCGGCGGCCGCCTGATCAAGGTGGAAAACGGCAGGATTTCTTATATATACAAGAAGACCCAGGAGCTGGCCGCTGCAAACGGCATCAGCATCCGAGAAGGAGACCCGGCGAACCCGTCAGCCTTGAAAGCAGTGTGCAAGTTGATGGCAGAGGAACTAAAGGCGTGTCTGCACTTGGCTCCAGCGTCCAATTATCATAGAAATCTGTACACGAACCAGGGCAAAGGGCTGGCAGAGGATATTGCTATCGATGCTTTGACTTTCTCCGGCGGGGTAGCCAACTATGTATATGAACCCACAGAAGAGGATGTATTCCGATACGGAGACATAGGAATCCTGCTGGGGCAGGCCATCGCAGAGAGCGGCCTGCTGGATTCTTTGGATTGCTACCGTTCGGAAGAGACGATTCGAGCTACGGTAGTAGGGGCAGGAACCCATACGACAGAAATCAGCGGGAGCACCATTTTCTACCAGCGGGATCAGTTGCCGATTAAGAATGTTCCGGTGCTGAAACTGTCTAGAATAGATGAGGAAACCCCTCAGTCGGTGCAGGCAGCCATCAAGGCACAGCTGCCAATCTACCAGCAGGAGGGCAGGAAAGAGCCAGTGGCGATTGCCCTGTCGGGCAGACCTTATGACGGCTTTGAAAAGATACAGGCGTTGGCTGGGGCCATCATTGAAGGTGCGGCAGATTTGATTAAGGAATCTTTCCCACTGATTGTAGTGTTGGAGTTTGATGTGGGCAAGGCCTTGGGCAATGCTCTTAATATCGGACTGAACAAGCAAAAAGATGTTATCTGTATCGATGGTGTTCGCAGCAAGACGGGCGATTACATTGATATCGGAGAACCGGTAGGAGGTGGATACGTTCTGCCGGTAGTGGTCAAGACATTGATCTTTAATTCATAGATCACTCCGCTCGGAGTTATCAATAAATAAGGAAAGGAAAGAAAAGGTGAAAGGGAATGATACTAAGAACAAAGCTATTTGGACACAACTATGAGTTTAAGTCCCTCAGAGAAGTGATGGCCAAGGCAAACGAAGAGAGATCTGGAGACAATCTGGCCGGAGTCGCCGCTGAATCCGCAGAGGAACGGGTGGCAGCAAAGGTGGTATTATCACACATAACACTGGAGGAAATCCGCAACAACCCAGCAGTCCCATATGAGGAGGATGAAGTAACCCGAATTATTCAGGATGGAGTCAACGAAACCATTTACAATGAGTTTAAGCATATGACCGTTGCCGAATTCCGGGAATGGATTCTGGATGAAAAGACTACATCTCTAATGATCAGCCGGGCATCCAGAGGGATTACCAGTGAAATTGTTGCTGCTGTATGCAAGCTGATGAGCAACCTGGACCTGATTTATGGGGCAAAGAAAATCCGCATATCTGCACACTGCAATACTACAATCGGTTTGCCGGGTACTTTTTCCGCCCGTTTACAGCCAAATCACACTACGGACGACCCGAAGGGCATCATGGCTTCCGTTATGGAAGGCCTCAGTTTAGGCTGTGGTGATGCTGTAATCGGTCTGAATCCGGTAGACGATTCTGCGGAGAGTGTTGCTAGAATACTCAAGAGTTTTGACGAATTTAAGAATAAATGGGAAGTACCTACTCAAATCTGCGTGTTGGCTCACGTGACTACTCAGACAGAGGCCGCAGATAAATTCAACGCACCGATTGACCTGATGTTCCAGTCTATCGCTGGTTCTCAGAAAGGAAATGAGGCTTTTGGTCTAACCGCTGCCATGCTGCAGGAAGGCCAGGACATGATGTTGAAGAGAGGAACCTCCACTGGACCAAACGTGATGTATTTTGAAACAGGACAAGGTTCTGAGCTGTCTTCCGATGCCCACCACGGCTGGGACCAGGTAACCATGGAAGCTCGTTGCTATGGGTTTGCCAAGAAGTATAATCCATTCCTGGTAAACACGGTAGTAGGATTTATCGGACCGGAATACTTATACGATTCAAAGCAGGTTATCCGTGCTGGTCTGGAAGATCACTTCATGGGTAAGCTAACAGGTATCCCGATGGGCTGCGACGCTTGCTATACCAACCACATGAAGGCTGACCAGAATGATATCGAAAACCTGGCTACGCTGCTGGTTGCCGCAGGCTGCAACTACATCATGGGTGTTCCTCAGGGAGACGACTGCATGCTGATGTATCAGTGCACTGGTTACCACGAAGCTGCTGCACTGAGAGAAGTATTTGGCCTTCGTCCAATCAAAGAATTTGATATGTGGCTGGAAAAGATGGGCTTTTCAGAAAATGGAAAACTGACTCCGCTTGCAGGAGATGCTTCAGTATTTATGAGAAAGTAGGAAGGGGGTCTCAACATGGAACAGTTAGATTTAAAACAGCTTATAGAGCAGGTAATTCAAGATATGAAATTGGCCAACAGCCCGGCAGTACAGACAGCCGAGGTACAGAGCGGCCCAGCTATAGAGGATGGATGCATTCCAGATGTAACACAGGTAGACATCCGTACTCAGTATTTAGTAAAGAATCCGCAGCACGGTGAGGAATATTTGGAATTAAAGCAGTATGCACCTTGTCGGCTGGGCATTGGCAAAGCGGGGGCCAGATATAAAACAGATCCGCTGCTTCAGTTTAGAGCAGCCCACTCCGCAGCACAAGATGCCGTATTTAGCGATGTAGATGAAGAGTTTGTAGAGAGCATGAACTTATTTACCGTACACACGCAGTGCGACAGCAAGGACACCTACCTGACCAGACCAGACTTAGGCAGAAAGCTGGCTCCGGAAGATGTACAGACCATAAAGGAAAAGTGCAAGAAGAATCCAACGGTGCAGATTTATGTGGCAGACGGCCTGTCTTCTGCATCGGTGGCAGCCAATGTAAAGGACCTGCTGCCAGCTATCTTGCAGGGACTTCAGAGCTCAGGTATTGAGACGGGTACCCCATTCTTCGTAAAATATGGCCGTGTTGCTGTTATGGATGAAATCTCTGAACTGACAGGGGCAGAAGTGACTTGCACACTGATTGGTGAGAGACCGGGCTTAATTACCGCAGAATCCATGAGCGCATATATTGCTTACAAGGCAACTGTAGGTATGCCAGAAGCCAGAAGAACTGTCGTATCAAATATTCATAGATCAGGGACCATGCCGGTAGAGGCGGGCGCCCACATTGCTGACATTATCAAGCTTATGCTTGAAAAGAAGGCCAGCGGAACAAATTTGAAGCTGTAATGAAGGAGGTTATGGAAGATGAAAAGAGATCCTTTGATATCCACAGTACTGTCAACAAAGATTATTCCTAATGTAAACCCTGAATTGGCTGCTCAGTTGAACTTAACACCAGAGCAGAGGTCCCTGGGCTTGATTACGGTAGACTGTGATGATGTGACGTATACTGCGTTAGATGAAGCAACCAAGGCCGCAGCTGTACAAGTAGTTTATGCGAAAAGTTTTTACGGTGGTGCTGCCAATGCCAACACGAAGCTGGCTGGTGAAATTATCGGCATTTTAGCAGGACCAAACCCGGCAGAAGTGAAAAGTGGGTTGAAGGCTTGTGTAGATTTTATTGAAAACTCTGCACACTTTATTTCTGCTAATGAAGATGATACCATCGTGTATTATGCACACTGTATTTCCAGAACAGGTTCCTATCTGTCAGAGGGCGCAGGTATTCCAGAAGGCGAAGCCCTGGCGTATCTAATCGCACCTCCGCTGGAAGCCATGTATGCGGTAGATGCAGCGATGAAGGCCGCAGACGTAACTATGTGCGTGCTGTATGCTCCGCCATCAGAGACCAACTTCGGTGGTGCATTGCTGACTGGAAGCCAGTCGGCCTGCAAAGCTGCTTGCGAAGCGTTTGCCGCAGCGGTAGAATTTGTTGCAGACAATCCTCTTGTATAAGAGGGGAAGGATGTAAGCTATGGAAGCATTAGGAATGATCGAGGTCTATGGCTATCTGTGTGCAGTAGAGGCGTTGGACAGTGCGCTGAAAGCGGCTAACGTATCGCTTCAAAGTGTGACAAAGGTTAAGGGCGGTCTGGTGACTGTTATGGTGACCGGGGACGTGGGAGCTGTCAAAGCAGCCATGGACGCTTCCGCTGCTGCTGCCCAGCGAGTTGGCAGAGTGATTTCCATTCACGTTATTCCGAGACCTGCCAAAGAGGTGTTTGACATGACGGCCCCTCCGGCAGGAGGCTCGGAAGCCACAAAAGTGGTAACAGCGCAGCCAGAAGCTGAGGCAGAAGTCCCAGAGCCGATTGCGGAACCGGAAGCTGCTCCAGCGGAGACCGCCGCAAGCTTGGAACTCATACAGGCGGTGGATCAGGAAACAGAAGCTAAGCTGGAGCCAGAAGTGCCACAACAGGAGCTGAACGTACAAGCGGAATCCGCTTTTCCAGAAGAGGGCGACCCAGCATCTCCCGCAGTCCTAAGCAGAGATGCGCTGGAAGATAAGACCGTAGGCGAACTGAGAAATATCGCCAGGAAGCTGCATATGGGCACCATGACAAAAAATGAAATCAAATTTGCAAAGAAGGATCAGTTGATTCAGGCAATCTGCAAATTTAGCGAAGAAGATCGCCAATAAGGAGAAATCATCCTTGAAAGCGATCGAGCAGGGAGGAAAATAAATGTTAACGATGCAGGCATTAGGTATGATTGAAACAAAGGGGCTGGTAGGCTCCATCGAGGCAGCCGACGCTATGGTAAAGGCAGCCAACGTGACATTAATCGGTAAGGAATTCGTCGGAGGCGGTTTGGTAACCGTTATGGTCAGAGGAGATGTAGGTGCGGTAAAGGCAGCTACTGATGCAGGAGCAGCGGCAGCTCAGCGGGTAGGCGAGTTGATTTCTGTTCACGTAATCCCTAGACCGCATAACGAAGTAGAAGCCATACTTCCAGAAACAAAATAAGGAGGACAAGGACTATGCAAATGCAAGCTTTAGGCATGATAGAGACAAAGGGCCTGGTAGGCTCCATCGAGGCAGCTGATGCGATGGTAAAAGCAGCCAACGTAACTTTGATTGGCAAAGAATTTGTCGGAGGCGGTCTGGTGACTGTCATGGTCAGAGGAGATGTAGGTGCTGTAAAGGCAGCTACTGATGCGGGAGCAGCGGCAGCAGAGCGGGTAGGCGAGTTGATTTCCGTCCACGTGATACCAAGACCGCACAATGAAGTAGAAGCAATTCTTCCCGCAGGGAAATAGCCATTTTTATGAAAAGTAAAGGCGGGAGGTGAACGCGTTGAAGGTCATAACAGAAACTTCTCTGCGGGATGAGCTCCGAAGTCATACGCCGGAATACTACTGTGTTCCAGAAGGCGTGCTCCTATCCCCGGCAGGGCGGGAATATTTACAGCAGCGTAAAATCAAAATTGTCAAAGAACCCCCAGTGCCGTCGGAGCCAGAAAAAAAAGTAGGTCCTGCGGTTCAAGAGACGGCGGCAAACCCGCCAGCAGAGGATTGGACACCCAAGTATATCGACTACGAAACAGGTGCATTCTATGTAAAAAAACCGGAACACATGTGCCAGCTGTCGGGAAATCTGTTGGTTGCAAAATGCCATCCAAGGATTCTATTTCGAGGCAAGTTGGATTCCATTCAGAGTCAGATTATCTTAGATCAAGCTAGAATGGTGGATTTAGGAGCATCTTTGAAAGTGGTGGAAGACTTGAATAGTGTGCTGTTGGCCATGCAGAACATCATGCGCTGTGATGTGCTGGATCAAGAGTTGGAAGCCGGATTGGTTTTGGGGCTGACGAGTAAAGAACTTCACGACCGTTCTCACGATCCGATGAAGTTCTTCGGAATCAAGCAGATGATTATGCCAAACTACACCATGGGTACAGCTTATGCGCTTTTGAATCAATTGAGAGCAGCTATCCGGGAAGTAGAGGTGGCAGCGGTGACAGCATATTATCAGAACGGAAAGTGCATCAGAAGCGATATTGTTCAGGAACTGAATCGGCTGTCCAGCGCTCTTCACGTGATGATGTGCAAATGGCTGGCTGGTCAGTATAGTTCGTAAATTTGCAGAAAACCTGTCTGCCGAAGACGCGACTTTCGGGTGTGGGGTGCGGCAGACAGGCTTAAAGAAGTCAGCCAGAAAGGAGGACGTAAATGGAACTCAATGATTTAGTGGAGCAGATCGCAGCAAAGGTAGCAGAACGGCTTTCCGATATGGAGGGAGGCATTCAGCTGGCAGAGCTTCTGGGATGCTCAGAAGGAGAGAGTTGCCAAAAACCTAAACTGCTGATTCTTTCAGAAAGCCATGATGAGCTTTGTCTCCCATTCTTCGAAAAAGATTCCATCAAACAGAAGTTTGACGTGGTTTGTGCAGCCGATTCAAACTACGCTTGTGACTTGGAATCTGTGGAAATGATTGTGCTGAGAAATTTCAGCAATACTTCTTTAGCTAAAGTGGCTCAGGGGATTGGTGACACGCCTTTCACCGAGTTGGTCATTCAGGCCATCCTCATGGGCAAGCAGCTGATTATCCCAGAAGAGGAACTGGAGCTGTATGAATATCGGGAGACGGCTCCTAAACTTTACTACAGCATGATGTTGCAGAAGGTAGACTATCTGAAAAATGCAGGAGTTCGCTTTTGCAGCTGCGGGCAGCTGGAAAGTTTAATTATGGGCACGCCTGTCTCAGAGGAAAGCAGGTCTTGTGCCAAGGAACCAGAAGTGATGGAGGAAAAGACGGCAACTGACAGCAGTGAGATTGCCAGTGAAATGAAATGCACGAAGAAGATTCTCACGGAGCAGGATCTTCGACAGGCTTGCCAACATGGAATTGCAAAGATTTACATAGAGGCGAAGACCATTATTACAGATCTGGCCAGGGAATATGCAGAACAGAAAGGTATTTCATTTATAAAAGGCTGATGAAGGTTTCAATACTAAGGCTTCGGGCTTTGCAGGAAGAGAGGGTGGACGCAGATGAAAGTGGCAAAGGTGATCGGAAATATATGGGCTACCAGAAAGGATGAAAGCTTATCAGGGTTAAAACTGATGATTCTGGTTCCCATCGACCTTTTACATGAGGATCGATATCAGACGCCCATCGTGGCTGCAGACGTAATTGGAGCTGGAGTGGGAGAAACTGTCCTGTACGTTTCAGGAAGCTCAGCTAGGAGCGCAGTAGGGAATACCGCTATACCGGTAGATGCTACAGTTGTAGGAATTGTAGATGATAAAGAAATCCACGAGCATGTTTTGTAGCTCTGCCGGACATAACAGATAGGAGGAAAGAGATGTTTGATGAATTAATCAATGCTTTCGATGTATCGGTGCTGACGAATAGTCTGCAGGCGTATGTTGAAAATTTAACAGTAAACTCAGTTATCATAACAATCATGACCATCTTCATGCTGATAGGCGCCATTGATAAAATCCGCGGCAATAAGCTGGGGTATGGCGAACAGTTTGACGAAGGTTTCATGGCTATGGGTCCTTTGGCCATTGCAATGGCTGGTGTTGTAGCAGCGGCTCCGGTATTATCCATCTTATTAAAGCCAATCATTGCACCGATTTATACGCTGGTTGGAGCAGATCCAGCCATGTTTGCCACTACTTTGCTGGCTTGCGACATGGGCGGATATCCGCTGGCTATGCAGTTGGCGGAAAATGAGACCATGGGCAACTTCGCCGGATTGATTTTAGGCTCGATGATGGGTCCTACGATTGTATTTACCATTCCGGTAGCGCTGTCCATCATTAAAAAGAAGGACAGACCGTATCTGGCAGCCGGTATCCTGGCTGGTCTGATCACGATTCCAATTGGCTGTATCGCTGGTGGTCTGGTTATGAACATGACTCCATACAAGATCAGCATGCTTACTATTTTAATCAACTTGATTCCAGTTATTATTGTAGCCGGTCTTATCGTTTTAGGTCTGTGGTTCAAGCCGGCCAGCATGATTAACGGCTTCAACAAGTTCGGAACAGCAGTTACTGTTATCATTACTATTTTTACCGCTATCGCTATCTTCCAGTATGAGACTGGCATCATGTTCCCGCTGTTTGACATCATGGTAGACCCAGACAAAAATGGCGGTGTAAACGGCTTAGAATCTGGTCTTCTGGTTTGCGGACAGATTGCTTGCGTATTAGTGGGTGCTTTCCCGATGGTTAAATGGATTACAAAGACCTTCGGAACTGCTCTGGAAAAAATCGGTGGTACTTTGGGCATGAACGAATCTGGTTCAGCCGGTATGGTAGCTACTTTAGCAAATAACATTGCGATGTTCAATATCATGGGTGATATGAATCCAAAGGCAAAACTGTTAAACGTTGCTTTTGCTGTATCAGCAGCTTTTGTATTTGGTGACCACCTTGGCTTTACCGCAGGTAACAACCCAGATATGATCTTCCCAGTAGTTGTAGGTAAGCTGGTAGCCGGTATTACTGCTTTAATCTTAGCCAACGTGCTGGCACCTAAGCTGCTGAGCAAGATTGAAGTTGTTGATGATAGTGCAGAATAACATTTTGTAAAAAGGAGGAGAAACAATGAATATCAGTGAAGATTTAATAAAAGCCATTATAGAGGAGCTGTTAAAGCAGTCCAAAGCAAAGGGCGGAGACGACTTTGTAAAACAGACTGATAAGAACAGCGGTATTTTGGTAGTTCGCACGGATACTGTTAAAACCGAAGGTTTTGACGGCAGAGAAGATGTGCGCTTAAAGGATATCGTTTCCTTAGATGAGGCACCGAGAATGGGTGCAGGCATCATGGAACTGGATAATGGAGCAGATTTTGAGTGGACTCTGACTTACGATGAGTTTGACTACGTCATTGACGGTACCTTGGATATCAAAGTCGACGGCGGCAATGTGATTCGCGGAAATAAGGGAGATATTATCCTTATTCCAAAGAACAGCCACATTCATTTCAGCACCCCTGACAGCACTAGATATGCATATTTTGTATATCCGGCAAACTGGCAGGATTTAGCATAGCAAAATAACTCCTTTCATATAGGCATCAGGCCTAATTAACAGAGCTGATTCTCATGGGTAACCTTCACCAGTGCCTGTGGGAAGCAGCTCTTTTTGGTTGTTTTGACAGGTTCACCGAAGAGAACAGCGGGTTTTATGTATGAGAACCCTTTTTTTGTCAATACTAAGGACAAAGGAGGTGATAATATGGGCATTATAGGCTGGATTATCATAGGCGCATTAGCTGGCTGGATTGCCAGTATGGTCACGGGCAATAATAAGGAAATGGGAGCCCTCATGAATATCATGGTGGGTATCATCGGCGGTTTTGTCGGCGGCCTGATTATGAATTTAGTCGGCGGTATCGGCATCACCGGGTTTAATTTATGGAGCCTGTTGGTGGCCTGTGCAGGAGCTGTAGTACTGCTGCTGATCGTCAATGCGTTCAACAGAAAGCCAAAATACAACTAGGCGCAGGAAGCCTGATACAGGCAGGGACCACTATCCGGCAGAGAAGCTTGATGGTGGTCCTTTTCTGCCCGCTTGATGGGATAGAAGCCAGCAGATGTGAGCTAAAGCGGAGGCTTTTTTTACTAGGAAGAAGAGGAAAGTTGTGGTATACTATAAGATACATAGATTATCTGTAGTAGCTATTAACTAGGAGAATAGAAGTAGTCGAGAAAGGAGATATATGGTGTGCCTAAGTATGGACACAACATATGAAAAGGGCGATGATTTTTAAATATCAATCCAATCGAATTTACCATGCTAATCAGCAGGGGAAGGTCCTTGCTGAAATTCTATTTCCCTACGAGGAGGGAAACATAGCTAATATCACTCATACGGTGGTGGATGATTCCCTGAAGGGCCAGGGTATCGCAGGTAAGTTGGTCCAGATGGCGGTAGAGGAGATTGAGCGGTCCCATAAGACCCCTAAGTTTACCTGTCCTTATGCGGCAAAATGGGCGGAGAAAAATTATAAGAAGTGCTAATTTCCAGAGGAAGGGAACGGCCGGATAAGAGAGACTTTCAGTCGGCAGCAGCATCAGATAAGAATAGGATAGTAGCAGGAGGAAGAGTAAAAAAGATATGATGGATTTAGAGCGAGTAAATGAATACATGAGGAGAATCGAGGCTTCTGAAAAAGAGACTTTTAAGCCGGTAGGAAGCAAGCTGAAGGTGGGGCTGGACCTGGGAACAGCCTTTATCGTGTTGGTAGTTCTGGATGAAGAGGACAATCCTATTGCCTGTGAAAAGCAGGCGGCATCCGTGCTGCGAGACGGTATTGTGGTAGACTATACGGGGGCTTTAGCTATCGTTCGGGAACTGAAGGCCAAGCTGGAAAAGCGGTTAGGGGGCAGAGAGCTGATTAATTGTGCTATTGCCATGCCGGCAGGAACCGAGTCTAGCATGAAGACCCACTCTTATGTAGCCGAGGGCGCAGGATTTGAAGTGACTAACGTGTTGGACGAGCCTACGGCAGCCAATTCCATCTACCAGATCGAAAACGGCGTGGTGGTGGATATCGGCGGCGGTACAACAGGTCTGGCTATTCTGCGAGATCGGAAGGTGGTACAGATTGAGGATGAGCCGACAGGCGGTACCCACGTATCTCTGGTCTTAGCAGGAAATTACCATATAACCTTCGCAGAAGCAGAAGTTATCAAGCAGGATTACAGCAAGCATCGGGAGATTCTGCCTATCGTCAAGGCGGTGGTGGAAAAAATGGCTTCTATTGTGAAGAAGTATGTAGACCCGAAGCAAATGGACACCCTGTACCTCTGTGGTGGTACCTGTTGTCTGACTGGCATTGAACAGATCTTCGAGAAGGAGACGGGATTAACCACCATCAAGCCAGAAAACCCATTCTTAGTTACACCAGCAGGCATTGCTATAAACTGCGTGGCAGGATGAGAAAATTAGATGAATAGAAGAAAATGGGCCTCTTGAGAGGCCCATTTTTAGTGTGTTTAAGATAGCTTAATTAGGGCTTCTAACTCTTCAGAAGTGGTCTTTGCCAGCACAAAATTATTATCGTTTAAAGCCAACTGTATGTTCATCTCTAAAGCTTTTCTCTTTTGCTCTATTTCTAAATAATCTTTGTTGAAATGGCTCGCATAAATTAGCTTCCTAAATTTTCGAATATTCATTTTCCGAACGGTTTTATTTTCAATGATTAAAACATAGTCCATGCAGTTTGCTATCGTATAATAATCATGAGAGATCATTAAAATTGCGCCCTTATAGCTCTCGATGGCTTTTTCCAGTGCCAATTGAGAATAGGTATCTAAATGACTGGTGGGCTCATCAAGCAATAATATGTTGGCTTTTCTAACAGAAATTTTAGCGATTTGGAGTAGGTTTTTTTCTCCCCCAGACAAAGAGCCTATTTTTTGCCTAACTATTTCCTCGCTAAACCCATAGCTCGAAACGTATGACATAATCTCTTGCTCTGTTTTAAAGCCTGTCTCGAAGAACTCTTCCAGGATGGTATTGTCCTCATTTATCATTTCGCCTTGCAGTTGAGATAAATAAGACACGCTAATATCACTATTTATTTCAATAGAAGGATGGTTGTTTTTAAAAATTTCTCGCAATAAAGTGGTTTTGCCTGTACCATTTGGACCGATAAGAGCGACCTTATCGGTGGATTCAATCTCAAAGTTAACCTTTTCTAAAAGGATATCATCAAAGGCAACGCTGTAATCCTTGACCTTTAAAGCAATGGTTTCTTCCATTTCCTTCTCGATAGTAAAATTAATTTCCGGTTGTTTGATATCCACAAATGGTAATTTAATTCTGCGAGCTTCTAGTCTTTCTTGAATTTTAACTCGAGCATTTAGAGCTTTTCCTCTAGAGGCTTCAGAATTATAGGTTGCATTAGCTCTTAGTCTATCGATTAATACCTCATTTCTCTCGATTTCTTCTGTATCAGCCATAGACAGCTCCTGTAACTCAATTTTACTTTGCAGTAATGAAAAGTTATAATCAATATATCTTCCATTAAACTCTTGAAGTTCCTTGTTTTCCAGGTGTAAAACTTTATTAAAACAATGGTGCAATAAATATCTACTGTGAGTAGCAATTAACAAGATTCCTTTATGCGAATTAATTAAATTTTTAAGTGCATTAAGGTTCTCAAAGTCTAAAAACACATCAGGTTCATCCATAATCATCAAATCGGAACCCGTTAGCATTTCCTTAATCACTTGAATGAGTTTAAATTCTCCTCCGCTAAGCTTAGATATCATTAAATCTCGATGATGGTTTAGGTTTGCTAAATTTAGTTTCTTATTGATGTTGCTTTCAAAGTCATCCCCACCAATTGCCTGAAAAGCGTCCAAAGCTTGCTGGTACTTTTCTAGTAAAGAGTCAATATCCGATGACGTTTCCATTTCGGTACAAATAGAGGCAATTTCACCTTGCAGCTGGAGAAATTCTTTTCCTATATATTCAAAAACAGTCAATTCACCTTGTTGGTCTAGTTGGGATAATTGACTTACATACCCAATTCTGCAATGGGGAGCTATCTCGAGCTTTCCATCGAACAGGTATTTTTCTGGATCTATGATGATCTCTATTAATGTGCTTTTTCCACTTCCACTTGCTCCGATAAAGGCACAATGCTGGCCTTCTTCTAATGTAAATGAAATATTATGAAATAAATCCTTTTGCGGAAATGAAAAGGATACGTTCTCAACTTTTATCATATAATTACCTTTCTTTATCACTAAAAAAGAGCTTATAAAATAAGCTCTTCAATATATTATTTTCAATCATAATGTAGTTATCTATCTATAAGTAGTGAAGATTATACTTTTGAGGCTATCTCTTGATAGCATAACATTTTTTATGGCTGATTTCAATTTATTTTTTCAAATCAGGTTAAGGGCATTTCCACAATGTTCTAATTTAAAAGGTCCCATTCTTTTTTTAAAATAGCATACTGATAAGTATTTTCATAATGTGGCATTCCATCTGAATTATTTATGAAGGATATAAACTCTAGAAACAATCCCTCTTTCCTCATGCCCAGTCGTTCACAAAGCTTTTGCGATGGGATATTATTGTCTTCTGTATAGGCATAAATTCTTCTTGCATCGCTTTCAAAGAGATAGTTAAAGATTTCCTTCACTGCTTCTGTCGCATACCCTTTTCCACCATAATTTAAATTAAAGTTCCAACCTACACTATAAGTGTCTGGAGATTCTTTCTTTGCAAACACTTCACCAATAATAAAGTCTGATTCGCGCAAACAAATAGCATAACAATTCCCATAAATACCTTCGTTTTGTTTTTCCTCTAATTTTTTTGCTGCTTCTTCGTAAGAATTTACTTTTTCACTGTAAAAACAATTTACAGGTGGTTCAGCAAGATATTCATATAATCCCTCTACATCTTTTTTCTCAAAATTTCGGAGGATAATCCGAGTGGTTTCAATATACATGTTTTTCTCCTTTGATTTCAAAGCCTTGAATGCCTTCTGTGAGCATCAATTTAAATTTCTAAGAATAAAAACTTAGAAATTTTAATTAAAAAACAAAAGTGGGATAAGACCTTTTTAAGTCTTATCCCACTTCAATAATCAATTTATGATTACAAGTCCTCTGACAAGTAAATTTATTTTATCATTTTTAAATAAGTAAATCAACTAAAAAGTTTTATAAAAAGTATTCCGGTTCATGCCTAATTGTGCTAAAGCTATCAATTAATGCCCTAGTAATTTTATTAAATACCTCGTGATGAATAGACTTTGCCTGTACAGGACATTTTTTAATGCAGCTGCAGCAACGTACACAATTTGCAGCCTCTACCTCTTTAAAATTATAAAGGCTGATTGCTCCCTTTGGACAGTGCTTTGCACATATGCCACAATTGATACAATCACCACTTGTGTCAGGAGCTATTGGAGGTGCAGACATTCTTTCCTTGTACGGGATATTTCCTTTTACAATAAGCTTGGGTGATTGTAAAATAGCATCTGAATCCTCGAATTTAATTTTGATATCAGCACCAAATTGTTTTGCTGCGTCTAAGTCCTTGCTATCAGGTCTGTTTGTTCCTACCTTTAAAGTATTTGAATGTTCTGCAATAAACGCGCCAGCAGCTATTCCGATAAAACCATTACGCTCAAAAGTATCTTTCAACTCAATAAGAGCATCATCATAATCTCGATTCCCATATACGGCAATAAAAACCGCAGGTGTATGATTTCCTTTTACATTGGCAAAAAAATCAATTAAGAAGTCTGGTACCCTGCCTGCATATACAGGCACACCAATTATTACTAAATCACTAGCATCAAAAGTAATTCCTTTCTCCCGGTTAGCTGGTAAAGTAATATTATATTCCTCATAGTTACCACCGATTCCAGCTGTGATACTTTTGACAATTTTTGCGGTGCCGCCGGTAGCACTAAAAAAAATTATACTTAATTGCTTGCGCATAAAACCTTAAACCTCCATAGAAACATTTGAATTTACAGTATTATTAATATATAATACTCAACAGCTAAACTTTGTTCAAGTACTGATTTTTGGTTATTTACTAACCTAAAGGTAACTATTGATATAATTGAGGAGACATAGATATGGAAAAAGAAATAATAAATTACCCGGTTGAACTTACTCTTGCCTTATTAGGGGATAAGTGGAAGATACTTATCCTTTGTCAACTGTTTAAAGGAACAAAAAGGTTCAACGAAATATTTCGTTCAATCACTAATATCAACCAGAAAATGCTTGCAAAACAGCTTCGTGCTTTAGAGAACGATGGCTTTATAACTAGAAAAGTTTATCCAGAAGTACCTCCAAGGGTGGAATACACGCTTACTCCACTAGGGCGCAGCTTAAATCCTGTTATTGAGGCTATGTTTAATTGGGCTATGGAAAATAAAGAAAGCTTTACTTTTAAGTACACTATAAATATTGAACCTGATCTTAAATTACCACATTGAGAGGCTATCTAAGAACTACTAATTTTTCTACCCTTATGATTCTAAAGTGTTCACAGTCGCTTATAGTGTATTTTCATTTTAGCACCTTTTGTTCCTAGCGGGGTAGAGATAAGAGTAGATTATTGCCTAAGTAATAGTTGACTAAATGTGCAATAAAAAACGTACAGTATTGAAAACTGTACGTTTTTTTTGGAGCAGGCAGCGAGAATCGAACTCGCAACCTCAGCTTGGGAAGCTAATATTTTACCACTAAACTATGCCTGCATCTGTCTGGCCTTAAATTATAATCTAAATAAATTTAAGCCTAAAATTAATTATACTCCTAATTTGCTTGTCTGTAAATACCAAAATTTCCTATACAGGCAATAAAATCTTGCGGCTGATTGAGGCAGGGAAATTAGGGATAAAATCCATAAAAAACGCTATAAAATGTCCCACGCTGGAGTAGGGGATGGTATACACTAAAGTTAATAATTTTTCTCTTTCACGTGACGTGACTGTTGACATGACAGAAAAGGAAAGACGCCAGTAGGCAGTCATCCTATTACTGTCTGTCATCGTCACGTCATAATATGCTACAAGGATGGGCCTCACCCATTGACAGCTTGAAACAGACAGCCCTTACATGCAGGCGCATGAATGTCGGCAAAGCTCGACAGTAAACAAAAATACCGCAATGGCGGTTTTTTTGTGCTCAAAATTTGTTCTGTACCTGCAGCAGGCAAAGGCATGAATTAAAACATCAAATCTAATATTACAGTGAATGCCAAATCATAACATAAATAAAAAAAAGATAAAAAAGAGAAGAAAAATAAGTGTGATTCCGCTATAATGGAAGAGATTATGAAATGGAGGCACAGAAGCTATGAACACCGCAACAGCTGCATCAAACGGTGCAGAATTAAAAAGTCCAGCAGGAAAGCCTGGACCAACGAAGGCAGAGCAGAGGGAGTCTATCCTATATATGGTGATCTGTGCTTCTCTGTGGAGCATCGGAGGGATCTTTATCAAGTTAGTGCCTTGGAATCCTTTTGCCATTGCAGGAGTTCGCAGCGCCATCGCCGCCTTGATTGTGTACAGCTATATTCGTCATAGAGGGATTTCCTTGAAGTTTGTTCCAGGGGCTTTTGCTTCTGGTCTATTTATGAGCGGGATATTTTTTAGTTTTGTTATTGCTAATAAGCTGACCACTGCCGCCAATGCTATTGTTTTACAGTTTGTATCGCCAGTTTTTATTCTTATCTTATCGGCAGTCTTTCTGCATAAGAAATGCCGAAGAGGAGACCTAGTGGTGGTAGGTATGACCTTGGCAGGTATTTCTCTGTTTTTCTTTGACCAGTTAACCCCAGGAGGCATGCTGGGAAACTGCTTTGCTATTTTGGATGGTTTGATGGTGGCTTGCGCTTACTTAGTGGTGGGGCAAGTTGATGAAGAGACTCGCATGACGGGTATTTTACTGGGGCAGTTGTTTACGGCGGCTATCGGTCTGCCTGCAGTGTTTCTCACAGAAACGCCCGTCAATGGTACGGTGGTGTTTAGCCTGTTGGCCTTGGGAATATTTCAGCTGGGTATTCCTTATGTGTTGTTTGGTTTGGCCATGAAAAATGGGTCAGCCCTGGCTTGTAATTTGATTGGGGCCATTGAGCCCCTGTTAAATCCCGTGTGGGTTGTTCTCTTTACGGGAGAAGCTCCTGGCTTCTTCGCCTTGATTGGGGCGGTAGTCGTTATTGTCTCAATCAGCCTCTGGTGCGTCTGGAATGACCGGGTCAGCAGGCTCGAGTCTGTGGAAGGAGAGGACGGTTGACAATAGGGTCTGGACAGGCAGATGTTTAAAAAGGGTAGTCCCCAGGCGGATAATCGTTTTCGTTAAGTTGGTATACAGAAAATATATTATGGGAAAGTATAAACATAGGCATCTACCACGCCTATGTTTTTTTGTGGGCAAATAACGGCGGTTTCTATTTTAATCAGCAATATTCGCTGGGATTTGCTGTGGAGGTATTGGGAGCCATGGGATTTTTAAAAAAGAATGCGAAGATTTATTTGTATGAATTTTTTCGGATAATCATAGAGTTTATAAAAAATATTTTCTTAATAAATAAAAAAATGAAACTTACTTTTTCGAAAATTGGAGTTTGCAGGGGAGACAAGGGCAACGATGGACGAGCTTGGCAAGAGGTACAAACTTTTGCGCATGAAAGAATGAAAGGAGGCATATAGTCATATGGACAATCTGTTTAAGGTTCAGCAAATCCAGCAGCAGCGCATAAGGCACCTTATAGAAGATTTTTATAAAGCCTATTGTCAAGGGGATACGGAAAGAATGTACAGCTGCTTGGACTGGTCCTTCCAAAACCATTTTTCTCTAGAGGTATACAAGACTCATTCTAGCTTTGACGTGGATATAGGTTTGTTGATAGAGGTTCAATGGATTGAGGTGCAAAAAGAGGAAGCCCGGGGGCTGGCTCAATGTTTGCTGGACATAGGTCAAAAAATCAGAGAAATGGTGCTAGTGTGCAGGCTTGAAGAGGGAGGCTGGAAAATGGATGGCAGAAGTCTGTACAAGAGGCGATAAACCAAATCAAATTTGTTAAAGTGTGTGTGTTTCCCCAAAAGATAAAGGGGTGCGGCCGCCAATGACCGTATTAAAGGGGTTTTGCTCAACATGGGTAAGTTTTGCCGAAGGCAGCTGCCGATGATGAATAAAATAGAAAAATAACAGGAGGAACCATTCATGTTAAAAAAGAAATTAGCAGCCTTGCTTGCAGCGGCTGTGATGCTGACTTCGTCTGTTCCCATGGCTTTTGCAGGGGATACGGGAGTTGATTCTGGACAGCCGCCGGGAGCGGGGGTATCTGCGGCCGATGAGGGTAGTCTTTCTGGTGGGGAGGAGAGCAGTGTCCCGAATTCAGAAGGAGATGAGGATAAGGCATCAGAAAAGGGTCTGAACAGTGGTACGGAGGGGACTGCGGTAGACAACGGTGAAGAAGTGCCGGGAGATTTAGGTACGCCATCGGAAGAAGAATTAATCAGTCCGCCTGCGATTACCAATGAGGCTGCTGTAATCAGTCCGGCGGCTATTATCAACCAGGAGCTGGTGGTGGATCGGACGAAGGAGTCCGTCATGTATCGTCATCTGACGGAACTGTCTCAGACCATCGGTCCTAGGCTGGCAGGATCTGATGCAGAAAAGGCTGCGGGAGATTATATAAAAGACACTTTGCAAGCTGCGGGTTATGCGGTTGAAGTTCAGCCTTTCCATTGGGAGGTGACGAATAAAAGTGGCATCGTCGTCAAGGAAGGGGATTCCAGTAACCTGGTAGCTATAAAGCAGGGGAAATCAGCTGAGGAGGTTATTGTAGGAGCGCATTACGATTCCGTGAATACGGCTAAGGGCGCCAGCGATAATGCTTCTGGCGTATCCGTAATGCTGGCGGCGGCAGAAGCTTTAAAGGGTGTGGAAACAGACTACACCATCCGCTTTGTCGCTTTTGGAGCTGAGGAGGTGGGATTGAAGGGCTCCACCTATTATGCGAATAAGATGGACGACACAGACATTGATAATACTATAGCCATGATCAACCTGGACACCGTCTTGTTTGGTGATAAGATGTATGCTTACGGGAGTCTGGGAAAAGATAGTTGGTTATGCAGACAGGCTTTGGATTTAGCCGACAGGTTAGATCTCGATGTGGTGACCCAACAGGGCCTCAACGAAGCATACCCCAAGGGAACGACAGGAGATTGGAGTGACCACGCACCGTTCCGAAAGCTAGGTTTGCCGTGGCTGTACTTTGAAAGCACCAACTGGGATTTGCTCCAAGAGGACGGTACTTATTCCGAAGGGGACCGAGAAACTAAAAAATTCGGCGAGATTATGCACACCAAGCGAGACTCCATGGAGTTTATGGATGAAAATTATCCAGAGCGAATGGAAGATCGATTATATACTTATACCACGCTGCTGATTCACCTGCTGGATGAAATAAATCCAAACTTAGCGGAAGACAGCATCGTAGTCAATACAGACCGTCTGTCCATGTCGGAAAAAGGTAAGGTTGAGGTATCTGTGGAATTCACCCAACTGCCTGACCTAGCGGATTTAGAATGGACTTTTGGAGGCAAGGCTTTCGAGCAGTGGAAAGTCATCAAGTGTGAAGGCCGGGATGGACGTAGCACAAAAGAGGAAACCGAGATTCCATTTATAACTTTTGCTGAAGAGCCGAAAGTGGAAGGCGACCGCATTGTGGCTTCTCTTGAGTTCAATTTGCCTTTTGGCACAGAGAACTTATCCCTCCGGCCTTATCCACGGCGAATTTATACAGAACTGTTGGGTCAGTACGACTTGGCGGTGACCGATTCTAAATCAGGCAGACAGGTGGAGACTTCCATGACTTACAATGCTTTTGATTCCTATCATCAGCAACTGGATATCAAGCCTGAAGTGGAGAATATCATTCGCACGGCCAGAGAGGATCGCTATCTAGAATACGCGCCTTTGGGCAAGTCTGCTGAAGGCAGGGATATTCCATTTGTTATTCTGTCTAGAGAAGAAAGCGACATTGATAAATATTTTAGCCAGACTTTGCCAATGATGCTGAATAGTCCGGGGGACTTTCTAGCGAAGATAGAGGCAGGGACGGCAGATGGATATAAGCCGGTCATCTGGTTTAACAACATCCATTCAGACGAAGCCAACGGCGTAGATGCGCAGTTGGACTTGCTGAGAAAGTTATCCCGAGCTAATGAAATCACTTTTGAAAGTGCCAGCAAAACAGAGAAGGATGCGGGGGGAAAGATTGGCCAGTACGAGACCGGCGACACGGACGAATTCACGCTGGATGTACAGGAACTGCTGGATCAGTTTATCATCGTGTTCAGCCTGAACAACAATCCGGATGGCCGACATTACAACACCAGAGAGACAGCCTCAGGCTTTGATCCTAACCGGGATGTGACTTATCAGACCCAGGTGGAGACTGAAGCGGTGTTCCAGGCTCTGGCTAAGTGGTCACCAATGATTTGTAACGACTTTCACGGCTTCGTAGCGGATTTCTTAATTGAGCCGTGTACGCCGCCTCACGATCCAAACTTTGAATATGATCTGTTGATGGCTGGGGCCATTCCACATGCTAACGCCATGGGGAAATCCGGCATTGCCAACACTAAATATGACCACTACATCATTCCATTAGATGATTACAAAGATGGTTGGGATGATGGGGCACCTATGTATGCGGCGGTATTAGCACAGATGCACGGAGCACTGGGGCACACCATAGAGGTGCCAGAGTTGAATCAGGAATCTAATAACGCCTTTCTATATGCAGGCCTGGGTTCCTTGAACTATGCTTTAGAAAACAGAAAGCAGTTATTTAGCAACCAGCTGGAAATCTACCGACGAGGTGTAGAGAATGAAGATTCGCCTAAAGTAGACAGCTGGCTGATTAATGCTGCTGGGGAGGCTGTCGGAAGGCAGAGAGAACAAAATAATAATTTCTTCCCAGAATATTATGTGCTCCCGGTTTCAGGAGAGTTACAGAAGAATCCATTGGCAGCCTATGAAATGGCCGAGTTCCTCATAAATAATGGAATACGGGTGGAGAAGACCTCCGAGGCCGTGCAAATCGGTTCGACGACTTATCCGGCAGGAAGTTTTTTGGTATCTATGCACCAGGCTAAGCGAGGTCTGGCCAACTGCGTACTATACGACGGATCCGATTTCTCTGACTTTGCTGCTATGTATGCGGAAGTGACTATGTGCTTCCCGCAGCTGAGGGGATTCGATAAATATGAGGTGCGCACAGCGGGAGCCTTTGAGGGCAAGACTGTTGCAGTAGAACAGGTAAGAGTGCCAGCTATGGCGATTCCATCGGGGACTGTGCAGCTGGTAATTAAAAATACGAATAATGATGCCGTAAAGGCGGTTAATGAATTGTTGAAAAACAATCTTCCCGTAGCCATGACTTATTCCGCAGGGGAGGGTTTTAACAAGGGAGACTTTATTGTAGATAAGAAAGATGTGGAGGCTATCAAGGATAAATACTTCTTGGAATTGTCTCCATTTAAGGGAAAGGCATCTGTAAAATCTCTGAGGCAGTCGAATATAGCGGCTGTAGGTGACGAAATGCGCTATGTGCTTCAGGGCCTTGGATTCCAACTTCTGCCGGAGGATACTTATGGGGGAGCTGACGTTATTGCTGATGACAGCAGCTACAGCATGACTTCAGATATGAAGCAGGCCATCCAGGGCGGGACCTCCTATGTGGCCGTAGGCGCATATGGCATGTCTGCGCTGCAAAACAGCGGCCTCTTGCCAGGGTTTAAGATGGGTGGCTTTGACGACTATTACGAAGGAGTCCTGCGAGCAGACCTGAATACGGACAGCGTAATCACCGGTCGATACAATGAGAAGGACATTCTATACAATAATACAGGTTCCTGGATTGAAAGTGCACCGGCTACGGCCAAGGTACTGGGGACTATCAGTGAACAGGCAGACTTCTATGTGGCAGGCTGGTGGCCGAACCACCAAGAGGTTAAGGGTAAAACCTACATCATGCAGGATCAGGCAGGAAATGCGAAAATCACTGCATTTGCCAGCCACATTACGAATAAGGCCCATAATACCCACCAGTTCAGATTGTTATCTAATGCCATCTATGACAGTTTGCCGGGAGCATTGACTGAAATAACCGGATACGCCGAAAGCAGTGGAAAAAGCGGCAGTAAAAATACTAGTACAAATCAAACTTACAAAATCACGGTATCTGCGGGAAAGGGCGGCACTATTAGTCCAGCCTCTGCCAGTGTAGCAAAGGGAAGTAATCAGAACTTTTCCATCAAAGCAGACAAGGGATATGTCATAGCGGATGTAACAGTGGATGGGAAGAGTGTTGGTGCGGTAAGTACCTATAAATTTAATAGTGTGACAGCTGTACACAGTATTAAAGCTACTTTTAAGCAGAGTGGAGACACATCCACAGAGAACAAGGCTAACTGGACGTTTAAAGACGTTTCTGCTTCCAGCTGGTTCCATGCTTCCGTAGACTATGTGCTGCAAAAAGGTATCATGAAGGGAATGGATAGTCAGACCTTCGGGCCGAATATGCAGACCGACCGAGCTATGATTGTGACCATGCTTTACCGGCTGGAAGGACAGCCAGCGGGAGGTACTGCAGCTTTTCCTGATGTAGCAGGAGGCGTGTGGTACAGTGAGCCAGTCGCTTGGGCCAATGGCAATGGTCTGGTAACCGGATATGAAAATGGTCAATTCCAGCCAAGCAAGGCTATCACCAGAGAGCAGCTTGCTTCTATTTTATACCGATATGCAGGGTATAAGAAGCTGGATACAACTGGAAAAGGTAATCTGGCATCCTTCCATGATCAAGGACAAATTTCCGCTTATGCAAAGGAGGCCGTCACCTGGGCGATTGGAACCGGTTTGATGAATGGCAAGTCAAGCGGTCAATTGGATCCGAAGGGAACTGCCACGAGGGCTGAAGTTGCAGCTATGTTCCAGCGGCTAGACAGTCTGATGGATTAAACGTACGACGTTTACAAGGCACGGAGCATGACCTGCAAACCGGGATTACTGCGTGGAGCACGGAGCATACTTATTTTGTGGGATTAAGTGATTCGGTTATAAATACCTCTTCAACTCGTAGCAGTTGAAGAGGTGTTTTACAAGCAGATTCTACATAAATCGACAACGGTGCTATTGACACAAAGTCCGCTTAGTGATAGTATTTCAATGTGTGAAGAACTTGACAATAATTTAATAATTGTTTCATGTTCCGTTTTGATTCACTTAAATGTTGAATTGGAATGGCTAAGAGGGAAGCAGGTGAAAGACCTGCGCGGTCCCGCCGCTGTAAACGAGAAGCTTTTCTGTCATGCCACTGAGAAAATCTTGGGAAGGTTAGAAAAAGCACGGATTCGTGAGCCAGAAGACCTGCATGAAGCGAAAGCGCAGTATTCCGCGGGAAATCGGTTATACTTATGGGATATATATCCATGTGCGATACATCATTGTTTTTATATGCAGGAAAAACGGACTGTAGTATGTTGGTACTACAGTCTTTTTGTATGCAGAAAAATCAGTCAGCAGCATGGCCTAGGCCCTTGATTTACCGTGGAAAAGAATAAAGGTTTTATCTTCTTATCAGAATAACGCAATTAGCGATGACATAGATAAAAATAAGAGAAGGAGAAGAAAAAGCAATGTTTTTTGAAACGAATAAAGCAAGTAAATTTCTAGCTCTGTTGTTGACTCTGGCCATGATTTTTACAGGATTTTCTATGCCGGGATACGGCACGTTACATGCCTATGCAGATGACGACAGTGAAATCCTTGTCAGTACAGCCAGTGCTCCAGCAGAAGGGGATGGATCACCTGGGAGCCCTTACCTTATCCGAACCGCTGAGGAGCTGGTTTGGTTTGCAGAAACGGTTGGTACAAAGCCAGGAGCATGTGCTGTTCTTGAAGACGATATTGAGCTAGACGGAAACGATAGTAACCAATGGAAGCCAATCGGTAGCAGCAGCAACGCTTACACAGGAACCTTTGACGGACAGGGGCATACTGTAAGTGGACTTTGTATCGACACTAGGCCGGAGTCTTATAAAGATGATGGTAAATATCTCGGGGTTATTGGGAACCTAGGAACTAATGGCACCGTGAAAAATCTGTCTGTAGAAGGAAGTATTTACACCCAAGCCAGCGGAGCAACTTATACGGGCGGCTTGGTGGGCTGCGCCGGTGCAGGCAGTCAGATTGTGAATTGTGCCAATTATACTGATATTATTGCTACAGACGGGGGCACGGTAGGCGGACTGGTAGGTGGTACGAAAGCCAGTGCTAAGATATCAGGGTCTTTTAATGCAGGCTCGGTGTCAGGGAAACAGCAGACCGGCGGCATTATTGGGTATGCCCAATATGCAGAGGTGAGCTACTGCTATAATAGCGGAGATATCAGCACGGCAGCAAAATTTGCGGGAGGCCTTTTAGGGTATACCTATAATGGTATTACCTTAAAGAACAGCTATAATACGGGACGTATTATAGGAACTGGCAACGTAGGCTCTTTAGTTGGATTTTTTACGTCAGGGAAGGACACGGTTAGTGACTGCTACTGGTTAGATAGCTCGGCGGAGAAAGGGATTGGAAATATTGAAGCCGATGCGGTTCCTGTAACAAATGCTTCCAAAAGTGCTGCCGAAATACAATCTAGTGATTTTGTCGATTTAATTAATGGCAGCAATCCGCCTGAGGATGCTAAGTTTGTAGGTGTAGATGGGGAATATCCGGTACATCAGTGGCAGCAATCTGAGGTGCCTCCGGAGATGACTGATGAAGAAGCCGTAGCCGGAGCTGTTGCAGCACTAACTCTAAATACATCAGAGCCAGTAACAGAGAATCTTACGCTTCCATTAACAGGTATAAACGGTACTTTCATTTCTTGGAGTTCTGACACGGCGGCTGTTCTTTCTGATAGTGGTGTGCTCAATCCACCTAATAAGGAGACAAAGGTTACCCTGACGGCGACTATATCTAAAAACGGCGTGGAGGACACAAAAGCTTTTGCCTTTACAGTAGCGGCTAAAAGCGGAAATGCTGATGCAGAAGCTGTAGCGGCAGCAATACAAAGTCTTCCAATGAGTCTTTTGGTTCCTGAAAATGGAGTTGATACAAATCTAATTTCCTATGTTAATCGCCTTTTAGAAAAGAAAGGGATTACTGGTATTACTGTGACCCTTACAAGTCCGGGAACACCTGGAAAAGCCGATGTTGGTAGTATTGCAGCCAACGGAGATATTACCTATTTTTATCAGCAGCCATCTTTGCTTGGTTATAATACACCATATGTGTTTGTTGACGACATTAAGTTGAATTTCTCTAAAGGAAATGCCAGTCAAGAGGTTACTAAAAGGGCTCGACTGGACTGGGATGAAGGAAAGGTCAAAAACTGGCTTACGGAGGCGGTGCTGGATACGATTACCTGGGACAGCATCAAAGAAAGCAACACCGATTCTCAGGAGGTTACGTCTTCGTTAAGTTTACCGGTACGCAAGAGGGATAACCAAAATACGTTGCTGGCTAACCTTACTTGGAGCAGCAGCGATACTAGTGTGATTCAAATTGCTAAAGGAGAATTAGGTAGCGATAATCCACTGGCGGCTACAGTAAAACGCCAGGCAGAAGATCAATCGGTTGTCCTTACGGTTTCTGCTCAGAGTCCGAAGGGCGGAGACATTATTATTATTGCCACAAAGACTATCAATCTTAAGGTAAAGGGTGACGGCACGTCTCTCTCGGAGCAGCAGAAGATGCAGGCTATGCTGGACAAGCATTATCCAGCGGATTGTCTGACTCTGGTTTCAACAGGAGAAAAGCTTACAGATCCGGTTCATGGGGATGTAAAGGTACCCACTCATTCTAGAGACTGGTTCGATGAAGCTTCGGGGTTGGAATTCGCTACAGACATCACCGATCCGAATTCGGAAAGCAGTACAGGGCGTAATTACGATTTTACAGCCACGGTTGCGGATTCCCAATATTCCGTTGCGTCTTATCCGATTATCAACGTGTATCGCCCGTTACCGGGACAAAGCGTAGCAACGGTTCAGATAACCGTAACTATGAGCAAGGTGAACGATAAAAGTATCAGTGCCAGTAAGACGCTGGCTTTCCAGATTGCGCCATGGGAACAACAGGAGCTGGACAACGCTATTGCAGAGGCAACAAAACTGATGACTCAGGCAAAGGCTGATTATGGGGCCGCTTTGCTTCAGGGGACAAAGAATACAGCTGACAATATAACCGAAAGCCTTGCGCCGTTTCGTAAGGTTACTTTGCAGAATGAGAAGTTAATATTCAATTCTGATAATACAGTTCCTACTGGCAGATATCTGATTGCGGATGAGTTCCCGGGCTATGATCCCATGAAGGTTTACAGCGGGGGTGTCCGGACATTTAAGTCTAGTCAGGACAAAACCATTGCACATGAGACGCTTAAGTTGGTAGGAAGTGTACCGCAAGATAAGCAAGTCACCATCACTGCCTGGTTGACGGACCCACAATTGGGGCGGTATTGGGGAAAATATGGAGCGGCAGACAGTGCTACTTCTGAGAATAAAGAACTTTATAAAGCATTTAAAGATTTTTATAAAAATGAAGTTAATGCTACTTATACTGTCAAAGGGACAGGGGGAACACCAGATCCAGAAAAAGACAGTGCAACAATTCAGCTTGCCTTTGCTTATGATGGAACATTTGAGGTTCAGCCTGTTGAGATGACAGTAAAGGCAGGAGAGGCTGCGCGATTCAGCATAGGAGAGGCATCGAAAGTGCCAACGGTCTTAGATGCAGCAGTAACAGCCCATGAGCAAAAGTATGGGGAGGCATTCACGACCGCTACCGCAAATAATTATATGAATAGCGGACTGACCAAGCTTTTCGGACATGGAAATGGGCAAAATACCTATTTTGGTCATTATATCAATGGGGAATATAGTGATGGCTATGCCAATGAAGCTACATTAAAAGATGGCGACATTGTATATCTGTACAACTACGGAAACTGGGATGGAAGTGCTACCGCTAATTTTTACAAAGATGGCAGTTTCACTGCTGAGGAAGTTACAGAAGATGGAACGCTTACTCTAAGTCTCTTGAAAGCCCCTGGACATGAGCAGAAAGATACTCCACCGGCAGCCGGTGTGCCAGTTGGGGTGATGGATAAGGATGGTAAATTATCTGGCGACAAGATTGTCTCCACTGTGCAGACTAAAGACGATGGCAGCTTTACCTTGCATTTCACAGAAGATGGAACCTTCTTCATCTTGTCGGGCGACACTTGTGAGGGCAAGACTTTATATCCAGCTTGGTGTAAAGTTATTGTGTCCGGTGCTATGACAGAAGAGGAAAAGCAGGCAGCAGTATCGCAGGACAAAACGGATTTGGTTGTGGATGGGCTGAATCCAGATGGGACCTTATTAGGCGGTGAACTGACATTAGTTACTCGAGGCACTAGTGGAAAAACAGTTATCAGTTGGCGGTCGGATACCCCATCGGTTATTACCGCTGATGGACAGATTATCAGAGATTCTCAGGCACATATGGTTAAACTCACTGCTGACATATCCTGTGGCGGTGTAAGTGAGAGTAAAGAATTTACTGTGCAGGTACCGGCTTTGACGGATGATGAAGCTGTGGAAAGCCTGAATAAGGCCAAATCCAAGTTAACCTCTGAAGCACTTGTACCGATGGAATATGATGGATTTGACAGTCAATACAAGCAAGGCTATTATACCGATTCAAAGGAACTGGATACTAGTTTGTTGACGAAAGCTATTGCAGTAGTAAAAAATCCGGAAATCCGTATTTCTATCGACAGCTCAGCTAACAGCGCTATCAATGCTGACGGGAAAATTACTTATGGAAGTAGTGCTGTGACGGAGGATGTGGTGTTTGGACTGTCCATAGGGGGGCAGACTCAGCAGCACACCGTCAGAGTCACCGTTCCGACTCATCTGAAAAACAAGCAGGAATACATGGCAGAGACCATGAATCAGGTGGAATTTGAGCAAATAAAAGGAGAGAATCTCACCGATGGTGATGTGCGATTGCCACTACTTTTACCTAATGAATTGGATGTGGACGAAGACCTCTATTCGATGGCAGAAATTAGCGCTACATGGAGTTCCGATCATCCAGACATAGTTAAAGTTCCTAGCTATACCATTTCAAGTTCAGAAACCAACTATAATGCTGTGTATAAGACGGAAATTATTCGGCCTCAGACGAAGACTACCGTCAAACTTACGGGCACATTTGGTTATAATACAGAATACGACAGTTTCATGGGCACGTTGCCACCAGGAGTTATGCCAGAGGGCAACATGACCAAGGTCATTACTGTTGTAGTAAACCCTCTTACAGATGAAGAAAAAGAAGCGATTAAGAATACATTGAATGCAGCTTTAAGCTCCATTGGAAGCGAAAAAATAACAGCATATCATAATGGAAAAGATAGTGGAGTGGCGGCAGATTTAACGGCAGTAATGGATGATCTGCATCTGTATGATTTTGATAAAAAGAGTGGATATGGAGACAGTGGCATTAAGGTGACTTGGTCTACTGACAATCCGGCTATTACAGTCAATACCCTCCGAGCTAAGGTGTCTCGCCCGATTGGAGCAGAAGATGCTGTCGGCAAATTAACGGTAACTCTATTTAAAGATAACATGAGCGTCAGCAAGAGTTTCGACGTCACAGTTCTGGCTGATTCTGATGCTGCGGCAGGGTTAAAAGCAGAAGCACTTGCGCTGACGAAGGCAATTACCTCTCAATATGCAGCCAAGGACGCAGCGTGGTGGGGGAAAGCTGACAGCGGTACTTTCTGGCATGTCTTAGGTATGGAAGCGTATAAAGACTACCAGCCAGACACGGAAAATATGCTCTCCAAAGAAGCAAAGCAGGCCTTTGTCAACAAAATGATTGCCTACTCTGTAGAAGGAGATACCGATTCTATACGAAATGCCAACACTCAGGCCAACGTTATAAACGGATTAAGTGCGCTGGGATATGATGCGACCAATCTTTGGACGGTAAATCATTCTAAGATTAGTGCAGTTGAAAAGTTAAAGGCTATATCTATTAATGATGTACAAAACAAAAACTATAGGACGATAGCTCCGTATGTACTGACTGCATTCAGACAGGGCAATTATAATACAGCGCAGCAGGAAGCGGAGCACATTAAATATTTGCTGGAGGAATTGAAGCAGGATTCAAATTGGACCATTGTGGTAGATTATCCAGCTATGATGATGCAGGGACTGACGCCATACTATAATCAGGCGGATGTAAAAGCTGTCTTGGATACGGCAGTCACCAAGTTGTCGGCCCTGCAAGGAGAAAACGGAAGCTTCGGCAATGCCAACTCCGATGCCATGGTTATGATTACTTTGGCGCAGCTGGGGATTAATCCAGCCAGCGACAGCCGCTTTATAAAAGGGGACAACAGTCTTCTGGATGGACTGCTTCTTTATAAAACCGACGACAACAAGGGTTTCGGGTACAAAGATAAGAATACCTTGAATGAAATGTCTACTTATCAGGGGCTGCTGGGGTTAATTTCAACCTTGAATGTGATGGATTCGGGAAAGGACTACAGTGTATACGATTTCAGCAAGGGTGTTAAAACGGCAGCTTACGCCAACGGAACCATTGTAGGAGACGACGACGTGCCGGCAGGCCCTGAAGAGGGGAAGGATATCACAGTCTCCTTTACCATGAAAGGGGACAAGGGAACCTGGATACCGACCACTTCGGTTACCCTGAAAGAGGATTCAAAAGTATATCATGCTTTTGTAAAGGTTCTAGATGATGCAGGCTTTACTTACGTTGGAGCAAATAAGAATTATGTTTCATCCATTACGCATAAAAATGGGACAACCTTAGCTGAATTCACCAATGGCCCTGATTCAGGCTGGTTATATAAGGTGAATGGAACCCTTCCAAATGTAGGCTTAAAGGCGTATACCTTGAGCAATGGAGATAAAATTGTTTGGTATTATACCAATGACTGGACAAAGGACCCCGGCGCTATCGAAGCCATGGGGGGAAGTTCTGCGAAACCTATAACGGAAGAAAAAACTAGTACGGCTGTAGGCAAAGTCGAAGCAGAGGCCAAGACAAATGCCAATGGGGTAGCCAATGCGACTATAGCAGATAAGGATATTTCTTCGGCTATAAAAGATCTGTTGAATAAAGTAGCCGAAAGCAAAAAAGACTTGCTTAAGAGCATTGCCATTGAAGTGAAGGCTGATACGAAAGCGGTAAAGGTGGAAACCGTTATCGCAAAATCAGCGGTGACAGAACTTGGCAAGAAAGTGGATGAAGTTCAGGTAAATACGCCGCTGGCTAATATAAGCCTGGACAGCAAGACGTTAAAGCAAATTGCAGGAAATCTCAAAGGCGATATAAAGGTTGCAGCAGAGAAAACAAACGCACAAAAATTCATGACCAGCAATGAAAAACTCTCGCAGGAAAAGAAGAATAGCATAGAGGAACGGATTGGCAGCCGCCCTGTCTTCGACTTCACTATGCAGTCTGGAAACGAAAGCCTCACGCAATTTGACGGAAAGATCACAATTTCTATGCCGTATAAGCTTCAGGCAAATGAGAAACCGGAAGGTGTAGCTGCTTATTATATCAGCAGCGATGGCACGATGACAAAGATGGCAGATTCCAAGTATAAAAATGAACGGGTTGAATTTACCACCGACCATTTTTCTTATTATGCAGTAGGATATGAAGAGACGATGACTTTTACCGACGTATCCGCTGATGCTTGGTATGCAGAAGCGGTGTCTTATGCGGTAAAAAACAACCTCATGAAGGGGGTCAGCACTACAGCGTTTAAACCAAGTGATAAAACCACCAGAGCTATGCTGACCACGATCCTCTACAATGCAGAGGGCAAGCCAGAGATGAAGGCAGAAAGTCCCTTCGCAGATGTGGATGGACAGGCTTGGTATGGGGCACCAGTTATTTGGGCCTCTCAGCAAAAAATTGTCAAGGGCATGAGTACGAATGCCTTTATGCCGGAAACAAATCTGACCAGGGAGCAGGTTGCCGTGATGCTCTACAACTATGCTTCATTTAAGAAAATGAATGTAGAAGGGAATCCAGGGGCAGCAGAAAAAATGACGGATTCCGGAGAAATCTCATCCTGGGCGAAGGATGGGGTAGCTTGGGCTTTAAATAAAAATATTATTAAGGGAAAAGGAAGCAATATTCTGGATCCAAAAGGACAGGCAACAAGAGCAGAAATCGCACAGATGATTAAAAACTTCATGGAAAACAAATAATCACAAAAGACTTTTTCAGATTTAATTTGAAGAAGAGGATATAAAAAGGAGTCATCAGTCAAATAATATTTGATAAATGGCTCCTTTTTAACTTCTGAGGACGGGCTGCAACAAAAAATAGTAACCGCACAGAAAATGTGTTACAATGAATAAGATAATAAGCGAAAAGGGCTTCTAGCGAAGTGGGGGAATGTAATGAACGATAAAAAATATAGGGATGTCTTATATGAATTTAGAGAAATCAGTGACTTGAAAGACATGGTGGATTCCAGTGCGGAGCTATTTGCCGAAAAGGACGCTTACCTAGTGAAGCTTGTACCGGGCGGAGAATACACCCCTATTAAATATAAGAAATTTAAAGCGGATATTGATGGATTGGGGACAGAACTGATTCACATGGGCCTTAAAGGCAAAAAAGTGGCTGTGGTAGGGGAAAACAGTTATGAATGGGTCGTTACGTATCTGGCGGTGACCAACGGCACGGGGGTGATTGTGCCTCTGGACCGGGAACTGCCTCCTCAGGAGATGAGCAATCTGTTGGAGCGGGCAGAAGTCAGTGCCATCGTTTATTCGAAGAAGATGGAGCGGCAAGTCATGGAAACGGTAGCGCATCTGTCGTTTGCCATTCCATATCAGATTTGTATGGGAGAGACGGCGGAAAGCGGCGTTTTAGAGATGGGTCACTTAATTGACCAAGGTGGTGAGCGGCTGGCTGAAGGGGAGCGAGCCTTTGTCGATGCGGAGATTGACCGGGAAGCCATGTGCTCTTTGTTATTTACCTCGGGAACGACAGGTATGGCTAAGGGTGTTATGCTGTCTCACAAGAATATTTCAGCTAATGTTTACAACATGTCTAAGTATGTGGCTATTCCTTGCGAAGATTTTGGCCTTTCCGTGCTGCCGATGCACCATTCCTACGAGTTGACCTGCCATATTTTCACCGGCATTTATCAAGGAATGACCGTGGCCATCTGTGAAGGGTTGAAACACATTTTGAAGAATATGGGAGAGGCTCCGGCTGGTGTAATGCTGGGCGTACCGTTAGTCTTTGAATCGATGCATAAGAAGCTGATGAAGCAGGCGCAGACCTCCGGAAAGCTGGGTAAGATGAAAAAGATGATGGCGGTTTCCCGACGGTTGAAGCTGTACAATCATCCGCAACTGATTAAGGGGATTTTTAAAGATGTCCATACAGCTATGGGGAATCATATGAATCTCTTTATCGCCGGAGGGGCAGCTATCGATCCCAACGTCATTGAGAGCTTCCAGGCCATGGGCATTCCCATGATTCAGGGTTATGGCATGACGGAAAATGCACCGATTATCGCTGTCAACAAGGACCGATACAGTAAACCGGCGGCAGTAGGCCTGCCGATGCCTGGAACGGACATTCAGATTATTGACAAGGACAAGAGCGGCGTAGGAGAAATCATCTGCCGAGGAGATTCTGTTATGTTGGGCTATTATAATGACCCGGAAGAGACCGACAAGGTGCTGATTGACGGGTGGCTTCACACAGGCGATTACGGATATTTCGACCGGGAAGGCTTTCTGTATGTCTGTGGAAGAAAAAAGAGTGTTATAGTTACCAAAAATGGTAAGAATATATTTCCGGAAGAGGTGGAATTCTACCTGACCCAGAGTGAATTTATCCAAGAGGCGTTAGTCCACGGAGTGGCAGACGAAAAGTCGGGAGATACGGTGGTTAAGGCGGAGGTTTATCTGGATGGAGAGGCCATCAAAGAGGCTGCTGGCAATTTATCTACAGCAGAGTTAAGAACATTTATTAAAAAAGAAATCGACAAGATCAATGAGGAGATGCCTTTATATAAAAGAGTGAAGCGTTTTGGCATAAGGGAGACGGAATTCGAGAAAACCACCACCAGAAAGATTAAGCGATTTAACCAGTCCAATATAGAGGAGTGAAAGCAACTATGATACACGCGGAAGAATTTATCAGACAAATCAACGAGAGCAAAGACCCTCATATCCGCTACAAGGATAGCAGGCCTATCTGCAATATCAAGCAGATGTTGGAATCCAGTACGGCGCTGTATCCAGACAATACGGCTTTTTGGGTTAAAAAAGTCAAAGGGGGAGCGTATGAGCCGATTACCTACAAGGAAACGCTGAATCATGTCAATGCGTTAGGGACGGCTTTGCTGGCCAGAGGGATGAAGGACAAGCGCATCGCCATCATCGGAGAGAACAGTTATGAATGGTCTATCTCTTATTTAGCGGCAGTTGGCGGTACCGGTGTGGTAGTTCCATTGGATAAGGAATTGAACGCCAATGAGCTGATGCAGCTGGTGGTTAATGCAGAGGTGAGCTGTGTGTTTTTTGATGCTAAATTCGAGCGGATATTTAAGGAGATGCAAGACAGCGGGGAGACTCTGGTGAAGATGCTGGTAAACTTAGAGTCAGAAACCAGCGGCTATGGTATCCTTTCTCTGAAAGAGCTGCTGCGGGAGGGCCAAGAAGCTATTGACGAAGGCAGCCGAGCCTTTCTAGACGCGGTTATTGACGAGGAGGCTATGAGCATCCTGCTGTTTACGTCGGGAACCACGGGGGTTTCCAAAGGGGTCATGCTATGCCATCGGAATATTGTGGACGACCTCATGTCTGCACCTACAGTAATGAATATCAGGGCTGAGGACACTTTTTTCTCTATCCTGCCCATCCATCACACTTACGAATGTACCTGCGGCTTTTTACTGCCGCTATACAAGGGTGCAGCCATTGCTCACTGCGAAGGGTTAAAATACATGACCAAGAACCTGGCAGAAATAAAGCCGACTGTATTTTTGGGTGTGCCGATTTTATTTGAGAATTTATACCGGAAAATTTGGCAGAATGTACGCAAACAAGGGAAAGAAACCCTGTTGAAGCGGATTATCAAGGCAAATCGAGCGACCAAACGGGTGGGCATAGATTTAGGAAAGGTATTTTTAAAGGACATTCGGGCCATCTTCGGGGGCCGTATGCGGCTGATGGTCTGCGGAGGTGCAGCCATCAATCCAGATATACTGGAAGGCTTGCAGGACTTCGGTATCATGGCTATACAAGGGTACGGCTTGACGGAATGTGCGCCGATTGGTGCTTTAAATCCCGATCGGGCAGCTAGATCCGCCTCTATTGGACGGGCTTTACCTAACTTTGATATGAAGATAGAGGATATGAACGAGGAAGGAATCGGTGAAATCTGCTTAAAAGGCAGCAACATCATGCTGGGGTATTACAACATGCCTCAGGCGACGGCGGAAGTCTTGAAAGACGGCTGGTTTTACACGGGAGACCTGGGCTACATGGATAAGGAGGGCTACGCCTATATCACTGGGCGAAAGAAGAACGTCATCATTACCAAGAACGGCAAGAACGTCTACCCGGAAGAGCTGGAATATTATCTGAGCAATATCCCTTATGTGCTGGAATCCTTGGTTTATGACCGCGAATCAGAGGATGGGCTGGATACCGTGATTGTAGCTGCTATTCGCATTGATGAAGAGGAGGTCGCCCTTAGCTTAGGCGGAGGGTATACAGACGATATGGTGGAAGAGCTGCTGTGGCGGGAAGTAGACCAACTTAATGAAACCTCTCCATATTTTAAGAAAATAAAGCGAGTAGTCTTGCGCAAGGAAGAGTTTGAAAAAAGTACCTCGAAGAAGATTAAGCGGTTTACAGAATATAATAAACAGTAAACTATAAGAGGATAAACAGTGGAAACAACGAAATAATAAGAAAAGGGCTGCATGAGGCAGCCCTTTTTGGTGGTCACTTTTATATGATTATTTGGCAACGATATGCACGTTCTTAGAGCTGGTCAGGTATACCATGGTGGCATAGCACAGGTCAAATTCCACGATGTCGCCTACGTTGATGTCATCCTTGCAGTTTTCCACATCTAAGATGAGGTGATCGCTGCTGGCACCCAGAATCTCCAGTTTATCATTTTTCGGAATTAGCATCTCTGGATCGCCGAAGTCTACCTTGCCTAAAGCCGCTAAGGCTCGTCGACGGATACCACGATCCTCATAGGTCTGAACATGGCCAAAGGCGTCAAATGACAGCTCGCCTACAGGATAGCTCGGTTTGTCTTTGACTTCAATAATCTGAGCTTTCAGGGTAAAAACATCTTGATTTAGAAAATCCGCCTTCACGCCGAAGAGGGATTCATAATCGTGAGCCAGAATGATGCCTTCGCCAATCCGCAAGTGGTTGATACGTTCTGGCATGGTGTCATCAAAGACCATGATGGCAGAAGTGGTGCCGCCGCCAGAAATGATATCCAACCGCCGACCAATAACTGCTTCAATTTTTTCTGCCAGACAAATCAGATCGTTCATCTTTTCTGGCGTGGCCTTGATGGAGCCATAGCAGCCAAGATTCGTGCCAATGCCTAGTAAATCTATGGCGTCCAGCTGACTGTCCACATAACGGGCGGTATCAATCAACTCGGTTTCATCCCAGAAGCCTTCCCGCAAATCGCCTAAGTCTACCATCAGAACAACTCCATGGCGCTTTCCCTGTTTTTGGCATTCTTCGTTAATCTTGTCCAATACGGTCCGTTCGCTATTCAAGCTGTAATCCACGTATTTTACCAGGTCGGCTACCTCGCTGAGCATGGGCAGTCGAATCAGAAAAAAGGGCTTTTCACAACCGTCTTCTTTGGCATCGATAATCTGCTCCATCCGAGAGCTGGCGATGTATTTGCAAGCAGATTTGTCAAATTCCTTCACCATCTCGGGGATAGCGTGAAATCCTTTTATTACGCCGGCCACATCAATGCCTTTGTCCTGACAAAGTTTAGTCATACAATCAATGTTTTCTCTGAACTTTTTTAAATCCACCTCCAGCAGAGGGTACCTTGTCACATTTGTGCTCATAGAAATTTCCTTTCGTTATTTAATAAAATCAGCAGTTGCAGCGGGCGGTACTCCATACCTTTCGCCAAATAAAAATCTTTTATATCTCCTAAATCATATCATATTATATTTGCCAATAAAAGTGGGTTTGCAGAATAATTTTTAAGCTTTCTAGCGCACAAAAATACCGCCCAAGTTTAGGTGATGCTCAGGCGGTATAGTGTTGATAACTATTTAGTCTTACTGCTTAGATTGGATGTGAGCGGCAACTTTTACATCTTCTTTTTTGATGTGATTGAGCAGCCATCCTCCAATGCTGGTGTTAACCTTGCTAACCAAGGCCAGAGTCGGTCCTTCTTTGTCTAGCTGATCGACGATTTCCGCTACTACTTTTTTGAAGCCCTCGTGATACTGCTTGTGGTTTATGTAATCTGGATACTGACTGGCTAGCTGTAAACGTTCCTCGTCAGCAAAGTGCTTTGCCGTATAATCATATAAAAATTTCGTGGTCTCTTTTAAGGCATCTCTGCCTCTTCCCTGTGAACAGGCATCCAGCAAATCGTTTATGGCGGTAATTAGCTGTTTGTGCTGTTGGTCAATCGTGTTGTTTCCTGTTTCTAAATCGCTGCTCCAAGTGTATTTCATATTCGTACTCTCCTTTGTGCAATGTGTTATTTTACATACTTTTGTTATCATTGTACCATGTAAGCTATGCTATAGCATGATTTAATGAACGCTCCCTTGCGGCAATGCCGAATATAATCTATAGAGTTTATTATACCCATGAAAAATATCCATGGCAAGGGGAATTTTCCATTGTTTTACAAAAGATTTATACCCAGACAGAAAGGTATGTAAACAAAGAAATAGATTGACAGTATGGTTAGCTTATGCTAACATGATGATGTTTGCATGAACAAATATCTTTATATATTCATTAAATCATATACTTAAAGGAGAAAAACATGAAAAGAACAAAAAGATTCTTGGCAGCTTTTTTGGCTTTTGCCGTGGCCTTTTGTTATACGCCCACTATAGTTTTTGCTGATGCAGAAACGGCAGTTGCTGCGGATGTTCAAGAGGCTACCTTTGCAGATATGCCAAAGGATTGGTCTACAGAGGCCCTTTCCAATGCAGTAGCAAATGGCCTGCTGAAAGGCTATCCACAAACAGACGGATTACATATTAAGCCAAGAGGTACATTGAGCAGAGCAGAAATGGCTGCCGTAGTAAATAGAGCCTTTGGGGCAGAAGAAACAACGGATTTAAACGGCGTAAGCGACGTGGGATCTGGGGCCTGGTATGCGGGAGATATGGCAAAAGCTGTCCATATGGGAACCATGAAGCTTGCTGCAACGATGAGACCAAACGATAAAATCACCAGACAGGAAGCCTTTACTATTTTAACAAGGGCCTTCAAAATGGAAGCCGCTGATGGATCGAGTACAGCTTTAACTTCCTTTAAGGATAAAAGCAGTATTGCGACATGGGCAGCACCAAGTATCAGTGCACTTGTGGAAAAAGGAGTACTTTCAGGAACGAACGGCTTGATCAAGCCAACAGACTATATTACAAGAGCGGAATTTGCAAAAATCATGGACAACATGGTTAAGCAGTATATTAACACGGCTGGAACACTTACGGAAGTAGTAGCTGCGGGCAATGTGATGGTTAATGTACCAGATGTTACCTTAAAGAACCTTATCGTTAATGGGGACTTAATCCTTGGTGATGGTGTCGGCAGCGGAGAGATTACTCTTGATAATGTTAAGGTTACGGGGAAGACCATTGTCAGAGGCGGCGGCATCAATTCTGTCAGCATTACAGGAAATAGTTCAATTGAAAATCTGGTGATTGCCAAAGTCGATGGCAATGTACGGGTTGCAGCCTCAGAAGATTCAACGGTAAGTCAAATCGTGGTCAATGATGGCAAAAAGAATGTATTGGTAGAAGGTAAGGTGGGGGCGCTGGTAGTTGCGGTCTCAGATGTACCGGTGGTAGTACAAAAGGCCAGTATTACTACTTTAAGTATTACGATAGAGGCTGCGAATCTAACCGTAGCAAAAGAAGCGTCGGTAACAACGATTAACGTCGCGCAGGCAGCAGAAGGTGCGAAGGTGTCAGTAGCAGGGACTGTTACTACCTTAGTGAATGCGGCGCCTAACTCCGAGCTGGCGGTAACTGGTACCGTGAAGACCGTAGAAGTGACAAGCACGGCTAAAGGAACCAGCTTAGAAGTAGCAAAGGATGCAAATGTAGATAAACTGGCTACCTCTGTAGATATGACCACAAAAGGGGAAGGGAAAGTTTCTGCGATAACAGGGACAGGCACTGTCACCACTAACGGTAGTGCTACTGCTCCAGCAACGACTCCTGTCAGCAGCAAATCGAGCGGCAAGTCCAAAGGCAGCTCCAGTAACAAGCTCGATGTGAGCAACCAAGTTGGGGCGATAGATGCGGCGATAGCAGTAATTCTGGCAAAGGTGGACTCTGTTCAGACCGTGGAAGAGGATTCCACGGAAGTGTATACTGGTCCAGATGTAACAAAGCAGATAGAGGTCGCAGCATCGTTTGATGGCGGCGGAGATGGATCAAGCGGAAGTCCTTGGGAGATTGATACGGCAGAAGAACTGGCCTTGATGCAAGAGCATTTGGATGGACACTTTCTGTTGACTGGAGATATCGACTTGGATGGATATAATTGGGTTCCTATCGGCAAATATGTGCCGAAGGATCCAGATGCGGGAGATGTCAGCGCGACGTTGGAGGTGGCCTTTACAGGGAGTTTTGACGGCGGCGGTCATACAATTTCTAATTTAACCATTAACCGGGACGACCTGGAGCAACGAGACATGTCTGGCACTGGCTTGTTTGGCGGAACGGCAGATGACTTTTCCATCTATGATTTAAATCTTGAAGATGTAGAGATTTTTTCCTCCGGATCTTGTACGGGGGCCCTTGTCGGCATGTCCATGTCTGCTGAGGATAACGAGGAGGCTATTCAGAATATCAATCTATCGGGGAACAACAAAATCGCCGGCAGTTTTTATGTAGCAGGTCTTCTTGGCAGTGCTCAAGATACCAATATGGAGGATTGCGCCGTAGAGGCTGACGTCACTTTAACTTCTGCGGGAGGAAGCGGAGCCGGACTTCTGGGGGGCGGCTTGGAAGGTGGCAACCTGTCCAACTGCATAGTGACGGGTACGGTTACAGCAACCGAAGCCATGAATTACAAAGGTACAACAATGGGGGTTAGCGGTATCGGAGGTCTGGCTGGCTGCGCTTTTGAAAGCGAGGAGGTCATTAACTGCCGGGCAGAGGATGTTACGATTAAAGTTGGCGCTAATGCAATCATGATAGGTGGGTTATTAGGATATGCCGGTATTGTCAATGAGGGCGTATTAGCCGCTGATGGCAATGGCGAGGGCTTTACTCTGATTAAAGAATGTGAGGTAACCGGCTTGGAGATTCAGGCAGGTGCCGGTGCCAATCGCATCGGCGGCATTGTGGGCAGCGGCTTCTGCGGACCGAATTACAATAGTTTCTATCCTGCTTCCTCTGCAATGCACCTTGTGGATTGTCAGGCTACTGGTACCATTCAAGCTGATAGCGATGTTATCGTAGGTTCCATCTTGGGTTATGCCTTCCGCAACTGTATTGTTGTTTCGTGTGATGGCAGCGGGATAACCGGTGCAGGTAATCAAGTAGGGGCAGGGGATGCGGCAAAAGCTGTAATCTTGGCAGAGGTAGATGCGGTTCAAACACTGGAATCAGAGTCGGCGGGGACTTATACGGGCCCGACAGTAACCGCTGTATTGGCTGCTGCTGACGCTTTTGCTGAGGGGGACGGCTCAAAAGAAAATCCTTGGCAAATTGCTACCAAGGAACAGTTAGCTCGTGTTCACAATTATTTGGACAAGCATTTTGTCTTGATAGACAACATCGATTTGACCGGATACAATTGGATTCCTATTGGTGCATATGTACCAAGGGACCCCGATAATGGGGATGTCAGTGCTATTCCGGAGGAGGCTTTTACCGGCAGCTTTGACGGCGGCGGTTATACAATTTCAAATTTAACCATTAACCGGGAAGAGGTGGGCCAGCGTGATATGAGCGGGACTGGTTTGTTCGGCGGATTGGCAGGGGAGGCTTCTATCCAGAACCTGAAAATAAAGAATGCAACCATTTTTTCTACAGGGTCTTGTACCGGTGCGCTTGTAGGGATGTCGATGCCTTCTGCTGAAAGCGGGATTACGATTAAGGATATCTCCATTTCAGGCAAAAACAAAGTTGCCGGCAGCTTTTATGCGGCAGGTCTTGTTGGTAGTGCCCAAAATACCAATATGAAAAACTGCACCGTAGAGGCGGATGTGCTCTTAACTTCTGCGGGGGGAAGCGGCGCAGGCATTTTAGGTGGTGGTCTGGAGGGCGGCAGTCTGTCCAATTGCACTGTCACCGGTACAGTTACGGCAACGGAAGCGATGCACGATGAAGGCATCACAATGGGAGTCAGCGGCATCGGTGGCCTGGCCGGCTGTGCGTTTGAAAGTGATAAGGTAATCAACTGCAAAGCAGAAAATGTTACAATTAAGGTTGGTGCCAATGCAATCATGATTGGTGGTTTGTTGGGCTATGCCGGTATTGTTAATGAAGGAGCAGCGGCTGCTGATGGCAATGCCGAGAACTTTACGCTGATTAAAGACTGTGAGGTAACTGGCTTGACACTTCAGGCAGGGGCAGGGGCCAACCGTATCGGCGGTATCGTGGGCAGCGGCTTCTGCGGTCCGAATTACAATAAATACTATCCTGCTTCCTCGGCTATGCACCTTGTAAACTGCCAAGCCAGCGGTACGATTCAGGCAGACAGCGATGTGATTGTAGGATCCATTTTGGGTTATGGTTTCCGCAATTGCGCTGTTGTTTCTTGTGATGGCAGCGGCATAACTGGGGTGAGAAACTAGAAACATCTGGGTAGAATTAAAAAATTCCCCGTAAAATGGGCAGTTATTTTTAACTGATCTAATTTACAGGGAATTTTTATTTACTTTATAAGGCTGTAGAGCACCAGATTCAAGATTCTTCTCCTATCACATAATCTAGAACCATGTTGATGATATGCTCCATCATTTCATCATAAGCCTCATGGTAGAGGTTTTCTTTGCCATATCGAATGAGTGACACGGCTTTGCAGAAATTCGCAAAGACTTTCCAGTCACAATCATTTTTTTATGGGAAACATGGTTTAATATCCACATCGTTGTCTGTTCGGCAGTGCCTTCTTTTTTCATGTAATTTTCTGGCCAGCGGGCATATAGCATGGCTACTTCTTCCGGCTTTAAATATTCAAAGATATTGTTGTCGGCAAAGAAAATAGTCTGTAATAATTGCCGAAAGGCCGCTCTGTCCAGCATGTCGCTCTGATCAATTAGCGCCTGAAAGCTGGCTTTTGATTGCTCCCGTTTATGCAGAATAATTTGATAAACAAATTCTTCTTTTGTTTTAAAGAAATTATAAAATGTGCCTGTGGCAATGCCGGATGCTGTTGTAATATCTTTTACAGAGGTTTTTTTCAGACCGAAACGCTTAATTAGCTCAAATCCATTTTCAAGCATTTGTACCCGGAGCTTTTCCCGCCCGTGTTCATCAAAAATCTGGGGCATAGTAATGGCTTCTCCTTCAATAAAATAGATTTTATCATGGTGTTCATCTAAGGCTAACATAATACCATTCATAAGTCAATGAAACGCAGAAGTCGGGCTTTTAGTGGGCAGCCTTTTTTGTTTAACAATTGTGCCCGCATATGCTGGCACTGCTCCAGGAATCTATTTAAGATAGAAAGCAAGCGGGAGGTCTTGTCTTGAACGGAAAATCAAGGAGAATCTCTACAAAATCAGGTACAGATGACGGCAATTTATTAAGATTATTTAGTGAAAATTTTACCAAATGATAAGCCAAAGACTAACCCTAAAGACAGGCCTAATGCTAGATTATTAAAAAGTAAACCAGCTATCAGACCGAAACTTAAGCCAATAGCTAATCCAGAATTAGAGGAATCTTTTTTCTTTGACATGTTATTTCTCCTTTTGTCAGATAAAGTATATAATATTTTACACCTGCACCAGCTAGAAGTATACAGGCAGTTTATATGAAAGGCGATAGTGAAAAGGAAGAAGGCTATATTTTATAAGATGTTTTCTAAAATTGATTTATGTAAAAATACGAAACCCCCTTGCCAACAGGATATCTCCTGCTAGCAAGGGGCTTAATATGTTCGGATTTCTCTTATTTAAAATATCTGTTGTAAAGTCCTTCAAATGCACAGCCGTGCCTAGCTTCATCCTTGGCCATTTCATGTACGGTATCATGGATGGCATCTAAGTTCTGTTCTTTCGCCTTCGCTGCCAGCATCTTCTTCCCTGCACAAGCACCGTTTTCGGCTTCAATACGCATCTCCAGATTCTTCTTTGTGGAATCAGTAACTACTTCACCCAGAAGCTCTGCAAACTTAGCTGCGTGCTCCGCTTCTTCCCAGGCAGCCTTTTCCCAGTACAGACCAATCTCTGGATAGCCTTCTCGATGAGCCACTCTAGCCATAGCCAGATACATGCCTACTTCGGTACATTCACCAGTAAAGTTCGCACGAAGACCTTCGATGATTTCAGGATCAACACCCTTCGCTACGCCTACTACATGCTGGTCAGCCCATTCTCTGGCGCCATCCTCTACCTTGATAAATTTCTCAGCAGGAACGCCGCACTGTGGACATTTTTCTGGTGCCTCAGCACCTTCGTGAGTGTAACCGCAAACTGAACAAGTCCATTTCATAATTTCATCCTCCATTTTCAACATTACTTTTCGCCAGCTTACCCGCAAGGCTGGTAAAACAAGCTTGCAGGAGCTGTACGTTATTGTATTCATTATACTTCATTTATACCTTGAAATAAACAAACTAAACATATTTTTTAAGCTTTTATAGCAAACCCCGCCTTAAAGACAGGGGAGCATCGGGGTAAAGCAATAAGCAAAGAAGCTGCTTAAAGCTTGCTTACAAGCGGGTTTAGGCCAGAATAGAAGGGAATAGAGCGGAGCAGTGCAAACGACTTGAAAAAAGGCCTGGAATTTGGTATGATGGGAATGTTCTATTACTGGATGAGACAAGAGGAGAAACCTCTGTAAAGTGCTTGCCAGGAATGGATTGAGGGTGAAAAGGGAGAACGACTATGACGAAGAAATCTGATGAAGCTAAAATATACAACAAAGCAAGGCGTCCCGGTAAAGTGAAACAGACGGTTTTGGCAGCGGCGGCTTTAGTTCTGGCATTAAATCTGGCAGGCTGTGCTACCTTTGACAACTTTAAAGGGACCTTTATTGATAAAGAGAAGGAGCCGGAATCCACCGTACGAATTGGCATCTTTGAACCCTTGAGCGGGAAAGACAAGGAAATGGGTGAAATGGAGACGCGAGGCATTGAACTAGCCCACGCCATGTTTCCCAAAGCTTTGGGTAAGGAGGTAGAGTTAGTTTACGGAGATAATAAATCGGATATTAATGTGGCAGAGAGCGTGGCCCGGGAGATGGTGGACAAGCGGGTATCCATTGTCTTGGGCAGCTACGGCAGCGCTAATTCTCTGGCGGCAGTGAAGATTTTCGAGGCGGCCCAGCTGCCGGCTATTGCCATTACCAACACCAACCCCCTGGTGACCAGCTATAACCCTTTTTACTTTAGGGTCTGCTTGTTGGACTCCTTCCAAGGCGTGGTATTGGCTAAATACGCAGTGGAATCTCTGGGGGTGAGCACCGCGGCCATCATGAGGCCGGAGAATGATGATTACGCTATCGCCGTATCGCAGACTTTTTCGGACAAGTTTATCCAGATGACAGGCAACGCCAATGCGGTAGTCGTCTCCAGCGACTATGATATGGACCAACAGGACAAATTGGAAGCCAATCTGCGAAAGATTAAGGAATCGGGCGCTCAAGTGGTCTTTCTGCCGGTAAAGCTGGAGGCGGCTGCGGAAATCTTAAAGGAAGCGAAGAAAGTCGGGGTTACCGCTTTATTCTTAGGCACCGACCAGTGGGATTCCCAGAAGCTGATTGAGCTGGCTGGAAAAGAGGCAGCAGAGGGTGTGTCTTTCTCCACGATTTTCGATCCCAACACCAGCACGACTATCATGTCGGACAATTTCAAAAAAGCGTACAAGGCAAAATATGGGCAGGATGCTGTTCCAGATAGTTCAGCGGCCTTAGGTTTTGATGCTTACATGATTGCCGTGGATTCTTTGAACAAGGCTGGTACAGCTTTAGATGGAGAAGCCCTGCGCAAGACCATTGCTAGTACCAGGGAATTCCCAGGAGCATCTGGAACCATCACCTTTGACATGAATGGAGATCCTATTAAATCCGTGGTAGTGAAAAAAATCGTAAATGGGCAAGCTATATCTGCCTACACGATGGAACCGGCTATCGTTAGCTTATACTAGCTTCACGGAACTTGAACAAAATAGTTGAGTAGCGAAAAGGAAAAAAGAAATATTTAGTGTTGAATCCATTGATTTTGTGGTAAAATAATAACAACCCAGAAAAGCAGAAAAAAGGAGAAATACAATATGGAAGATAAAATTAAAGATGCTTTAGAAAATATTCGTCCTTACTTGCAGAGAGACGGCGGAGATATTGAGTTTGTAGAGTTAACCCCGGAGAATATCGTTAAGGTTCGTTTGCAGGGACACTGTGCCGGCTGCCCAGGGGCTACGATGACCTTAAAGGCTGTAGTTGAACGGCTGCTAAAGGAATCTTACCCAGAAATCGCCGGAGTGGAAAACGTATAGTAGAGGATTATGATGGAAAACGCTGAAAGAAAACAAAGAAAGACAGCGCTTCTCCTATGGACTTGGATCGCAGTGGGGTGTCTAGTGGCATTTCCACTGCTTTTTAGTGGGTGCAGCGGGGGAACAGCAGGGGGGAACGGGCAGGAGAGCCCTGTTCAGCAGGAGCAGGAGCTGCCCATTGACTTGAGCATCTTGGCCGTAGGAGATGTGATGGTACACAAGCCGCAGCTGGAAGGTCAATATAACCAGCAGACGGGGAGATATGATTATACCAACAATTATAAATATGTAAAGGACTACATCAGCCAGGCAGACTTGGCTTTGTGCAACCTAGAGACCACTTTTGCCGGTCCGCCTTATTCCGGATACCCACAGTTCTGTGCACCGGACGAGCTGGCAGACGCGTTGAAAGATGCAGGTTTTGATGTAGCCATTACCTCCAACAATCACATGATGGACCGGGGCGGGGCTGGGATGAAGCGGACTCTGGAGGTGTTGCGAGCTAAAGGGTTCGTCACCGCCGGCAGCCGGCTGGATCAGCAGGAACTTCGCTATGCCATGACTGAGGTCAAAGGTCTTCAGGTAGCGGTAATTCCTTATACTTTTGAGACGCCTACCGGCGGAAGCACAACTGGTATAAATGGGCGGGCGATATCAGATACGGATGCAGCCCTGATTAATTCCTTTAATTATCAAACCTTGGACGAGGACCTGGAGCAGATTAAGGAAGTCTGTGGCCAAGCTCGAGCTGCTGGGGCAGACATCGTACTGATTTATTACCACTGGGGAGAGGAATATCAGACGGCGGCTAACCAATGGCAGAAATCCATGGCCCAGAAAACAGTGGATCAGATGGATGTAGACGTCATTTTTGCCTCCCATCCTCACGTGCTTCAGGAGATGGAATACCTGAAAAATGCGGAGACCGGCAAAACTGTTCCTGTTTTTTACAGCATGGGTAACTTTATTTCCAACCAGCGGACGGAGACGCTAGATAACCGCTATACAGAAGAAGGTATGATGGCTCAGGTGAAACTGAAGTACATGAAGTCTGAAAAGAAGATTACAGAGATTTCCATGAGTGCTGTTCCTACCTGGGTAGAAAAATATCACCTGGGAGATAAGCCGGTCTATGAGATTATTCCGCTAGATGAGAAATTGCAAGACAATGAGACTTTGAAAGCTTCTGGGCACTTATCCCGGGCAGAGGCGGCGTTGGAGGATGCCAATGGACTACTTAAAAATAATTGAAGAATCAAGAGATGATATGGTGAAAACCTTGCAGGAGTTAATCGCCATTAAAAGCGTGGAGGACCAGCCTGTTGAAGGAGCGCCATTTGGAATCGGCGTAGCCGAAGCCTTTCAGTATCTGTTGAAGAAGGCTCAGGCCGATGGCTTTGAGGTGGAAAACGTGGATAACTATGGCGGCCATTTGGAATTCGGCGGGTATATGCTGGACGAGGAAGGCCAGATTGTCGGCACCAGTGACCAAGTGTTGGGCATTTTGGGTCATTTGGACGTAGTGCCAGAAGGTTCCGGCTGGGATTATGACCCTTACGGCGGGGTTCTTGACGGTGGAAAGATTTATGGCAGAGGGGCCCTCGATAATAAGGGACCGATGGTAGCTGCTTATTATGCCATGAAAGCTTTAAAGGAAAGCGGTTTTGTGCCGGAAAAAAAGGTCCGGCTAATCATTGGCTTGGATGAAGAAACGAATTGGAAGGGCATGGAATATTACCTGTCGAAGGAAAAAGCCCCGGACCTGGGGTTTACACCGGATGCAGATTATCCCGCCATACAAGGGGAAAAGGGTATTCTGGTCTTTCAGCTAGCCAAGAAGATTGGCAAGACTGTAGGCAAGGGAATCCAGCTTCGGAGCCTCAGCGGCGGCACGGCGGCCAACTCGGTAGCAGATTACGCCAGGGCTGTTATTCGCTCGGAGAAGCCAGGGGCTTACGATAAGGTTCGAGAATTGGCGGCCAAATATCGGGCGGAGCAATGCGAGCAGGAAGGGAAGCCCGCTTATGGAGGCAAGCTGACTTGTAAGGGCGTGGGAAAGAGCTTGGAAATCGCCGCCTGCGGAGTATCGGCTCATGGAGCAGAGCCGGAGAAAGGCCTCAACGCCATTTCGCTGCTGTTAGATTTTTTAGGCCGAATTGACATAATCAACGATGATGTAAATGAATTTGTGCAGTTTTACCGTCAGCATATCGGGTTTGAACTAGACGGGACCGCTATGGACTGCGGCCTGTCTGATCACGAGTCGGGAAAGCTGATATTCAATGTAGGTAAGGTAGACTTGGACGGCGAAGCCTTGATTTTGACAATTAATATCCGCTATCCGGTGACCTATAGTGATGAAGTGGTCTATGAGGCCATGATGCCGCTAGTTAACCAATATAATATGGGCATTGTTAAGCTGAAGCACCAGCCGCCTCTCTACCGAGCTAAGGAGGATTGGCTGCTTCAAACCTTGATGGCAGTCTACCGGGAACACACTGGAGATCAAACAGGAGAGCCACTGGTCATCGGTGGAGGTACTTACGCACGAGCCGCAGAAAATCTGGTCGCTTTCGGCAGCGTATTCCCTGGTGATTTGGATTTGTCCCACCAAGCCAATGAGTACGTGGAAGTAGACAAGTTGGTGCTAAATGCGAAAATTTTTGCGGATGCTATTTACAGATTGGCGCAGTAAGTATATAATGTTGTTGTTTAACAAATAAAATATAATAAAGAATGTTTCAGGGGGAGGTGTAAGTCCTCACCGGCGGTAATGAGCGCAAGAGCTACAAGTCCGCGAGCCAACAGGCAGAATGGGTTAGATTCCCATACCGACGGTATAGTCCGGATGAAAGAAACAGGTTTGTCCTTTGGATGGACATCTATTTCAGTTTAGCAAACCCTGAGAGCAGTCTCAGGGTTTTTTGTATGGGCTTTCATGTGTCCGGCGAGAACCCCGACTGGAAAGAAAAGGAGAACTTAAATGACAGCACAAAACAAAACCGTAAAATTAGCTAAAATGGGTATGCTGGTAGCCATTTCCGTGGTCTTAGTATATCTTGTACATTTTCCCATATTCCCAGCGGTAGCCTTTATGGAATACGATCCGGCAGACATCCCCATCTTCATCGGCACTTTTGCCTTTGGCCCTATGGCAGGCCTTCTGCTGACCGTAGTCACGGCGGTGCTTCAGGGCACTACGGTCAGTGCAGGCAGCGGTATATACGGCATCATCATGCACACGTTGGCTACAGGGTCTTTCGTGTTGGCATCCGGGTTTATTTACCGAGGACGAAAGGGCAAGAAAGAAGCAGCCCTTGCGCTGACCGTGGGGGTCCTTGTTATGACGGTGGTCATGGTGGGCGCTAACCTGGTTATTACGCCTATTTTCACCGGCTGGCCGGTGAGTGCAGTCAAAGATGTGATGGGTTTCATTGTCGGCTTCAACGTCGTAAAGGCAGGGCTGAACGCCGTGATAACCTTTTTCCTGTACAAGCGTATCTCTGGTTTTTTGCACCGATAGGTTGCAGCGGTCTCTTAGATTCCAGCATATTAAGCAAACAGCCGCCTACAGGCGGCTGTTTGCTAGCAAAAACATCTTATAAACAACTTAAATCTTCTCTAATCGCTTTACACGTCGATATTCTAGTGGTGTCATATTAAACTGCTGTTTAAATAACGCGGCGAATTTGCCTTGATTGGTATATCCTATTTGTGCGGATATTTCAGAAATTGGTTTTTGTGTTTCAGCTAAGAGTTGAGCGCCCTTATTCATTCGATACTCACGCAGATATACTGAAATATTTTGCCCGTAAACGCCTCTAAAATAATTTTTCAAACTTGTTTCACTGATTGAAAATCGTTCTGCTAATTTTTTTATGGGATAATGTTTATGCAAATTAGTGATTAAAATGTTTTCTGCTTTTTTTGCAATTTCAACTTGAACTCCTGTATAAAAAGTACAAGGCCTTAAAGAATATAATGGGTCTTTAAGCAAGAGATCGATTAATTCTAACACATACATTCGCATATGAAAAATCGAGGGGTGTTCGGATAGATCCCAGATTCGTTTGAGAATGCCTTCAACTCTATTAGTCCCTTCTACAATATAGGTTTTTCCATTTCTGCAATAAATCTGCTCAAGCTTTCTCATATCAATATCAAAAGATTGCAATAGGTCTTTACTCTCCTTATCAATTAAATCTAAATCAAAGTACATTTTTAGACCTTCGTAATTTTTGGTTGGAAAAATGTATTCTTTTTGTGCGGTTTGTTTGCTAACCGATAAATCCTTTCCCTTCATATAGATATAGGTATTATCTACTAAGAGCAATTCACTTCGTCCACTGACACAATAATTAATCAGTAAAGGTTTACACTCAGCATTTGTGTCTGATTCGGGCCAGCTTAAAGCTTCAACATTAATATAAGCTAAATGTATTCCGGAAAAAAGAGTATAAAAAACCATCCTTCCCTCTCCATTTGCTGTATGCAAGATGAGTTCATTGCTGTCTGGGCCTTTTCTAAGGGTCACCCCAGGAAGTGAGCTGCTTTTCGTTAAAATATCATTCATAATTGCTTGCATAAGAATAACCTTTACTGCTGTAAAATCTCCGTTTATTTTAGTTCATTATAGATTAGGCCTGTGGGGCTGTCAACGCAAACATTGGTTGCTATATGAACCTAAATAACTTAAACAAGCATAGAAAACCTTCTTGAAATATGATAATATCCTTTAAATGTTAGCATAAGATAACCGTTGGTGGCAGAAAGATGATGCTCAAATAATTTTTAAGAATTTGTCATTTCAACAAACAAATAGTACAGGAGGATATAGAAGTGAGTAGTGAATTACGCAGCAAATTAACAACAAAAGACATTGTTATGGCGTCGGTTTTAGGGGTGGTGTGTGTCGCTATCCGATTTATATTTATGATTCTGGGGGGGATTTTTCCGGTTGCATGGTTTGCCTCTCACGCTTTAGATGCGCTTTTCATCGGTCCGGTTTATATGCTAATTGTAGCAAAGACCAGACATACCGGTCCCATTTTTATTATTAGTTTAATTACCGGAGTTATTTTTACAATGGCATCCATATACATACTGATCTCCGGAATCATTGCAGGCTTTTTAGCTGAAATATGTTTAAGATGTGGCAGATTTCAAAAGGAGTCCTGGATTCTGTTGTCCTATGTGATTTTTTCCTTTGGCTTTATCGGTGATTTCTATCAACTTTGGGTCAATAAAGCTGCTTTCCTGGAATATTCCGCAAATTTCGGGATGAATGCCGATTACCTTGCGGCCCTTGACCAGTTGGTCTCCACTTCAACTATTCTGCTTATCATAGCGAGTATTGCCATTGGAGCTATAATAGGTGGACTATTTGGATTTAAGCTGATGAAGAAGCATTTTATAAAGGCAGGCATTGCCATGGGGACGAAATGAATCGGATAAAGCACAAGGGTTTTGATCCACGAATCGGCATGATTTTAATTGTTTTGTCAGTAGTTATTGTGTTTTCACATCCAGAAGTATACACGGAATGGATTTTAATGGGCAGCATTTTTATTTGCATGTGGTTGTTTGATATGAGAAAGGCAATGGTTAATCTGCTGGTTAGCTATGCCTTTCTCTTCGCGATACAACTACTTTTGATCCCAAGAGTACATGTTACGCTCGCTAGTATTTTATCTATTTTTATTTACTTCAAAATGATACTGCCATGCAGTGCCATGGTGGCCCTTTTTGTGGGTACTACGCCAGTAAGAGTATTATTAGAAGCCTTTCGCAGGATGCATGTTCCGTTGCCTGTTTCCATAGCAGCTGTGGTTTCTGCCAGATACTTTCCCGCCCTAAAGGATGATACCCTTGCAATCTGGGGAGCTATGCGTCTTCGCAATATCAAGCGCTTGGAACAGAAGGTTGAAAGCCTCTATGTTCCACTATTGATGAGTGCCGTTAACACAGGTGAAGAGTTAGCAAGGTCTGCGGTTACCCGGGGGATTGAGAATCCTGCATCTAAAACTTCCTATATAACAATTAAGTTCCGCTTGAGAGATGCGCTGGCATTACTGTATTTTGGTGGACTGACGGCATTTACAATAATTCGGGGGTGAGAAAATGGTGCGATTAAAAAAAGTCTCTTATTGCTATGAGGGGAGCGAAAAACCAAGTCTTTGTGCCTGCTCGTTAAATGTCTCCAAAGGAGAGTTCGTTTTACTTTGTGGAAAGAGTGGCTGCGGAAAAACTACTTTGACAAAACTGCTTAATGGCATAATTCCTTCACAGACAGAGGGAATGTTGTCAGGGCATGTCTATATTGACAAACAGGATATTACAGAGCAGCCAATATGGAAGACTTCTCTATCGGTAGGTTCTGTCTTTCAAAATCCGAAGACACAGTTTTTTAATTTAGATACAACAAGTGAACTGGTCTTTGGAATCGAGAATATGGGACTGCCGCAGGAGCAGATGGCATCTCGTTTGGAGCATGTGCTTATGGAATATAGACTTGAAAGTCTGGTGAACAAAAGCGTTTTTGAGTTATCAGGAGGGGAAAAGCAGAAAATTGCCATTGCCTCTGCTTATATGGGAAACCCTGATGTCTACGTGTTGGATGAGCCCTCGGCTAATCTGGATCAGGAGGAAATTCACCGTTTGAAAACACTACTCCGTCAGCTAAAGCGGGCGGGGAAAACCGTCATTATTGCCGAGCATCGTGTATGGTATTTGGCGGAATTATTGGATCGTGCTGTTTATATGGAGAATGGTAAAATCGTCAGGGAATGGACAAATAAGCAATTCAGTGCACTTGGCACAAAGGAGCGCGCTAACTATGGGCTTCGCTCGATACAACCGGTGACCCTTTTGACTGCTGAAAATGGAGAGCCTGATAACAGTGGTCTGAGAATCAATAATGTGCAAATAAAACGAAATCAAAAGCTGCTGTGGAAGGACCTTTCCTTTTATGCGCCAAAGGGAAAAGCAATCGCGATTGTTGGCCGAAACGGAGCCGGTAAAACTACATTGGCACAGGTGCTGTGCGGATTGCGTTCCTGCAAACATGGCAACATCTATTTGAATGGGAAACCGATGACCGCAAAAGCTCTGCGCCAAAATAGCTTTTTGATTATGCAGGATGTAAATCATCAGTTGTTTGCAGAAAGCGTTTTATCAGAGGCAAAACTGGGAAATGATGTTGCGGGTGAAGCCGCTATGAGTGTACTAGCGCAAATGCAATTAGACTCCTTTGCCGAAATGCACCCAATGGCCCTATCTGGGGGGCAAAAGCAACGATTAGCGGTTGTGGATGGCTGTTTATGTCAGAAAAGTATTCTTATTTTTGATGAACCCACAAGCGGCCTTGACTTAGATAACATGGAAAGAGTCAGTCATATGATTCAGGGTTTAGCCGCGCAAGGAAAAATTGTGATTGTTATTACCCATGACATAGAATTCATCAATCATTTGGGTGCTGAAATCATATCTTAAAATTGCTTGATTTTGGATAAAAAATATGTAAAAATAGTTGAAAATATGATATAATTAATTTCAAAAAAATAGCTTCTGGATGGCCTCTTTTCTTAGGATTGCGCCTTATCGCCCGGTGAATAGTTCCGAAGAGGAATGAGGATTGGCCTTGAGCGCGGATGTAAGACAATCTAAAATAAAAAAGAGGAGAGCGCTATGAAAAAAAGAATATGTTTATCCATATCCCTTTTATTAATCCTGTCCAGTATCAGCGTATCCGCAGAGACTGGAGCCGAAACTTATGATTCCGTAGGCCCCTCCTATGATGGCGTTCGGAAGGTTATCATGTATTTAGGTACCCCTGATTATAAATACGGCTATATTGATGAAGAAGGAAAGGTGCTGGCAGAATGCCGATACAAAGAAGCTTCTGACTTTACCAATGGGATTGGTACTCTGCAAGAGGGAAACACCATTTTTGCAATCAATACCAAAGGGGAGAAGATAAAAACCTTTGATTCCAGCTTTACTTCGGTGAGCTACTTTGATGGAGAAAAAGGGATTGCGACAAAAGATGGGCTGATGTACCTTATGGATCAGGACGGAAAGCTTGCTTCTAGGGGATATCAGAAATTACTTTACGATCCTTTTTCAAGTTTTCGCGGAATTGGGGCGATGAGCAATGATAAATACGGGGTCATCGACTGGCATGGCAATATCCTCACGGCCTTTGAGTATGCTACTTTCTGGAATACAGCCAGCAATACTTCTGGCGTTGTTGCTGCTGAAAAACAATTATACGGAATCGGGGGATATATCGGCATCGATGGAAAAGTCTTGGTGCCTCCAGTGTATGATTTTATCGGGGGATTTAGTGGAGACAGAGGTCGTCTTGGGAAAGCCGGTAAATACGGTATTATTGATGGGGCAGGCAATCCGATAACCGGATTGATTTATGATAACGTTGAGGATTATTCGGAAGGCTTAGCAGAAGTATTGAAAGATGGAAAATGGGGCTATATTGATCGGAGCGGAAATCTGGTTATTCCTTGTCAATATACGGCTACCCAGGGGTTTACAAATGGATATGCGACAGCCTATACTGCCGATAATAAGGAGCTAACCATTGAAAGTCCCATCAAACAGTCTCGAAAGATCAACGTGTATGTGAATAATAAATGGCTTTATCTGGACCAAGAACCAGTTCTGGATAATAACCGAACACTGGCTCCCCTGCGAGGAATTGCTGAAGCATTGGATTATAATGTAGATTGGGATGCTTCAACGAACACGGCGACGTTGCAGAATAATAGTAGAATCATACAATTGAAGGTTGGAGAAGACAAGGCCGTTGTCAATATTTTTGACGATGGCAGAGCACCAGAAGAAATCTTCTTGGACGTACCAGCCAGAAATTTAAACAGCCGGGTTATGGTTCCCGTTCGGTTTATTGCTGAAAGCATTGGAGCAGACGTTACTTGGGAGCAGGAGACTCAGCGGATAAATATCAAGGCTTCTTTGTAAAGGCCGAAATGGGGGAAATGTTTTGCCCCTATTTTGTAACTATAGTGTATAGGAAGACCGCCGGCTTTTGTTGGCGGCTTTTTATTTAGTGTGTATTAGATGAAAAGCTATCCTGCAAAACCACGGCCAGAGGCTTTTTGTATTTTATTAGTGTCTATCTTGTGGTACAATAAAAGGTATGAATAAATTAGTGATAAAAAACGAACAAGAGACAAAAGAATTCGGCTTGAAACTGGCGGACCGATTACGTCCCGGCAGCCTGGTGGCCCTCATCGGAGACTTGGGCACTGGTAAGACGGCTCTGACTAAATATATTGCCCAGGGTTTGGGTATCCAGGAGGCCATCACCAGCCCTACCTTTACTATTGTACAGGAGTATCACCAAGGTCGACTGCCACTGTACCATTTTGACGTGTACCGGGTCAGCGATCCCGATGAGCTCTTTGAGATCGGCTATGAAGAATACTTTTTCGGACAGGGCGTATCTGTGGTGGAATGGGCAGATTTGATTTTAGAGCTGTTGCCGGAGGAGGCCATTGTGATTCGTATTGCGTATGGCTCTCAGGAAGGGGAGCGAATTTACGACATAGAAGGACTGGAGGCGGCAGAATGAATATATTAGCTATTGAGACTACGGGGGCGTCGGCATCCGTAGCGGTAATCGATGAACAAGGGCAGATTTTCGAAGTCCGTTCTTCGGAAACGCTGAATCATTTGCAGGTTTTAATGCCCATGGTGGGAGAGATCCTCGAAAAAAGTAAATTGCAGATAAACAATTTGACAGCGATTGCAGCCTCTCAGGGGCCCGGTTCTTTTACGGGTATTCGTATCGGCGTGTCCACCGCTCGGGCATTGGCTCAGGCTTTAGAATTACCCTGCATTGGAGTCCCCACACTAGAGACTTTTCTTTATAATGGGGAGCGACAAAAAGGTATTTACTGCCCCATTTTCAACGCTAGGAGAGGGCAGGTTTATGGTGGTGCCTATCGGTGGAGAGAAGATGGAACCCCGGTAGAGGTCGTGAAGGGCAGTGCTTGCCTGCTGGCTCAGCTGCTGGAGAATTTGCAAGAAGTGCTGGGAGCTCAGTCGGCAGAGATTACTTTCTTTGGAGATGGTGTCGAAGCCTATGCGGCTCAAATCGAGCAATGGCAAAATTCATCGTTAAATAGCAATATACGAGTCAAGTTTGCAGAACCAGGAATTCGCTATCAAAATGCGTCTTCTGTTGCCAAATTGGCCCTGGAATTATATAAAAAAGGGGAAGTCTGTTCCCCGCAGGCACTGACACCGAATTACATGAGAAAGGCAGAGGCAGAACGGAAGCTGGAAGAGGCCGAAGCAGAGAGGAAGCGGCAAGAAGCTCAGAACCTTCCAGTAAACGTTCAGATGGAAAGCGGTGAATGACATGAGTCAATTGATTATCCGATCTGCTCAAGAGGACGATGTTCAGGAGATGGCCGGATTGGACCGAGTTTGCTTTGCAGACCCTTGGAGCGAAGAATCTTTTGCTTATGAGCTGAAATTAAATCAGCGGGCTTTTTACATTGCTGCTGAGATTGAGGGTCGGCTGGTAGGCTATGCTGGACTTTGGGCCATTTTGGACGAGGGCCACATCACGAACGTGGCAGTAGCTCCGGAATACCGGCGAAAAGGCATTGGGCGGGCTTTGGTGACGTCGCTTATGGAGGTGGCGGAAGAAAACGGCCTGACCAGCTTCACTCTAGAAGTGCGGGAATCCAATCTGCCGGCTCAGAAGTTGTATACGGAATTGGATTTTAAGCCAGCGGGCATCCGCAAGGGTTATTATCATGATAACGGCGAAAACGCTGTTATCATGTGGCGGGGCCGTGAATAAAAGCGCCAGCCTTTGACATACTAATACTATTCTTCCAGAGGTTTCTTGGAAAATAAGGCGGGAGAAAAAATAGTATGCCGGAGGTAGGTACATGATCCGATATTATGGAGATAACAAAAACGTCAGCGGTCGCTATCACAGCGAAAGCGATGATTATTACGATGATATGACCAATCCTGTGTCTCATTGCAGCCGCTTTGAGAGACGACATGATTTCAACATGTTTAACATGTCGGATTACATGTCCTGTGAAAATTGCAGACACTTATCTGCGGACGACCGCTGCATCGTCCGGGGGATTCAACGGTCGGGAGAATGGAATGAAAGACGGAAAATTTTTAACCATGGGAATTGAATCCAGCTGTGATGAGACCTCGGTGGCCCTCCTTTTGGAGGGACGCCAGGTTCTCTCTAATGTGATTTCTTCCCAAATCAAGGTGCATCAGGTCTTTGGGGGGGTAGTGCCGGAAATCGCTTCCAGGCATCACCTGGAGAATATCAATCAGGTGACGGAAGAGGCGTTGAATCAGGCAGGAGTTACCTTAGATCAGGTGGATTTGATTGGTGTTACTTGCGGCCCCGGTTTGGTGGGAGCGCTGCTCATTGGACTGGCTTCGGCCAAGGCTTATGCCTTCGCCAAGGATATTCCGCTGGTGGGGGTGCACCATATACAGGGGCACATCAGTGCCAATTACATAGAATATCCGGAATTGGAGCCGCCTTTTATGGCCTTGGTCGTTTCCGGCGGCCACACGAACATTGTGGAAGTGCGAGACTACAATGGATTTCAGGTTCTGGGTGGTACGAGAGATGATGCGGTAGGGGAGGCCTTTGACAAGGTGGCTAGAGTGCTGGGCCTGGGATATCCAGGTGGGCCTCGAATCGACAAGCTGGCCCGAGAGGGCAATCCTCAGGCCGTTCCTTTTAAGCGGGTATTTTTGGAAAAAGATAGTTATGATTTCAGCTTCAGCGGTATTAAGACCGGGGTGTTGAACTACTTAAATTCGGAAAAGCAGGCGGGACGAGAGGTCAATCAGGCTGATGTAGCCGCCAGCTTTCAGCAGGCGGTGCTGGACGTAATTGTGAAAAAGGCAGTGACGGCGGCTAAAACGATGAAAAAAGATAAGTTGGTTCTGGCCGGGGGTGTGGCTGCCAACAGCAAGCTGCGAGAGATGCTGGAGGAACAGTGCCGGAAAAACGGCATCCAACTGTATCGACCTGCACCGGTGCTCTGTACGGACAATGCAGCCATGATTGCCTGTGCAGCTTATTACAAATATAAAGGAGGCTTTGTTAGTGATCTGACTCTGGACGCTTATCCAAATCTTCCCTTGACAGCGCTGCAAGAGTAAATGAAATGAGTACAAGTAATGGAGATATAAGATGATTATACTTTCGGCAACGAATATTGCAAAGTCCTACGGAGTTGACATAATACTGAAAGACGTCTCCTTCCATGTGAATCAGGGAGATCGAATAGGTATCGTAGGCAATAATGGTGCGGGAAAGACCACGCTGCTGAATATTCTCTGCGGAGAGATGCCTTACGATAGCGGAAATATCTTTATTTCTGCCAATACCACGGTAGGCTACTTAAAGCAGAGTGCCAATTTTAACACAGACAATACCCTTATGGAAGAGGTCACCGCTATTTTCAGCCATGTGGCGGACATGGAAGCGGAAATGGCGGCTTTATCTCATGAGATATCGGAAAAGTCTTCTAAAGGTGAAAATGTAGAAAAATTGCTGCATCGGTACGACGAGCTGATGGAAGCTTATAACCGAAGCAACGGATATAGTTATAAAAGCGAAATAACAGGCATATTAAATAGCATGGCATTTACGGAAAACTTCTACGACAAAAAGATTTCCATGCTCAGCGGCGGCGAGAAGACGCGACTGGCTTTGGCCTGCCTGTTGCTGAAAAAGCCGGATTTGCTATTCCTAGACGAACCGACCAACCACTTGGATATTGGAACCTTGAAATGGCTGGAGCAGTATCTAAAATCGTACAGCGGCACCATTGTGCTGATTTCTCATGACCGGTACTTCTTAGATCAGACGGTAAACCGCATCTTTGAGGTAGAAAACCACAAGCTGTATACATACCAGGGAGGATATTCCACCTACGCAGAGAAAAAGCGCCAGCGGCGAGAAGAAGAACTGCGGAAGTATGACGGGCAGCAGAAAGAAATTGCCCGTCAGGAGGAAATTATCCGCCGATTTAAGCAGCATGGCACAGAAAAGCTGGCAAAGCGGGCGCAGTCTAGGGAAAAGCGGCTGGAGAGGCTGGAACTGGTAGAAAAGCCAGAAGCCTTGGCCGGCAAGATGAAAATTCACTTTAAGCAGGAGTTTAAAAGCGGCAACGACGTGCTCTTTGCTGAGGGACTGGAAAAGGGGTTTGGCTACGGCCAGCGGCGGAAAGAACTTTTTCGAGGAGTAGACCTGGATATTAAGCGGGGAGAGCGCATTTGTATTGTTGGTGCTAACGGCGTGGGCAAGACCACACTGCTGAAAATCCTTATGGGGGAGCAGGATGCCGATGGCGGACGACTAAAAATCGGTCACAACGTAATCTTCGGGTACTACGATCAGGAGCAGCAGAACCTAAATCCCGCCAACACCGTCTTCGACGAAATGAAAGATTCCTACCGACTGTATACGGATACGGAAATGCGCAGCCTTTTGGGTCGATTTCTTTTCCGCAACGAAAGTGTCTTTCTCAACGTAGGCACTCTCAGCGGCGGGGAGAAAGCCCGGCTGTCCCTGCTGAAACTCATGCTGTCAGGGTCCAACGTGCTGGTATTGGATGAACCCACCAACCACTTAGACATCAATTCCAAAGAAGTCTTTGAAGATGCCCTGCTTGATTTTCCCGGCACCGTTATCGTTGTATCCCATGACCGGTACTTCCTAAACAAGATTCCCACTAGGATTCTGGAACTGGAGACAGAAGGAGCCATGGATTACTTGGGATCCTACGACTATTACATGGAAAAAAAGCAGGAAATTGAATCGGGCAAAAAGTATCTGAACCAGTTGAGCACAACCCAGGGAAGTGCTGGAGCTCAAAACATGGAGAATGCAGGAAGTGGGGAAGAGAACCTGGATGCAGGAGCTAATTTGAGCGCCAGCGAACAGCGGAGAATCAACAAAGAACTGGAGGCCAAGGCTAGAAGGCGAGAGCGGGAGCAGAAGCGGCTGGAAGACGAAATTGCGGCCCTGGAAAAGGAAATTGCTGACTTAGAGGCAGAAATGTGCAAAGAAGAAATATTCAGCGATCACCTGTTGCTGGCGGAATACCACGACAAGAGCGAAAACTGCAAGAACAAGCTGACAGAGACCTACGATAGTTGGTTGGAATTACAGGAAGAATAGCAGCGAAAACGGCCAAGTTGTTTGAAAATTGCGCCGGATTATGTTAAATTTTATACAAATTTTTTTAAAATGCACTTGCATATCCTATAACAGTAAATTATAATGAATTTTAGTCAATAGGACATAAAAAAAACGAAATGAAATCTATAGAGATATATAGTTTCTAAAGTGTGGAGGTTAATTAAATGACATTTGACAAGATAAAGGAAATTATCATGGAACAGCTGAGCGTAGATGAAGCACAGGTTTCTCTGGAAACTCATCTGATGAAGGATTTGGAAGCAGATTCACTGGATGCTGTGGAAATCATCATGGCTATCGAAGATGAATTCGATATCGAAGTTCCCGACGAAGACGCAGAAAAGTTCCAGTCTGTGGGCGACATCGTAAAGTATGTTGAAGAAAAACTGAACTAGTTGTCAGATGAAAGCCCGCAAGATGCGGGTTTTCGTTATTCAGCACTTATCCGTACTTAAAAGATAAAGGGCGGGTTGGAGTATAAGGAAGTCTTTTAGTTGCGCCAAATGGCTGGAAGTCGAGTGAGAAGGAAATCGTGCGTATATGAAAAAAGGTTCAAAAATATCAAATGCAGTCATCAAGCGTTTGCCCCGATACAGAAGATACCTCAATGAGCTTCACAAAAAGGGTGTGGACAAGATCTCTTCCCGAGAATTAAGTGATTTGATTGGCTATACCGCTTCTCAAATCAGGCAGGACTTGAACAATTTTGGCGGCTTCGGCCAGCAGGGCTACGGTTACAATGTAGAGGCCCTGTACAACGAGATCAGCAGCATCTTGGGGCTGGACAAGGAATATAAGATGGTCATCGTAGGAGCAGGCAATCTGGGCCAGGCCATCGCTAATCACACGTCTTATTACAAGGCCGGTTTCGTGGTTTATTCCCTGTTTGAAGTCAATCCAAAGCTAATCGGTATCAAGATTAATGACATCGACGTACGGGACTGTGAAGAACTGGTGGCTTATATCGAAGAAAATAAAGTGGATATCGGTATCATCTGCACGACGAAGGATGCCGCCCAAGAGGTGGCAGACAAGATGGCCTTTGCTGGTGTGAAGGGTATCTGGAATTTTGCGGCAGTAGATTTGGAGATGCCGGAATCGGTAGCGGTAGAAAATGTTCACCTAAGTGACGGTCTGCATTCTCTGGCTTACCACATTAATCGGAATCACCATGAACGGGTTGAATCCTAAACCCATTAAAATATCATAGAAAAAAGAAAATAACCGTTTCCTTGGAAACGGTTATTGGTTATAGTAGAACTTGTACTAAATTAACCTTCTAAAATGCAATCAACAGGGCACACATTGGCACATGCGCCACAGTCAATACAAGTATCTGCATTGATAACTCTAGCGTTGCTCTCTTCAGAAATAGCTTCTACTGGACATTCTGGTTCGCAAGCTCCGCAGTTGATGCAAGCATCTGTAATTTTGTAAGCCATGGTATGATCCTCCTTATTTTTTAGTGCTTAAAAGCTATATAGATTATAGCAAAAGGAAAAGGAGAAGTAAAGATGAAAGTTTATTCTCTTGTAGGAAAAAGCGGAACGGGAAAGAGCTATCAAGCCATGTCCCTCTGCGGGAAAAAAGACATTTCTGCCATCATCGACGATGGCCTTTTCATATATGAAAGCCGGATTTTGCAAGGCCAATCAGCTAAAAGACAGTCTACGAAGATTGGAGCCATCAAGACGGCTCTTTTCACAGATGAAGAGCACCGGGCTTCCGTAGCGGAGAAAATCCGTGAGGTAAACCCAGAGAAGCTGTTAATCTTAGGTACTTCCACGGGAATGGTGAAGAAGATTGCGGAGCGACTGGAATTGCCGGAGATTGAGGAATGGATTTTCATTGAGGACATCACCACAGAGGCGCAGAGAAAGGCAGCTCGAAAACAGCGGGTGGAGTTGGGTAAGCACGTAATTCCGGCACCCGCAGGGCAGCTGAAGATGGACTTTTCCGGGTACTTCCTTCATCCCATCCGTATGATAAGAGGCTTTGGCTTCGGCAGCAAAGATAATTTTCAGGAACGGTCTGTGGTGCGGCCGACGTACAGCTATCTGGGAGAATTTTTTATTTCTGACAAGGTGGTCAACGATATTGTCTACTATCTGGGACGAAAAAACAAGGGGGTACATTCTGTCCTGCGTGTGCTGACGCAGAACACAAAAACAGGGGTAAGCTTGACTGTACTGGTCAACATGAAGTATGGCAATCAGGTCATGGAATGTGCCAGAGAACTTCAGCGGGAAATTGCGGAGCACGTAGCCGCCATGACGGCCTTTCACATCCACTCGGTGGATGTAGAGGTGAGGGGGCTGGTGTAGAGTCGAAATGCAAGCAAATTTCCTGTGGCCAGTTGGAGAGGGGAGGAGAGAAAAGCGAATGGTAGTTCGAGAAAACATTAGAGATTTTAATACCGATCATATATTTGACTGCGGTCAGTGCTTCCGCTGGGAACGGGAGGCAGACGGCAGCTATACCGGAATCGCCTTCGGGCGGCCGGTCAATATTTGTTTTGAGCCCTACGAAGAAGGGGGCGCGGCCGGACGGTTGACCGTGGAAAACGTCGAGGAAAGCGAATTTACTTCCTATTGGCAGGACTATTTGGATTTAAACCGGGATTATGGGCGGATTAAAGAGGCTTTGGCGGATCAGGACGAAATCATGGGCCGAGCCATCCAATCTGGACCGGGCATCCGAATCCTGCGGCAGGAGCCGTGGGAAACTGTAGTCTCCTTTATTATCTCACAGAATAACAATATTCCACGAATAAAAAAGTGTATCCAAGGCTTGTGTAGTCAGTTTGGGCAGCCAGCCGGCAGCTTTCGGGGCAAAGACTATTTTTCTTTCCCCACGGCGCAAACGCTGGCGCGGCTCACAGAAACGGACTTGGCCTCTATTAAATTGGGGTACCGGGCAAAATACATTATTGAAACAGCTCGTCAGGTAGCGGCGGACCGGGCTATAGCTGTGGGAAAAACCGAAATCCTTACCTTGGACAGGCTGGCCGAAGCAGAGCTGGAACAGGCATATCAATACCTGACCAACTTATGCGGGGTGGGTCCTAAGGTGGCCAACTGTATCCTTCTATTCGGATTAGGCAAACACGAGAGTTTCCCTATCGACGTGTGGGTTCGCCGGGTCATGAGTCGGCTGTACGGGATGGAGGAAAAGGATTTAAAAGCTATGAACGCCTACGCGGCCAGTCACTTCGGCAGCCACGGCGGTGTGGCGCAGCAATATCTCTTCTATCATATTAGGCAGGAAGAGAACAAATAGACAAGGAGTTGATATACATATGCTTGGACCCATTGTGAACGCCGCTGCCATCATTTTATGCGGGCTGGGGGGAACTTACGTCATAAAGGGCGTGCCGGAACGGTTTGAAAACCTAGTGATGAAAGCTGTGGCACTAGCCTTGATTTACATTGGTATTTCTGGAGCTTTAGAAAATCAGCGAGTGATGGTTCTCATTCTCAGTTTGGTCCTGGGTGCTGTCCTTGGGGAAGCGATGAATATCGATCGGCAGATGAATCGGTTTGGTCTATGGGTGGAAAAGCGGTTAGGGTTTTCTGAAGGAGGCTTTGCCAAAGGCTTTGTATCAGCCTCCATTCTCTTTTGCACCGGTTCTATGGCTATCGTTGGCGCCCTGGAAAGTGGGTTGCAAGGAGATCACGAAATGCTTTTCGCCAAAGCAATCTTGGACGGGATTATTGCTATCGTCTTTGCTTCTCAGATGGGGGCAGGGGTGGCCTTTTCTGCCCTGCCGGTACTGCTCTACGAGGGCGCTATTACTTTGGGTGCCACCTATATGAGGGATTGGCTGACCGAGGAGATTATCACAGAGATGTCAGCAGTGGGCAGTCTGCTCATTGCCGCAATCGGGTTTAACTTCATGGAGGTCAAAGAAATTAAGGTCGCCAATTTAATTCCTGCTATCTTTCTGCCGTGGCTCTTCATAGGACTAGAGAGCTTATTTTGATAAGATTACATAAATATTATTATGTGCACAACGTGAATAGACTCGTTGTGCTTTTTTCTGCTCTGCTATTTACACTTTTTGCCTATAAAATCAAAAAAACTATTGACTTTGCAAAAGATTCGTTTAAAATATAATTAGCACTCAGGAATGATGAGTGCTAACAAATTGTAAAACATAAATTTTATAGATATCAAACGGGAGGTATAGAAAATGAGTTTTGGAATCAAGCCGCTGGGCGCTAGAGTAGTGATTAAGATGGTTGAAGCCGAAGAGAAGACAAAAAGCGGCATCGTGCTGGCCGGTCAGGCTAAGGAACAGCCTCAGATTGCTGAGGTAATCGCTGTAGGCCCTGGAACAGAAGAAGAAAAGATGGAAGTGAAGGCCGGCGATAAGGTGGTATTCGCTAAGTACGCAGGTACAGAGATTAAGTATGAAGGTGAAGAATACATCATCATGGGTCAGAAAGACATTTTGGCAGTTGTAAAATAAGAAAGGGGTAATAAAGATGGCTAAGGAATTACATTACGGAGAAGACGCTAGAAGAAAATTGCAGTCAGGTGTAGATCAGCTGGCTGATACAGTGAAGATTACGCTGGGACCTAAGGGCAGAAATGTGCTGATTGAAAAGAAGTTTGGCTCCCCGCTGATTACTAACGACGGTGTAACTATCGCCAGAGAAATCGAACTGGAAGATGCCGTAGAGAACATGGGTGCACAGCTGGTAAAGGAAGTTGCTACCAAGACCAATGACGTGGCTGGAGACGGTACGACTACAGCTACCCTGCTGGCTCAGATTATTATCAAAGAAGGCTTTAAAAACGTGGCAGCCGGTGCAAACCCAATGATCCTCAAGAAGGGTATTCAGGGTGCCGTAGATGTAGCCGTAGATGAAATTAAGAATATCTCCAAGACTGTTGAAAGCAAGGGCAGCATTGCTCAGGTAGCTTCTGTTTCCGCGGCAGATGCTAACATTGGTGAACTGATCGCAGAGGCCATGGAAAAGGTTGGCAAGGACGGTGTTATCACCGTGGAAGAATCCAAGTCCATGGGTACGACTTTGGAAGTAGTAGAAGGTATGCAGTTTGACAGAGGATACCTCTCCGCCTACATGGTAAACGATACAGAAAAGATGGAAGCTAACATGCAGAACCCGTACATCCTGCTGACAGACAAGAAGATTTCTAATATCCAGGAAATTTTACCAATCTTAGAGCAGATTGTTCAGCAGGGCAGAAGACTTTTAATCATTGCAGAAGATGTAGACGGCGAAGCGCTGGCTACTTTGGTAGTGAATAAGCTGAGAGGGACTTTCGACTGCGTAGCAGTAAAGGCTCCGGGCTTCGGTGACAGAAGAAAGGCCATGATGGAAGACATCGCTGCCCTGACTGGTGGTACAGTGATTTCTGAAGAAGTGGGCTACGATTTGAAGGAAGCTACTTTAGATATGCTGGGAACAGCCGCTTCCGTGAAAGTAACAAAGGAAAATACGGTTATTGTGGATGGCGCTGGCGATGCAACAGAGATTCAGAACCGCATCAAACAGATTAAGCACCAGTATGAAGAATCCACTTCCGAATTTGATAAAGAAAAGCTCCAGGAAAGACTGGCCAAGCTGGCAGGCGGCGTAGCCGTTATTCAGGTAGGTGCAGCGACAGAAACAGAGCTGAAGGAAAGAAAGCTTCGCATTGAAGATGCGTTGAACGCAACGAAGGCAGCCGTAGAAGAAGGTATTGTAGCCGGCGGCGGTGTAGCTCTAGTGAATGCTATTCCGGCTGTTCAGAAGTACGTAGAGACATTGTCTGGCGACGAAAAGACAGGCGCTGCTATCATCATGCGGGCTTTGGAAGAGCCAGTTCGTCAAATCGCTGAGAATGCTGGATTTGAAGGTTCTGTCATCGTGGCAGAAGTGAAGAACAATAAAGCAGGTGTAGGCTTCAATGCTTCTACAGAAGAATATGTAGATATGATGGAAGCTGGGATTGTAGATCCGGCTAAGGTAACCCGTTCTGCATTGCAGAATGCGTCCTCCGCATCTGCTATGCTACTGACTACAGAAGCTGGCATTGTGGACATCAAGAAAGATGAACCACCTATGCCTCCAATGGGCGGCGGTATGCCAGGCATGATGTAAGCCGAGCAGACTTCACTCATCAGGTAAAGGAAATGAAGGCGTATTGCAGTCCAACTGCAATAACCTTAGAAAAGAAAATAGTCAAATAAAAAGATGGTCTGGTTACAGGCCATTTTTTTGTGCTAGGGTAGAAAATATTAACTTTTATATGAAAAGTTTTTTATATCGAACAAAATACCTCATACCGATAAATTTCCAGAGCGTAGCTCTCAAATGTACGACAGGTGTACGGACACTTGCCAATATCTTATTGAAATACCCTCCTGAGTGTGGTACATTAAAAGGATAAACAGCAAAAAATAAAGGCAGGTATAAAGGTGGAAACCATACTAATCATTGATGATAGTTTGTTTAATATTCAGTTACTGAAAGGAATATTGCAAAAGGAGTACAACATCATATACGCCAGTGAGGGGAAAAAGGGCATTGAAATTGCCAGAGATATGCAGCCTTCCCTCATTCTGCTGGACATTGAGATGCCGGGACTGAACGGGTTTGAAGTCATGGAGCGATTGCAGTCTTCTAAAGAGACGCAGCAGCTTCCGGTGGTATTCCTTACCGGTGTGGACGATACGCTCACAGAAGAAAAGGCTTTTTTCTGCGGGGCTGTAGACTATATCCGTAAACCTTTTTCTGCCAATGTGGTCTGTGCCAGAGTGCGCACCCACATCAACATGTTTAAGTATAGAAAAATGCTGGAGACTCAGATGTACATTGATGTACTGACGGGGTTATATACGAGAAAGCACTGTTTAGATTACATCAGCAGACAGTGGAAGCATTGCATTGACAATAAGTTGCCCTTTTCTCTGGGCATTGCGGATATTGATTTCTTCAAACGGGTCAATGACACGTATGGACACCAGGAAGGTGACCGAGTGCTCAACAGTGTGGCTAATGTTATGAAAAAGGCTTTGCCAGAAGATAATAACTATGTGGCTCGCATGGGAGGAGAAGAATTCTACCTGATTTTAGTAGGAGAACCGAAGGACCGGGTAACCAATATCATTCAGGGAACCTGCCTGGCGGTAGCCAATAACCATATCGTTAAGCCTTGCGAAGAGCCGGGGCAGGAGCAGGAGATTAAGGTGACCATCAGCATCGGCGGCAGCACCATCGTCCCTTCGCCGAGAGATTCGGTAGAGGCTTTCACCGCGATAGCAGATCAGATGCTTTACAAGGCGAAGGGGAACGGACGAAATCAGGTCGTATGGATATAGTGGAAGGTTTTAGTGGTCTGGCCATGTCAGGCAACCGAAAATAAAAGAGGAGTGAAGAGCCCATGGGAGAATTGTCCAAGCTGCCCAATATTGGTAAGGAAGTGGAACGCCAGCTGATAGATGTGGGCATCGAGAGCATAGAAGAGTTGCAGGAGCTGGGGGCGGAACAAGCCTGGCTAAAGATACAGGAAATCGATGAATCGGCCTGTATTCATCGGCTGCTGGCTTTAGAAGGTGCTTTGCAAGGGGTAAAGAAGATCTTTTTGGAAAAAGATCGGAAGGCAGAATTGAAGGCCTTTTATCAGGAACATAAGATGTTTTAAAAATAAAGCTGGGTGTTACCCCAGCTTTTTTCTTCTTTTGAGTTAAATCCCGTAGCGTTGACATTTTTTTATTAAGGTAGAATGGTCCATTTTTAAGGCAGCAGCAGCTTTCCGCTTGGAGCCGTACTGGGCAATCGTATCCAAAAGAATCTCTCGTTCAAAATTCTCTACAGACTTTTTTAGACTATAGTCGGACCTCTCCAGGTAAGGGGTGTAAGGTGCTTGTCCGGTTTGATCTGTGGAGGCTTTCTCATGAGATATGGATGCCGTAACGCCTGTATTTTGAAGGCTGGAAGCAGTTTGTGCAGCAGGAAGAAGGCAGCCTTGGGCGGCAGCGTATTGGAGCACACCCAGTTCGTCAAAAATAGGGCTTGCAGATATGTAAGCAGTTTGATTTGCTTTGGATAAAGAAATCTGAATTTGGGCAGGCTTTCCACTTTGGAGGACCTGGGCCAGAACTTGGGCGGTATAAGTATCGGAACCAAGCTGTGGGTTGTTGATCTCCAGGTAGCTTTTTTCCTCCAGTGATGACGTTATCAAATGACGAAGATTTTGGTAGGCTACATTGGCGTAAGTGGCAGTTCCGTCTTTATCGGTTATATAAAGTGCGTCGCTCAGGCGGTCGCAGATTTGTTCAAAATCAATATGCTTTTTTTGAAATTCCGACAAGGCGGTTTCCAGCAAAAAGAGCTTTTGATTCAACAAGGGATTAGCGCTCTGAGGTTTAGCTGTGTCCATGACAGCGTGCAGCCCTTGCAGGCAATTTTCACATAGGTGTAAGAGATTTTTTTCTTGGCTCATAACGTCCTCCCCAGGCAACTTTGCAACAAATGGCATCTTTCGTAAGAAAACTGGTGATAATATTCCTCAATCATATAAATTTATTGTATCACAGCCGGCCTTGTTTGGGTAGAGCGAACTATAAAGGAGAGAATGGAAGTTAGCTGTTGAAAAAAGCCGGAATTTGTTATACAATTAATAATTAAACTTCTATTATTATCACAGTCAAAGGCGGAAAACAAAATTGAAAAGGCAAAAAAGGATCATCTATCTATCTGTGGCACTGGTAGCACTTCTGCTTTTAGGCGGGTATGCAGTCGGGCATCTGAAGGAGGGGTCTTTCTTTGGGCTGGGCGGAGAAGGTTCCAAGCAAGCAAACGATTCACCGAAGGGTTCCGAGAATGGAAAGCCTCCGGTAGTGGTAGAATCTTCGGAAAGTGTGAAAAGAAGGGCAGCATTAAAGAAAGACCTGGAGCAAGGACTTTTTCTTCTGGTTAATAAGGAAAATTCAGTAAGCCGGGATTATAAACCGGAGGATTTGACAGCAGTCAAATATTTTGCACCAGACAGGCCGGAGCAGGGACGTTATTTACGGGCAAAGGCCGCAGATGCTTTCCATGAACTATCCGAGGCAGCGGCAGCAGAGGGGTACGAAATCATCGTTACCACGGCTTACCGCTCGTACGGTTTTCAAGAGACCTTGTATAGCAATTACGTGAAAACTCATGGACAAGCAGAAGCAGACACCTTTAGTGCTCAGCCGGGGAAAAGTGAACATCAGACTGGGTTGGCCGCAGATGTCAGCTCGCCGTCTGTGCAGTATCAGCTGACCAGAGATTACATTGATACCCCAGAAGGAAAGTGGCTCAATGACAACGCCTATAAGTTTGGCTTTATCATCCGCTTTCCCAAGGGAAAAGAGGACATTACCGGGTATGTGTACGAGCCGTGGCATATCCGTTACGTAGGTAAAACAGCGGCAAAGGAAATTTTCGATGAGGGACTGACCCTCGAAGAGTATGTAGAGAAGGAGATTTAGAATGGCACATTATTTTGACGAACCATCGAGAACATTTAACGAATATCTGTTGATACCGGGGTATTCTGATAAGAATTGCACACCGGACAACGTGAGCCTGCGGACTCCCATCGTCAAGTTCAAAAAAGGGGAGGAACCGGCAATTACCATGAATATTCCGTTGGTGTCTGCCATCATGCAGTCGGTATCTGACGACAGGATGGCTGTGGCCTTAGCAAAGGAAGGCGGAGTCTCCTTTATATTCGGTTCTCAGTCCATTGAAAGTCAGGTGGCTATGGTCCGTAAAGTGAAGAGCCATAAGGCCGGTTTTGTAACCAGCGATTCGAACCTGCGACCAGATCAGACCCTGGCAGATGTACTGGAATTGAAAGCGCGAAGCGGACATTCCACCATTGCTATTACGGACGACGGTACGGCAGCCGGTAAGATTCAGGGCATTGTCACCAGCAGAGATTACCGGGTGAGCAGATTAAGCCCAACCACTAAGATCTCGGAATTCATGACTCCATTTTCTGCATTGATTTACGCGGAGGAAGGATGCACCTTGTCCGAGGCTAACGATATGCTATGGGATCACAAACTGAACGCTTTGCCAATCATCGATAAGAATCAGCGGCTGACTCACTTCGTATTCCGCAAGGACTACGATTCTCATAAGGACAATCCAAATGAGTTGCTGGACGACCACAAGCGGTATGTGGTAGGCGCTGGCGTGAATACCAGAGACTTTGAAGAGCGGATTCCAGCTCTGGTAGAAGCCGGAGCAGACGTGCTGTGCATCGACTCTTCGGAGGGTTTCTCGGAATGGCAGAAGGAGACCATTGCCTTTGTACGGGCTAAATACGGCGATACCGTGAAAATCGGTGCTGGCAATGTGGTGGATGGCGAGGGTTTCCGCTACTTGGCAGAAGCCGGGGCGGACTTTATTAAAATCGGTATCGGCGGCGGGTCTATCTGCATTACCAGAGAACAAAAGGGTATTGGCCGCGGACAGGCTACTGCTACCATCGACGTGGCAGAGGCTCGGAACAAATATTTTGAAGAGACAGGTATTTACATTCCAATCTGCTCTGACGGCGGCATCGTTTACGATTACCACATGACCCTGGCCCTGGCCATGGGTTCAGATTTTATCATGCTGGGCCGGTATTTCTCCAGATTTGATGAATCACCGACCAACAAGTTGATGGTCAATGGTACGTATGTAAAGGAATACTGGGGCGAAGGGTCCAATCGAGCTCGGAACTGGCAGCGGTATGATTTGGGCGGCGACAGCAAGTTGAAATTTGAAGAAGGCGTGGATTCCTATGTGCCATATGCCGGAAGTCTTAAAGACAACGTGACCCTTTCTTTAAACAAGGTGAAATCCACCATGTGTAACTGCGGATCCCTGTCTATTCCAGAATTGCAGCGGGATTCGAAGATTACCTTGGTTTCAGCTACCAGCATCGTGGAAGGCGGAGCACACGACGTTATCTTGAAGAACACCGACAACAGTTCTGTTCGATAAAAAAGGCTAGCTGAGAGCAAGCCTTGAAGCGGGCAGAGCACGCAAATGGGGTTGCAGAGACGGAGCATTCTTCTGCGATGATGGGAGCACGTAATTGCTGTGTTTCAGCTGTATGGCAGCAGTATTTGCTCGGTAGAGTATGATTTGTATATATCAGGTATAGGGGTTCCCTATACCTGATCCAAGTAAAGGGATTGTGAAAAGATTCCCGGAAATAGAGAAAGAGGAGAAAGATGCAACAGGAAAAGATTATTGTACTAGACTTTGGCGGCCAGTATAATCAGCTAATCGCAAGGCGGGTACGGGAATGCAATGTGTATTGCGAGGTTCATCCGTATACAGTGAGTCTGGAAAAGATTAAAGAGCTGGCACCAAAAGGGATTATTTTTACCGGCGGACCGAATAGCGTTTATGGGGAGGATTCCCCTCAGTGTCCAGAGGAATTATATAAGCTGGGGATTCCTATTTTAGGCCTTTGCTACGGTGCTCAGCTTTTGGCACATCAGTTGGGGGGAAAGGTGGAAACTGCGCCCGTTTCTGAATATGGCAAGACAGAGCTGACCGTCAACAAGGATTCCGTGCTTTTTAAGAATGTTGCAGAAAAGACTGTGGTCTGGATGAGTCATACGGACTATATCTCAAAGGCACCGGAGGGTTTCCAGGTAGTGGCATCTACCGATAGCTGTCCAATTGCAGCCATGCAGTGCCCGGAAAAGGGTTTTTATGCCATGCAGCACCATCCAGAGGTAAATCACACGGTAGAAGGCACTAAGATGCTGGAGGCTTTCGTGAAAGATGTCTGCGGCTGTAAGGGAGATTGGAAGATGGATTCTTTCGTAGAGGAAACAATTAAGTCCATCAAGGAAAAGGTTGGAACAGGAAAAGTGCTTTGCGCCCTTTCCGGCGGAGTGGATTCTTCTGTAGCAGCTGTGTTGTTGTCTAAAGCAGTGGGCAAGCAGCTGACTTGTGTGTTCGTGGACCACGGCCTGCTTCGAAAGGATGAAGGCGACGAGGTGGAGGCTGTATTCGGACCGAAAGGACATTACGATTTGAACTTTGTCCGCGTAAAGGCCCAGGAGCGGTTTTACAAGCAGCTGGCTGGCGTAGAGGAACCGGAGCAGAAGCGAAAGATCATCGGAGCAGAGTTTATTCGGGTGTTTGAAGAAGAAGCAAAGAAGATTGGTGCTGTTGATTTTCTGGTTCAGGGAACCATCTATCCAGATGTAATCGAAAGCGGTCTTGGCAAGTCGGCGGTAATCAAGTCCCATCACAACGTGGGCGGTCTCCCGGATCACGTGGATTTCAAGGAAATCGTTGAGCCTCTCCGCATGTTGTTTAAGGACGAGGTTCGCAAGGCGGGTCTGGAACTGGGTATTCCAGAATATTTAGTATACCGGCAGCCGTTTCCGGGTCCGGGTCTTGGCATCCGAATTATCGGTGAGGTGACTGCTGAGAAGGTGAAGATTGTTCAGGAAGCAGATTTTATCTGGCGGGAAGAAATCGCCAAGGCGGGCGTGGATAAGGATATCAACCAGTATTTTGCGGCACTGACCAATATGCGGTCGGTAGGCGTAATGGGCGATTTCCGTACTTACGATTACGCAGTAGTGCTCCGGGCCGTGACGACGACGGATTTCATGACGGCGGAGTCCGCAGAGATTCCGTGGGAAGTGTTGGGCAAGGTGACGACGCGAATTGTAAACGAAGTAGCCGGGGTAAACCGGGTGTTCTACGATTGTACGGGTAAACCGCCTGCGACGATAGAAATGGAATAAACAAAAATGTCAAAGGGCAAACCCCATCCTCCTCTAGGGGGCAAAGTGAACCAACCTGAATGAAAAGATAGAAAATAAAGAAATAGACCTTGAGAAGAGCCAAATCTGGCTCCTTTCAGGGTCTTCTTTCTTTCCCTTATTGCTGAGAATAGTGGAGAAGTAAGGGCAGTAATGCAAATATTTTTATTGTCCATAGCTTTTGAGTTTTTAATTATATCAGCTATGGCGTACAAGCCGGATTAATTGCGTTGTTTCCCTTCTTCACTTGCAATTCCTAATTTTTCGATTTTTTCATATAAAACAGGGCGGGAAATACCTAGCAATTTTGCGGCATTGGAACGATTTCCGCCAGTATGCTTTAGTGCGGCGCAAATCATATCATACTCGAGGCTTTCCTTTGATTGCTTCAAGTTAAAGCTTTTTGAAATCAAGGCCCGGTTTTTAATTTTTTGAAAGCCACGCTCAGATAGCCTGTCAAAATCAGCAGCCTGCAATGCGAAATCGCCGGTCTTATTCATGGCAGATTCAATAGAATTACGCAGCTCACGGATGTTGCCAGGCCAGTCATATTGCATTAACAATTCCATAGCGGTTGGATCAAAGCCGGTAATCATCATGGAGAGTTCGCAATTTAACTGTTTCAATAAATATTCTGCAATAAGAGGGATGTCTTCTTTTCTTTCTCTTAAAGGAGGAATGGTAATTTTTATTACATTCAGCCGATAATAAAGGTCCTGACGAAAGTTCCCGGATTCTACAAGTTGCTCCAGGGGAGCATTTGAGGCAGCGATAACCCGTACATCAATAGGGATACTTTGTCCGCCGCCGATTGGGTCGATTTCTCTTTCTTGCAGAACACGCAGGAACTTTGGCTGGATAACCGGGGATAGTGCATTGATTTCGTCGAAAAAGATACTTCCTTCGTTGGCCAATTCAAATCGGCCTACTTTGCCACCACGGTTGGCCCCGGTAAAGGATCCTCCTTTATATCCAAAGAATTCGGATTCCATTAGTTCGATTGGAATGGCGGAACAATTTACTCGGATAAAGTTCCCGGCTCTACGGCTGCTTAATGCATGGACAGAGTGTGCGACCAGTTCTTTTCCAGTTCCTGTTTCTCCTTCAATCAATACGGTAGAAGAGGAGCGGGAGGCTGCAATAATTTGATTTTTCATTTCTTTAATGAGAGGGCTTTGGCCAATAATCTGGTCAATGCGGTACTTGGCCCCACGTTCTTTGGAAAGCTCGTCTTTATAATAATCAACTTGATTGGACAAGCGGATAATTTCTTGTGCTGTATCGCGGGCATCCTCCATTCCTATTAAAGAAGCAAACAAGTAACATCCGTTAACCGCACCATTTTCATCGTATATGGGAATGTAATTCGTAAATAAAGGGGAACCATTGGTACTGAAGACCGATTTTGCTACTAAAGGTTTGCCGGTCTTTAGCACTTGTTTGGTATGGGTATCCGGCAATATGTGCCAGGAATACTTAGAGATTACATGCTCTGCAGGAATTCCGATTACTTTAACCCAGCCATCGCTGACAAAGGTATATTTCCCGTCACGATCCACCACTGCCATGACAATCGAATTAATGAATTGCTTTGCCTGTTCCAAATTCAAATTATTATCCAAAAAATCACTCCATCCTAAGTATAGAAACTTACCTATGAATACAACTTTTATATAGATATATCTGCTATCTCCAATCATATAATCTCAAATTAAAAAAAGCAACTTGTATTATTTGCTGCTTCAATGTAAGGAGTTGGATTTTTACATCAGATATTAAAGATAACCTTACAGAGCAAAATAAATTCTGTTCTGTAAGGTATAGGATATATGATGAGGGGTTATATGGAATTTATTTAGGATAGTTGATTACTCCGCCCAGGAGGACATCGGATCCCAAGGAATGACACCGTATTTTTGATCTTGGAAAGCCTTTAGATTGGACATTTCAGCCGCAAAGTAGTTCCAATCGGCTGGAGTAGGCAATCCCCGGCGATCATTGGTAAGTGCCAGAATATTAATAAAGAGGCGATAAGGCTGCAGCCAATGTAAGAATTCGGAAATATCACATTTTTTAGCAATCTCTAATGGAGACAAGTCATCTTCATAATGCTTTTCAAATTCTGACATTACCGTTGAGAAATAATCCTTGCACTCTTTGACAAATTCAATACCGCAGATTCCGCCATGACCAGGAATCACTATTTCTGGTTTCAGCTCATCCACAATAAAGTCAAGTGCCTTTGACCATAATTTCATTCCCTCTGCAGAATAAGCAATTGCTCCGCCAAATACTACATCGCCGCAGTAAACTACTTTTTCTTTCGGAAGCCAAAGCAGCAAATCACTTTCAGAATGGGACGGTGCAACATTAATAATATCAACTTCCATATCATCCAGCATGATTTTGGTATTTGCTTCAATGAGTATATCTGGGTCCTGCCATTTTACGCCTGTTAAATCAAACCCTTTTATTTGGTTCTGAATCCATTGTTCACCTACTCCGCCCTTATGACCTTCACGAATAATGCGATCCCACATTTTGGGGTCCTCGCTTAGTCTTTCTTGAACGGCGTTTTTATGCATGATGATTACTGAATCGGAAAACACCTGGTTGCCCCATGTATGATCGCAGTTATAATGAGAATTTACTACATATTGAGGGCCATGTCCCTGTAGATCTGTACAAAAGGCCTTTAATTCTGCGGCATGATTTAAATCAAAAAAGGTGTCATAAACAAGACCTTTTCCTTTGTTGATAAATCCAGCATTCGACCAGCATAAGCCTCTATTTGGGGTGATTGCAGCAAAAACATCAGGTGCTACCTCATAGTACTTAAGCAGATTTTTCGTAATAATTCGACCGTAATTCATAATAGTCTCCTTCCAACGTAATTGATTGATAACTTGGTATCAGTAAATAATATTGAGCAAAAAACATGCCAAGCTGAATTATGGCCTCAAGCATAGTGATTGTGTGGCTTTAAGGGGCTTAAGAGATAAAACGCATAAAGGGAAGTGTAAGGGCTTCGTTACAAATTCGGGTCTCAGAACAGGAGAAGCTTGTGAAATGGGGAACGGAAGCTGTGTTGGGAAAACAAGACATGTCTTGGTTGCCTAACACGTTTTTTATTGTTAAAATTATAAATTTGTCATTTGAAATGCAAACAGAATAGCCTCTCTTATAAAAAACAAAAATATAAAAATTTTAAAAAATTAAAAATCAAATTCAAAACCTTTATATTGCAATGAAAATCACAATTTTAAAAAGTAGTAATTTGTTTTTTATCAGAATTTAAAATGTATTGGCATAGATTTTGCCTTTTGTATTTGTAACAGGGATATTTTATTGAATCCCTAACAAGAAAGGAAGATAGAAGAATGATTATTAAAAACGAAAACTATTGCCTTGGAGATTTTAACTTTTTAGAAGATGTAAAAAAAATGGTTGATATGCCTACAGCGGTATCCATTTATGATTTAACACTTCGAGAAGGAAATCAGACGCCGGGATGCGTTATGCGTAAGGAGGAGCAGATTGCAATCGCAATCGAATTGGATAAGCTGGGAGTGGATTTTATAGAATTTTTCCCAGCCGTTTCCAAGGACGATGAGTGGGTTGTCAACGAGTTGGTTTCTAACAATATGTTAAAGCACGCTAAAGTTTCCGCTCTGGTTCGTCCAAGAACAATAGACATGGAACTGGCAATCAAAACTCATGCTCAGCACATCTTTCTTGAGGGCGCGGGAAATATGATTACGGCAGGAACCATGAATTATAAAAGTGTGGATGAAATCATCCAGTCCTTTGTGGATACGATTAAGGTTGCACACGATCACGGTATGACAGTTACCGCTTGCCCGTGGGATATTGGAAAAGTGGAAGATATCAGTGTCGTAGAAAAATGGGTGAGAGCTTTGGCAGAAGCCGGTGCAGAAGATATTTGTTATGCAGATACTTTTGGCTACACACTTCCTTGGACTACCCATTATATGATAAAGAAATACAGAGAGTGGGCAGGTCCGGATACCATCATATCATGTCACTTCCATAATGATTATGGTCTTGCAACGGCAAGTACCTTAGCAGCAGTAGCAGCAGGTGCAAAACGAGTGCAGGTTGGATTTAACAATCTAGGTGAACGTGCAGGTAATGCTGCAATTGATGAGGTTGCTTTAAATCTGGAAGTAAACATGGGCATCAAATCAGGAATTAATTTGGCGAGCCTATACCCGCTAAGCAAAAAGATTGGCGAGATTACAAAGAAACCTGTTGGTGGAAAGAAACCGGTCACGGGGGAAGAAACTTTCATGATGGGCTCCGGAATTATCGTAGAAGCGCTATCTAGATTAGCTGTAGATGGGAATGAAAACTGCTTCCTGCCATTCAGACCAGAGTTAGTTGGACAACCACCATTCACAACCGTTTATGGAAAAGGTGCTGGCAGAAATATGATAAAGAGGTTCGTACAAAAAATGAATCTGGAAGCAACTGAAGAACAAATTCAACAAATTCTTCTGGCTGTAAAAGAAGAATCAATGCTGATTAAGAACTTGATTTCAGAGTTCCGTGTAGAGCAAATTGTTAAAGAAACATTGAAGAAATAGAAGTTTTCACTGCAAACAGCTTTTCAAATTTTAAATTTTCCCCATGAAATGGAGATCTATTATGGATAAATTAATTAAAACCAATCCCAGAGCAAAATACCATACCGCTGTTGGTTGCTTCTGCGGAAACCTATTTGATTTTTATGATTTAACAATATTATCCCTCATCCTTACCTTTATTACAAAAGAATTTGATTTATCCCTCTCGCAGGCAGGTATGCTGGGAACCCTTACTCTGGTTGGGTGTGGTATCAGCATTTTGATAACGGGATGGATTTCGGACCATAAAGGAAGAAAAACATCATTACTATTTTCCCTGATCGGATTCAGTATTCTAACAGCAGCCATTGGATTTTCAACGACTTATATCCATATCTTACTCTTAAGATTTTTAGCCGGAGTGTGCCTTGGAGGAGTAATTATAACGGTTGGAACCTATATGTCTGAAACCTGGCCTGCAGCCATAAGAGCAAGAGCGACGACCATTGTCATGACCTCTTCTGGATTTGGGATTGTGATGGCATCTACATTGGTAAAAGTGATGCTGCCGGTATATGGATGGAGATCTTTGTTTTTCTTTGCGCTAATTGGACTGGTTGCAGCGGTTTATGTACTTATTTTTGTTCCAGAGTCTCCTGTCTGGTTGAAATTACAGCAGGACAAGAAGGAAGGAATTATTTCCGGAGCGAAAAAGAACAGCACATTTATGCAGGACATTGGAGAATTATTTTCTGCTGAACACCGCAAAAAGACAATTTTAGGTACTATCGTGGCATTTGCAGCACAGATGGGCTTTTGGGGATACATGTATTGGCTGCCAACTATGCTCATTCAGGAAAGAGGAATCTCCGCACTTGTTGCCGCTGGAATCATAGCCACCGGACAAATCGGATTAATCGCTGGAGGACCTTGTGTGGGTTTACTGGCCGATAAAATTGGAAGAAAGAAAGCAATGATGATTATCATGATTGCCGGAGGATGCTGGCTGCCATTCTATGTTGCACAGCAAAGTTTAAGTATGCTTTATATTGGTAGCATAATTATGATGTTACTATTTACCTATCCAGGTCTATTTACCACCTGGTATCCGGAAATGTACCCTGCAAGAATAAGAAGCTTAGCATATGGTTTCACTTTTAATTTTGGGCGTATGCTTTCTGCTTTAGCACCTTTTACACTGGGTGCATTAGGAGCTGTAATCGGACTAAAAGGAGCAATTACCGTTGCTGGATGTATTTATTTATGCGGAGGGCTGTTGGCATTTTTCTTGCCAGAGACGTTTCGAAAACAGGATCAGAAAGAGGAAGCGATAGAAGCATAATAAGCTTAAATTTCTGAGCAATATAACCAATTGTCCTGCAGTAAGCCAATAGCATGGATTTTTCTTATTGCAGGACTTATTCTTGAGGAGTGTGACGTGATTGTCTAAAATAAAGAGTCTAACAGAAGCAGTTTCCTTTATCAAAGATGGAGACAGCATTTTAGCTGGGGGGTTTTATGGAAATGGAACGCCAAAATTAATTGTTGATGAATTGATTCGACAGGGTCAAAAAAGTCTTACTATTGTCAATAACGATGGTAATACGGTAGAAAAAGGAGTGGGCCGATTAGTCGCCAGTGGCCAAACCAAGAAATTAGTTTGTTCTTGGTGTGGAAGGCTGCCAATTGCACCACAGCTTGCTGAAGAAGGAAAAATGGAATTGGAGCTTTGTCCTCAGGGAACCTTAGCAGAGCGGATACGTTGTGGAGGATATGGCTTAGGAGGCGTACTGACCAGGACCGGATTAAATACAATTGTAGAAGAGACAATGGCAGAGCGTGTAACGTTAAAGGGAAAGGATTGGCTGTATCATGAACCAATCAGAGGAAATGTAGCAATTATAGAAGCGGATCGGGCTGATGAAGCCGGAAATTTAATTTTTCATTTGACCCAGAGATCTTTTGCTACCGTGATGTGCTTTGCAGCAGATCTGGTGATTGTGGAAGTAAACCAAAAAATTGAACCTGCGGGCAGTTTTCATCCGTCTGAAATCCATGTGCCTGGAGTGGTTGTCAATATTCTTGTACAGGGAGAAAAAAATGAACAGTAAACAGCAGATTGCAAGCAGAGTCGCAAAAGAATTTCGTGATGGAGATATTGTAAATTTAGGAGCGGGGCTTCCTACTTTGGCAGTTAACTATATCCCTGAAGATGTGCAAGTGCATCTTTGCTCAGAAAATGGTATTGTAGGGTTTGAAAAAGCGAATCCGGATTTGCCCGTTGACCCATTTTGCACCGATGCAGGTGAACAGCCAATCTCCATTACTGCGGCAGGATGTGTGGTAGACAGCTGTACTGCTTTTGGTTTAATAAGAGGAAAACATCTGAAAATTACAGTTCTGGGTACTATGCAGGTGGACGCAGAAGGAAGCATTGCCAATTGGATGATTCCAGGTGGAAAAGTTGCAGGTATGGGCGGTGCAATGGATTTGGTTGAGGGTGCAGAGCGAGTCATTGTAGCGACGGAGCATTGTGCAAAGGACGGAACCCCTAAAATATTAGAAAAGTGTACTTTTCCTTTGACCGGATATGGTGTAGTAAATACAATCATTACAGAACTTGCCTATATTGAGGTCACAAAGGAAGGTTTATGTTTGAAAGAAGTAGCACCTGGTGTAAGTGTTGAAGAAGTCATACAAAAGACAGGAGCAAATTTAATTATTAGCAAAGACCTTCGTGAGATGTCACGATGATAGGAGGCAAAAATTATGCGTTCAGTATCAATCATCGGAATCGGTGAAACAAAAATGGGAAACTTCCCAAACAGAACCCTTAGAGAGATGATTTCTGAGGCAGGGAATACGGCGATAAAAGATGCAGGGGTAGAAAAAAAAGAGATACAAGCAATCTTTTTTGGCAATTTTGTCGGTCAGCAGCTTACAGGCCAGGGGCATATGGGTGCGCTTGTTTCTGAAACTCTTGGCTTAGGTCACATTCCTGCCATACGAATGGAGGGAGCCTGTGCATCAGGAGGACTGGCTTTTAGAAGTGCATTAATTGCAGTAGCAAGTGGCATGTATGATACGGTTTTGGTTGGAGGCGCAGAAAAAATGACCCATCAGGCTACTCCGCAAGTAACTGAATCCATTGCATCTGCCATGGATTACAATCTGGAAGCCATGCAAGGATATACGTTCCCTGCAAATTTCGCAATGATTGCAAACAGATATTTTTATGAACATCGGAATGTAAAAAAGGAAATGGCAATGTGTGCAGTAAATGCGCATCATAATGCAACATTAAATCCGGATGCGCAGATGCCGAAAGAGTTAGACTTAAATAAAGTTCTTGCTGCGGATACCATTGCCAGCCCTCTAAGCTTATTTGATTGTTCACTTATTACGGATGGCGCAGCATTTTTAGTATTGACTACGACGGAACGGGCAAAACAAATTTCTCAAAATAGAGTTGTTGAAGTGATAGGATCTGGACATGCAGGGGATACCTTAACACTTTTTTCAAAGAAAACCATGACCAGCTTTGCAGCGGCAAAAGAGGCGGCGAAGCAGGCTTATACACAAGCGAATTTAAAGCCGGCAGATATTGATTTTGCAGAAGTTCATGATTGTTTTACAATCACCCAGATTATTAATATAGAAGATTTGGGATTTGCGGAACCGGGACATGGAGGAGATTTGGTTGCAGAAGGTGGTATATCCATAGAAGGAAGCAAACCAATTAACGTAAGCGGAGGTTTAAAGGCAAAAGGACATCCCATCGGAGCAACCGGCATCAGCCAGATATTTGAGGTTGTTACACAGTTACGAGGTGATGCAGGAAAGCGTCAGTTAAAGAAGAATGATATCGGACTAACACATAATCTAGGTGGTACTGCGGCAACTGCAATCATCAATATTTTTAAGGGTTTGTAGTTGTAAAAACAAATAAGATTGGAGTAAAGACTATGAATAACACGAGAATTTATACATTCAGCGTTTTATATACATCTTTTGGTGAATTTAACAAGGATGTTCCGTATGTTGCTGCCATCTTGGAACAGGAGGATGGCTTACGCTTTCCTGTCCGCCTAAGCGGCTATAATCCTAATCAGGAAATTAAAATTGGCCAAACTGTAAAAATACAAAAAAATCAAGATGGCACGTGTGACTATATGCTATAATCAGATACTTTGATTTCTTCTGTGAGAAAGTTGGAACAGAAGGATAAATGAGAGAATGGTTTGGGGAATATACGGATCTATAATAAATGTTGGGGTAAATAAAATTATCCCAACATTTTTCTTGTTTTTGGAGAGACGGTTCTGAGCAAGTGCTTTCCCACAGAATCAAAAACAAATTTGATAAAATTTTCCTCAGAGCATTGAAAATACTGTAAAACCCTGTTTAAATAGAAGTAGTACAGAAATACCGCAGATAACAAAAATACGAGTGGATATTTACAGGTGCTTTTACATTTGATTCATTCATTAAGTTTTTTATAAAGCATAAATCGGGGGAAGACAAATTGGAGAACGGTGTTCAGAGATATCTTAGAGCTGTTGTAGTGGTTTTAATTACTGCCTTTTGTGCGATGAAACTGCCACATCAAGATAAGGCTATATTTGATTTATTAATACCAGCAATAAAATTGAGTCCAGGATCAAGGTTGTATTTAAATGGAGTACTTCCTCTTGTTCTGTTATTGTGGAGCTATAAGGAAATCGTGAAGAGCAACTACTTTAAAAGCGGTAAGATCACAATATTTCTTGTCATGTTTTTCATACTAGTGCCGTTTACCTTCAAAGCAATGGATGTAATAAAAATACCATATTATGTGTTAAGTAGTGGACTTAAGTCAATTGATGTAGTAGAAAGTGACTATTCTTTTTCCAATGAACCAGATGGCAATACCATAAATATTGATCTGAGTTTAAAGAATTACGGAAAAGAAGTTAAAGACTTAAACGTTGCTATCGACCTGCCTAAGAGTTTGGAGAAAATTATTGATACTGACCCGATTGCACTGTCAGAGCAATACACAGTTGATAAGCAGCATGGCATTCTTCAAATTAAAGAATCTATCCCATTTAAGTATAAGGAAGGGTTTTCAGAAGAAGACTTATTCAATACTTATTATTTTTATGATGATTACAAAATTATTCTGTCTAAAGCAGATGAAAAACTTACAATAATCCAAAAGGGGCGATAAGACGTATTACCGAGAAGGTAGTACGTCTCTTTTTGGTTGTGGTGGGTCAAGGGGATTTAAAGCGACAGAAAGGACGCTTGGTAGAGCCATCCTTATTTTTCAGCTCTCGGATCATTCTCTTTTGTATAATCCGTGATACCTAGCCTATTGCCAAATTCATCTTCAAATTCAACAGCCATGCCTGTGTGAATTTTGAAAGGTTCGGTTAAGAATTTCACTCCTTTGGTTTTCAATTTATTGTATTCTACCAAAACATCGTCTACTACGAACCATATTGTTGGTTTAGTATCAATATATTTTTTTGTATCCTTTAAAATGATGGCTGGTTCTTCATTTCCTACACTAAAAGCAACCATTCCAATGTCGGCAAAATTAAATTTTACTTTTAGGCCAAGGGTTTCAGAGTAGTATCTTATAGCGCTTTCCATGTTGTCAACTGGCAAAAAAAAGTTATCATAATTTAACATAATTTAAAAACCTCCTAATGTTTTTTAAAATAGTACCATACCTAATATGACGACTATATGTCATATACAGGAGAAATTTTTATTTTTCATCAGGTAGGAATCAATACTCCTTTTCTGAATCCACCACTTCCGAAACCATTTTCCGTTTCTCCGTCACGTAACGGGTTTTTACTATCCTTTGATGGCTGTTCTTCTGAGGACGGAATACTTTCCTGTTGGTGGTCTGTTTCACTGATGGGGATTGAAATCCCATTTCCTGTTTTATCCTCTGGAGGTTCTGGTCTTTGTCCGTCAGCCTCCATAAACTTTTGGCCATCACAGACCATCTTATTTAATCGCTCCAATTCTTCTTTTAAGATGTTTTCTCCTTTTTCGGATAACTTGTAAATCTTTCTGCGGTTTTCTTCCGCAACTTGAACAATGATTTCTTCTTTTTCAAATCTTCCTAAAAGGGTATATAGTGTTCCCGCTCCGACCGTAACTCTTTCCTCTGTCAGTTCCCGTATCATCTGCATGATTCCATAGCCATGATTTTCCTTGATGAGGGAAAGAAGAACGTAATACATGGGTTCTGTTAACGTTTTTAATTGTTCTCTTGCCATTTTTGCCTCCACAAATTCATAATTATTTTATGATAATATTTTTAAAGGATATAGGAAAAGAAGCCGATCAATCCCCAAAAAAACATAAATGCGCCAATATAATTTAATACTTTAAGTTGTTCTCTTTCAGGGTGCAGGGCCAGCAGGTAAGTGGTTACCAATATCACCGGAACAGAACCTATAAATATCAGGGTCTGCACAAATTCCAAGCTTATTTCTCCAAAGCTGTTTGGGAAAAAGCCTCTTTTCCAGATAACATAAAAGGCGGCCAGGACTAAAGACGCAAGAAAAGCACTCCCGAACAAGTCGCAGGAAACTCGCAGTAACTGCGCCATTTTCTTTCCTATAGCATTGCTATTTACTTGCCATCCGCTTACCCGATATATCAATTTAGCTGTTATGTGCAATACATAATATACTCCGGTCAAGCAGCAAAGAAAAAGAGTTGCGTAAAAACCATAATAAAGTGCTTCTTCTCGATTCTTTATGAAAAACAAAGCTTTCAAGATGATCAGCATACAAAGAAGCTGAAAGGAATGATTGAGCAATTCGCCATTATTCACCACGGCTTTTCTCAGCATGTTTCTCTCAGAGGCGTCATCCGTATATAAGGGCACCGCATTGTCTTTTTGCGCAGCGAATATGTAGAGTCTCTTATTAAAGCAATCAACTTTTTCCCATCCTGAATCTTTATAGAACTGGTAATATTCACTTTTTTCCCATTCCGTTCTCTTGGCTACATCAATGACATACTTCATTTTTTTTGCTCGCTCACTTTTTTCAAATATGGCTATATTCCGAAGCCATCCTTTTCCCGTACTTTTAAATTCATAGCCTTTTTCTGCCATCTGGTTCAAAAAGCTTTCTGCTTCTTTATACTCAAGTGTTCCAAAATTAAAGCTCCTGAAAATATGCTTCATTCACGCCTCCCCCTAATGCCCTTGTCTATTCCCGATATCTTTTACTGTTTAGTCCAATTGTTTAAGTAAATAATTGATATATCGTTACTTGATATATCAATTATCAATATATAACTTAATTCTGCATTTGTCAATTCGATATATTAAAAAAATCTCAGCAGTATTACTGAGATTTTTCAAAATTAACTTTTATATAGTTGTTTAGAATTTGCTGAACAATAATGGGCCAATCACCAAGGCTGAGATGATCTCGCCGCGGAAGATTATCAGATTTCTCCCTTCATCAGTCCATATTTTTTCAACTTGTAATACAGGGTTTGCCGAGGCAGTTTAAGTTCTTTTGCAGTCTTAATAATGTTATACTTATTGGCATGTAAGGCTCTGCCAATGAGCGCTGCCTCGTATTCCTCCAGCAGATGGGACAGGCCTTTTTCATCATGAAGTGTAGTCTGTCCGTTATCCCTCAAGGCTTGCAAAATGTAAGGCGGCATGTGGGGGATATCCAGCCAGTCTTGATCCGCGAAGTTATAGGCACTTTCTATACAATTCTTTAATTCCCGCACGTTGCCCGGCCATTGATATCGGGTAAGGAGGGATTTTAGTTCGGGAGTGATGCCCTGAACCTGCTTGTGAAAAAGGTTGTTGTAGTATTGAATGAAGTACTGGCACAGAGGGTCAATGTCCTCTGGCCGCTCCCGCAGAGGCGGTAATTCCACCGTGACTACGCTAAGTCGATAGAAGAGATCAGGGCGGAACTTATTTTGCGATAGGAGATCTTGGGGCTTTTCGTTGGTGGAGGCAATAATTCGTATATCCACGTCTAGGTCTTTGTTATCGCCTACTCGACGGATTTTTCGGTCTTCCAGGGTCCGCAGGAGCTTGGATTGCATCTCCAGCGGCATAGAGTTAATTTCGTCTAGGTAGATGGTGCCGCCGTTGGCTGTTTCAAACAGCCCGGCTTTGTCTTCGGCGCCAGTAAAGCTGCCTTTGACGGAGCCAAAGAGGATACTTTCGATGATTGTGCTGGGAATGGCCGCGCAGTTTTGGGTTACAAAGGGTTTATCCCAGCGACGGCTGGCGTTGTGGATGGCGTGGGCAGCAATTTCCTTTCCCGTGCCAGTCTCTCCGTATATTAAGACGCTGGAATTAGATTTGGCCATATTTTTCATGCGCAGTATCAGTTCTTTCATGCTGGTGCTTTCTGTAATAATATTGTCGAAGTCATATTTGGCATTAAAGATAGCATAATTGCGCTTATTTTTATTTGGCTGCTTGCTGCCGTCGATGTTGGAAGAGATTTCGATAGCACCTAGGAGTTTGTTTCCGCTGATTAAGGGGAATACTGAATTGATAGCCGACACCGGCTTATTGTCGGTGGTTTTGATGGCCTGAAACTGGTTGACCAGGGGCTCTCCGGATTCAATAACTTTAAATATAGTGCTGTTTTCTTTTGTCAGCCAGGGATAGAGTTGGAATATGGATTTGCCGATATTGTCCTGATTGCCTGCCTCGTTGTAGATATCGTTGAAATCATTATAATACATAACGGTTCCCTGGGTATCGATGACGATGATCAAATCGGTATTTTTCAAGGAATTTCGCATTTCTGATAGAGCCTGCTCGTACATGACTACACCTCCTAGGATAGGATTCCATATATGTGATGGGATTTCATACATACTGTACTATATTTGGTCACTTCCCGCTATTGTTTTTATTTTATACCTTTACTGCCTTTAGAGCAAGGATTGAGTGACGAATTTTTGTACAGTTTTTATACAGTTTAAATGGGTGTTTGTGAAATTCCAAGGCGTTCAAAGTTGGCACGTTTATTGCTCTTATATAGAGTAACAAATTTATGAAAAGGAGACCATGCAAATGAGTAGCGAAAACTTAAACCATTCCGACAACAAAGTAGAGCTAAAAAAGGAAATTGGACTTGCTGCTGCCATATCCATTGTGGTGGGAAACATGATCGGCTCCGGCATCTACATGACGCCTCAGACTCTGGCCAGCGCATCAAATCCAAAATCTACTATGATCGCTTGGGTCATCACCTCCATCGGCTCCATCATCGTGGCCCTGGTATTCGCCAGGCTGGGAGAAAAGTATCCCGCCACCGGGGGTCCAGTTTTTTACGCGAGAAAGTCTTTCGGCAGCTTTGCCGCTTTTCTCATCGCCTGGACCTATTGGATTGGGGCCTGGATTTGTGATGCGGCAGTCATCACCGGATTTTTAAGCTATCTGTCTTTTTTCGTACCAGTCCTCCGAGAGAGCAAGCTGCTGGCTTTTGGAGCCTCCACGCTGACCTTGTGGTTTTTCACCTGGATTAACATCAAGGGCTCTAAGCAAGTGGGCATTGTAGGGCTAATCACCACGGTCTGTAAGATTATCCCTCTGATTATCTTCATTATCATTGCAGCCCTGCACTTTGACTCGGCTAATTTTGCCAGTGCATCGGCGCCAGAGCTGGAGGGAGCCAACACGATTTCCGTGGCGGTGGGCATCACCCTGTGGGCTTTTTTGGGCCTGGATTCAGCCAGCGTGGCGGCAGGGGATATCAAGAATCCGCAAAAAAACGTGAAGAGAGCTACGTTACTAGGCATCGTGGGTACGGCCATCATCTACATGGGCATCAACGTCTTTGCCATGGGAGCTATCAGTCAAACCCAATTGGCCAATTCTACCGCACCATTAGCAGAAGTTATTAACATTGCCACTGGGTCAGCTTGGGGCGGCGGCTTTGTAGCCATGGGAGCTATCATTGCTACCCTGGGTGCTACTTCTGGATGGATTCTCATCACTGGACGAATTGCTTTGTCGGCTGGGCAGGAAAACTTATTTCCAAAAGTCTTTAGCAAGATCAGCCCAAAGACCCATACCCCAGTCAATGCCTTGGTAATCAGCGCTGTGGCAGCCAACATTCTTTTGATTCTCAATGCGGCGGGCAGCCTTCGCTCGGCTTACAACTTTATGGTGCTGATTGGTACCCTGGCTTTTCTGCCGGCCTATGCCTTCAGCGCAGCTGGAGAGATCATTCTACTGGCTAAGCGGTCCAGCCAGTTCAATCTGTTTATCTTCGTCAAGAGCAGTTCTATGTCTCTGCTGGCCTTTGCCTATACGCTTTATGCGATTTATGGAATAGGGGCGAATGCGGTTATGTGGGGCTTCATTCTTATGCTAGCCGGCATTCCATTCTTTGTATACATGAGAATGCAGAATAAAGAGATAAATTCCTTAGAAGAGCCACTTTAACAGGTTCTTATAAATAAATTATGACAAGAAATAGGAGGAGCAAGATGTTAAAGGAAAGTAAAAAAAACAAGTTTGGAATTCTGGGACTGGATTACGATACCTCGGCGGGTTTGGGCTGGCCAGGAGCAAGATATGCCCCTGATCAAATTCGTCAATCCCTCAAGTGGATATTAAATCGAATCCGAGACAATGAAATCTTCGATACGGAAAAAAACAGGTTAGTGGATATGTCAAAGGTAGAGATTCGAGATTTCGGCAACCTGTCCATCAGTCGTTACGACCACGAAAAGAGTGGGGAGGAGATGAAGCAGCAGATTGACCAAGTCATCGACGCAGGGTTTTCTCCGATTCTTTTAGGGGGAGACCATTCGGTGACTTGGCCGGGCATCCGTTCTCTCTATGAGCACACAGAAGGCAAGATGGGTATTATTCACTTGGACACCCATTTGGACCTGGTAGAGGATTCGGCGGTGCAGGGAAAGTTTTCTGGCAGCAGTGAGATTCGCCGGGCAGCAGAGCTGGAACGAGTAGATGGCAACAATATCGTTCAAATTGGCATCCGGGGCTATAATTATGCCGAGCATTACCACTTTATAAAAGAAAATAACCTGCATGTTATCACCCCGGACGCTTTTTTTGAAGAGGGAGCGGCACAAGTGGCTAAAAAGGCTGTGGAATGGGCTTCTGAGGGCGTAGACAAGATCTATTTTACATTGGATATCGATGTACTGGATTCGGCTTTCGCACCAGGGTCCGGAGCCAACGAGCCAGGAGGCATCAGTACTTGGCAACTGTTTAAATTTGTTAAGGAAGTAGCGCCATATGTGGACGTTTTCGATATTGTAGAGGTCAATCCCATGACGGATTATCGAAATATGACCAGCACCGTGGCAGCGAAGCTGATTTTTGATTACATCGTGACTAATTATTACACCTGCTGTTGAGAATAGCGGCGGCAGCTGCTAAGAGCTCCAGGGAAAAAGAGGGGCTATGGGCCGCTCCATCAAGAATAATATAGCCGACCGTGAAAGTGTCAGGGATTAAAAGTTTTAAGACCTGACACTTTTTGACTTTGAAAGGAAACATATGGTAATAATGGACAAAAAGACACCCCATGAGACCTTTTATAGCCATTTCAGAAAAGAACTTTGTGTGTTACAATGGAGAACATGAATAAGAGGATGCTAGAGGCGGCATCGACAGGAGGCACACAACAATGAGCAGATTGAGAATACTAATCCAGGAGCTATGTCCCCAGGGGGTGGATATGGTGGAGCTGGGAGACGTGATGGTCTGTGAACCGTCTGAAACCTGTATGGTAGAAAGCAAGGAATACCAGGATGAGTTTTTTACGCCAGTTCTGGAAGCGGGAACCTCCTTTATTTTAGGATATACTGGCGAGAAAACAGGGGTGTTCCAGGCATCCCCGGCAGAACCCGTGGTTCTCTTTGATGATAACAGCGGTGCTTTTCGTTGGGTAGAATTTAACTTTAAGGTGGAATCTCCGGCTATGAAGCTTTTGACTGCTAAGGACAAGGCGATGGCAGATTTTCGATATCTGTATTACATGATGAAGCGAATTGAACGCAGGGGAGATGAAAAGAGCAATCTGTGGGCAGGGTATTACAGTAAGATGGGCATTCCGCTGCCGTCTCTGCCCATACAGCATGAGATTGTTAAAATTTTGGATAACATCGCCGAAGAGGAAGAAAATTTATCATTGGAATTGGCTGCTCGAAAAAAACAGTATGAACATTATCGTCAACTTCTTTTGACTTTCCATGAGGCGGCCGACAACATCAGCAAACAGACGGACGGGTTATAGCAGTACTTTGAGTTTTCCTAAAGAGCCCTGGGGATAGAACAGAAAATTAGAGAATAAAAAAGGATCATCAGCCAATCGCTAACGGTCCTTTCAATCGTTAAAACAAATCATAGAAGATGGAGCCAACCAGAGCGATTACCGTGATGACCTCCAGTGTCTTGGCAGCCATGTCGAGCTGCACCGATTTAAAATCTAAATTGCTGAACCAATACATAGTTGTTATCCTTTCCCTTTTACAAATACATTAGAGAAATAGTTGCTTTTTATTTCGATTTGGGAATCATGCCTGCTGATATTTTTTGTTTTTTAAACCTTATTATACAGTTTTCTATTTGTCCGCCTCTTGCCATCTCTTAACAATTTAACTATAATACGAATGAACCAATTTATAAGATTCATTTTTTTATTACATATACGGAAAGAAGAGGATGAAAGAAAGGCGGTATCAGTGGATGAAGTTGCTTGGACTAATTTGTCCGTGTGAAGAGGAATGGGCGCCATATGAAAGATATTTTAAGGAAAAGAGCCGGCATCTGAGGGCTGGCATCGAGTTCTTGGAAGGAGAATTGGCTGACCAGCCTGTGGTTGCTGTGGTTTCGGGTGTATGTAAGGTAAATGCGGCCATTGCAGCTCAAATTTTGGTGAATGTGTATCAAGTGGAGGGGATTATTAACTCCGGAACGGCTGGGGGTATGGCCAGTCAAGTGAAATTGTTGGAGACCGTGGTATCTACCGACATCTGCTACCACGATGTGAATTTGTTAAATCTAGTGAAGCTACACCCCTTTATGGACTCGGACAAACCTTACTTTCAAGTGGACGGGAGAATGTTGCAAGCAGCCAGAAAGGTAGCAGCTAGCGGCACTTTTTTGCAGAAAATTCACTTTGGGCGCATGGCTACAGGAGAACAGTTCATTGTGGACAAGGAGCGTCCGGCTATTAATGACACCTTTGAACCTCTCTGTGCAGATATGGAGACTGGGGCGATAGCTCATGTGTGTTATGTAAATCAGGTTCCTTTTATGGCGGTTCGGAGTATTACGGATACAGAGGAACACAATGGATTGGCAAATTTCGAGGCCAATTTTGCAGAAGCAGCCAGTAGGTCAGCAAATTTTGTAGTCGGGCTTGTGGCAGAGCTGCAAGAAGGATGAGCGGCAAGTGTTGGTATGTGGATATGAGTCAGACAATGGTTGAAAGTCAGATAGAGGATAGATAGATGATATTAGATATTTATGAAACGTATAATGCGGATCAGCACTGTTCCCAGCGATGGAAGAGATGGGAACATCACCGAAATACAATCAGCGCCATCCTGGCAGCTAAAGTCTTTGCCAGGGGGAGCCTTCAGCATGCCGCCGTTTTAGGCGCGGGCCGCTGCGAAGATCTGGACCTGAAATTTCTGTTGAAGAGGGTGGATACGTTGACCCTGATGGATTATGATACCGGAAGCATGGAGCGGGCTCTGGAGCGTCAACAGCTAACCAGCCAGGAACGCCAGCAAATTCACCTACAGGGCGGACTGGAATTCACTGGTTTTTATCAAGAGGCTTTCCTTCGTCACATAGAGGGGCAGATGAAGGAAAAACGCCCAGCGGAGCAAATTTTGGCTCAAATACGGCAGCAGTTGGCTGAGGCCGACCCGGAGTGGATTCACCAACTGGAGCAGCCCGCTTACGATTTAGTAATTTCTGGAGCTGTTCACTCACAATTGATTGTTCCTTACGCAGAACTGGCCGCGGCCAATCCCGATTACACGTCTGCCTTGATGGGGGAAGCAGCATCAATGGCTGACCGGCTGGCAGAAATCTACAACCGCTGCCTGACTAAGCTGGTCGCCGAGGATGGGTGGCTGTTTGCTTACTGTGACAGCGCGGAATTATCGGACCGCAGCGGGCTGTTGGCTTACGAAGAGATCATCGGCGGTTTACTGGCTCAGGAGGAGTATGCTCAAATTGATGAATTATTCCTCCAAGGGGGAGGAGTAGCTGGGGCAAGACAAGGCTATCAAGACTTGCGCTGCTGGGCCCAGGCCTATGAGCCTTATGAAAAATATTGGATTTGGCCATTTCGGGAGAATAAGAAATATTATGTGCGCAGTCTCTGTGCGAAAAAGACCCCGCAGGAGCAGCCGTCGTTCCGTGACTTAAAAAGTAAATAAAACTAAATCAAAAAGTAAAAACTAAGCCAGTCCCGGCAAATGAGCGGGACTGGCTTACGTTATGTCTACTGGATTTCCATTTGCTCTTTCTCTTTCCACAGTTCCAGCAGCGCCTGCACATCATCAGCAAACTCCCGATCTGTCTGTGTATCTTTCTTTTCTAACGCCTCCAAGACTTGCAAGGAAAAGGATTTCGCTCCATACTGGTTCCATTCCCGCAGCATAGCTGGCGTGGGAGAGGAATTGTTGGAAAGGGCGAATTGAAAACGATTTTGCTCACCTTTCAGGTCAGATGTAGATTTGAGCCAAGTGCGGCCATTTCCCTGACAGCGAATAACATAGATTCCGCCAATCACTTGACGGGTGTTGTACTGCTTGCGTCGTTCTTTTTTTGATAATGTATTCATCTATTTTTACCTCTTTTTTTTACTGGGCACAGGGCCGTGTTCATATGCATACTTTTATCATAAGGGAAAAGGGCTCTTCAATCAATCTACGGTCCGTAGAGTGAGGGACTAATGTGGAGCTAATTTTTGTAAGCCTCTTGAGACAGGGGGAATTTGTCGAAATAAATTGCTTAAATGTTAAAAAATCTGCAATTTTTTAGAAAGGAATCTTTATAATAATTGGAGAATATGATAGAATAAAAGCAGTTTAACCATGGGCATAGTTTGAATTTTGCTGGAGGAAATATGGAATCTCAATACACGAGAAAAAAATCATTTATTGTAAATGTCGTTTATATAATGCTGATCGCCTTACTGGTATATATTTCTCTGAAATATGTATTTAATTTGATCAGTCCGTTTCTGTTTGCTTTTGGCATAGCTTATTTGCTAAAGACCCCAGCTAAAAAACTGTCAGCTTTGACCAGGATACCAGTCCGCTGGATTTCTATTGCGCTGGTAACCTTGTTTTACTGTACCATCGGTCTGCTGCTTGTGTTGCTGGGAGTCAAGCTGATTGCCACGGCTACGGATTTAGTCATGCAGCTCCCAGTGCTCTATAAGCAGCAGCTGGAGCCTTTTTTGCTCAACGGTCTGCACGGACTGGAAAAGGTTGTATCAGACAGAGCACCTGTGCTGGTGGAAAAGTTCAATACAGATTTTGACCAGCTGGTGAACTCTTTGGGGTCCAATGTGACCAACATGTCACTATCTTTGATTGGAGCCATCTCCAACATCGCCTCTTCTCTGCCGGCCTTTTTTATCAAGACTTTGATTATGGTAATTTCTACTTTTTTCATTGCGGCGGACTACGACATTCTCTCCGCTTTCATTTTGAAACAATTTCCGGTTAAAGGGCAGAAAATTATTGTGAGCATTAAGCGCTATGTGATTGGCACGCTGTTTGTGGTTATTCGTTCCTATGCGCTGATTGTGACAATCACCTTTTTGGAGCTGTTTGCTGGTTTATCCATAATCGGCATCAACAACGCTGTCCTCATTGCCATGATGGTGGCTGTGTTTGATATCCTGCCAGTGCTGGGCACTGGAGGCATCATGATTCCTTGGACTTTAATCAGCTGCTTGCAGGGCAATTATCAGGTGGCGGTGGGATTGTTCATCCTATACCTCTTTATCACCATCGTTCGCAATATTATTGAACCTAAAATTGTGGGCAGCCAGCTAGGGCTTCATCCGATAGCCACGCTGCTATGCATGTTTATTGGTGCCAACTTGTTTGGAATCATTGGTCTTTTCGGGTTCCCTATCACCTTGTCTTTGTTGAGGCACTTGAATGATACGGGTACTATTAAAATATTTAAATAAAGTAAGGGATTTCTTTGCGGCCTGTTACAGCTGTATGGGCAGCGATATTTCCTACATAATAAAAAACAGCACCTTGGAAGACTGGCAGACGGATATCTGTCTGAATCGAGGTGCTGTTTTAGTCTTTATATCTTTTTTAGCAAGGATTTTGTTTCTTTAAATAGTGGGAAGGTGGGCCTAGAAGCGGATTGTTTCCGGCTCCCCGGTAAAAGAACAAAAAGTAGCAGTAGCATCCTTTATATAGAGGACTTCCATGATGCCGTCTTCTGGGAAATACATGCTGCGGAGCATCTCATTTTCTTTCAGCATCTGTTCCTTAGCTTCTACGCGTTCATCTCGAACGACTTGGCATTCCAAACGGATCCAGGTGCCATCCTTTCCCATTGCGCTGATTTCTACTTTAGGATTGGCCATCATCTGCTGATAGCATTTTTTCTGGTTGTTGGTGATAATATAAATCCGTCCGTCCAATTCAGATACGGCACCGAAAGGCCGTACTCGAGGCTGATCTCCATCACAGGTAGCAATAAAAAATGGATTTTCTCACAAATAATTTAATACTTTTTCCATAGGATTGTTCCTTTCTCTTAGGTATGATAAAATATTTATGGTTTAATTATATAAATTATTGTACAATATACAAGTACGATTATTTTGTATACTGGTATCAAATAGGATACTGAAATTGAAAAAACGGCATGGAAAGGAGAGAAATATGAAAGAAGATACAGAATTATTCGGCATCTGCCCCTATGTGACATCGCAAAAGGTATTGACGGGAAAATGGTCTCTGTTGATTTTATATCACTTGAGTAACGGACCTGTGCGCTTCAACGAATTGCAGCGGCGTCTGCCGCATTTGACTCAGGCTACGTTGTCCAAACAACTGAAAGGATTAGAGGGTAACGGGTTAGTGGTTCGCAAAGAATATCAGCAGCTGCCGCCTAAGGTGGAATATTCCCTCAGTTCGATCGGACAGCGGTTTCAGGTCGTTTTAGATAGCTTAGAAACATGGGGACATGAATACATGGATTATATGGAAGAGCAGCAGAAATAAAATCAAAGAAAGTCTCTTGACAGGAGACTTTTTTTATATTATCGTATAACTACACCCCGGTGGGGTGTATAAAAGCTCGGCAAGATACCTGCCTTTTTCAAAGGAAGCGGGAAGACAGCCAGAAGACGGTGAAAGGAGATTGCCAGATGAAAGCAGAAGAAAAAAAAGTTTTGAAGCTTTTAAAGACAGCCAGAGGCCAAATGGATGGCATTATCAAAATGGTAGAGGAAGACCGATACTGCATAGATATTTCTCAGCAGCTTATGGCTACAGCAGCTATTTTAAATACGGTTAATCGGGAGGTATTATCCGCTCACTTGAAGTTTTGTGTGAACAATGCGGATACAGCCAGAGAGCGAGAAGAAAAGGTGGATGAACTGATTGGGATGTTAGGTAAAATTATAAAATGAGCAGAGAGCGAATAAAAACAGCTGGAAGCAGGCTGTATTCTATAAAATAAATCAGAGAAGACCGACAGGAGGTGAAATCGTTGAAAGAAAAATTTAATGTGACAGGGATGACTTGCTCAGCCTGTTCGTCCAGAGTAGAGAAAAGCGTAGGCAAGCTGGAGGGAGTCAAACAGGTTAGTGTTAATTTATTAACAAATAGCATGCAAGTAGAATATGAAGAAAAAGATTTATCCCGGTCAGATATCATCCACAGGGTGGAGCAGGCTGGATATGGAGCAGCACTGGCGCAAACCACCAACCGTCAGAGTCTCGCAGCAGATGAAGCCCCTTCAGCACGTGGAGAACTTGCAGGAGGGACTCCGTCTAACCCTATGGAAGAGCAGGTGCGAGAAATGAAAGGACGCTTTGTCCTTTCTTTAGGATTTCTGATTCCCCTGATGTACATATCCATGGGACACATGATTTCACTGCCCTTACCGGGATTTCTTCACGGCCACGAAAATGCCGTGTCTTTTGCTTTTACTCAGTTTTTACTGTGTTTGCCTATTGTTTACGCCAATCGGCAGTACTTTATCAAAGGGTTCCGCACCTTGGCCCATGGAGCCCCCAATATGGACAGCCTCATTGCAGTAGGCTCTTCGGCAGCATTGGTTTACGGGATTTTTGCCATCTATCGGATGAGCTATGGTTTGGGTGCGGAAAACATGGATGTGGTTATGGCTTACAGCAGTGACCTGTACTTTGAATCAGCGGCTACGATTCTGACCCTGATTACTTTGGGGAAGCTGCTGGAAGCTCGGTCAAAAGGAAAGACCAGCGAAGCCCTGACCAAGCTCATGGATTTAGCGCCGAAGACCGCACTGGTGGAGCGAGAAGGCAGGGAGGTCCAAGTACCTGTAGAGGAGGTTCTTGCAGGGGAGACCGTGGTGGTAAAGCCGGGCAGCAGTATTCCGGTGGACGGAATTATACGGGAGGGAAGTACCAGTATTGATGAATCCGCCATTACAGGCGAAAGCTTGCCGGTATACAAGGAAATCGGCATGAGTGTTATTGCTGCGACAACGAACAAATCTGGATTTGTAAAGATCGAAGCCACTAAAGTGGGCGCCGACACGACTTTTTCACAGATTATTCGCCTGGTGGAGGAGGCCAGTTCCACAAAGGCACCTATTGCTAAGCTGGCGGATAAAATAGCTGGCGTTTTCGTGCCAGTGGTCATGGCCATCGCCTTGCTTACAGCCTTGGTATGGCTGTTGGCCGGTGCGGATTTTGAATTCGCGCTTTCCATGGCAATATCGGTATTGGTCATTTCCTGTCCTTGTGCCTTGGGCTTGGCTACTCCGGTGGCTATCATGGTGGGCACCGGCAAGGGAGCAGAGCACGGTATTTTGATTAAATCGGGAGAAGCCTTGGAATTGGCCCACAGCTTGGATTCTGTGGTGCTCGATAAGACTGGAACCATTACCGAGGGGCGGCCTGTGGTCACTGACGTAATCGCCTTGGGGGGCACACCAGAAGCACTGCTGGAGATTGCTTGCAGCCTAGAAGCTAAAAGTGAGCACCCTTTGGCAGAAGCAATTCTAGATTATGGTTCCCAGAAGGGCATTGTAATAAATCAGGTGGCGGACTTCCAGTCCATATCCGGTAAAGGTGTCCGGGGGGCCTTGGGAGAGCAAGTTTATTTCGCCGGCAATCAAAAATTAATGAAAGAAAACGGCATAGAGCTGGCAGACAATCAGGAACAAATCGACCAGTTAGCCATGGAAGGGAAAACGCCAATGATGTTCGCTTCCAGCAGTCGGCTGATTGGCCTTATAGCCGTAGCGGATGTAGTCAAGGCTACCAGCAGAGAGGCCATCCAGGCACTGCGAGATTTGAACATGGAAGTCACCATGTTGACCGGCGACAATCAAAAGACAGCAGAAGGCATCGGCAGAAGCCTGCCGTTGAACCAGGTTATTGCCGAAGTACTGCCTCAGGAAAAGGAAAAGGTTTTAGCCGGGTTGCAAGCCCAAGGGAAAAAGGTGGCTATGGTAGGGGATGGTATCAACGATGCGCCAGCCCTAGTCCGAGCTGACGTGGGTATGGCCATCGGTGCGGGCACGGACATTGCCATGGAAAGCGCAGACATTATTTTAATGAAAAATGATTTGCTGGATGTGGTGACGGCCATCCGCTTAAGCCGAGCGGTGATCCGCAATATAAAGCAGAATTTGTTTTGGGCCTTTTTTTACAACTGCTTGGGTATTCCGCTAGCGGCGGGACTGCTGTATCCGGCCTTTGGCCTGCGGTTGAGCCCTATGTTTGCAGCGGCCGCCATGAGTTTTAGCAGCGTATTCGTAGTGAGCAATGCCCTGCGACTGAAAATGTTTAAAGGGGGAAACCCTGGGAATAATAATTCATATAGGGCCGAAGAAGCGGTCCAGAAGAAAGCTATAGAATTAAAAAAGATAGAAGAGCAGGAGGAGAATCAGATGGTAACACTAAAAATCGAAGGTATGATGTGCCAAAACTGCGTAAAGCACGTGAAGGAAGCACTGGAATCCTTTAAGGGAGCCAGTGCGGAGGTTAACTTGGATCACAAAGAAGCAAAGGTGGAGATTCCCTCTACCATATCCACGGATGCGCTGAAATCGGCAGTAGAGCAGGCCGGGTATACCGTTACAGATATTATTAAGTAGAGCCCTTTAAATCTGCAAGAAGAAATCATGGTTTGGTGTTTTCATCCATAACCATGGTTTCTTTTTTTGTATAGGGGTGATAGAATGAAGAGGAAAATTTGTAAGCAGGAGAAAGAAATTTAAAAAGAACAGGGAGGAAGAAATGGCTATAGAAAGGTGCAGGGAGTATTTTAAGAAGTTTAATATGGAAGACCGTATCATAGAATTTGACGTGTCCAGTGCTACAGTAGAGTTGGCCGCAGCGGCAGCAGGATGCAAACCGGAACGAATCGCCAAGACCATGTCTTTTAAACTGATGGAGGAACCTATCCTTATTGTTACCGCAGGAGATGCGCGAATTGACAACAGCAAATATAAGGGAATGTTTCACACCAAAGCGAAGATGTTGGAGCCCAATGAGGTGGAGGAAATGATTGGGCACGCTATCGGCGGAGTTTGCCCTTTCGGTATAAACGACGGCGTCACTGTCTACCTAGACGAATCACTAAAGCGATTTGACACGGTGTTTCCGGCCTGCGGCAGCAGCAACAGCGCCATTGAGCTGAGCCTTTCGGAAATAGAAAAATATTCTAACTATGTGGAGTGGATCGATGTCTGCAAGAATTGGCAATAAACTGTCGGCTCAGAATCTGACAGAGGGTAATATTTTTAGGCAGCTTTTCTTTTTTGCCATGCCGCTGTTATTGGGAAATCTGTTACAGCAGGTCTATTACATAACAGACTCCATCATCGTGGGGCAGTGGATTGGCAGTACCGCCCTGGCTGCGGTAGGGACGGCTTCCTCCATTACGATTTTGATGGTAAATTTCTTTACGGGTATGGCCAACGGGGCGGGCATTATTTTAGCACAATACGTGGGCGCAGGGGATTATAAGAAGCTGAATCAGACCATTAGGACGGCGGCGGTGTTTACCGTATGCTTTGGTTTACTGTGCTCCGTGGTGGGCCTGCTGTGCTCCCCCCTGTTTTTGCAGTGGATGGATACCCCCGCAGACGTTTTTCGCCAAGCAAATGCCTTTTTGACCTTCTGCTTTGTAGGGATGCTGCCGATGTTGATGTATAACATGGGAGCAGCCAGCATGCAGGCCATGGGGGATTCCAAGACTCCGTTGCGGTTTCTGAGCGTGGCTTGCGTGGTCAATGTGGTACTGGATGTATTGTTTATTAAAGTCCTGGGTATGGACGTGGAAGGAACGGCTATCGCCACCTGTTTGGCTCAGGCTATGGCGGCCGTGTTGGTCTTTCTGGCTATTCGGCGGAAGATGAGCCAGCTGCAAGGGACAGAACCGGAAGAAACCGCAGAAGCTGGTGCAACTTTTGGAGAGGGGCCTTTGGCAGGGCAACCTGCCGGTTTGCCGGAGACAGAGCAGATTCAGCAGGAGGAGAAGGAGAACGGTTGGCACCTGTTTCAGCGCATGGCCCTATTGGGACTGCCGATTGGTATGCAAAGCGTGGTCATTAACTTTTCCAATGTAGTGGTTCAAAGCCACATTAACAGTCTGGGCTCGGACGTAATGGCGGCTTGGAGTGCTTTTTCCAGGCTGGACGGTTTTATTATCCTGCCGTTGTTAAGCTTCGGGTTGGCAGTCATGACCTTTACCGGGCAAAACTTCGGAGCCAGAAAGCCAGAGCGGATTTTGGGAGGTGTCAAGGCCGGGTTGATTCTCAGCTGTGGTTTCACTATAGCCTTAGAATTACTGGTAATCCTTTGTGCAGAGCCCTGCTTCAGCGTTTTTACCAAGTCGGAGGCAGTAATTGATTACGCCTGCAATATGGTATATTATATGGTGCCACTATATTTCACGCTGGGAGCAGCGAGAGTTTTTATCGGTGTTATTTCCGGGACAGGCAATTCCATCATGCCTATGATTATCAATATTCTCTTTATGTGCGTATTTCGGGTAATTTTTCTGCCTGTTTCCGCCCACTTACTGGGGCAGAATCTTCTAGTGGTTTATTATACTTACTGGATTTCCTGGATTCTCAGTTTAATCAGCATCGTGGTCTACTATAAGGTATCCATGAAGAAGGTCATCCTTTTAGCCGGGCCGCAATAAATATCTACAATTATAGAATGGTTATAAATATGGCACCAAGTTGTTTTACAGCTTGGTGCTATATTTATAAACGAGAAAAAAATTATTTTGCGGAGCCTCTTTATTTGTTGTCTGAATAGTGTTAAAATTATAAAATAAAATGGATTTCTTTATAACTTGACACCCCTGTCTACAAAAACGACAGCAGCAAGTGATAAATTCCTTAAAAATCTGGGATTCAATGAAGCAGTAAGGTTAGAGAAAAATTATTTGCTTATTTTTATTCGTTTGAAGAAAAGGAGTTAGCCATGAAAAGTATCAGAACTAAGATTATGGTAATAATTGGAGGAGTTTCAGTCGTCGCAATGATTATCTCTGCCCTAGTTACTGTAAACACGGTGTTGGACACGGTGATAAGCAATGAGCGCCGTGTTTCGGAGCTTACCACAAAGACCGTAACCCAGAACATCGATGAGTATTTCACAAAGTATATTACAATTGCACAGCAAATGGCGGTAGACAGCAACGTAAAGCACGTGTTGATCGATGTCACATCCAGGGAATCTTATGCCCAATTACCTACCTATCAGGACACGTACAAGACCCTGCATGAAATTATGATGGCAGACACTGAATACATTTTATCTGCTTTCATTGCTTCCAGCAAAACGGATTTAGCTTTTGACGGAGACGTATGGCTGGCCGATCCGGGATATGACTTAAGCGGAAAGGATTTCTGGTTTAAAGATGCCGCAGATTTAGAAAAAGGTTTTATGATTACGGAGCCTTACCAGGATGTAGCTACCGGAGCCATGGTGATTACGGTTTCCGCTCCAATCTATGATATGTCCGGGAACAATGTCATCGGTATTGCCGGCATCGACGTGGGTATAGATGCGTTGAGTGATATGGTACTAAATGTAGAGAACGGATATTCAAAAGATGGAGCATATACCTTTTTAATCTCAGGAACAGGAGCTATCCTAGCTTCCAAAGATGAAGAGATGCTCTTAAAGAACATAAGTGATATTGGCCTCAGTGACAACATGGTCAAGGAGATTGGTAAGCCCTCGGGACAGGTTATCAACTTTGAGGACAATGGAGATAAATACTTTGGCGTAGCTATGTCGACCAGAGAAGCAAATTGGAAGGTCGTACTGGGAGTCTCGGATAGTGAGTTTATGAAAACCGCCAACGCCACCCAGAGAAACATCATTATTGTTTACACAGTTGCTATTATTTTATTATTTGCGGTAATTGCCATAGTTTCCAACAGCATTGTAGCACCGCTGCGCAAACTGCAAAAGGTTACCGATGAACTGGCCGGAGGGAATCTGGAGGCGGATGTTGACATCAACACCCAGGATGAAACGGGCAAGCTGGCGGACTCCATGCGCTGTCTGGTATTGAGGCTGAAGCAATATATTGATTACATAGACGAGGTATCTTATTCCTTAGATGAATTTGCAGAGGGACATCTGGATATCTCTTTGAAACAAGCTTATGACGGAGAATTTGCTAAGCTGAAAACTTCGCTGGAGCAGGTGTCCAGTGTGTTTAAGGGCACTATCGGGCAGATCATCGAGACCTCTGAACGAGTGGCCAGTGGGTCAGGCGAAATCGCCAACGCTTCCCAGCAGCTGGCACAGGGAGCAGCGAATCAGGCTAGCACAACGCAAGAGTTGACTGCCACCATCAATGAGCTGTCCGAGCGAGTTAGTAAAAACGCCGATTATGCCATTAACGCCTCAGAGCAGGTGAAGATGGTGGGCGGGACAGCCGACCAGAGCAACGAGCAAATGCGGGAAATGATTATCGCTATTGCTGACATCAATGAAAAATCTACGGAGATTGGCAAAATTATTAAAGTCATTGAAGACATTGCCTTCCAGACTAACATTCTAGCCCTAAACGCTGCGGTGGAAGCCGCACGAGCAGGGGAAGCCGGAAAAGGCTTCGCCGTAGTAGCAGACGAAGTGCGAAACTTGGCCAGCAAGTCCGCAGAGGCAGCCAAGGATACCACTCGCCTGATTGAAGAGACAGTGAGGGCAGTATCCAACGGTACACAGATTGCTAATCAGACCGGTGAAATGCTGGGTCAGGTTATCGAAGGGGTTTCTCAGACCGTGAATTTAATTGATGAGATATCCTCGGCATCGGTAGGTCAGGCAAAAGCTTTAAAGCAAACTCTGGAAGGAGTGGAACAAATTGGATTTGTTGTGCAGACCAATGCGGCCACGGCAGAGGAGAGTTCTGCTGCCAGCGATGAGTTGTCCAAGCAGGCAAATAACCTAAAAGATGTGGCCCAACAATTTCGCCTATAAAAAGGTAGATTTATTATTCGACAGCAAGAAACGACAATAAAATGCAAAAAATTCAATAAAATATGTAAACTATACAAAAGAACCCAAAAAATTGAGACTTTGAGGGTTCTTTTGCTGGATTTTTGACCCATGTGGTGCTAGTATAGGAAATAGCTGAATTTTATTTACCTAGAATTTACATGGGGGTACAAATGTACCAGTGTGAAAGGAGCATGAAAGAGAAATGAAAAGTCTTAAGACAAAAATCATGGTGACCATAGGAGGCGTGGCAATCCTAGCCATGGTGATTTCCGCCCTTGTGACAGTCAATACGGTGGTTAAAACATCTATTGCCAATGAACAGAGCATCTCTGAACTATCTACAGAAGCGGTTACCTCTGAAATCGATAAGTATTTTAGTGAGTATATTGCTTTAGTGCAGCAGGTAGCTATCAATAAAGAGCTGAAAGATCTGCTGACTAACTCTACGAGCATTGAAGAAATGAAGGCCAGCCCTGCTTTTGCAGACTGCTTCGAGACCTTCAAGTACATTACCGAACACAACGAGGATGAAATACTATCTGTTTTTGCCGTGACAGCAGATACCAATTTAGGCTTGGACGGCTCTGGATGGATACCAGATGACAGCTTTAGTCTTTATGACCGGGACTATATTTTTGATACACAAGAGAAGATTGATGCTGGTTACATCATTTCGGAGCCATATCAAGATTCAGATACGGGCAACATGATTATCACCGTAGCAGTGCCTTTATATGACACTACCGATACCAAGATTATCGGTGTAGCAGCTTTTGATGTGACTATTGATGAACTGAGTAATAGGGTTCTTCAATCCAAAACCACCTATAAAGATGCATATAAAATGTTAGTTTCCAATACTGATTCCATTTTATCCAGCAAAGATGAGAATCTTTTGTTGAAGAATATTAGTGAAGTTGGCCTTAGTCAGAGTATGGTGGACGAAACAAAGAATCCTTCTGGCAAGGTGATTAAAATGGACGACAATGGCAAGGCTAGCTTTGGCGTAGTGAAGACTACGGAGCATGCAAACTGGAAAGTGCTCTACATCATACCGGAAAAAGATTTCATGCAGACAACCAAGGCTATCCAGCGGAATATTGTTATTGTCTACGTGGCCGCAATAATTATCTTATTTTTGACTATGATTGTCGTAACTCAGCGCATCGTCGCTCCTTTAAAAAAGCTTACGGCTGTAACAGATGAGCTGGCTCGAGGTAACTTGAATGCAGAAGTGGATGTTGCTACCCAAGATGAGATCGGCCGATTGGCGGATTCCATGCGGGACTTGCTGATACGGCTGCGGCAGTACATTGATTATATAGATGAGATTTCTGCTTCGTTAGATGAATTTGCTGAAGGACGACTGAACATCACGCTGAACCAGGCTTACGACGGTGAATTTGCCAAGATAAAGCGTTCACTGAATCAGGTATCTGATGTGTTTAAAGACACCATCGGCCAAATGGCGGCTACCTCCCAGCGAGTAGCCAGCGGCTCCAGCGAAATTGCCAGTGCTTCTCAGACTATGGCGCAAGGGGCAGCCAACCAGGCTAGTACCACGGAAGAGCTGACGGCTACGATACATGAGTTGTCTGATCGGGTTAATACCAATGCGAAGAATGCGGTAGAAGCGGCCGATCAGGTTCGGCTGGTAGGAAATACCGCCGACCAGAGTAATGCACAGATGAAAGAGATGATGGTAGCTATCGATGAAATTAATGAGAAATCTACGGAAATCGGTAAGATCATCAAAGTCATTGAAGATATCGCCTTCCAGACTAACATTCTGGCTCTGAACGCTGCGGTAGAAGCTGCCAGAGCAGGAGAAGCCGGAAAGGGCTTTGCGGTTGTAGCAGATGAAGTGCGAAACCTGGCCAGTAAGTCCGCAGAGGCGGCGAAGGATACTACCCACCTGATTGAAGAGACTGTTCGTGCTGTAGCTAATGGTACCGACCTAGCCAATCAGACAGGTGAAATGTTGAATCAGGTTATGACCGGGGTATCTCATACGGTGAACATGATTGAGCAGATATCGGAGGCATCTGTAGGCCAGGCTGAAGCGTTAAAGCAGACCTTGGACGGCGTAGAGCAGATTAGTTTTGTGGTTCAGACCAATGCGGCTTCCGCAGAGGAAAGTTCTGCTGCCAGCGACGAACTGTCCAAGCAGGCCAACAGTTTGCAGGAAGTAGCTTCTCAGTTTCAGATTTAAGACAAGAAATAGTTGACAATCAACCAGTTACGTGCTATAGTCATATTAACCTACGGGAATAGTATGAAATTCAAAATAACAAGGAGGAGAAATCATGGACGCTACAAACGGTCAGAACAGAAGAACCGGAATGATGAGCTTCTATGGCTACATGTGTATGGACATGTGCGGCATCATGGAAAGTTTACGTGTGCGTCTGATTATCTGACTTATAATTCTGGGCTGATGTGTATAGATTATATAGGGCAGGTACATGCGTGTATCTGCCCTATTTTTCTGTATAGCACCTATAAAACATTTGCTCTGTAAATTTGGTAGGTGCTATACAGAAATTTTATCAATCTTTGAATGATAAAAAATTTTAATTTATGGTTATTATTGAAGGAGAAGCAAGATGAATCCTGTAATAGAAGTGAAAAAAGTCTCCAAGGTGTTTCGTTCTAAGGGGGTGGAGATGGAAGCCTTGAAGGATATCGACCTAGAGATTCAACGGGGAGAGATTTTCGGAATTATCGGCATGTCGGGGGCGGGCAAGAGTACCTTGGTCCGCTGCCTCAACTATCTCGAGCGGCCAACTAGTGGCAATGTGCTTATTGAAGGGGAAGACTTGGGGGAACTGTCGGAGGCTCAACTGCGGTTGAAGCGGAGGGAAATCTCGATGATTTTCCAACACTTTAACCTGCTCATGCAGAAAAAGGTTCTAGATAATATCGCCTTTCCCCTGCTGATTCAGGGGGTGAAAAAAGCAGAAGCCCGGCGGCGGGCACAGGAACTGCTTCAGACCGTAGGTCTCAGCGATAAAGCCAACGCTTACCCCGCTCAATTGTCGGGTGGACAGAAGCAGCGGGTGGCCATCGCCAGGGCTTTGGCGGTGAATCCGAAGATTCTGTTGTGTGACGAGGCGACTAGTGCCTTGGACCCTCAGACCACTGAATCCATCCTGGATCTGCTTCAGGAAATTAATCGTCGGTATGGTATCACCATTGTCATTATCACCCACGAGATGGCTGTGGTGAGGAAAATCTGCACCCATGTGGCTATTGTGGAAAAGGGTGAGATTATCGAACAGGGAGCTATGGTGGATATCTTTAACCACCCGAAGTCTAAGAAAGCCAGAGAGCTGATTATCGGTCAGCGAGAAGACGACAGCTGGCCAGGGGAAAAGCGACAGAAGAATTTGTTAGAAAAGACTGGAAAAATTCGTATCGTCTTTTCGGAGAATTCGGCTTTTGAACCGGTTATTGGCAATATGGTCTTGAAGTTCGGCACTCCGGTAAACATCCTCAAGGCAGATACAAAGAACGTAGGAGGGGTAGCCAAGGGAGAAATGATTCTGGGGGTGCCAGAAGATCCAGAGGTCCAGCGGCAAATGAAAGAGTACCTGTCCCAACGGGGACTGGAAATAGAGGAGGTGACAGAGGATGTGGAGTAGTGAAGTAATTAACATGCTGATTCGAGGAGCAGGGGAAACCATCTACATGACTCTGGGTTCCACTTTGCTGGGATATCTCTTTGGGCTGCCTATGGGTATCCTCTTGGTTATTTCTGATAAGGACGGTCTGCAACCTAACGGACAACTATATAAGGCTCTGGACCTGGTGTCCAACGTAGTGCGGAGTGTTCCATTTTTGATTCTGCTGATTTTGCTTATTCCAGTTACTCGTTTTTTATTAGGTCAGAGCTATGGCTCGACAGCCACTATCGTGCCCCTAGTGGTAGCAGCAGTTCCCTTTATTGCTAGAATGGTGGAGTCTTCACTAAAAGAGGTGGATTCTGGGGTGGTGGAAGCAGCCTTGTCCATGGGAGCCGGGACCTTTTCCATCATCACCCGGGTATTACTAGTAGAAGCTAGAACTTCCATTGCGGTAGGGGCCACCATCGTCACTGGGACCATCTTAGGGTATTCCGCTATGGCGGGAATCGTAGGCGGCGGTGGATTGGGGGATATTGCCGTGAGATATGGGTATTATAGGTATGAAAGCGACATCATGCTGGTGACAGTAGTTCTGTTGGTCTTTCTCGTACAAGTGTTCCAAACGGTAGGCATGAAAGTGGCCAGCCGCTTAGATAAAAGAAAATAGAAAAAATGAAGGAGGATTTATTATGAAGAAGAAAATTTTAGCAGGCGCTTTGACAGCTGTTCTGGCAGTAGGACTGCTGGCAGGCTGCGGTGCAAAGGAAACGGATAAGGATAATGGAGAAGTGGCAGAATTGAAGCCCATCACGGTAGCGGCTTCGGCGACTCCTCACGCAGAGATTCTGGAAGAAGCTAAAACTATCCTGGCAAAGCAGGGTTGGGATTTGCAGGTAACTGTCTTTAATGATTACGTACAGCCTAACGATGTAGTGGAAAGCGGCGATTTTGATGCCAACTATTTCCAGCATATCACCTACATGAATGACTTTAATACTCAGAAGGGTACCCACTTGGTAAATGCAGGAGACATTCACTATGAGCCATTTGGTATTTATCCAGGTACGAAGAAGAACTTGGCAGATCTGAAAAAGGGCGATGTAATAGCGGTTCCAAACGATACGACTAACGAAGCCAGAGCATTGCTGCTGCTTCAGGATAACGGTGTCATCACCTTAAAAGAAGGCGCTGGTCTGAGTGCTACTGTAAACGACATTAAAGATAACCCATACGGCGTAAAGATTCAAGAGTTGGAAGCAGCACAGCTATCCCGAGTAATCGGTGAAGTAGCTTTTGTAACCCTGAATGGTAACTATGCTCTAGAAGCAGGCTTCTCCGTGAAGGCAGATGCGGTGGCTTACGAGACCTCTGATTCCGAAGCGGCAAAGAATTATGTAAACATTATTGCTATTAAGGAAGGCAATGAGAATAACGAAGGAGTTAAGGCTCTGGTGGACGTGCTGAAGTCTGATGAAATCAAAGAGTTCATCAACAATAAGTACGATGGCGCTGTTGTGCCGTTTGAATAGGCAGAGAACTAACGAATTAAAAAAGGTAAAATAGAATGAAAGAAGAAGGCCCAGCCGGGAGCACGGAGACTATCCGTAGGAATCCTGGAGGAGCCTTCTTTTGTTTTAATAAATGTAATATATATTTGACATTAATTAAAATATATATTATTATAATGTTGGAGGTAAGGAAATGGCACGAAATATTAAAATAAAAATTGCAAGAGCCGAATTAGATATGACACAAAAGGCACTTGCCGAAGCGGTTGGCATTTCCCGCCAAACAATGAATGCTATTGAGCAGGGAGAGTATAATCCAACGATAAAACTTTGCAGGGCAATTTGCAAAATCCTTGGGAAAACCCTTGATGAATTATTTGGAGAGGAGAATTAATATGGAAAAAGAGAATTTTGATGAGTACCAGATCATCACGAGGCAGAAAATAGCCTATCAATCTTTATTTATTACTTTTACTCTTGTTCTGATAAATGGATGGATTTCAACAGACCATACATCGGCATCTCCCATGATACAAGCTTTTGTAATTATAGTGATACCAACTTTATATTTTGTTACATGTACCGTTTTGAAAAATGCCTACTTAAGTAATAAAACGAAATTTCCGCTAATACAGGCCTTTCTTTTTATAGGGCTGGGCGTATTGGATGTAGTTGTTTCATTTAATGCTTATACTCGAGTAGGAGTTACCTCTTTTATCGCGGATGGAAAATTAATAGATGGCGTAACGCCTATACTACTGGCTATATTTTTCTTCTATATAGGAGGGATTATTTTAGCAAAGTACCTGCTTGAGAAAGAGAAGGATATTCACGAATAACAAAACCAGGCGGCTTGCTTCCTGAAAATAATAGCAACAAATGGCCATAGGCTGCCCTTTCCGGGAGCCTATGGCCATTTGTTGCTAGCAGCTTAGTTTGTAATCTGTATGCAGCTCTTTGTTTATTTGATGATAAGAATTTGGGTGGCGGTTTTACCATCTTCGTCTAGGCTGACTGCTATGGTGGTGCCTACGGACAGTTCAGAAATGGCGGCTGTAGAGGTACTGCCGTTCATGTAGCCGATGGTAGTTTCATCCGTAAGAGTAATCGTCAGTGTTTCATCCGTGAGAGTGATGTTACTCTTACCGGTCAATCCAGCCGTGTCATCGTCCGGTGGAGTCTGGCCATCGGGGCGTTTGCCACCGTTTGCACCATCTGGTGGAGTTTGTCCGTCTGCGGGAGCTTCACCGTCGGGCTTTGCTGGCCGCTGCTGGTCTCCGCTGTCGGATTGGGTGCTTTCGCTGTCGGCCTGAAGGGCAGGCGTAGTAGTTTGATCCTTCTCCAGCTGTCCATTTCTGCCTTCTGGGGGACGCACATCAGCCATAGTACCTAAGGCTATGGTCACGGTATCACCACTAATGGATTTAATCTGACCGTATTGAAGCCCTTGTTCCCTTTGCGTTTCTACCGCAGCGGGCGTTGTGCCGTCTGTCTCCGTAGTGCCGGCAGCGGAGCCACAGCCGGTTAAACTCACCGCAGCAGCTAAGGAACCAATTAATAAAAAGACAGTAATTTTTTTCATGATTTTACCTCCGATTTACATGTTTACTAATGAGAAAAGTATATTTTACCATTGCAAAGATTTAGTGATGAAACAGAGGAGAAACGGAGAATGTCACGCGACAGAGAAAACTATATTCCTAAAAATACAAACAATAAAGATTACTAGCCAAATTTATAGGGCAAATATATTATGAGAATAAATTTCCTCGTTAGGCATTGAGAGATGCTTTACTATGGATAGATAATTTGTTTATAGAGAACTTGTGGGGAGCATGGCATGGACAGTATATTAACGAGAAATAGTGGGGGCACAGCAAAATAGTATGACTTGTCTGAGAAATTTAAATAGATGGTAAATTCAAAAAAATAAATAAAATTAGCAAATCGGGTATGTTTTTTCATTCGAATCTGAAAAAAAACAACTTTTTTTGTATACAAAATTAATTTATATGAGAATAACATGTAATAAAACCCATAAAAAGTAATTTATTGCAAAATATTTAGTTTGACAATTGTAATAATTCTGTTATTTTAAAAGCAGTGCTTTAGTATTACAGAACAATATGAGGAGGAAAAATGAAAAGGAACTATTGTAGAAAATGGGGAAAACTCCTAAGAGGAGGAATTTCGCTGTCCTTGACGGCGGCTATGCTTTTCACTGGTGCTTCAACGGCGTTTGCCTGTACGGGGGTATACGTGGGAAGTGATTTTTCCGAGAATGGTTCTGCTTATGTGGGACGTTCTGAGGACATAGGCAAGCTCTACGATAAGGTATTTGAGATAATACCTGCCGCAGATCATGCCTCAGGGGAACTGTATAAGGATGAGTATGGGTTCTCCATGCCGTATCCTGCACACACCTACCGATATACCATCATGCGCGACTCGGTGGAAGCAGGCGAGACCGTGATGGATGGGGAGAAAATCCTTGCAGAAGCTTATGGTGAGGCAGGTGTCAATGAAAAAGGCGTTGCCGTAAGTGCAACGGTGTCAACTGATTGTAATGATGATGTTATGGATTCTGATCCGATTGTGTATTATGAGGAGAAGGAAGGTGCGCTGCATGAAATTTCACTAGCCCAGGTTGTTCTTATGCAGGCTAAGACAGCAAAGGACGGTGTGGAAAAGCTGGCAGCTATTCTGGACCAGTACGGTGCAGGGGAATGTAATCAGCTGAGCATTAGTGATAAAAACGAGGTATGGGATTTTGAAATCCTGTCAGGACACCAGTATGCAGCGGTCCGGATGAAAGCAAATGAAGTTGCCATCAATCCCAACATGCTGGGAACGGTGGAATTAGATGTAAATGACACACAGAACGTGGTGGCCTCCAAGGATTTAATCAGCCTTCCCTTTGAGCACGAATTCCTGGTTTCCTCCCAGCTGACGGAAAATCCAGAGATTGCCCTTGGGGACATTCACAAGATTGACATTGGCTCTACATACACGACCAGAGATCACGGAGCAGGCCAGTATGTGCGATACTGGCAAGGTGTGAACTATCTCAATCCAGCACTTGCCGCAGATATAGAGGTGGGCACAAAGGAACGAAAAGGTGTAGAGGGCATGTATATCGACCCGGTGTATACGCCGATGCGGTTCACTGCCGACAAAAGGGTCAATACCTATGAGGTCCTGCGGTTTTTAGCTTACAGGGGTGAAGGCTCCGAGTATGATCATAACAAGGGATCGGCTACTTATTCCATCGGAAATGAGCGGCAGGCTGAGTGTCATATATTTGAGATAAGGCAGAGTATGCCGGACGCACTGTCCGTCATCCAGTGGCAGGCCATGTCCAGAGCCGAATTTTCCATATATCTTCCGTTCTATTCAAATCTGCTGACAGATACTTCGGGGATTTACAAGACAGAATACCTGCCGAATGCAGCTGATATAGAAGACGTACTGGATGATACAGACTTTCCTGATGATACCTCCATGTACTGGGTATGTGCAGCTATAAATGATTTGTGTGACAATGACCGAGACCGATATGGTGAAAATGTAAAACTGTTCTGGAAGAATTACCAGAACAGGCTCATTGAACAACAGCAAAACGTAGATGACTCGATGAAGCGCATTTACGTCTACAGTCCAGCCCTAGCAGAAACAAAAGCGACAGCGTTGGGAAAAGCTGTGTCGGAGGAGGCCTTTGGCTATGCAAAGACCATTCTTACCGAGCTGCGAAGATTTATAGCAGATCACCCTTCGGATGAAGAAATATTTATACCTTCCGTATTGACAGAAAACAAGCTGCCTTCCTATTCGATAGATATGGTTGGCGGCACAGGCATACCAAGTGGAGGCAAGAAGCATTCCTCTTCTTCAAGTAAAGCGGTGGACAACACGGTAAAGGAAGAGAAGCCGGCTGTAAATCCAGGAAATGAAACAGCGGCAGATAAATCGGCAACAGCTAAATTCTCCGATGTGAAGAAGAGCAGCTGGTTTGCTGAGGCCGTGCAGTTCGTTATGGATAAGGGCATTATGAATGGCGTAAGTGAAAATAGTTTTGGAGCGAACCAGAAGACCAATCGGGCCATGGTTGTAACCATGCTTTACAGGCTGGAGGGCGAGCCTAAGGCCTCGGCAGCGGGCTTTGCCGATGTGAAGTCGGGCCAATATTATGAGGGAGCCGTAAACTGGGCGAGTGGTAACAGCATTGTCTCTGGAATCGGAGAAAACGCCTTTAACCCTTCGGGGGATCTGACGAGAGAACAGCTTGCAAGCATACTGTACAGATATGCACAGTATAAGAAAATCGATGTAAGCAAATCGGGACAACTGAGCGGATTTGGTGATCATGCACAGATTTCCTCTTATGCGAATGAGTCGATGGCATGGGCCGTAGGAAATGGCATCATCAACGGAAAGGACGGTAAACTGGCGCCTAAGGATACTACCACAAGGGCTGAGGTTGCAGCCATGTTCCAGAGAATGAACGATATATTGAAGTAGAATAATTGAAACAATAAAAGCGCAGCTAGGGGCAAAGTCCATAGCTGCGCTTTTATTCTATTCTATTGCTAAAATTTTTATAAAAAATGAGAGTTATTAGTGAAATTTGTGAGAATAAAGTATATGATGGTAATATGTTCGCTAAGAATTTTAGTCAGAGATTTAGCAGGATAGGCGGATATTTTTGGCAATGTAAGTGGAATAATAAACAGAGAATTAAAATTGGGATACAGGTATGACTAGTATGATAGAAAAATATGATAAACCGGTTGCCTTCTTGGATTCGGGCGTTGGAGGCATTAGCGTGTTAAATGAAGCCATCAGAATGATGCCTTATGAAAACTACATCTATTTTGGGGATTCAAAGAACGCTCCCTACGGAATAAGAACCACAGAAGAAGTGCGGCAGCTGACAGAAAAAAATGTAAAATTTCTGATAGAGCAAGGGGCCAAGGCGGTGGTTATCGCCTGCAATACGGCTACCAGTGCAGCAGCAGAATATCTGCGAAACAAGTATAAGGACTTTCCCATCATTGGGGTGGAGCCAGCCTTAAAACCGGCGGCCTTGAATCATGAGGGGGGGAAGGTTTTGGTTATGGCCACACCTATGACTTTGGCCGAGAGAAAGTTTCAAAATCTGATGAAGAAGTACGAGGAATATGCTACAATTATTCCAGTACCTTGTGGCGGACTGATGGAGTTCGTGGAAGACGGGATTCTCAGTGGAGACCCGTTGGAGAACTTTTTATTACAGCTTTTACCACCAAACCTTCGGAACAATACGGAGGCTGTGGTACTGGGCTGCACCCATTACCCCTTTATAAAAGAGATTATTGCCAAGGTTATCGGCGGCAATGTGGCAATTTATGACGGAGGGATGGGCACGGCCAGACAGCTTCAGCGGAAGCTCCAGCGGGAGAAGCTGCTGCGGCGAATTGAGGAGCCAGGAGAGGTGCGTATGATGAATACCTTGGAAAAAGGAGAGCGACTTAAATTGTCAGAAACACTGCTGATTTCCAGGCCGGTAAATCTATGAATAGGAAATGCATGAATATAGAGGAGGAGTAACGATGGAAGATCAAAATAAAGAAGTGAAGGGTGGACAGGAAGAGCAGCCTCATTGGGTGGGCAAGCAATATTCCTTTTTTAATCACAGCAAATGTGAATATTTTCCCTGTCATCCCACCAGTAAGCCGGAGGAGTTCAACTGCCTGTTCTGCTACTGCCCGCTCTATGCTCTGGGAGACAAGTGCGGGGGCAATTTTAGATATACAGAAGACAACATTAAAGATTGCAGTCAGTGCAAGCTGCCTCATGTAAAAGAGAACTTCGGTTATATCATGAAAAAGTTCATGGAAATTGTGGAAGTGGCCAAAAGAAAATAGAAGTTTTTATTGACTTAAACCCTCAAAAAGTGTAAACTAATTCTGCATTGTGTGTTACACGGTGCCGGAAAAGAATGTCAAAGATCCGTTTAGGGCTTTTTCATACAGGGTGCAGGCTGGGAAAGACCGGCCGTGGCCCGCAACGTTATAGTAAAGTTGCCGAAAGTGATTGGCAGGTGCCAATTTTAGTAGGTGAGGAGGGAAAAATGAAATCATTTATCGCGAAGCCTCATGAAGTAGAGCATAAGTGGTATGTAATTGATGCTGAGGGTAAGACTCTTGGTAGACTTGCATCCGAAGTTGCTGCTATTCTTAGAGGTAAGAAAAAGCCAATCTACACACCACACGTTGATTGCGGAGACTATGTAATCGTAATTAATGCAGAGAAGGTAGAAGTAACAGGTAAGAAGAGAAAAGAAAAGATTTATAAGAGACATACTGGATATCCAGGCGGTCTTCGTGAGATCACTTTTGAAAAGTTACAGGCAAAGAAGCCAGACGAAATAATCAGACATGCTGTAAAAGGCATGATGCCAAACGGCAAGCTTGGCAGACAGATGTACAAAAAACTGAAGGTTTATGCAGGTACACAGCACGATCATGCAGCTCAGAAGCCAGAAGTTTGGGAATTTTAGGAAAGGGAGGAATAGACAATGGCAAAGATTCAATATCAGGGAACCGGAAGAAGAAAGTCCTCAGTTGCTAGAGTTCGATTAATCCCTGGAAAAGGTGAGATCATCGTAAACAAGAAGCCGCTGGAAGAATATTTCGGAATGGAAATTGTTAAAAGAGAAGTTAGACGGCCTTTCGAGGTGGCTGGCTGCGAAGGCAAGTTTGACGTAATTGCTACTGTAAACGGTGGCGGTTTCACTGGTCAGGCAGGTGCTTTGAGACATGGTATCTCCAGAGCACTGTGCGTAGCAGACAAAGAAGCGTTCAGAGCACTGCTGAAAGCAGCAGGATTCTTAACGAGAGACCCTCGTATGAAGGAAAGAAAGAAGTACGGTTTAAAGAAGGCAAGAAGAGCATCTCAGTTCTCCAAGCGTTAATTTTAAGCTTACGGAAAAGACCCAAGATTATTGCAATCTTGGGTCTTTTGTTTTCTAAAAATATGGTTTTCTTTTTTTATTGTTAACGTCCATATAAATTTTGTATTATTTGATAAATCCATTATATATTTTTTTCCCTTTTTCTCTTGATTTTTTGTGACAAGCAATGTATATTATATTTGTTAGCACTCGTATATAGTGAGTGCCAAACAGGCTGATAACGTATTTACATACAGCAATATTGCATCACATAAAAGAGAAAGAGGGAATTGTATATGGAAAAGAAACAATTTAAAGCAGAATCCAAGCGGCTGTTGGACTTGATGATTCATTCAATTTACACACACAAGGAAATATTCCTGAGAGAGCTAATCTCCAATGCCAGCGATGCCATCGACAAACTCTACTACCTGGCTTTAACAGAGAACACAGGTATCTCCAGAGATGATTTTTATATCCGGCTGGCGGTGGATAAGGAAGCTCGCACCTTAACCATAAGCGATAACGGTATCGGTATGTCCAAAGAGGAAATGGAGAACAATCTGGGCACCATAGCGAAAAGTGGATCGCTGCAATTTAAAGAAGAAAATGCAGATAAGATGGATGCCAAGGAAGAAATTGATATTATCGGTCAATTTGGCGTGGGCTTTTATTCGGCCTTTATGGTTGCGTCTAAGATTCAGGTAGTCAGCAAGGCCTATGGACAAGAGCAGGCACATCTATGGGAATCTACTGGAGCAGAGGGCTACAGCATAGAGCCATGCGAAAAAGAGAACCCAGGAACGGAAATTATCCTGTATATCAAAGAAGATACAGAAGATGAAAAGTACGGGGAGTTCCTGGAAGAATACAAGGTGAAAGGTCTGATTAAAAAATACTCAGATTATATCCGCTACCCTATCAAGATGAATGCGGAAAAGCATCGAATGAAGGAAGCAAGCGAAGAGCAGAAGGCGGATAAGGATTATACGCCGGAATACGAAACCTACAGAGAAGATGAAACCTTGAACAGCATGGTGCCTATTTGGAAGAAGAGCAAAGGCACTATTACAGAGGAAGATTACAACCAATTTTATAAAGAAAAATTCTTCGATTTTGAAGAACCGGCTAAGGTGATTCACACCAATGTCGAGGGCGTGTCGACCTATAATGCGCTGATGTATATTCCAGCTCGGACGCCATACAATTATTACACCAAGGAGTACGAAAAGGGCTTGCAGCTTTATTCCAGCGGTGTTTTAATCATGGAAAAGTGTGCCGATCTTCTACCGGATTATTTCAGTTTTGTCAGAGGGCTGGTGGACTCACAGGATTTGTCCCTGAATATCTCCAGAGAGTTGTTACAGCACGATAGGCAGTTAAAAGCGATTGCCGTTCGGCTGGAGAAGAAGATTAAAGCTGAACTATTAGATATGCTTCACACCGATCGGGAGAAGTATGAGACCTTCTTTGAGAACTTTGGCATGCAGCTGAAATTTGGTGCGTACAATGAGTTTGGCATGCACAAGGATGCGGTGCAGGAATTGCTCATGTTCTATTCCTCTTCGGAAAAGAAACTGGTGACCTTTGCAGAGTACGTGTCCCGAATGAAAGAGGACCAGAAATATATTTATTATGCTTGCGGCGAAAGCCGAGAGAAGCTGGATAAGCAGCCTCAGACTGAAATGCTGAAGGATAAGGGGTATGAGATCCTATACTGCACAGATGAAATCGACGAATTTGCTATCAAAATTATCGGGGCGGTAGAAGAAAAGTCCTTTAAATCCGTTTCCAGTGATGATTTGGGTATCGAAGAGACCGCCGAAGAAAAAGAGGCTCTGGAAAAGCAAGCAGAGGAAAATAAGGATTTATTTGCAGCCATGAAGGAAGCCCTGGAAGGCAAGGTTTCAGAGGTTCGGGTATCTCAGCGGCTGAAGAGCCATCCGGTGTGCCTGACCAGCAATGGAGATCTTTCTATTGAGATGGAAAAGGTGCTCAATGCGATTCCTGCTAACAGCGACAAGGTTTCAGCAGAAAAGGTGCTGGAGATTAACGCCAACCATAAGGTCTTTGCGTCACTGAAAACCGCTTTTGGACAGGACCCAGAGAAGGTAAAGGCTTACGCCAAGCTGTTGTACAACCAGGCTCTGCTCATCGAGGGAATGCCAATTGATGACCCTATTGAATTTTCTAACACCATCTGCAGCCTAATGTAAGGCGCAGAGAACTCTTTTCACACACGAGAGCCTGTCTTTTGAGGATGCCTGCAAGGGCTGCCGGGAAGACAGGCTTTTGTGTTTCTGCGTTCCTGCTGCCCTCTATTTTTTAAGGCGTATAAAAGACGCAGGGGAAATATTCAGCTTAATGGGAACTTTTTCTGGTAGCTTGCCGTCTAATAAAAGAAAAGAGGTCATTGAAGCAGCGAGTACCCCTTTGGGACGCAGCACAGGAAAAGGAGAAGAAATGAAAAAGAAAGCTATTTTAAAGATACTGACAGGGGCTTTGTGCCTGACACTGATTACATCTACAGCCGCTTTTGCAGACACGGGAGTCCAGGCCGGACCAGTTTTGGCTGACGGGGGGAATGACGTGCAGGAAGTGCAGCAGCAGGAGCAACAGTTTGTAGTGGAAGAAGGCATTATTGAGCAGATAACGGACCAGGGCGAAGCCTATCGCATTCAAATTAAAAACGACAACATGGGGATGATTTTCTTTGTGAAAGCGGACCTCTTTGTGTTTGATCAGGCTTCTGGAAAGCAGATTGCGGTTCAGGACTTGAAGAAAGATATGAGGCTGACTGCCATTTTGCCAGCTAATGCAGCCGTTACGTTGAGTATTCCGGCTCAGACGGGGCATGTGACGGCCTTTATCGTCCGCAGTGACAGCAGTTCACTGAATGTTTCCGTTTATGATGATTCCTTGGTAAATCAGGATAATACATTGAAGTTGAATTTGTCTGAGAAAACGAAGGTTTTGGATACGAAAGGCAGCAAGCGGTTGTATACGGCAGAGGATATAGCAAATAAGACTTGTGTCGTTCTTTATACGGTATCCACCCGGAGTATTCCGGCTCAGACCACACCAGAGAATGTCATTCTGCTAGAGGAAGCCGCACCAGAACAGGCTGCTCCCGCCTACGTTTCTTTGAGAGCAGCGGCGGAGGCAAAAGGATATCAGGTGAAGTGGACTTCCAACGAAAAGCCTATTGTTTTAACTAAAAACGATATGGAAATTCAGCTGACCGTTGGCAGCGATGCTTTTCAGTTCACGCATCAAACAAAAGATTTAAAGGCTTTAGACCAAGTAGAGAAGATGGATTTGCCGGTAGTCTTACAGGGAGGACAGACTATGGTGGCAGATAGTTTTGTGAAGGACATGGAATAAAAACAGGGGATCGGACGTAAATAAAGGGGTTTAATTATAAATAGCAAAAAATGGGTGCATCGTCAAAGCGGCGATGCACCCATTTTATTTCCTTCGTAATTTTCCTTAATTTTGCTCAAAGTCTCCGGACTTAAGAGATGCTCCATGTGGCAGGAATCTTTATGCGCAGTTTTTCTATCAATTCCAAGATTGTCTGTTAAAAACTTTTCGATGATTTGATGACGCTCAAATATAGTAGTAGCATATTTAAAGCCATCTTCTGTCAGCAAGAGATTGTAGTTTTCTGCCATGACCACAAGTCCTTCCCGGCGAAGTTTTTTGATGGCATTGCTGACACTAGGCTTGGATACGCCAAGAGCATTGGCCACATCAATTGAACGAACTTCGCCAAGTTCACTTTGCAATAGCAGGATTGTCTTTAAGTAATTTTCCGCAGATTCGCGTACTTTCATGTGTTCTTGCATCGGTTTTCATGCTCCTCATCCGATTGTTTTTTCTCAGCAGGGGATTCCTCCGTTTTCTCATGATGATGTCCGCACCCCTTGAAATCTTCGCAGTTGTCATGGCCGTGCCGGTCAAAACCGTGTTTGTGTCCGTGTCCGAATCCATGCCCATGCCTATGCTCTTGTCTGTGTCTGTGCTCATGTTCATGTTCCTGCCCGTCAAAATCGGACTTGCATCCATGCCTGAAACCGCCGCCGTGAAGCGCCATGAACGCTTCTATGTGCCGCCGCCGTTGTTCAAAGTCTTCATCCGGGAATTGTTCTTCATACTGTTGGATAATGCGCCCCAGATATTCGCTGAAAGTGATTAGCTCTTCCTCATTGAAGCAGTCTAGAATCTTCACCGTCTCAGAGGCGGCGTCATCTACATGATCAGCAGCTTTCGCGCCTTCTTCTGTCAACCGGATAGTCATAACACGTTTATCTTCTTCGGAAGGTTCACGGGTGATATATCCGTTTCTTTCCAGCTTAGCAATCAACTCAGCGACAGCTTGCTTGCTCATGTTCAGTAAATAGGTCAACTCTTTCTGACTAATTTGAGGCTTTAATTTGAGGAGTGCCAATATCCGTCCTTGTCCTCGGTGGGGGTTGCGGGATTTTCCTGCACCGGCGAAGTGGCTGAACCAAGTGCGGTGCATTAGCATTTGCAACTGTTGCAGTTGTTCATCAATCGTTTCTTTTATTGTATTCATAGAGTTTTCTCCTTTAAAACATTTTAGTAAAGTACCTGACTGAAATTAGAATACTACGAATTTGCAATGATGTCAAGTACTTGACTAAATATTTTTTGCGTTCCAATCAGTCAAATTGATAATCAGCTTAAATCCCCCTGGGGCTACCTTGCGCAGCCTTGTGGGGAATGTTATAATGAACTCTATGAATTGAAAAGGAGAAGGTTGAATGAAACGTGATTATAAAAAGCTGCAAAATGGGAGTGACATTCGAGGCATTGCGCTGGAGGGAATAGCGGGAGAAGTACCTAATCTGGGGGCGGAAGAGGCGGAACGTCTGTCGGCAGCCTTTCTGCTGTGGCTTTCTGAAAAGACGGGGAAGAAGCCCGGTGAGTTAAAGGTGGCAGTGGGACGGGATCCTCGGATATCCGGAGAGATGCTGCTGGAAGCAGTAATCCGAGGCCTAGCTCGTCATGGGGCTACGGTGATACCTTGCGGCCTGGCTTCTACACCGGCGATGTTTATGAGCACGGTTTTTCCCGAGTTTGCCTGTCATGGGGCGATTATGATAACTGCCAGTCACCTGCCTTTTAACCGCAATGGATTTAAATACTTTCATCGGGGTGGCGGCTTGGACAAGAACGATATCGGGAAAATTATTGCCTGGGCGGAGGGGGAAGCGTTCTTGGCAGCCTTGGGAGATCCGGTGGCGGAGCAGGATTGGAAGCGGTCAGAACAAGGGCTCATGGGCGTTTACAGCCGATTTCTGCGGGACAAAATCAAGGCGGGGGTAAATAGCTGTCTAGATTATGAAAAGCCTTTAAAAGGGCTGAAAATTGTTGTAGATGCCGGCAACGGCGGTGGTGGCTTCTATGCCAAGCAGGTCCTGGCTCCTCTGGGGGCAGATATTTCCGCCAGCCAGTTTTTAGAGCCGGACGGCACCTTTCCTAACCATGCACCGAATCCGGAGGACAAAGCCGCCATGGCCGCCATCTCCCAGCAGGTGCTGGAGACTCAGTCCGACTTGGGGCTGATTTTTGACACGGATGTAGACCGCTCCTCTGCGGTGGATCACCAGGGACGGGAAATCAGTCGAAATGGTATTGTTGCCATGGCTGCTGCGCTGGTAGCAGAAACCTATCCGGGGACGACGGTGGTCACGGATAGTATTACCAGTGATCAGCTGACAGTCTTTCTGGAACAAGAGCTGGGGCTGAAACACAAGCGGTTTAAGCGGGGATACAAGAACGTAATTAATGAAGCTGTCCGGCTCAATGAGGAAGGAATCGATAGCCAGCTAGCTATCGAGACGTCGGGCCATGCCGCTTTAAAAGAAAACCATTTCTTAGATGATGGAGCCTATTTGGCTACCAAGATTGTCATCAAGGCAGCGCAACTGGCTGCTGAGGGGAAAACGTTAGATAGCTTGATTAATCGGCTGGAAGAGCCAGTTGAGGCCATAGAGATACGGCTGCCTATTACGTGTGAGGATTTCGGTCCATACGGAGATCGGATTTTGCAGGAGCTGCGCCAATGGTCTTCTATGTCAGACTGTGCCCAGCGCAAGGCTGATGGAGAAATTGAGGCGGTGGAAGAAGGGAGCTGTGTTCTTTGCCACTGCGGCATGAGTCTGGTGGAACCGAACTATGAAGGTGTGCGCATTAATTTCAACCAAAGCCACGGAGACGGCTGGTGTCTGCTGCGGAAATCCCTTCATGATCCGATTATGCCTTTGAACATTGAATCGAATCAGCCGGGGGGCTGTAAGCAGATTGCGGAGAAGCTAAGGCCGTTTCTGGCAGCCTATGAGCAGTTGGATATCAGCAAGCTGTAGTATCTGGAAGGGGTAACGTTCGATTGCTTGAAATGGAGGCAACCTTTTCTTATCAAATATGATAAAGTACTTAAAACAAAAAGACGAGTTCTCGGTAGGAAGAGAAGAGCTCGTCTTTTCTTATATAGAGCATAGCCTAGACGTCGATAGGACAGAATGAAGCGTTTAATTCTTTTCATAGATATAAATGGCAACGAGGACTAATCCGGAGCCCAGCAGCTGAGAAGGTGTCAGGGCTGTGCCAAAAATCAAGAACGAAAGCAGGATGGTGAAGATGGGTTCTGCGAGGCTGAGCAGAGAGACGATCCCCGCACTGAGCAGTTTAAGCCCCTGCATCAGACAGAAGAGGCCGACGCAAGTGGACCAGAGCGCCAGCAGCAAGATATACAGCCAGACCTTTCCTTCCGTAGGTACGGTAAATTCTCCAGTGAACAAGCTGTAGATCAGATAAAGAAAGCTGCAAGTAAAGCATACATAGGTCATCAGCACAGGAGCACTGATTTCCGAGGTGAACTTCTTATTAAAGATAAAATAGCAGGAACTGGCCAGTGCGGCCAGCAACACCAGCAGCACACCTCTTAGGTGCAAGCCGCCTGCTGGGGCATATAAGACCACGAAAATGCCCAGTAATGCTGTAAGAATGCCCACAACTCGGTATCGGGTCATCCGTTCTTTAAGAAAGAGAACGGATAAGGCAGCTACGAAGACAGGGTAGATATAAAAAATTACTTCCCCTAAGGCTGCCGGTATGTATTGAAAGGCGGAAAAAAATAAGATGCACTGAATGGAGTAGATGATTGCTGCCGTTACCAGCTGGACTGTATTTTTTCGGCTCTGCCGCAGAAATGATCGCTGCCGAATAAAGCAGTAAGTAAAAAACACGATTCCAGCAATGAGAAACCGGTAAAATAGCATGGTAACAGGTGAAGCGTTAGCCGAGAAGCCTAAGGAGGCTAGAATGGGGATAATGCTAAACCCGAGAGAAGAGGCTAAGATATAGGAAATGCCTTTCCGCAGTGGATGCTCCTTCGGTGTCCCTGTCACGTCTGCATTTGAAGCTGTTCCCTCTGCGGCAGAAGCCCGTTGCATGTCTGTTATCCCTTCTGGATCCCTGTCGTTTTCTTTGCTTAATGTCTGTTTCAGTTCCTCGGCCTTTGTCGTCAGCTTGTGGTAATCGTCCATACAGATATCCTCCTGTTTCGGTGAATTTATAGTAGGATGAAATAAATCAAGTAAAATCTCAAGCCCAAAGCTTTTATAAGCGTATTCTACCATATCAAATGCTTTTTTACATAAGTTCATGCCAGTTTTCACAAAAAAATACCAACCGATTTTTTCGGTTGGTATTTTGAATAAGAATATTGAGAGAATGTGCCAGACAGGCTTGCCTGGCTCCATGGTAATGAGCAAATCGTTTATTCGCCCAAATATGCTTTTTTCACAGCATCGCTGGCCAACAGCTCTTTGCCTGTTCCAGCCAAGGTGATGCTGCCGGTCTCCATGACGTATGCGTAGTCGGCAATCTCCAGTGCGGCTTTCGCGTTTTGCTCAATAAGCAAGATGTTGACACCAGCAGCGTTAATCTGACGGATGATAGAAAAGATATCCTTAACTACCAGAGGGGCCAGCCCCAAAGAAGGTTCATCCAGCATGAGGAGTTTTGGCTTGCTCATAATTGCCCGGCCGACGGCCAGCATTTGCTGCTCACCGCCAGAAAGGGTGCCCGCCAGCTGCCATTCCCGCTCCAAAAGCCGGGGAAACAGCTCATATACCCATTGACGATCCTTTTTAATCTGGTCCTTATCTTTGCGCAGGTAGGCACCTAAGGTAAGATTTTCGGCAATCGTCAAGTCTGGGAAGACCCGTCGGCCTTCGGGACAGAGCACGATGCCGCTGCCTACGATGTCCTTGGTCTGCATGGTGGTGATATTTTTATCGTTGAAGGAGACAGAGCCTTCCGCCCGGTTTACCAGGCCCATGATGGCTTTCAAGGTGGTACTTTTGCCGGCACCATTGGCCCCTATGAGGGAGATAATCTTTTTATCGGGAACTTCTAGACTGATGCCTCGGAGGGCGTGAATACCGCCATAAAACACATGTAAATTTTCTATTTTTAACATTATTCGTCTACCCCCAAATACGCCTCGATAACCTTCGGGTTATTTTGAATTTCTGATGGAATACCTTGTGCAATCAAGGTACCGTAGTCCAGCACATAAATCCGATCACAGATACCCATAACGAACTGCATATGGTGCTCGATGGTGAGAATGGATAACTGGAAATCATCTCTGATACGGGAAACGAAACGCATCAAGTCGTCTGATTCCTGTGGGTTCATACCAGCTGCGGGTTCGTCTAAAAGCAGCAGCTTTGGTTTGGTGGCCAGAGCTCTGGCGATTTCCAGGTGGCGCTGCTTGCCGTAGGGCAGGGAGCAGGCGATATCATCCTTATTTTTTTCCAAATCCAGTATTCGCAGAAGCTCCATGGTTTCTTCCCGCATTCTGGCTTCTTCCTTGCGATTGAGCAGGAAGGTGGCAGAGAATACGTTGGCCTTGATGTTCAGATGCTTGGCGATAAGTACGTTTTCAAACACCGTCAGATCCTTGAATAAGCGAATGTTTTGGAATGTTCGGGCAATGCCTTTTTTAGTAATCTTATCCGGTGTAGGCATGACCGTTTTCGTATATTTGCCAGCGTTTTGGCCGGAATAGAGGGTTTTCATCTTACCATGAGGATAGTTGGTAGCAATCACTTCACCGTCGAAGCTGATTTCTCCATTGGTAGGCGCATAAACGCCGGTAATCACGTTGAACGCGGTAGTCTTGCCTGCGCCGTTAGGGCCGATGAGACCGATAATTTCGCCCTTATTAACCTCTAAGTCTAGATTGTTGAGGGCGACAACTCCGCCGAACTGCATTGTGGCATCAGAAACCCGCAGCAGATTCTCCTTACTCATTGACAGCACCTCCTTTGCGGGATTTTCGGGTAAAGAACCGGTAAATACCGTCCCAGGAAAATTCCTTTTGACCCATGATCCCACGTCTCCAGAAGAGGACAACTACCATAAGAATGATGGAGAAGACCACCATACGAAATCCGGTCCGGAGGAAAGGAACTTGGATTCCGGCAATAATCATGGTCTGGTCCAGGAACCGCAGCCACCATTCCTTGGCAGCGGTTACTAAAAATGCTGAAATGATACTTCCTGTAACACTGCCCATACCGCCGATAACGACAATTAACAAAATATTGTAGGTCAACATAATCGGGAAGGTGGTGGACGTGATGGCACCCAGGTACATGGCCAGCAGGGCTCCAGCTATCCCGGCGAAGAAGGAACTGATGATGAACGAAAGCTGTTTATGCTTAGCCAGGTTAATACCCATGGCTTCAGCGGCGATTTCATCTTCTCGAATCGCTTTGAACGCCCGTCCATAAGAGCTCTTAATCAGCAGAACAATAATGACGATACAGATGAACACGATAATAAATGGCGTGTAGTAGGAACTGTATCCCGGTATGAGCTTCAGGCCCAAGGAACCGTTGGTAATGGTGTTGAAAGGCGAACTGGCCACTAGTATTCGCACAATTTCTGAAAAACCCAGAGTTGCGATGGCGAAGTAGTCGCTTTTCAATCGAAGGACGGGAGCGCCGATGAGGGCTGCCAGCAAGGCAGCTATCAGACCAGCCAGAATTAATCCCAGCCAGCTAGGCAGTTCCACATTAGCCAGTCCGTCAGATATGCCGTAGAGGTAATAGACCATAGGCTTGTTCTTGACTGGAATGGTAAATATAGCAAAAGCATAGGCTCCTATCGCCATAAATCCGGCTTGACCCAGTGAGAAGAGTCCGGTAAACCCGTTGAGCAGATTCATAGATACGGAGGCTAAGGCATAGATCGCGCCTAATTGCAGAATTGTGCGGAGCATGGAAGACTGAGAAGCAAATTCGTTCACTGAAAAAATCAGTCCAGCCAGCACCAGTAAGGCAATTATAGAGCAAATATTTTTTTGATTTTTTGTCATAATTACACCTTCTCTGCTAAATTTTCACCGAACAAACCAGTCGGTTTGAACATGAGGACGACAATCAATAAGACAAATGTAAACACATCGCTGAACTCCGAATAACCGGCTGCCTTGATAAAGGTTTCCGAGAAACCGATGATGAAGCCGCCCACAACAGCTCCCGGGATACTGCCGATGCCGCCGAACACCGCTGCGATGAAGCACTTGAGGCCTGGCAGGGAACCCGCCAAAGGGAAAACGGATGGTCTCGGTGTAAAATACAGCATGGAACCTAATGCGGCTAGAAAACAGCCGATGATAAAGGTAAAGCTGATAACACTGTTGATTTTAATACCCATCAATTGTGCTGCTTCAAAATCCTTGGATACGGCTCGCATGGCCATACCAATCTTGGTATATTTGATTAGAAGCATCAACAGCACAACAAAGATGATGGTGATAATCGGTGTGATAAAGGTTACCAGGGAGGTGGAAACACTACCCAAGGTGATAGTCTGGTTCAAAATCGGAATAGATGGGTACTGCTTCGGCAAAGCGGAAAACAGGTACGTAGCTAGATTTTGAAGCAGATAGGAAACGCCGATAGCCGAGATCATAATAGACATTCTCGGGGCGCTTCGCAGAGGTTTATAGGCCAGTTTTTCGATGACCACCCCTAAAAGTACGGTGCTGACGATCATGATAACCATGGATATGTACCAAGGAATGTTATGATCTACCATAGCAAAAATCATGAAGTATGCGGCCATCATAAATATATCTCCGTGAGCAAAATTGATGAGCCTGAGTATTCCATACACCATGGTATAGCCGATGGCAATCAGCGCATAGATACTGCCAATGGATAGCCCCGCTAGGCAGTATGAAAAAAAAGCTGTTGCTGTCATGGTTTTAAAAGCCTCCTAATAAAGAAACAAAGCGGTGGAAGACACGCTTCTGCCTCCCTGCCGCATTTGTTTTGTCAGATTAATTTTTGTGAAAAAAGCTACAACTGAAATTGGAAATAATCCATTATTTCACTGTCTGGGTTTTAACAAACTTGAATTCCTTACTGGTCAAGGACTCTTGGTCTATTGTCTTGATGTAAGCGGTATCCTTAATGGCATCCCCGTTTTCATCGAAAGCAATGTGTCCTGTTACTCCGTCAAAGCTTACCTTCGTCAGCGCATCGCGGATGGCTACGGAAGTCAAATCACCTTCGGTACCGTCCAGGCTCTTCAACGCTTCGTAAATAGCAGTGTAACAATCATAGCCCAGCGCAGATACTGCAGCTACGGTGTCACTGTTAGCGTTGTAAGTAATATTCTTCGGATCTGAGTTCAAGTATCCTTTGAAGCCTTTTACAAACTCCGCAGAAACTGGATTGCTGACATCGTTTTCATCAAAGAAGGTGGACAGTGCCACACCTACGGCATCCTTAGAGATGATGGCTGCATTTTCCCACGTGTCGCCAGCCAGTACCTGCGCGGTAATTCCGTTTGAAGCCACCTGCGGCAGAATCAGCGTAGCCGTATTGATGGATGATGGGATAAAGATGCAGTCTGGATTTGCGGACTTAATCTTTGTCAGGATTGCATTGAAGTCTGATTCATTAGTCTGGTACGTTTCGTCGGCAACGATTGTGCCTCCCTGTGCTTCAAACGCTTGCTTGAAATAGCCAGCCAGGCCTGTGGAATAGTCGTCGCCATTCTGACTGATTACAGCGGCAGTCTTATATTTCGAATCAGTAGCATAAGAAGCCATAACCGTACCCTGGAATGGGTCCAGGAAGCAGGCTCTAAAGTAGAAATCATTTCCTAAAGTTACCTGTGGGTTGGTGCAAGAAGCACCTATGGCCGGAACGCCAGCTCCTGCAAAGGTATCTCCGGCAGCGATAGATACGCCAGAACCGTAGGAACCGATAACAGCGACAACCCCTTTACTAATCAGGGACTGAGCAGCAGTAACCGCAGCAGCCTTATCCGACTGGTTGTCTACTTCCTCTAATTGAATCTTATAAGTAGTGCCGTTGATATCTACGGTCGGCATCAACTGGTTGGCGTAGCGGGCACCCAGGACTTCCTGCATACCGCCGCCGCCATTCTCACCGGTAGTAGGTTCGAACACGCCGACTTTGATGACGTCTCCGGTGATGGTCACTCCCGTAACACCTGTGGACCCATCGCCGTCCGATCCCTTGGAACCGCAGCCGACAAGGGCCGCTGAAACGACCAAAATCAATACTAATAATAATGATAACTTCCTCATGATAATTTCCTCCTCAATATTCTATTCAGATACCTTCCATTGTACCTGTTTTCTACAGAAAAGTAAAGAAATTTTGGATGCAAAAACAAATAAAATTGTGCATACTTGTTTGGTTAAATAAAATTCAGACAATTCTTTTTATTTGATTTGCTGAGGTAAAATTTTGCTGTAATAAAGCAATACAGCCACTTTGAGGAGGTAGCTGTCAGTTCTTCTGAGAGAAAAATCGGGCTCCAGCCAACAGTGGCAGACACAGCAAAAACCACAAAAAAGTAAAAAGGGGGCAGATTTGCCCTAAAAAGTCAAAGGGCTGGTTGGAGTAATCCCATACATTAAAATGAAAGAACCGATTGACGATTAGGCCTACCGCTAGCTCATAGGCGGTGATGACCAAGGAACCAACCAGGGCCTTCAACAAAATTGGTGCCTCCCGATAAGTGTCGTTTAAATAGCAGAGGGTTAACAGGCAGGCCCCTCCGGTGACCAACATGGACCAGTGGGTATATCCTCGAAAGAGCACTTCAATAATACCATAACCTAAAAATCCTATAGTAAATATGATAAAGGATCGGAGAGGCTGAGCGTCTCTGACGGATTCTTCCATTAAATTATTCTGTTTTTTTCTTGCAAAATTCTCTTCCATGGACATAGTATCTGTGAAACAATAATTTTTCATACTGGTTAAAAGTACCGGCTGAGCTTGCCAGAAACAGTTGGTCCTGCAATTTGACATATAACCAATTCATGATAAAATAGGAAAATAAAAAAAGAAAAGGAGAACAAAAAAATGAAATTTAAAGCATATCACAGCTGTATTACCGTTTTAAATCTGGATAAATCATTGAAATTTTATGAGGAAGCTTTAGGCTTAAAGGTTATTCGCACGATAGAGGCTCCTGACGGCTCTTTTTCTATCGTGTTTTTAGGAGCACAAGAAGGGCAAGGCACACAAGAACCGATGCTTCTGGAATTAACTTGGTACAGGGACCGGAAAGAGCCTTACAACTTAGGTGACAATGAGTCGCATATAGGCTTTCAGGTAGATGATTATGAAGCGGCCTATAGCAAGCATAAAGAGATGGGCATCATCTGCTTTGAAAATCAGGATCTGGGCATTTACTTTATTGCTGATCCAGACGGATATTGGATGGAAGTAGTTCCTACCAGATAGAAAAGACCGCGGTATAATGATTTTTCCTTGAAATATGTTGTTTTGATTGGAGCATTTAGGGGTATGTATAAAATGAAACACTTAGAGCAAGGACCCGAAGCACGAATTTCACCATATGTATAAAAGCTATATTAAATGTAGAAAAACAAGCAAATGTCGAAATTAAAAGAAAAAGTAAGAAAAATGCTTAAAAAAGGGAGTTTCATGTTTCCTATAAAGGAATTATAATAAATGAAAAGTTAGAATATTCAGTCAATTCGAGAAGGAAGAGTTTTTTAAGCAAGTATTCGTGTAAGGGGGGGATAAAAATGAAACGAAGCTATAAGCTTTATGCTGCTTTCGGCAGCAATATGGACGTGTATAAGCGGTTTCGTATATGTCCTTTTGCAAAGCTGCTGGGAGTAGGCGTGCTGGAAGATTATAAGCTGACATTCAGAGGAAAAAATAAAGGCGTGATTAACATTGAGCCTTGTTCAGGGGGGACTTTGCCAGTAGTTTTGTGGTATATTACAAAGCACTGTGAGCGAGCGATGGACTTAGCGGGAAAGATTTCTGGTCGGTATGTGAAGGAGCAGGTTCAGGTGAAGTTCCGACGGGAGACTCTGGAGGCCTTGGTTTATGTTATGCCAGAGGAACGGCGCAGCCAGCCGGCCCAGCCCACCCCGTTTTACATAGAAACGCTGGTTCACGCGTATAATTCCAATGGGCTGATTAAGGACATCCTCTACGATGCGGTACAGGATACCCAACGGGAACTGTCTATAAAAAAATATGAAAGTCTTGGCGACTCAACTAGTTGCCATCCATTTCTTTAGCGGCGGCGGTTAATTAAACCGCCGTTTTGTTGTTTTTGAGAAGCTTCTTTAATAGACAAAATTATGCAAATTATTTGAATTTATTTCCTCAGTTATACTTAATGCCTTGCCAACAAAAGCTTGACTTTTCAACGTTTCAATGCTATATTGATACTGATGTGGATTATGGAATAATTTTACAGAAAGAACCATAATTCGACAATATTTGTGATTAAGCTGAATAGCAGCACGATTAGTAGCAAGGAGAAGTTGGTATGGTTTTCAAAGCGGCGGAAAGGTTTTTCTTGACCCTTGAAGTAGATATAGACAGTATGACCGTAGTTCTGATAAAGGATGGAAGAGAAGGTCGCACATACGATGCCAGCCAATATTTTCAGTATTTTGTAGAATATGGTGGACGGGACAACGATGTGGCACAGCTGCAAAAATACTTTTCGATGGAGTTCTTTCAAGACATGCTGGTGACTGGTAAAGGCAGCGAGACCTTTGAGTGCTGTATGCTGTTTGACGGAGAGGATTACAAATTTCTTAAGTGCGAAATAAAGCTGCTGGAGAGCAAAGATAGCAACATCATCAAAATTGTCATGGAGGATGTCTCTCATAAACGGGTGGAGCAGTTAGAGGATATACGGAAAAAAGAGAGAAAGAGGCCGCCAAAACCGTTTGTAGATAATTTTGGCATCAAGTTTGACCATCGAAAAGAATTGCACATGAGGCGCATGAGCAGGTATCGGGTTATTACAATAGCTATTTGCCTGCTGTGCATGACAGTTTCTTTGCTTTTCTTCTATAACCTTTACCACCAGCGGCTTATCAAGGTAGCTGATGCCACCCTACAGGATTGTCAAAACGCCAATCAGTTTATTGAGGGGGAACTGGAGGACATTTCTCACAATTTATTTACTTTGAAAAATCTCCTTTCTACTGTAGGCGGTCAGCTGGATAAGAAGCAAAGTCTCCAATACCTGATGGATGAGCAGATGGAATATGGATATGAAAGCATCTTCTTTGCCGATTCGGCGGGTCGGGTTTTATCCAACCAGGAAGGGGCTAAAGTAGCTGGATCAGGAGGAGTGACCAGCTTTAGTTATAGCCGGTCGGAAGGTATTTTTGTTGCTTCAGATTATTTTAATAGCAAAGCTTTTATCAGTTATAAAATACCAATGAAAGAATTAAAATTTGAAGGTCATAGCTACAACTCCTTGGTGACCATCTTAGATTTGCACAAGCTATGCAATTCCATCTTTACGGCAGGAGACTTGGAAGGTCAGGATTTGGTTATCGTAGATCAAACGGGCAATATCCTTTGGGGCAAAAGAGGGGAAATTCCTGAGCTGAAATCTCAAAAAAACTTTTTTGAATATTTAAGTCAACCTTCGCTGGAGCTGAATCCGGCATACAATCAAGCCGTTTTAATTGACCATTTGACGGATAAGCAGTCGGGGACCTTTGATTTTGTAGAGGACGGTCAGCGTCGGTTTGGCGCATACATGCCGCTGCCGATTGAGGACTTATATCTAATTAGTTTGGTAAAGGGGGAGACGTTACGTACAGAGGAGCTAAAGCTGCTGTTCGCTGGGCTTGCCTGGGGAGCCTGTTTGCTGCTCTTGTTGTCTGTATTCCGCTATCAGTCTAGACGGATTCAGGGAGAAAAGGCAGGCTTGGCGGAACTGGCCTATGTGGACGATGTGACTGGAGGCATGAACAGTTATTACTTTGATCTTCAGGCCAAGGAATTGGTGAAACAGGTCCAATGTCAGTATGTACTGGTGGACACGAATCTGCGGGATTTTGGGCAATACAGTGAACGATATGGGCACATCCGAGGAAATGAACTGATTCGCACGATGTTTCTGGGTATCGCTCAGCGGATTGATGGTGACGAGCTGCTCTGCCGTTATTATGCAGAGCACATGATGATTCTCATGAAGTATGAGGGAAAGGAGCAGTTGGAGAAAAGACTGGTTCAGATGGGCAAGTGCATTATAGAGACCAGCTTTAAATTGGAGTTTGGCGTTTGCGTCATCAGAGATGTGACCATGGATTTGGGCTTGATTAAGCGGCGGACAGCTTTAGCGCTAAAAGAGCAAAATGGAAAGAATCTGGAAAACGTAGTTGTTTCCTATTATGATGGGGAATTGTTGGAAAAGATTATCTTTGAGAAAAAGCTGGAGACGACCATGTATCGAGCTTTCAGAAACAGTGAATTTAAGATTTTCGTCGCCCCGCGTTACCAGTTGAAAAAGAGGTCTCTTTGTAATGGAGATGCTTATGCCGTGTGGATTCATCCGGAGAAAGGGCCGCTGATGCCGGAACAGTACTTGAGTGTTTTTGAACGGCGTGGATTGGTTATGCGCTTAGACACCTTCATATTTGAGGAGGTTTGCCGGCTGTTAAGGGAGCATCTGGACAAGGGAAGAGATTGCATGCCTATATCTATTACCCTTCATTGGAGCCATTTTAATGTGGAGGAATTTATAGATAAATTTAAGCGGATTAAAGAACGATACAATATTCCGGGAGAACTGCTCTCTTTTGAGGTGACGGAAGAATTGCTGTATGAGAAGTCATCCCTGTTAAGACAGCTTATCGACAGCATCCATGAGATGGGGTCTAGCTGCATCATTGGAGAATATCAGGGAAGAACCTTGTCTTTAGGGAAGATGAGTCAGCTTCCGGCAGATTATATCAAGTTTGGACCGAGCTTATTGACCCAGGACTTCCCGGCAGCCATGATTCGTTCCATCCTGGGTATGGTCCAATCTTTTCAGGCGGGCTCCATTGTCACCGGGGTGAGCGAGCAGTCTCAGCTGGCGTTTCTGATGGATTGCAACTGTGATGAAGCAAAAGGAGATATCTTTGCGAAAGATATCCCCCTACGTGATTATATTAATATTCTATAAAGATGAAACAAACTCTTTTATCAGAGTGCATTTGTTTGAGTCAAGCGCTCTTCCTTGGAAGGAAGCTGTGCTACAATGATGGCAGCAAACATCAGGATGCAGCCCAGAATTTCACGGCCCGACAGGACCTCGTGGAGTACAATCATACCAGCAAGAACAGCAAATACGGATTCCAGACTGAGGAGCAGGGATGCTACGGTCGGGTCCGTATCTTTTTGTGCCACAATCTGCAAGGTATAAGCTACGCCAGAGGAGAGTACGCCGGAATACACAATTGGCATCCAGGAGATGAGGATATTGTTAACAGTAGGCGTTTCTATGGCAAACATGACGATGCCCGACAGAAAGGCTACTACAAAGAACTGGATACAGGACATGCGCACGCCGTCTGTCTTTGGGGAAAAGTGGTCGATGATTAGAATGTGCATTGAAAATCCAAGGGAACAGAGGAGAATCAACAAGTCTCCCTTGCCAATGGTAAAGCCTTCCTTGATGCACAACAGATAAAGACCCAGAGCAGCCACAGCTACACAAGCCCAAATCACTGGACGGACTTTCTTTTTTAGGAAAAGTCCTAAAAGGGGAACGATAACTATGTAAAGGGCTGTGATAAAGCCGCCCTTTCCTGCGGTAGTGTACATAAGCCCTACTTGCTGCAAGGAACCAGCCACAAATAAGGCCAGGCCACAGCAAATACCGCCGGTAATCAGCACTTTTCGTTCTGCCTTTTTTTCTTCTTCTGTTTTCTCTGCTAATGGTACCTGTGGACGGTTCTTTTCTTCCAGCTTATCCAGCATGAATATGACCGGAATGAGAAAGACTGCTCCTACCAGATTTCGCACACAGGCAAAAGAGAATGGCCCTAGATTATCCATACCCTTGATCTGTGCAACGAAAGCGGAACCCCATATCAGGGCCGTCAACAGCAATAGAATATTAGCTCTTATTTTGCTATTCATATTACACTTCCTTTACTAAATAAATAGGAGTGGTCTTATATCATACAAGCAAAGCCGCCGTATGATTCAATAACCGCTTCCTTACAGCAACGCTGCCTATGAAAATACAAATCATCGCGCGTTTATTATAACATAGGGGTCCTTGCGATACAATAGAACTACCCTACATGCAGGCTGTCTACAGCAAAGTCCTGCTTCAATAGAGATGAAGCGGATCTTATATTTGCATTACAGCTATTGATATTATAAAATAGGGGTATTGAAAAGTAAAACTACAGTTTGTTGGTCTTATGTTAAGTTTTACTTAAGGAAAGGACGGGTGTGATGGACACTTCAAGATATAAAGCGTTTCTTACAGCAGCAGATACCGGCAGCTTGAAAAAAGCAGCCGACACGTTAGGTTATACACCATCTGGAGTAAGCCAGCTGGTAAAGGCACTGGAAGAGGAACTTGATATCATACTATTACAGCGTGGCAAAAAAGGGGTTACCCTTACACAAGAAGGGAGCATGCTGCTGCCCATCATACGAGAACTGCTCCTTCAAGAAAGTCGGTTATTTCAGCTATCGGCGGATATGAAAGGGTTGGCTATTGGAAATATAAACGTCGCTTCTTATCATTGCTTGGCGGCCGTATGGATGCCCGAGTTGATAAGCGGATTCTGCAAGAAATACCCAGGTATCCGGATTAAGCTTCTTGAAGGGACCCAGCAAGGAATTATGGGGTATCTTGATGCGAAGATTGCCGATGTAGCCTTTTTTAACGATTCACAGCCGATGAATTATGATTGGATTCCGCTGATGGAGGATCGAATGTTGGCTGTTTTACCTCAAAATCACCCATTAGCAGGGGAGACAGTTTTTCCGATTGAAGCCTTTCGGCATGAGCGGTTTATTATGCCGGAGCATGGCGAGGATTATGATGTTTTTGAAATCTTAGATCAATTTCAAATTACACCAGATATTTACCTTTCCACCTTTGATTCTTTTACAGCTATTGCTATGGTGGGTAAAGGGCTGGGGGTCAGCTTAATGAATGAAATAAGCATACAAGATTGGCGAAAAGATATTATCGCATTGCCCACAGAGCCGCCTTATGTGATTAAGATGGGGATTGCACTTCCTTCCCTGAATAATGCATCTCCGTCTGTGAGAAAGTTTGTCGAGTATGCGGTGGAGATTCTCACAAAGGCATTATAACCTGGAGATATTTATGATACAATGAAAGCTATAGAGCATACGCGGGACTAAACGAGAGTAGGAGAACAGAAACATGAATGTTTTTATCAGCGGCGGCTGTAAGAATGGCAAGTCGATGTACGCCCAGACCATCGCCAGAGAGATGGCCAAGGAACAGGATAAGGTGTCGTACTATCTGGCCACTATGAGGCCAACGGATGAGGAAGATTTAAAGCGGATTGATCGGCATATCAGTGAGCGGGAAGGGTGGGGCTTTACCACCCTGGAACAGAGTGAGAACATTCTGTGCTGCTTGAAGCCAGTGTCAGAGGGACAGCTCCTAGAGAAACCTTGTCAGAGCGGGGCTGAAGAGAAAGCAAATCCGGCAGGTGTATTTCTTTTGGACAGCGTGACGGCGCTTCTGTCTAATGAGATGTTCAAAGCAGACGGAAGCATGGATTTGGATGCCGGAATTCGGGTTGCGGAGGAACTGCGAGAGTTTGCTCGGCGCACAGGTAATACCGTCTTCGTTTCGGATTATATATATGGGGAGGCAGCTGCTTACGATCCTTTGACAGAAACCTATCGAAAAAGTTTGGCTCTCATTGACCGAACCTTGGCAGAGGCTTGCCAGCGGGTCATGGAGGTGTCTTTTGGTAATGTGGTGGAATATAAGACGTTTTAGCAGATGACAAGGAGTATTTGATGAAGTATTTAACGGCTTTTTTTATGGCTTGGGGTAATTTTTTTGCGGTGCCCTGCCCTTGCAAGTGGTGGGACAATGAGTTGAGGCGTTTGCAGCTGGTCTTTTTTCCACTGATTGGCCTTTTGATGGGGGGCTTGTGGTACGGCTTGTATTGGGTCATGGCTCTGGTGGGAATCCCTCTGCCTTTGCAGGCGGCAGTACTGGCAATTTATCCGTTTATCATTAGCGGATTTATTCACTTGGATGGGTTCATGGACTGCTGTGATGCCATTCTATCTCGGAGAGATTTGGCGGAACGTCAGCGGATTTTGAAAGATTCCCATGTGGGCGCTTTTTCCGTGATTAGTGTGGCCATTCTGTTTCTCCTATCTTTCGCTGCTGCTTGGTGTGCGGTGGATCCGGCAGCTGGACCCATGGAGGACGTTTCCTGGAAATTGACCGGGTTGGTGGTCATACCCTTGGTATCCAGGGCATGCTCCGGTTATGGGGTACTAAACTTCGTACCGATCGGTCACAGCCAGTACAAGGCCAGCTACGACCAGCAGATCAACAGGAAGTATGGTATTGTGCTGAACCTGATGATAGCAGCGGCGATTCTGTTGCCGGCATTTTTGCTAAAGCAAGGGCTGACAGCAGCCATTGCTGCCGGCATTACTGTCATCGTTCATCACCTGATGATGGGTCATGGCAGACGGCAGCTGGGGGGCATGAGCGGTGACATATCTGGCTATGCCCTGACAATAGCTGAATGTGCAGGTTTACTAACGTTAGCTGTTTTATAAGCAGAGAGTTGACAGGAGACAGAGAAATTCAAATCAGGCAGGTAACAAAAGGAGGAGTCTACAAATGGAGATAATCGTTGGTGGTGTATACCAGGGCAAACTGGACTACGTCAAAAATCAATTTCATATAAAGGAAGACGAAATTTTTTATTGCAGCAGAGAAAGTGACACAGTGGAACTGGACTTTTCTAAAAAGGTGATTTACGGGCTGGAGGAATTTACTTATGCTTGTACAGCCCAGGGCTTGGAGGCTAGTCAGTATTTGCGGGAGCATGAGCAGGCACTGAAGGATAAGATTCTGATCTGTGCGGACATCTCTCAAGGGGTAGTCCCTATGGACAAGACCCTGCGGGCTTGGCGAGAGATGAATGGCCGGGCGCTGATTTATCTATGCGGTCAGGCTCAGCGGGTGACGCGGATTTTCTGCGGTCTGCCACAAGTGCTGAAAGGAGTGGCTGCGCCAGCCATGACCAAACCGGCGCAACGGGTTTCCTACATTCACATCATTCGCCATGGCACTACAGAGGGGAATGTAAAACGGTGGTATTATGGGCAATCAGACCTACCGTTGCTGGAAGAAGGGAAGGAATTGCTGGCTGCCTTAAAGGCTGACAGCATTTATCCGAGAGTCGATGGAGCAGACTTTTATACCACAGGCATGCTCCGAACGGAGGAGACCTTTCAGATTATTTTTGGGGAGCAGGAGCACGGAGTGCTAGAAGAACTGCGAGAAATTTCCTTTGGGGATTATGAGCGGTTTACCTATGAGGAATTGAAGGAGCTCCCGGAATATCAGCAGTGGATTAGTGATGAGACAGGGGAGCTAGGCCCTCCGAACGGAGAGAGCAGGCAGGTCTTTCAAAGCCGGGTACTTCAGGGATTTAAGAAACTGGGCGATTTGCATCAGTTAAAGGAACTTTCTACACGCCATTCTGGCAAGGAAGCCCACTCCGTGGTAGTTTGTCACGGAGGCGTTATTGCCGAGGTCATGGCTGACTGTTTTCCAGAGGAGGATAAACACTTTTATAAGTGGATACCCGATCCTGGTCACGGCTATACCCTTCGCATGGAAGATGGAAAGCCAGTGTCTTATCAGGCATTTTAAAAAAAGAAAAGCGAAGATAAAAGCATTTTATTTTAGATCAATAGGAAGAGAAAGCAGTCGCCTTAAAGTTGAAGGGAGACTGCTTTTTAGGTGGCGGAATTTTGCGGATGTTCCCAGGCCATACAGTTGAAATCAATAAAATGACAGTTCACTACATTCCACTTGAATTTCAGTTACAGCAAAGGTATTCTTAAAATGGTGTATTACGCAATATAAGCGAGGGGTGTATTTTGATTAGAATAGCAATATGTGATGACGATAGCAATATGATAGGCGAATTAAAAGATAAGCTCATCACTTATATGGATGAGAAGCACCAGAGGGCTCAAATACGCTCCTTTTCTAGTGGAGAAGACTTGCTTTCAAGTGATGAAAGTTTTGATATCGTTTTTCTTGATATACAGATGACAGGGATGAACGGTATGGAAGCCGCAAGAAGATTAAGACAGTCCGGCTCCGAAAGCTTTTTTGTTTTTGTTTCTATTCTTAAAGAATATGTCTATGATGCTTTTTCCGTGGAAGCATCCGGTTTTTTATTAAAACCTTTAGATGATTGTCGTTTTAGAGCCACGCTAGACCGTCTTCTTCGCTCCATTCAAAATCAACAAAGCTCTATTTTGACTGTCCAAAAGGGCACATGGTGCAAATCCATCCCCTTTGTTGACATTTTGTATTGTGAAGCCATTAACAGAAAAATTTTTGTTCACACCAAGCAGGAAGTGATTGACTATTATTTCAAAATGAAAGAATTAGAGAAGAAACTGACCCCCGACTTCTTCTGCTGTCATCGCAGTTATCTGGTAAACCTCCGGGCTGTCTGCGGTTATGAAAAAGGTTTGGCGAAGTTAAGTAATGGAGAGAATCTGCCGGTTTCAAGGCTACGCCAACAGGAGTTTATGGAAGCCATGTTGACGTATATGAAGAAAGGGGACAAATAAAATGCAGATAACTGAACTATTCAGCGGCTGGCTGGATTTTATTTTTTTCTTTTGTATATTAAATGCTTGCCTGGCTTGGTTGGAAATCTCCTTTTTCAGCAAATTTACAAGTTGCACAGCAACGTGGTGTCATCATGCAGGCTATGTGCTGATTATTTACTCCTTGGCGGTGACTGAAATGCATTTTCAGTTTTCTTTTCCGATGGCTACAGCCTTTGAATTGGCGGCCCTCTTTTTATTTGGATGGCTAGTCTTAAAATGCCAGCCAGCCTTATCTGCCATTACAACTGTATTAGCAATTTGCATCATGCAGGTTTCAAACGGCATCTTTCAATCTTTGTTGAGCATTGTTTTTACAACCTTGTTTTCCTATACCAGTATACTGATGGCCGCTAGTGGTCTGAGTGTCATGGTAGTTGTGTTCTTTTCTTATCGACTGGTTTTAACGTGGCTGAATGGCAGACGAATCTTTCTGTTACAGTATGTTTTGGTTCTTCTGTTGCCGATTTTTTTCGTGCTTCTTGTCATGCAGCACGTCTTTGCAGCATATGGCAACATGGTTGTCATCAACCCAGAGGGAACCAGAATTTTTCCTAATGTGAATGACTGGACCATGTTAGGCATTCAAATCGCTGCATACTTCTGTTTATTTGCCGTTCTTTTTGCCTATAAGAAATTGTCAGAAGGCTTTGAACTGCAAATGCGGAACGCACTTTTGGAGCAACAGGTGCACACTCAGGCCATTTCTATTCAAGAGATGCAACTGCGTTATGAACAGACTCGGGCATTTCGCCATGATCTAAAAGGACATTGGACCGTATTGGGTGGATTTTTAAAAGAAGGAGAAAGCCAAAATGCTTTAGAATACCTAGGTAAGTTGACGAGCTTTTCTGACCAACTTTCTTTTCCTTGTCAAACTGGAAATATTGCTTTAGATATGTTATTGACAAATAAATTAGGGTTAGCTCGCCAGAAGGGTATCGATGTGAATTGCACTGTAAAAATTCCTGGGGGTAATCTCCTAGATGCTTTGGACTTGTGTATTGTATTTTCAAATGCGGTGGATAATGCCATAAATGCGTGCAGCTCTGTAGTGCAATCTAATAGATATCTGACGCTTTCGGCTGTACAAAAAAGTGGATTCTTTCTGATTGAGATTGAAAATAGCCGTACAGATAAGATGATGCCTACCAAAGGTTCTGGGATTGGACTAGAGAGTATAAAAGCGGTGGTAAAAAAATATCAAGGTACGGTGCGTATAGAAAAAAACTTACAAATGTTTCGCTTAAATATCCTTTTTGTCATTCCACGACAACCAGACGACATCTGATTACAAAGCCATTGAAATGCACTAACATAGCAGATATATTCAGAGTATCTTTAAAAACAAAGGAGAATTTACGATGAATATCAGCAGTATGGGAGCCGTTTCACCTCGATATCCAAATGCGGCAGGCATCAGCCCAAATGTCACGGGAGGTGATACCAGAGATACAGAACAGCAGATTAAAAAACTAGAGAAGGAAAGAAGCAAGCTTGAAAAACAGCGAGAGGAGGAGAAAAATCCTTTTGCAGCACAGCAGAGCGAAGAATATGCCAATTTGCAAAAGAGGATTGAAGAGTTGAACAAGCAGATTCAGCAGCTAAAAGCAGAAGCTGCTTCTGAGAAGAAGAGTACGGAACAGCAAAAGCCAGACTCTGCTTCTAATCCTGCAAGGAATGCACTTGATACCTATATTTCCAGCAGGGATAATCCAGAGGAATCTGCTGGCCTATATCGGTTGGATAAAGACGGAGAAGGGGAGCAAAAGATTGTTTCAAAAGCTGTCAGTCCAACGTCAAATTTCATAAATTTGACCTAAGAAGTGAACCGAGACCGCATAATGAAAAAGGCCTACGGGGCTTGCGAGAAAGCCTAAGAGAATACAAGATAAAGGCGTATAGGGGAGAAAGACAACCAATACAAGAAAATAACCGGCAGCAGAAATCACCCCTGGTACAAGCAGTTTCTTGAAGAGAAAGCTTAACCATTGAAAAAGGATGCTGATAAATAAAATAGCGCAGGCTGGCGTGAAAAGAAGTACATTGCCTCACATTTTTTCATAAGAAAAAATCACAGAGGTCGTGGTATCCAGCCCTGTATACATAGCGATAAGTGCTAGAACTGCCCATAGCCCCAGCCATATTTTTAATCCCTTAAACATATCCATCCCCTTAATGTTGCGGACTAGAACGTCATGTGATGATTTCTACATATTATAGTCCGGCGATTGCTTTTATATCGGCTTCTAAATATTTTAGGTACTCTTTAGATAATAAGCTTAAGGGCTCAGAAAGTAAAGAAATATATCCAAGGTGTAAGGGGTGGGGAAAGTCTTTTAAGGGAATTGCTACTATTTCGCCCAGACCTTTATGAAATATATCGGCATTGCTGTTGGTTAAATCGGGACCAATGCTAAAGCACGTGCCATTGCGAACCAGTGCAATTTTAGTGCAGCGGTCGCTCACATGTATATTTCTATTCAACAGTTTGTAGAAAAGCATTTCCTCCGTAAAATGGGATATGTCAATTTCTTGATCATAGGTGACAAATGGATAGGGTTCCAGCGCTTCCACAGAAATACTTTTTTTAGAAGCAAGAGGATGGGAAGCATTAATAAAGACATAAGGTTTTAACTGATGGATTTCATTAAAGCAGAGCTTACAGCTGGCAAGTACCTTTTTGATGGAACGAAGGTGAGTATGATGGATAGAAAGAATACCCAGTTCGCTTCGGCGGTTAGCAACATCCTGGATGACGGAGTAGGTCGGGCATTCTCGAATGGCGATATCGTAGGACTCTAAGTCTAAGGTATTCATTAATTGTGTAAAGGACCGTACGGCAAATGGAAGGCGTTGTGTTGAAACAGAAAAGCGCATGGGCAGATATTTTCGATAGCGATACCGCTGTTCCAGCTGCTCGGATTGATAAACAATTTCTTTGGCATATTTTAAGAAATCTTCTCCGTCCGCAGTCAGTGTGACACCTCGATTGTTGCGATAAAATAAAATGATACCTAGATTTTTTTCCATTTCTTTTATTGCGGTGGATAAAGTGGACTGAGAAATAAATAGCACTTTAGCAGCTTCTGAAAAAGACTGATGATTAGCCGTTTCTATTATATATTTCATGGATTGTAATGTCATAAAATACTCCTCTCTTGGGGTTTCTTCTTCTTATGTAAGTATTATATTATCAAAAAAATTGATAGCCCACAATGGAGAATGTCTATTGTGGGCTGGATTGTATGTTCTGTTGTCTTATGATACAATGAAAAAAATAGATAGAGCTATTGTATGGAAATCGGTGAAAATCCGATGCGGTACCGCCACTGTGAAGAGGAGTCGTTGCAACTGATAAAGAATATTGACACTGGAATATCATTCTGGGAAGTCATTGCAGCGTACAGAGAATCTAAGCCAGGATACTTCGATAGTTTTGAATTAACGACCTGACGGATTATTGGGAAAGTTGAATTTGGCTTTGTTTTATCGTTTCATACTTGGAATAGATTCAAGTCTAAAATAAGAAAAATAAAACTCCGTATCCGAAAGATGCGGAGTTTTTGTGTGTCATGAGAGGAAAACAAGATGGACAACTGGAATGGTAACCTGCTGGGGTACGGCGATTATAACTATTTGTTGAATTATTTAAAGGAAATAGCAGGAGGAATTAACGTGAAAAAAGGATTTAGTAAATTATTTTTAGTGGTTTTAAGCATTTGTTTGCTTGTGGGGTTAAATGGCTGTGGAAACAGCGATTTAAAGGCAGAAGATAAAGTGCAGACCCGTGTAATTGTGGATGCGGCAGGCAATCAAGTTGAAGTTCCTATGGAGGTAAAAAAAATAGGAGTGGTGCCCATTCCTTGGGCATCGGTTATATATTGTATTGATAATTCTTCCGCACGTTTAAGTGCGATGAACCCATCTGCCATGCAAGCATATAAGGGTCATTTTCTGGAAAGCATGGACCCGGAATATGGTAATATTTCAACGGCATGCATAGGCAGTGATTTGTCGATTAATATGGAAGAGACGGCAAAGAATGGTGTAGAGGTCATGATTATTTGGGATTATCAGGAGGCGGAAGCTGCTCAGCTAAAGGAAGTTGGAATCGCCCCGATTATGATAAAAAATGAAACCATTGATGAATTGCAGACCAGTATGAAAATCATTGGAGAATTATTGGGAAAGGAAGAACGAGCCCAGCAATTTATTGATTCCTATACGAAAACCTATGAATATATGAAAGCGAAACAAGAAGCCGTAAAGACGGCAGATAAACCGAGAGTTTTATATTTGCGAGATGCTCAATTAAAAATCCAGGGAAATGATAACTTTATGCGAGAAGCCTTAGAGCTGGCAGGAGCAGATAACGTTGCGTCTCAAGTGAAGAGTAATGCCACCATGGAAGAAATTCTAGCCTGGGATCCAGAAATCATTTTTTTAAGTAATTTTGATGAATTTGAGCCGGAAGATTTATATAAAAACACCATTCCGGGCCAGGATTGGAGTAGCATTTCGGCAGTAAAAAATAAGAAGGTATATAAAACACCTTTAGGTATATATCGCTGGGATGCACCAGGTGTAGAAACTCCTTTGATGATGAAATGGATGGCACAGATTATTCAGCCGGATATTTTTAACGATGAGGACGTGGAAACAGAATTGACGGCATATTATAAAGATTATTTTAATTATAAATTATCGGCAAAGGACATGGCTCTAATTTTAAGTGAAGATGCAAATAAACAAAGCCAGTAGGATAGGTGAATGGATGTATAAGAAAAAACAGAAATGGCCTTATCCGCTGCTCATCATCATGTTGTGTGCCCTTTTAGGTTTAATCGTCGTGTTGTCGGTCAGCATCGGCCGATACCATATCATGCCCTTACAGGTGATAAACATTTTGCTCGCTCAGCTGATTCCGATTCATCAGACCTGGACGGATCAGTGCGAGAGTATTATTTTTACCTTACGGCTTCCGCGAATCATGGCGGCAATCTTGGTAGGCGGAGCCCTGGCTCTGTCGGGAACTTCATACCAAGGGATTTTTCAAAATCCCTTGGTTTCTCCGGATATTTTAGGGGTATCTGCGGGGGCCTGTATTGGAGCGTCCTGTGCAATCTTAGGGGGAGGCGGAAATGGGCTGATACAGATTTGTGCCTTTTTAGGCGGATTCTTAGCCGTTATGTTGACCACAACCATCCCCAAAATATTAAAGAACAATTCCATGATGATGCTTGTACTTTCAGGAATCATCGTCGGCGGAATGATGAATTCCATTATGGGACTGATTAAATATGTGGCTGACCCGGAGACACAACTGGCATCAATTGTTTACTGGCAGCTGGGAAGCTTAGCTCAAGTGACATCCAAAGAAATATATGTAGTAACCCCAATTATTCTGGTAGCTGCAAGTATTTTATATCTGCTTAGATGGCGGATTAACATTTTATCTTTGGGAGAAAGAGAGGCTAAGACCCTGGGTATGGACACCACTTTTTTGAGAGGTGTGTTGATAATCTGTTCCACCTTATTGACGGCTAGTGCCGTGTGCATAAGTGGAACTATCGGCTGGATTGGACTGGTACTTCCCCATTTGGGAAGAATGATTGTGGGGCCCGATAATGTAAAGCTAATTCCTGTAGCTGCAATCTTAGGCGCCATCTTTATGGTTGCCATAGATACGATAGCAAGGGTCAGCAGCAGCTCAGAAATACCACTGGGCATTTTAACGGGACTAATTGGCGCACCTTTTTACTTTTACTTATTACTAAAACAAAGGAAAGATTTACGATGATATTGAGGGTTAAAGGTGTTGAATTTTCTTATGAAAACAAAAAGAAAATTCTTTCAGATGTTAATTTTGAGTTAGATAAAGGCAGTTTTCTTACCATCCTAGGACCGAATGGTGCGGGGAAATCAACCTTGCTAAATTGCATTACAAACCTGCTGAAACCCACAAGAGGAGAGCTTTGGTTAAAAGACCAGCTTATGTGCGGTATGGATTTGAAACAAGTAGCCAAAACTATTGCTTATGTACCGCAAGTGCATATTCCAACTTATGAATTTACCTCCTTGGACTTTGTTGTAATGGGTCGTTCTCCCCATTTAGGGATGTTTCAAAAACCCACAAAAGCAGATTATGATATTGCAAAAGCAGCGTTGGTTCAGCTAGACAGCATGGAACTGGCCGAGAAGCCTTATACCAAATTAAGCGGAGGCGAAAGACAACTGGTAACCATTGCCCGAGCCATCGCCCAGGAGGCCGAATTAATTGTTTTTGATGAACCGACAGCGTACTTAGACTATGGCAATCAGATTCGGATACTTAAACTGATAAAGACGTTAACCCAGCGCGGTTATAGCGTTATTATGACAACGCATTCGCCAGATCATGCCTTTCTTTTAGGGGGCAAGATCGGCATTTTGGATTATCATGGTGGCCTTCAAATTGGCGCCGCCGAAGAGGTGTTACAAGAAGAAGTCTTGGCCAGAATATACGGAACAGATGTAAGAGTTATCTACGTTAAAGAGCTGGGCAGAAGCGTCTGTGCCGCCAGCTTAGCAGGCTTTCTTTAAAGCCTGCTATTTTTATGGAAAGCCAGCCTGACATTTTCCTTCAAAGGGTTATCGTATACTTAGGCTAACCGGGGGGAGAATCGACTTTGTCCCTGTTTTGTGGTATAATTTATTTGTAAAAAAGTTTAATTGGACATTTTGTGTCAATAGCGGGAGGTCTATTGTTACATAAAAGATATGTAATTTTAAAGAGAAAGGAGCTGGTATCTTGCAACAGGACAAGGAAATCAATGTGGGAATTGGGTTTGCAACAGGACGTAAAAGTTTTCAGCGAATATTGAAAACTAATATCTATAACTGGCGCGAAAGCGGATTGACAAAAGAAAGAAACATACGTTTAAACCTATTGGCTGCATATGATTTGAAGTATTCGAACACAAAAGCTAAAGACTATACTAATGTCAGTGCGAAATTGTTGGATTTGATTGATGACACTTATTTTATTGGCAAATCGGCAATTCAAGCAGAAATTGATTATCTGATACAGGAAAATGTTATTAATCAGGAAGAAGGTCGATTAGTTTTTGGAAGAGGCTATGCGGCAAAACGTAATATAGTGCTGTATACTGCCCTGAAAAATAATATGGATTATCTTGTCTTTCTGGATGATGACGAATATCCAATGGCTGTTACCAATACTCATTCTTCTGCTATATGGGGTGGTCAGCATGTGCTGGCGACTCATTTGCAAAATATTGAAGAGGCAGATATCACAAATGGACATCACTGCGGGTATGTCTCGCCCATTCCGTATATTGAGTTTAATGATATTATGACAGAACAGGATTTTCGTCTGTTTATTGAAGCAATAAGCAACGATATTATCAATTGGGATAATGTGCACTCGGTAATGAAAAACGGTGGCGTTACTTATGCAGATACGAAAATTTTAGTGAGTAATGAAGTAGAAGAAGTGCAGGAGATAAATAATACAAAATTTATATCCGGCGCAAATTTGTGTATTAATCTAACCAAACCAGACAGGGTAAGCCCATTTTACAACCCACCTGGTGCGCGAGGTGAAGATACTTTTTTGAGTACTTGCTTAAGCCAACGGAAAGTGTTGCGCGTACCCTGCTATACTTTCCATGACGGGTTTTCCACTTATAATCATCTGATGGATGGCGTGCTTCCCATTAAGTTAAAGTATATTCAAGCGGACTCAGCAGCGATTGCTACCCGCTTTTATCTTGCTTGTATTGGTTGGATTCGATATAAACCCCTTCTGCTGTATATTACACAGCGAGAATGTTATGAAGAGAAGATTGAAGAGATGCGTGAACACCTTGCTGCTACACTTCCTAAAGTATGTGCCTATTTTGAGCGGGAGGAGTTTAGCAATATTTCTAAAGAACTGGAACATTACCATAGGAATGTAAAAAAACATTACCAGCAATATATTGAAACACAGCAAATTTGGGCAAGGATTTGCGAATTCCTTGCGGACAAGCATCCCTACCAGCCCTGAAAAAATAGACATGTTCCATATGATATCTACTGACTGACCCATACAAAGAGCGTGTCGAAAGAAGCTGATTACAGAATGTAATTGGCTTCTTTCATTGTACGATGTTCATTAAAATTAGGATTTGAGATTATTTATAGTTAGAAAAGGCCAATATAGGGAATCCTATATTGCAGAATCAGGCAAGTCTTATGGATAAGCCTTACAGTAAATTCGAATTTGGACAAATAAATTTGATTTCTATAGAGCTGATTGTGGCGATTTTGTCCGGAAGGAGATAGGAGTGACTTATGAAATATAAATCGAAACGGCAATTAATACTTTCTGTATTTTTCACAGTAGTGTTTCTTATAAGTGCGAATTCCGCATTTGCAGCGGAAGACGCGATACCGGCCATTGATATTGATGTTATTGTGCAAGGTGATGGTTCTGCGGTTATAACAGAGATGTGGACGGTACGCGGTGTGTCCAGTGGAACAGAGTATTATAAGGCACTGAACAACATGGAAGGGATGAGCGTTCACTCTCTGGTTGTCAAGGATGAGTCGGGAAAGCAATACAGAACGCTGGATAACTGGAATACAGACCTTTCTAGAGAAGAAAAGGCCAATACCTGTGGCATATTGAAAACCTCCGAGGGGTATGAACTTTGCTGGGGGATTGGCAGCTATGGGGACCATCAATACACCATTCAGTATGTGGTAGAAGGCTTGGTGAAGAATTACGGCGACTACGCTGGATTTTATCATCAATTTCTAGGAGATCTTTCAAGTGCGCCAGAGGCTTTTTCTGTTAAAATACGGGCAGCAGATACTGCCTTGACAGAAAAGAACGCCCGTATCTGGGGATATGACTTTCCGGGAACCGTAAATATTGCAGGGGATGGCAGTCTCACGGCTTTTTCCTCGGAACCTTTAGATGGCGGGGACTCGGTGAAGCTGCTCTGCCGTTTTGACAAGGGATTATTCCCGCTGGCCGCCACCGCAGAGATGTCTTTTGAAAATCTGCAAAAATCCGCAGATAATGATAACTCGAATACGATTGCTTATGTATTTCTTGCGGGGTTAGGGGTTGTAATTGCTGTAGCTGGTATCTTGACTGCTTTCTTTTTTTCGCGATATAAGCTGGCAGACGGTACCACGGCAAAGCTAGGCGGAAAGAAGCAGCTAGAAAGCACCTGGTCAATTCCTTTCGGGGGCAGTATTTCAGCGGTATATGCTGCAATGGGTTTGCTGCGCAAAGGAATTGCCAGTGACAAGCTGATGGGTGCCTATCTTGTCCGTTGGCAAGAGGCAGGTGCTATCAGCCTCGAGGAGCGGCAAACAAATAACCATAAAGGCAAATCAAAAACGGAGGAGGTCATTGTTTTTCATCCGGAGAAAAAGCCTGCCGAGGAATTGGAGAGAACCTTGTATGATCTTCTAATCAGAGAGGCAGATTCGGATGAAATTCTTTGGAACTCCCATATAGAAGAAGCTGCGGAAAGGTTGCATGAGAAGCTTACAATATGGGCGGAAGATGTGAAACGAGCAGGTGAAAAAGAATTAATCAATTGGCATGTGGCGGAAGCGGATAAAAAAGGTGTTCTCCGATTTACGGCCTCGGGGTTTGACCGGGCCGTTAAAGTGTTGGGATTCCAGAAGTATTTGGCAGAAATGCATAAGCTAAAGGAAGACAATACTGCTACAAGAAAGCTGTGGGGCGATTATCTGGTGTTTGCCGCTTTATTTGGAGTGGGTGAGCAGGTGTTAAATAAAATGAAAGCGCTTGATCCAGTCTACTTTGATACTTTCGCAGGTATGTACGGCTATAATTCTTACCGGATGATGTACTTTATGGCTATGACAAATCATATTTCAAGCAGTACAACACCAAATACAAACGGAACTGGCGGTGCTGCCGGTTTCGGCGGCGGTGGAGGGTTTTCAGGCGGCGGCGGTGGAGGAAGCCGATAATGCTTTGAAATCTGCCATTTTACCATGAGGGCTTGCATATCTTGGTTGACAGGTAAACAAGTCTGTGATATATTGGTTAGAACAATTGAAAAACTCGTGAGGGAGTAGTTGACGCACAATGTGCGTGGCAAGTCAACATACTGACTGATTGCAGTCTGGCTTGTCTTAAATAACGAGACTCATGTATAACTTTAATGGCTATACATGACATCGTATCATCTCTCAATGGATTTTGTCTTTAACTCAGGTGTAGCCGTGAAGGTTATGCCTGAGTTTTTTCAATGTGTAAATATTTTCACAAATTGGAGGACAAGAAAATGGGTTTAACAGCATTAATTTTTTCATTGGGTGCGGTGGTTTTGGCCGAGATGGGTGACAAAACACAGCTTTTGGCAATGGCCTTTGCAACAAAGTATAAGGCGACCAAAGTGCTGATCGGCGTGTTTGTGGCAACCATCTTAAATCACGCATTGGCTGTAGGGGTTGGGCATCTGCTGACGCGGTTTTCTGCGGCTCAAGTTTGGATTCAAGGAATTGCGGTACTATCTTTTATCTTTTTCGGCTTATGGACGATTCGAGGGGATAAACTAGAAGGCGAAGAAAATCGGACAACAAAATTCGGCGCTATCGCCACGGTCGCTATCGCGTTCTTTATTGCGGAAATGGGGGACAAAACGCAGTTGACTACAGTCGCTCTGGCTACACGTTTTCCTACGAGCCCGATTTGGATACTGTTGGGTACGACCATGGGCATGTTAATCGCGGATGGTATCGGAATTATCGTCGGAGTTGTTTTATGTAAGAAGATACCAGAGCGAAAAATAAAGCTTATATCTGCTGCTGCTTTTATTTTCTTTGGTTTGTTAGGAAGCTATCAAGTTATGAGAAACGACTTAGATCTGAATACGGATATCATTGTATTAATTATGACGACTCTTTATGCACTGACTGCTGCCGCCGCAATCTATCTAATGAGAAAAAATTCAGCAACCCCGATGGAAGATATAAGTGCGCTGTCATGTCCTGTACGAAAAACGAATCAGCTGGAGTAATAAGAACAAGTTTTGCAGAATGTCAAAGATGAAGGAGGATAATATGACGAATCATAAACTAGACAATCCTAAACGGATTGACGAATTAAATCCGGCCAATACGCTGAGGCGGATTGGTTTAAAGGCAGGAGATTCTTTTGGTGATATCGGAGCTGGGACTGGAATTTTTTCCTTTGAGGCGGCTGAACGGACTAAAGCCAACGTCTACGCAGTAGAAATATCTCCGGAAATGCTGGCTATATTGCAAAATAAAAAACATGAACGAAACACAGAAAACATTATACTGAAAAAAGATATTCGGGAGATTCCTTCCGCTTGTTGTCAGAGGGTGCTCCTTTGCACCGTTTTACATGAACTGAGTGAGCCGGAGGACATGCTGGATGAAATAAAACGGATTCTTACCAGTGACGGGATTGTGGCAATCATTGAATTTCATAAAAAGCAGACTCCTATGGGGCCGCCGATTGAACACCGGATAAGCTCCGAACAAGTCGAGGAAGAATTCTTACAGCACGGCTTCAGCAAGATGGACTATTTTGAGCTGGGAGAGAATTTTTACCTCCTGCTGTTCTCGAAAACAAAAAATGCGTGATATAATAATAGGAGATTATCGGAATAAGCATTATAATATGGCAAAGCATGTCTCATGTAGCAGGAGGATTTCATGCAGATAAATCGTTTTTTTGAGCTGATATATATACTTTTGGAGAAACCTACCGTGACCGCAGTGGAGTTTGCTGAGCGCTTTGAGGTGTCGGTGAGAACCATATACCGGGATGTAGAAGCGCTTTCTCAGGCAGGTGTACCGATTTACATGAGGAAGGGCAAGGGGGGCGGCATATCTCTTTTGCCAGACTTTATCCTCAATAAAACATTCCTCACAGAGGCCGAAAAGAGCGAAATTCTTTCTTCTATGAGAGCGTTTGCTGCCGTAAATCTGGCGAGCAACAAGACAGCACTGGATAAGCTTAGCTGTATGCTGGGCGGACAAAATGCGGATTGGATTGAAGTTGATTTTTCGTCATGGGGCTATTTTGAAAAGGATGGAGCGTATTTTTCTATGCTGAAAAATGCCATCATTGAAAAATATGCCGTCACCTTTCTTTATGCAAGCGGAAAGGCTGAAAAGTTGCTGCGGGAGGTTCTGCCGCTGAAAATGGTGTTTAAAGGAGCAGCGTGGTATCTTTACGGGTTCTGCACTCTGCGCAAGGATTATCGCTTTTTTAAACTGAGAAGAATCACGGAGCTTGCTATCACACCAGTGGGTTTTGAGTTGAATGCTCCCGCTAATGTGCTAGAAGATCAACAGCTTGATTGTGCGTGCTTTGTAAAGACAAGGCTGCGAATTTCGCAAGAGATGGCCTTTCGGGTTTATGATGAAATTAGCCAGTATGAATTAACGGACAATGGTGATTTTATATGTGAGCTTTTTCTACCCGATATGGGAACGATTTGTGCTTATGCCGCCTCCTTTGGTGAGTACTGCACCATTCTTTCCCCAGATGAGGCTGCTTCCCAGATGAAATGCAGGCTGCAAAATTCCTTACAGAATTATTTATAACATGACATTCTGTTGTCATATTAGTGGGGTTATACTATGGATATTCTCAAAATATGAAAAGAGGTAATCCGAATGAATTATGAAGTTGTTACATTGAAAGAGAAAATTGTAGTCGGCACCTGTGCAAGGACCGGTAATGATGATCCCGATTGCGTTAAAATCATCGGTGGCTTATGGCAGAAGTTTATGGCTGAGGGTATCTGGGAGTCCATAGAGAATAAAGCGAATACGTATTGTATCGGACTTTATTCTGATTATGATGAAACGTCCTATGATGTAACCGTTGGCTGCGAGGTGTTGGAAAACAGTAACCCAAAGCTGACTGAAAAACGAATTTCCGCTGGACAATACGCAGTATTTCATGTGAAAGGTGATGTGGTAAAGGCTGTGTCGGAGGCCTGGGGAAAAATCTGGGACATGCCTTTAGACCGAAGTTTTTCTGGTGATTTTGAAGAGTATTTGAGCAATGATAACGGTGTGGCCGAGATTAATATTTACATTGCACTAAAATAAAAAATCAGCGGGTAAAAATAATATCCGCTTGTAATCGAAAAATCTAAAAGAGACATCTTCTGAACGCTGGAATGTTGAAAATCCAGCATTTTTCCTTTAGTTAGAAGCCAAAACCAGCAACCATGCCGGAAAGTATTTAACCGTTGTGTCATATCCTTTTACTTGACAAATTTAAAAATACTGAGTATGCTTGAGAAAAACAGTTAGCTATAGCTAACGATACTGCCATATCATAAATAAATGCTGGTTAAAAAAAGGATTGGATGCAGGAGGGAGTTCGATGCAAATAAAGCTTGACGGAGTGATGGAAACATTACTTATAACCCTTTACGTTAGGGCAAAGGATGCCATGAGTGAAACGCCTGTCATAAATGATAAAAAGGCCGTGGAAATGGTAAAGAATATTGAGTATGATTTTTCAAAATTTGATAATGGATGGATGTCTTATTATGGGGTTTTGGCAAGGGCTAAAATAATGGACCGGGAAGTGAAGAAATTTATTGAAGTAAACCCTGATTGTGTGATTGTTTCTGTGGGTTGTGGCCTGGATACGAGATTTTCACGTGTAGATAACGGCAAAATTACATGGTACAATTTGGACTTCCCAGAAGTAATGGAACAGCGAGCCCTGTTTTTTGAAGAAAACAGCAGAGTAAAAAACATAGCCAAGTCGGCTTTAGACCCAACATGGCCAAAAGACGTGAAGGCAGAGGGGAGAGAAGTTCTTATTCTTTCAGAGGGAATGTTGATGTATCTGAAAGAAAAAGAAATCAAAGACTTTTTGGAGATCCTGACAAATGGCTTTGAAAGTTTTGAGGCGCACTTTGATTTGCTCTATAAAATGCTTGTTAATAAAGGCAGTAAGCATGACACCGTGAAGAACATGAATGCGCAATTTCAGTGGGGAGTAAAAGATGGAAAAGAAATCGTTCATCTCTGCCCTCAAATGAAGCAAATCGGGCTAATTAACTTTACCGATGAATTGAAATATTTGCTACCAGGGTTCAGAAGACTTTTAACGCCATTTTTATATTTAACAAATAACCGACTGGGCATCTACACCTATGAAAATAAGGAGTAATTCCAGCCCTTCCATTAAAAAGTGAGACTGTTTACAATTGCAGCCTCGCTTTTTTTATTGCCAAATAAGGGGGAAAACGCTATTGCTCGAGAGACCGAAGCGTGGTCCTATAAAAGTTGCAAATTTTTAATAAAAAAGATTGAAATATATGTTGAAGTAATATATTATAATGATATATCATAAAGATATGTAATGCGAGAGTATGGTAAGACGAAAGAGGAAGCTTATGAGAGAAAATACGGGAAAAACAAAATATATTATTTTGGGCCTATTAGCCCATGGACAGCAAACCGGATACACCATGAAGAAGGCGATAGAATATGAGCACAGTCACTTCTGGCAGGAAAGCTATGGGCAGATCTATCCGACGCTGAAACATCTGGTGGGCGAAGGGCTGGCAGAAATCATAGAGAGTCCAGAGCATAGCAATGGGAGAGGACAGAAACAGTATGGCATTACTGAAGCGGGCAGAACGCTCTTGGCCCAATGGCTGGCAGAAGCACCTGATGTAGAAAAACTTCGCTATGAGATTCTTATTAAGGTTTCTTTTGGAGAAAGTACAGAGCCGCAGGTGATCCTAAAACATTTGGATGATTTCATCAGAAGGAATGAAGAAAGTATTCTTGAGATGGATAAATTCCTCTTGTATTTTGACAAGCTGAAAGAGCAGGAGCAAGATCATACCTACAAGGAACTGACTGCGCTGAGCGGAAAATATTTGTATACAGCGATGAAGGAATGGGCCTTAGAGGCAAAAAAGATTATTTATGAAAGAAAGGTTGGTAAACCATGAGACAGAAAATCCGCAAAGGGATGCTTGCATACAGTGCAGTCTTATTTCCCATCACTTTTATCTTCCTATCGCCATACATTATTATTGTGTCGGCCAGGATGGGCGTTATTAGCGGCAGTGGGGTCATGTTTGCTTTTCTGTTTTTAAGCTCCATAGTAGGCAGTCGGTTATATTGCGGATGGCTTTGTCCAGGCGGAGCTGTTCAGGATATGGCTGGCTATGCCAACAGCAGACCCTGGTTTGGCCGGTTTAAAATTCGATCGAAGTATATCATATGGGGTATCTGGTTTTCCGTTGTGGTTTTTCTCTGGATAAAAAATGGCCCGCTGGAAGTACATTTCTTCAAGATGTTTAACGGAGGACTTGCCGGACTTTTGGTGTATGCTGGTGTAGCCAGCATTATTTACTTTTTTTCTCTTGTCACAGGGAAGAGGGGCATGTGTCACAGTATTTGCTGGATGGCGCCTTTTATGGTAATAGGGGAGAAGACCGCAGACTTATTGCATATTCCTCGGTTTCGATTAAAAGCGGACAGCAATGCCTGCATTTCTTGTGGGCAATGCGATAAAAAGTGCCCGATGAGCATAGGAGTTCAGGAGATGGTGCGGAAAGGCAATATGGATCATACAGAATGTATCGCTTGTCTGGAATGTGTGGATAGCTGCCCTAAAAAGGTAATTCGCTTCGGAGTTGGCAGACAACAGAAAAAAAATTCATAAATCATCTCAAGAATAAAGCGGCTCATTCACAGAAGAATGAGCCGCCTTTTAGTTTTAGGTATATTCATCTTTATCTTTATAGTCTTATACTGATTTCTCCGGTATTCAGCACTTCTCGGGTTCCGTTTTCGTATTCTACCAGCAGGCCTCCATCCCGGTCGATATCCAAAGCTAAGGCATGAACAGACTGGGGAGGCTGGCCTTGGCCGGCTTGACTGCTGTAATGCTTGATGACATCAATCTCCCGGCCCAGTACAAGGGAGCGGCTTTTGTATTCCTCGAGAAAGCTGCGGCTTTCCAACTGCTGGTAAACTGCCAACAGCTCATTGACTACCTCTGCTGCCAGCTGATTGCGGGAGACGGATGCCGGCAGGACACCGGCCTTTTGGCGCAGTTCCTCCGGAAAGCCCTCCGGCGGCAGCTGACAGTTGATGCCGATACCGGTAGCGATGTAGTCGATAGCACCCGATTCAAAGTCCGTAATCGCCTCGGTGAGGATACCGCAAATCTTCTTCCCGTCCAGATAGACATCGTTGACCCATTTGATTTGTGCCTCGGCACCGGAGACCTTCTGAATGGCCCGGCACACAGCCACAGAAGCAGCTGTGGTGGTCAGCACCGACTTAGACAGATCAAAAGACGGCTTCAACAGCAGCGTTAGATAAATGCCGGAAGATGCCGGGGAGTAAAAGTCCCGGCCCAAACGGCCTCGTCCTTTCGTCTGCTCGTTGGCAGCCACCAGAGCTCCTGAGACCGGCTCTTCCATGGCCAGTCTTTTGGCAGCAGAGTTGGTGGAATCTACCGTCTTATAGACGTACAGAGGCAGTTGGGCTGCCGTTTCCCCTAAATAGAGACGGATACCCTGCTCAGACAGGAGATCGCTGGAATCCCTTAGGGCATAGCCTTTGTTGGTAACCGCTTCGATGGGATAGCCCTCCTGGCGGAGATGCTGCATGGCCTTCCAAACAGCCGATCTGGAGACCCCCAGCTGGCTGGCCAACGCTTCTCCGGACAGGCTTTCCCCCTTGTTCATCTCTAAGACCCGTATAATCTCCTCTTTCACAGACATATGTTCCTCCTATTACAGCAAACACCCACTACTATCAGCGGTCCAGAGCGGCTCTCAGCTTTACTGTCAGCAGTGCACCTGCGGTAATTTTCAGTGCATCTGCCAGCAAAAACGGCAGCACGCAGGAAACCAACGCCGTCCATAGGTCTGTGTTGGTGGAAAACATAAACCAGGCGGTGCCCAGCAGATAACAGGTTGAAAGACCGATAGCCATAGCTGCAGCATGGATGTACAGATTATTTTTCTTATTCAACTTCTCTATTATAAGGCCTGTGAGGAAAGCTGTCAAAAGATAACCCAGCAGATAACCCCCTGTAGGACCTACCAGATTGCCGAACCCGCCCGTATAGCCCTTGAATACTGGAGCGCCAAAAGCGCCTAACAGCAAGTAGACAATCATGCTGAGGGAGCCGTATCGACTGCCCAGGAGAGAGCCGGTCAACATGACCGCTAACGTAGCCAGGGTAATAGGCACTGGTGTGAAGGGCAGGGGGATGATGATGCCCGAGCAAATGCCCGTTATGGCGGCAAAGACCGCACAGAGAATAAGTTTTGTTGTTTTCGTATAATGCATGAAATTCACCTCGTTTAGTTTAACAATATACCCCAGTATAAAAGCTAGGACGAACAATGTCAACCTTAAAAATAAAAAAGGTTTACAATAGAAGCTGAATCTTTAAGCAAAGAATGAGACAAAATAACAGAAGCATTCCATGCTAAAGGCTAAAATTCTCATTTGACTGTGGTTTTCATTGCCAATTTGTGATAAAATAAATAATTATCTTAAATATAGTGATAGGCATACAGCAGCGAAATCGAAAGAGGACACGGGCAGATGACTATTTGCGGAGGTGCTGAATGAAAAAGAGAATTGTTACCATCAGCCGTACTTATGGAAGCGGCGGAAGAATAATCGGACAGAAATTGGCAGAGGATATGGATGTACCTTTTTACGATAAGGCACTCATTGACCGGATTGCAGAAGAGACTGGCTTTTCTAAAGACCTGATTGAAAATGCTGAGATGAGAGCAAAAAACAGCTTTTTATATACGCTGGCTACCAGTCTGGGCGGCAACGGAGATGCCGGTGTTGACGGCCTTTCCTTGAATGACAAGTTTTTTCTGGCTCAGGTAAATGTCATCCGACAGATTGCAGAGGAAGGTCCTTGTGTCATCGTCGGGCGCTGTGCGGACTACATTTTACGGGATATGAACGAAGCCAGCAAGATCTTCATCTGTGCGGAGATGCACAACCGGATTCAGCGAGCGGTTCAAGAATATGGTATGGATGAAACAACGGTAGAAAACGAAATTAAGAAGATTGACAAGGCTAGAACCAATTATTACGCTTACCACACCGGCAGAAAGTGGGGAGATGTGCTAAACTACCACTTGACGCTGGACAGCGGTTATATTGGCTTGGAAGATACCATTGCTGTAATCGAAGAGTTTTTAGAGCGGAGAAAGTACTAGCGATAAAGAACTGGACAGCATGTTAGCCAGATAGATAAATATAAGGAAGGAATTTGCGATATGACAACGACAAAAGGCACCTATTACATCACAACGCCTATTTATTATCCCAGCTCCAATTTGCATATTGGGCACACCTACTGTACGGTAATGGCCGATGCTATGGCCCGCTTTAAGCGGCTTCAGGGCTATGACGTGCGGTTTTTAACCGGTACGGACGAGCACGGACAGAAAATTCAGACTGTGGCCAACAAGGAAGGCGTAACACCTCAGCAGTATGTAGACCGCATTGTAGGCGGCATCAAGGATCTGTGGAAGACCATGGAGATTTCCTATGACGACTTTATCCGCACCACGGAACCTCGCCATGTAAAACGGGTGCAGAAGATATTTAAGCAGATTTATGAGAAGGGCGACATTTATAAAGGGGAATACGAAGGACTTTACTGCACCCCTTGTGAATCCTTCTGGACAGAGAGTCAGCTGGTAGACGGGAAATGTCCTGACTGCGGCCGCCCTGTTCAGCCGGCCAAGGAGGAGGCTTATTTCTTCAAACTCTCCAAGTATCAGGATCGCTTATTAGATTTATTTGAAAACAATCCAGAATTTTTACAGCCGGATACCAGACGAAATGAGATGATTGCTTTTGTCAAACAGGGTCTGGAAGATTTGTGTATTTCTCGGTCCACTTTTGACTGGGGGATTCCGGTACCTATTGATGAAAGGCACGTGATTTATGTGTGGCTGGATGCACTTTCTAACTATATTACAGCTTTGGGTTACGGCAGTGATGATACGTCACTGTATGATAAATATTGGCCTGCGGACGTTCATCTGGTAGGCAAGGAAATCGTGCGTTTCCACTCGGTGATCTGGCCGGCTATGCTGATGTCCATGGATGTGCCGCTGCCGAAGAAGGTTTTGGGCCACGGCTGGCTGCTGCTGGAAGGCGGCAAAATGTCTAAGTCCAAAGGGAATGTAGTAGACCCGGTGAAGCTTATCGAGCGGTATGGGGTCGATGCGTTGAAGTATTTTCTGCTGCGGGAATACACCTTCGGACAAGACGGTGTTTTTACCAATGAGGTTATGCTGAAACGGATGAATTACGATTTGGCTAATGACTTGGGCAACCTGGTATCCAGAACCGTGTCTATGATTGAAAAATATAATGACGGTAAGGTTCCGCCAGCACTCTGCGGTACTTTTGGCGTGTGCGGAGACGAAAATTGCACGGCGGGCACGGAGGGACTGGCTACCGATGCAGACTTAAAACACATCGCTACAGGTGCCGCGCAGAAAGTGGCCGACCATATGGATAAATTCCAGTTCAACCAAGCCTTGGAAGAGATTTGGGTGGTGGTTCGCCGAGCGAACAAGTATATCGATGAAAATGCCCCTTGGGTTTTGGCTAAGGATGAAGAAGGTAAAGATCGCTTGTGTACCGTGCTCCATAATCTCTCAGAGACTATCCGCATTGTATCGGTATTGATTTATCCTTTCATGCACACTACATCTAAGGAGATTCGCAAGCAGATGGGCCTGTGGTTTGCTGATCCTATCTGGGAAGACGCTTTCCAATTTGAGCAGATGAACGGAGAACAGGTAAAGAAGGGGGAAGCTATTTTCCCTCGGCTGGATATCGAAAAGGAATTGGCAGAGCTGGAGACTTTACAAAAGAGCGGAGAACCGGAGAATGTCCCACTTGAACTGAAGCCGGAAATTCAGTTTGAAGATTTCGATAAGATTGACCTGAGGGTAGGAACTATTCTTGAAGCAGAGAAACATCCGAAGGCGGACAAGCTGCTAGTGTTTAAGGTCAAGCTGGGTACAGAGATTCGCCAGGTCATTTCTGGCGTAGCAGAGCATTTCAAGCCAGAGGATTGTGTGGGCAAAAAAGTAGTTGTAGTTGCTAACTTGAAGCCAAGAGCACTTCGAGGCATGGAGTCCAGAGGCATGCTGCTATTTGCCGACAACGGTGAGCGACTGGAGTTTGTCACTACAGAAGCAGAGGACGGCAACTCGGTTAATTAAAATAAGAAAAAATATAACGATATTTACAACTTTAAGAAAAGCCGTAGGGGTTTAAAATCCTACGGCTTTTTCTTGTCTATATAATCCAACAGTCCCCGGAGGTTTTCCGGAGATAGTTTTTTCAAAGGCTGCCCCTGCTGGTAGAAATAATACTGCCCATCTTCTTGATAGAGAAAAATACGGTCATCTAATTCCTGTTTTGGCAAGGCATCATCTGCTTTAATCCATACGGAATAGGTTCCACTGGTCGGGGGGATGCTGATAATCAGGTATTGGCTATGGCTGGCCTCATCAAAAGCAGCCAGCTGCTTGCTGGAAACCTCGGCGGCATGGTCATATAGCTGTTGAATCCTTGCAGCTCCTTTCATATCAAAGGCATCGATGATATTTGTGTAATGCCCCTCTTTAAATTGAGTAATGGACAGAGGCAGGTATTGACTGCTGGCGATAATCTGCTGCCTGTCTTTTCCCTGCCAAACAATGTCTTTTTCGCCGTTCCAAGAAATGTTGGCCGAAAGCTGATTACTGTTGAAGAAGACAGAAGGTATAACCTCATACAGTTTAACCTTTATCTGATTGTTTTCTTTATCCTCATAGACGTTAATTCTGGCACTGGTGTTTGTTTGTTGAAGGCTGCCATGTATGGAGTATACTGCCTTGTCAGCATCGTAATTCCACTGATAATTGATGGCGGCCTCTTCAATAAATACAGGGGTGCCAATAATAAATAAACGGAGAAAAATACTAAGCAGCGCCAGGCAGGAAGCAGCAATCACGCCAGCCAAAATATAAGACCTTCCTTTAAGGGAACGTTTTGCTTTTCGCATATAGTCTATTTCGGTATTTGGCATGGTGGGGCAGTCAATCGGTTGCTGTATTCTTTCAAGGTCTTTTCTGCAATTTTCACATTCGTCTAAATGTTGCCGAATTGCGGCATTGCTCTCTTCGCTGGTCAGCTTTTCAGCATACAAAGGAAGCAGATCCCGAACGACAGGACAATTCAATGTATTTTTCATTCTAATCCCTCCATTAAAGTTTTCTTGCCCCGGTAAAAGGTTACTCGTGCCCATGTCTCAGACTGATTTAAGACTTCGCCAATTTCTTTGTAACTAAGCTCTCCTGAAAGCCGCAGATACATCACTTCTCGCATGGGATCAGGCAGGCTGTGGAGCAGGTGATAAATACTCAATTTATCCTGCTGAGCTAGCACAGTTGACTCAATTGATGGCGACCCATCCGGCAGTGAATCATCCAGCACCTCCGTTTTTCTTCGGCGGTTTTTCTCCAATTCTTGATACCATAAGTGTTTTGCAATCTGGCAGAGCCACGTAGACATTTTACAGCTGCCATTATATGTATCTATGGATAATATGGCGCGGTAAAAGGCCTCTTGTGTCAATTCTTCTGCCGTATGAGTATTGAGCGATAGCGAAAACAGATATTTATAAATCAAATCGGCATACTCCTTGTAGATTTCATCCATCTCCCACACATCATTACCTCCTAGCCTATATTTTTTTTAACGCAGCCTGTACAGAATCTACATATTGGATGTTACTAGACATAAAATTACCTCCTAAACATATATCTGCTTTGGAGGTAATTCGTTACATTAAAATAGTAAAATATTTTTGCATGTTTTTCGGTGCCAAGCTAATTCGATTTCGACCGAACCAAATTAATTGGTCGGATTCTGATATTGAAAGCGGCTGATGAGATCTTTCAGCATTTGAGCCTGCCCCGACAGTTCTTCACTGATGGCGGCGCTTTCCTCGGCAGTAGCACTGTTAACCTCTACCACGTCAGAGACTTGGGTAAGGCCGGCAGTAACCTGAACGATAGACTGCTTCTGTTCCATGGTTTCGTCAACGATATACTGGATTACATCTGCGGACTTTTCTGAATCCAGGATAATATTTTCCAAAGACTGCGCCGTATCGGAGACGATGGCAGAGCCGTTGGCAATGGCAGACTGAGACCGGGCAATAAGTTCTGCTGTATTTTTTGCACTTTCAGCGGACTTGCTGGCCAGGTTTCGGACTTCGTCGGCTACGACAGCAAAGCCTTTTCCGGCTTCTCCAGCCCGAGCGGCTTCCACCGCGGCGTTCAGGGCCAGGATGTTGGTTTGAAACGCGATGTCGTCGATATTCTTAATGATTTTACCAATCTCCGCAGAAGCTTGGCTGATTTCTTCCATCGATTCAATCATTTTTTCAATTTGTTTTTGTCCCTGAGCCGTGGTGGCACTGGCTTCCAGGGTAATCTGCTTCGCCTTTTCGGTATTTTCTACGGTTTGGTTAATCTGAGCAGCCATGTTTTGCACGTAGGTCTGGAGCTCCTGAACCGAGCCGGATTGTTCGGAAGAACCTTGTGCCAGGGTCTGAGCGGCGTTGGATACCTGTTCGGAGCCCAGGGCTACCTCAGAAGAAGCCATGTCAATCTGAGATAAGGTATAGGAAATCTGCAAGGAGAAGTCTTTGATAGACTGATAAATCTCGGACAAGTCACCCACATAATCTTCTGTATCAGCCAATATGTAATTTCCTTTAGAAAAGTCTTTCATGGTGGTGTCAATGTGGTAGATTGCTAGACCCAGGTGTCCGATGGTATCTTTAGTGGCCAGGGCTAGGGTTTCTAGTTCGTCGCCGGTGTTGACCTCCGGTACAGGGGTATGAAGATCCCCTCGGCCTAGCAGGCTCAGACGATCTGTAACCACTTTTAAATGCTTGGAGATTCGCCCAGCCATGATGTACATGCTAATCATGCCTAGAACGCCAATCAGCAGGGAGGAAATCAGGATGACGATTTCTGAAATTACCTTTGCCCGCTGAAACTGACCGATGGTTTTTTCGATATCATCATAATAATTGCCGGTGCTGATATACCAGCCGTAAGGCTCGTAAAGTTCTGTAAATGCCCGCTTTTTAAAGTTGCCCTCTTCGTTGGGTTTGGTAAAATAAAATTCCGAGAAACCGCCGCCTTTCTGATCTCCAGCCGCAATCAGGTTCTGGATGAAGTAAGTGCCTTCGGGGTCGGTGTTATTCCAGCGCATCGTTCCCTCATAGTCGGGATTCATGTGCACTTGACAGGTGCCGTCTTTCAAGTCAGCCCAAAAGTAACCGTCCCCACCATTATAGCGGGTATCCCGAACAATAGAGGCAGCCTGAATCATCTCCTGCTCCTGGGTAATCTTTCCGTCCAGATATTGCTGATGGTTCACCGACAGCGCGCTGATGACGGTATCCACACTGGTCTGTATGGTGGTGTCAAATTTCTGCTCCTCTGCTTGGATGGAGGAGTTGTGCGCTTTGCTCAGCTCCACGTAGGAGATGATACCCTGAACTAAAATGGTAATTAGAATCAATAAGCCGAAAAATAGTACTAATTTTGCCTTAATTTTTAATTGTTTAAACATAGGTGTCTTCTCCTTTATTTGCTGGAAAAAGTAGATAAAATATTATTTCCCTATTTAATTACCCTCTTGTGGGCTTAAAGTAACAGATAAATTTTCTATCCAACTCTGAGTTTTCAATATACAGGCTTCCCGATTTTTAGAAGCGGGATTGACGAACTGAATTTCTGACAGAAAAGTATTTCCCTCAAACAAGGCCTTCATGTCTGCCAAACATTTCTCAGTAGACCCTCCTCCGCAGCAGGTGAAGAAACACATCAGCTTGTTTTCTAGATGAGCCTTTGCGGCAAAGGTTCGCAGGGCAGGGGCAAATGTGCCGGCCCAGACAGGCGCTCCCACAAAAATCAGCTCGTAGTCCGACAGGTTGGGAACAGGTTCGGCCAGCTTGGGGGTCATTTTTTTCAAGGCACTGTGACCGCCAGATATATATTTAAGCGGACCCTTGTCTGGTACGGGCTTTTCTAACTTTAATTCCAGCACATCGGCGCCGGTGGCTTTGGCTATGGTTTGACCAATCAGCTTACAATTTCCCTCTAGGGAATAAAAGACTACGATACTTTTCATAACATCCTCTTTTCTGCCTCCGTGGGGTTCAGGCGTTTTATATGGAAGGGTAGCGGTTTAGCGTATTCATTTTATACGCATTAGTGACAGATATCAATAATAATAAAGTAAAAAAAATGTTATACTATTGTCATAATTATGTAATAAATTCTTCACTTTTAAGGTTTAAATTAAAATGGGAGACTTTCCTTGATATTTTCCAGTTTACGAAAGAGAGAAGAAAGAAACAATGGGGGTGAAGAGGTGCAAGGGAAAGAAACAATATTTTTAGTAATTCCTGCATATGAGCCAGATGAACGGATGGTTGAGCTGCTAAAACAAGTCTCAGCTCGGGGAGAGTTTACAACCTTGGTGGTGGATGACGGCAGCGGGCCGGATTACCAGCGGCTGTTTGCAGAAGCAGAGAAATATGCGATCGTTATTCGGCACGAGAGCAACCAAGGCAAAGGCTGTGCATTGAAAACAGCTTTTAAAGCCATTCAAGCCATGGCGCGAGAAGCTGTCGTGGTGACTGCCGACGCCGATGGGCAGCATCAGCTGGAGGATATTACAGCAGTGGCAGAGGCCCAGCGGAATCATCCGGGGGCGTTAACTCTGGGTAGCCGAAGGTTTGCAGGAAAAGTTCCGCTAAAGAGTCGCATCGGTAATTCGTTGACGGCACAGGTGGTCGCCCTGTCACTAAAAAGGAGAGTAGGAGATACGCAGACAGGCCTTCGCGCCTTCGACAGCAAGGACTTGCCTGTTCTGCTGAACATCGAAGGCAGCCGATATGAGTATGAGATGAACATGCTGCTCTATTGGAGCCGGGCGGAGCGAACAATTTGGGAAGAACCGATAGAGACTATTTACTTAGATGACAATGTGGGCAGCCACTTCCATCCGCTTCGAGACTCTTATCAGATATACCGTGAAATTTTCAAGTTCAGTTTTTCCTCCGGTATTGGATTTCTGGTGGACTATGTGTTGTATGCGCTGCTGCTGGTCATTACTAAGGGGATGCCCGTTCATTTAAGCGTGAGCATAAGCAATATTCTTGCTCGGGTGATCAGTGCTGGGGTAAATTATTCCATCAACCGAAAGTTTGTCTTTAAAGATCAAGGTCAGGTAGTCAAAACAGCCGCTCAATATGCAGCCCTGGCGGTGGTAATTCTCATCTGTAACACCCTCTTGCTGTCTTATCTGGTGGCCACATGGATTCCCAACCAGTTAGAGGCTAAAGTGGTGGTGGAGCTGACACTGTTTCTGTTCAGCTGCGTTGTACAACGGTGGTTGATTTTTAGAAAGCCCGCGGCTCAGGGGCGGTATTAGTGGGATGATAAGGGGAAAAGAGGGAGGACAGAAGGGGAGAAATGTGATAAGATTGGAAGAAAGGTGTCCCATCAGGGGAGCCTCAGAAAGGAACAGAAAGAGATGTTATTTGATTCACATACACATTTGAACAACGAGGATCTTAGCGAAGAGGACAGAAGAGAGTTGGCGGAAAAAATTGAGGCCTCTGAAGTCGATTATGTTATGGACGTGGGCTTTGACTTGGCCAGTTCAGCTTTAGCAGCCAGCCATGCAGAACGTTATCCCTGGTGCTATGCAGCAGTAGGCTGCCACCCTCACGATACCAAGCACATGGATGCAGCTCAGTTGGCTCTTATCAAAGGTTTGACAAAAAAAGAGAAGGTTATGGCTATAGGCGAAATCGGCTTGGACTTTCATTATGATTTTTCTGAGCGAGATATTCAGGTGGAATGGTTCCGCCAGCAAATCCGGTTGGCTAATGAGTTAAAGCTGCCTATTATTATTCATTCTCGGGAAGCAGATGAGCTGGTGATGAATATCCTCAAAGAAGAGGGGGCTTTTTCCCAGGAGCGTATGAGCTGGTTTCCTAGAAGGCCCGGACCAGAAGGCCAGCTGCTGCCTGATGCCCGAGTATTGCTCCACTGCTATTCCGGCAGTAAGGAACTAGGTCAGCAGTATGTAAAGCTGGGAGCTACGCTGTCTATAGCTGGGCCAATCACCTATAAGAATGCCCGCAAGGCTGTAGAAGTAGTGAAGGCTGTACCTCTGACGTTTCTTTTGGTCGAAACAGATGCGCCCTACTTGACTCCGGAGCCTTTTCGAGGCAAGAGGAACATGACTCCTTACGTGGAATATACGGCTAGAAAAGTGGCTGAAATCAAGGAGATATCTTATGAAGAAGTTGCACGGATTACCTGTGAAAACGCCAAGCGCTTCTTTAATATAAAATAAATAAAAAATAGTTAGAGAAATGTAACTAAAATATGGAACAAAATTGAAACCACTGCTGTCATAATGGTAGAACAATAATTTTGCAGGAGGGAACACAGGAGGGAATCATGAAAAAATTATTATGTGCCGTGATGGCATTTACACTGCTGGCATCAGCGGTATCCATATCCACTGCTACACCGGCGTATGCCGGGACCAGTGACAGCACTCAGCTGAAAAATGCCATTGCAGCGGTGAAAACGGTGGTGGAGATACCAGATACCATGAGTGAGTTTAGTTATTATTACGATGAAGATGCCGAAGAAGGAAGCAGCATACAGCTGAGCTGGTCTGACAAGGAGGACAGCTCTAGTGCATCAGCTACGGTTACCGACCAGGGTGTGATTACGGCCTTATATTACTTTGTACCGGAGTTTCAGTCTAACGGTCTGGCAAAAGTGACCAAGGAACAGGCTCAGAAGGTAGCAGATGGCTATTTGCCTAAACTTCTGCCCAGTGCAGCAGGTACCTTCAAGCTGGAGGACAGTTCCGCTGACACCTATTCCAGAGACTATAACTTTATGTACCGAATGTATGTCAACGGTCTGCCTTGCGACTTTATCTATACCAACATCGGTATCAATAAGTATACCGGCACGCTGAGCAGCTATAATCTTAACGCAGAGGCTAAAGATTTAGCTGTCGCAGACTACCCGTCCAAAGATCCGGCACTGGATAAGAGCCAGGCAGAGCAAATCTACCTGACAGAACTCGGGCCAAAATTAAAATACCTGTCCAACTACGACTATACGAAAAAGAAGTTAAAAGTTTTCGCAGCCTATGAGACGGATAACACGAATCGGGCTATCGATGCCAATAGCGGCAAGGTCATCAAACTGTACCAAAACTATACCTTATACCGCTATGGCACGAAAAATGCCGGGGCAGAATCCATGAAGGCGGATGGTGCTGCCGATCAGATTAAGTATACGGAAGAGGAGCTCAAAGAGATTCAACGGACTCAAAACCTGCTGGATAAAACTCAGGCAGACCGCACCGCCAGAGCTTTGGTCGGCACCATTGGCAGTCAGAAACTCCAGTCCACCAGCCTGCGGCAGGATTGGGGCCCAAATCAAGAATACCTGTGGTATTTAAATTATGAGAAAGATTTTGTTATCTTAGATGGAAAGACGGGAACCCTAATTAGTTTCAGTTCCAGCTCTGACAGTGAATCTAAAAATGACGTCGGACTAGAAAAGGCTAAGGGGATTGCTGAAGGCTACTTGAACAAGGTAGCTGCCGACAAGCAGAGCCAAGTAACTTGGACTAACGAAAACACGATGGATAGTCGTTACGGTTCTTATACCTTTACCTATACCAGACAAGTAGGAGCGGTGAATTTTGATTCCAATCAGATTTCCATTTCTGTGGATAAGGCTACCGGCAAGCTTCTTTCCTATTCCATGACTTGGTATGATAAGGCTGAATTCCCGGCACTAGAAGGAGCCATTCAACAGAAGAAGGCCCTGGAAGTGGCTGATCAGCTTGGGGACTTCAATTTAGTTTACAAGAAAGATGCCGAGGGCAAGGTTGTTTTGGTTTACGACTTCCAGAAAGAAGGCAATTTTATCCTGGACGCGTTCAAAGGCACTCGGCTAGATTATAGGGGAGAAGCCTACAAAGATTCTGTTCAGGACAAAACCTACACCGACATTGCTGGAAATTGGGCTGAAAGTATCATTTTACAGTTGAAGAATAATGGATATTACCTGGAGGGTGATACCTTCGCACCAAAAGCAGCCACTACTCAGGTTGAATTTTTCCGCTATCTCTATTCCCCGGAACAGAGCTACTATGCCGATGATGAAGATTTTTACAAGATGCTTTTAGATCGGAAGATTATCACCAAGGCGGAGATCAATGCTAAAGCTAATATTACCAGACAAGAGGCCGCTAAGTTTGTCGCCCGTTATCTCGGCATCGACAAGCTGGCAAAGCAGTCTGCTGTGTTTAAGAACATGTACACAGACAAGGTTGCCCAGGAATACTTGGGGTATGCTTCGGCCGCTTATGCGCTGGGCATCATGAAGGGGGACACGAAGGGCCGCTTTAACGGAAGTGCGGTGCTGACCCATGCCGAAACCGCCGCCCTGCTTTTAAACACCCTTAATCAGTCAGAATAGGTGGAGCAGGAAAATATGTCACATAACGTATAAATGGCCTGTCAGACAAAGACTTGTTTCGAGAAAAAAGACTTGGAAACAAGTCTTTTTTTGCGCAGCGGGGAGAAATTCCGAGGAGCGGGAAGAAAACCCGCAGAAAAAATAGAACATTTCCGGGCATCCACTACAGGTTCGGACAAATTTTACCAACCCCCTCTGGCTATAATGGAACAATACGGGAATATTGGACAAATGATGGAAAAATATCGGGGGTGTCGTAATGGAAATGGTAAGATCACGGGAAAAGGTTGCCGCAGGGTTGGTGCAAATTTCTGGACTAGCGGTGATGTCCTTTCTGGTGTGCAGGGTTGTCGTTTTAAACAGCATGTTTCCCTGCGGAATAGCGCTGGTGACGGTGCTCATGTACCGTAATCGGTTAAATTTATATTTGCTGCTGCCAATGGTTTTAGGGAGCATTACTTATTATGGAAGTAACTATTTGTTTTATGGGGATATGACGGCTATGGTGCTATGTGCAGCGGCCTTTGCACTTTTCCGCAATCGACGGATTGAATTACCTGCACGGGGCGTTATCGCCGGTATCTTAACGGTCACTTGCAACTGCGCCTACTACATACTACAGCACATGTCTTATCGGCTGAGCATTTTTACTTTGCTGACAGAAGTCATGCTCATTTTCGTGCTCATCTTCGTATTTAATAGTTTTTTCTCTTTTGTAAAGCTGGTTCGTCATCGAGAAATTCATGTGGGTCAGCGGAGTGAGCTTGGAGTGGAAAAGGCGGTAGGTGCTGCTGCCTCCGTAGGGGTTCTGCTGCTAAGCGGGACAGGCCTGTGGGCTTTGGATCCGACTAAACTATCTTTGCCGCTGATTGGGGCTTTGTTTGTCACGCTGCTGGGCGGTTATGCTGGAGGCATCGGGGCTGGACTTATCGCCGGGGCCGGCTCAGCTATAACGTTGGTCCTCTGTACAGGACTTTCCCCTTCGGTGGTGATGGTCTTTCTGGCCGGGGGGTTTACCGCCGGGGTATTTTCTCAGGAAAGCCGCTTCATGGGTGCCATCTGTTTTAGCGGCGCCTGTTTGGTGTTAGGCATGATCACGGCTTATCCGGAACTATCCCTGCCTCCTTATGAGCCCCTGGCAGCTTCGGCTATTTTGGCGTTGATTCCCCGAAGGTATCTGTTAGAAGTCAAGGGAGTACTTTCAGCTATTAGCAAAGACCAAGGTCATGAGGATCTGGAGAATAAGCAGCAGATTGTGAAGGTTCTGGACAAGCATTATCGAACTTACGATCGGTTGGCCAACCTGTACGGCAACGCCAGGAGCAATCGGGCCATCATTGCCTATCAGTTTCGGGGCATGGCTCAGGTGACGGAAAGCCTAAGAGGAGAAATTGAATCCTTGAACCGAGGAACTTCCTGGATTGAACCGCAGCCTAAGTTTCGAGTTCGGGCAGGACATGCTTCTTACGGCCAGGTAGCAGGAATCTCCGGGGACAGTTTTCAATATAAGGATATTTCAGGAGAGGAATTTGGCATCCTTATCAGCGACGGCATGGGTAAAGGGCAGGCCGCCTCAGCAGAGAGCACGTTGGCTGTGTCTACGCTAATGGATTTAATCGGCTCTGGATTCGATGTGAAGCTGGCATTAAAGACCGTCAACAACATTTTGCTCCAGCAAGAAGGGCAAGAAATTTTTTCTACTGTAGACCTAGCCTTGATTGACCGCATGGGAGGAAAATTGCGGCTCTTTAAAATTGGAGCGGCGGCAACCTTCATCAAGCGAGGGGATAAAGTGGCGGTGGTGAAGATGGCAGCATTGCCTATGGGCATCGTTGATGGTCTGCATGTGGATTTCATCAATCTGCGTTTGCGGGCAGGAGACCAGATTATTATGATCTCTGATGGGGTATCCGATGCCAATCGGCAGGATTTGGAGATGGATTGGCTAAAAGATGTCATTCGTGCTATCAAATCTTCCGACCCACAGACTATTTCCGACTTGATTATGAACCGGGCAGTGGAAGCCTATGGCATACGAGAACGGGATGATATGACGGTGGTTACCGCCGTTTTAGAGTAAGATATGTAAATCCTTAGAAAAACATCAACAAAGGCTTGTAGTATGGTAGAATAAGGGAAAAAAGGAGTGTGGATGTCTATGAAGAGAAGCAGATCATTCCGGCTGTGGGCCGGTGCGCTGGCCTTGGGGATTCTGGTCAGCAGTACAATTCTCAGTTATGGCACGGCAGCATCGGTAAAATCAGCGGGATTTGGATCAGCAGCTACTGCCACCGTGATAACTACCAATGAAGGGGCTGTCTATGAAAAACCACTGCCTAGGAATCAGATTCTTTATTCTCAAATTGGGGACAAGCTGGCAGAGTTGAAAAGTAAGAGTGGCGGCACGATGGACTATCAAATCATTGGTCAGAGTCATCAAGGACGAGATCTCTATTTGGTCACACTCACCGATAAGGAAGGCATGAAAAGGCTGCAAAAATATCAGGATTTTATGAAAGAGGCAGTTCAGCAGCCGCAGGCTGCCATAGACTACATCAGTAAAACCGGGGATTACAAGATCCCAGTCTTTTTCAACGCCTCTATTCATGGCAATGAGACACCTGGAGTTGATGGCGTGTTAGCTCTGATCGAGAAGCTCACCACTGACAAGAGTACGTCGGTTCAGCAGATTTTAAAAAACTGTGTGGTCCTGATTAATGTAGTTCAGAATCCAGACGGAAGAGCTTCTGGAGGCAGAGAGAATGGGGCGGGCATCGACTTAAACCGAGATTATATCACCCAAAGCCAGCCAGAGACACAAGCAGTAGTCAAAAACGTGGCCACCGCTTGGTATCCCACAACAATGTTAGATCTCCACGGATTCATGGGGTCGGATAATATCTTACTAGAGCCTTGCACCATTCCCCATAATCCCAATTATGAATACGACCTGTTAGCAGCCAGTTTGCTGCCTCACGCAAAATACATGGCTACAGCAATAACTGAAACCACCGGTTGGGATGTGGATATTCCTGCGGAAATCTGGGAAGACGGATGGGATGATTATCCGCCGATTTTCACTCCGCAATATTTTATGTATTTTGGCACCGTGAGTCATACGCTGGAGATTAAGTTTGCCGATCAGGAAAGCATCAATGCTGATTTTGCTGCCTGTTATGGCGCTTTGGAATATGCGGTGGCAAATAAGCCCCAACTGATGAAAAATCAATTTGAAATCTATAAAAGAGGGGTCCAAGGCATAGATGTGGAGAAAGATGTGGACTTCCCTTATGCCTATGTAATTCCAGTGAACCAAGATCAGCAGAAAGATGTCTATGAAGCCTATCGGATGGTTCAGCATTTGCTGAACAACGGCATTACTGTCACGCAGGCTTCGGCTTCCTTTACGGCGGGGGGCGTGAACTATCCGACGGGAACTTTTATTGTGCCCATGAATCAAGGACTTCGAGGGCTGGCTAATACCATGTTGTGGGAAGGAGAAGACGTGACCAAACTGGCCAACAAGATGTACGACATCTCGGCCTATTCGTTTCCTCTCTTAAACGGCTTTGACGCACCCGCCGTACAGGCTGTCTTTCAAGCCGATACCCAGAATGTGGCAGATGTAAATCTGCCGGTGGGAAGCTATAGCGAGGGAGCTGGAGTCAATTATGCGCTGCCAGTAGAGAACGATCAGGCTTATCTTGCCGCCAATACCTTGGTAAAAGAGGGATTTCGTGTATACCGGTCTAAGGATATGGCGGGAATCTATCCCGCAGGGACCTTTATTATTCCAGTTCAGAAAGGGGTAGATCAGCGGTTGAAGGAGCTGGTGGGTCAGCATCTGATTCAGGTGTCCGGCATCGGTGCCACCAAAGCTACCTTGCAGCCAGTGTTACTGAAAAAGACGGCTGTGGTAGAGGAAGATGGCGGTACCTACATGGCGATGAAGGAGTTAGGCTTTGATGTGACGGCTATTTCCTATCAAGCGGTAAATCAGGGTTATGATCTGGAGAAAAACGGTTTTGAAGCTTTGGTCTTATCCGGAAGCCAAGGATTATGGACGGATAGCTACGACGCTTCTGGTACTACATGGTCACTGGATGCTAGGGGAATCGCCAGTCTCATCGACTTCGCCCGAAGCCACGATTACATTGGCGCCGGTTATGCCGGAGCCCAGTTGAGTGAGGAAACGAGCAAGTTGGGCGTAGTCATGGGCCATATTGGAGGAGATGAGTATCAGACGGCGGAAAACGGCATCTGCACCGTTGATGTAAGAAGTCAAGACCCCATCGGTTATGGCTATGGTAAAGACGAGACTGTCTTTGCCTTTAAGCCTCTTTGGGTGGCGGCTATCAACCACCAGCATAAGGGCGGAATGGCCGTAAGTGCCAGCTATGGAACGGGAGCAGATATGTACAAGGCCGGATTCTGGAATCAGCCTCAGCAGATTGCTGGAGCTTACGCCGTGGTGCACGATGAAAACCCGGATTACGATGCCGTGTTGTTCGGCATTGTGCCTACCTTCCGCTATTACAATCATGCGACAAATGGCTTGATGGCCAATGCGATGTATTACTTGGGGTATGACAGGAAGTAGAGCAATTAATCTAAGGCATCATTTTACGTAGTAAAAAAGTGGCTGTTGCACTAAAATGCAACAACCATTTTTTTTATGAATGCTTACTTTACCCATTCCCAGTCCGTCAACCACTTGTTGTATGTGATAGACCATAAACGTTTTTGCCCTTTTCCGTTTACTGTCCGAAAGCGCCATTCTGTTTCAGCGGCGCGAAGAGAAATAATTTTACTATTTTCAGTGGGCGTATTTAACTCTAATGAAGAGGCGTAGACCATATTGTTTTCATTTAAAATACAGTTTGCAGAAGAGAGAAGTAGACCAACTATTAGATAGGCAAAAACTTTTTTGCGTTTCATAAATAAATTCCTCCTTGTTCAATAAATTATTGCTTGATAGGTAGTGATAGAAATGGTTCTTCAGAAATATCGGTAATATTAAATTGATACTGATTGTTAACGTATAATGAATAAGTACCATCGCTGTTATTTTTTATGTATGCATTTTCTGCTGAGATGGAAAAAGATTGCTCATATCCGGCTTCAACTGTAGGTTCATATGCCGGTTGAAGAACAAACATATATGAAACCAAAAAAAGCAGAAAAATCGTAACATATACCAAAATCGAAGAAACTTTTCTCTTTTTTGTAGGTTGATTATCCAAGACCAGCATAAATCTTTGTTCAATTTTTTTCATATTATTCGTACTTACTAAAAAGGACATAGTAGGAAGTTTGTCGTATTCAGAATTTTCTTTTAGGCTCAGCTGGAATTTAATAATTTTTGTAATACTTTTTAAATATTCTAATCGGTTGTCATCACTCATCTGATTAGTAAGCTTTAAGTCACAACGGATTTCTAATATATGATTCAAATTTACTTTTAAAATATAGATAAAGGGATTCCACCAGAATATTATACTGATTAAGCACATGTATAGCTTAATCCAAGTATCTTTATTTAAAAAATGGTTCCATTCATGTAACAGTATGCTTTGTAGCTCTGCATCTGTAAAGGAAATATCGGGCAAAAAAATGGTAGGTTTAAAAAAACCTGTAACCATGGGAACGGTAATCCACGAGGCCCGAATAAACTTTACTTTAGTGTTCTGTTGTGCTGTTTCCTGAATCTGCTTTAGGCAGGAAAGAAGTTGTTTATCCTGTGTTTCTTCTCCAGTACGTATAATTTTCATTAACTGAATAGATTGTCGCATATATACCTGTAAAAAATATATACTTCCTAATGCCCACAAAATCATAAGTAGATTTAATAAAGAAAGATCAATTCCATTATTCCAGATAGAGAACCTAGAGATAGTTAAAAAATCGATAATAGTTGGAAAAATCCACACCGAATGTATAACAAATGTAATGGGAAGTTCAAAAGAGCAAAGCAAGCGAAAAAAACATGTAGCAACTAAAAAAAGCAAAGGTGCGAGGCTAAAATTAAGAATAAAACTGCTGCGTAACCGTATAAAAGAAATCATCGCAATAAATATGTTAAACCAAATGACTGACATCATGAAAGAGAAAACTGTAATACCCATTTCTATTTCCTTTTACTCTCCTTTTTTGCCTCTAGTATAGCCTCTAAACGGCTAAGTGTCTCAGCATCCATATCCTCTTCTTCCACCAGGCTTGACACCAAGTTAACAATAGCAGCCGATTTAGAATGAAGATAAGATTTGCTGCTTTTGAAATGAATAATCTGATATTCTTCAGGGGTAACAGCAGCAGAAAAAGTACGTCCGTAATTTTTCCCTGTCTTAACAAAGCCGTCCACCTTAATTGCCCCCTTTTTTAATAGTTGATTAAGCAATATATGAATGGAGCTAGCTTTCCAGGTTCGTTCGGTTGATAATTCTATAATTTGAGAACGTGATAATGGCTGGTTTTCCGACCATAAAAGTTCCATAATTTCCTGTTCATTTTTCGTTAGCGTAAAAGAAGTAGAATTCATAAAAAGCCTCCCTAAAATCGTAGTTTTATATAAAATAGTATAAATTATGCTGATAATGATGTCAATATATATCATATTATAAAATAATGTATTGACAAATTGTAGGAGATTGTATTATTATTTAGTTATAATTTATATTACTGTATAATATGAAAAAAGAATATATAAGGGCCAGCGAGTTGCTGTCAATAGGATTCAATAAAACAGTTTTAACTTTTGCTGATTGAAAAAAGGATAACCTTTATTGCCAGACGAAGTGAGTGCCTTAAGAGGCTTCCGCCTTTCGTCCTGACCAATAAAGAAAATACATTATGTTGGAGACAAATTCTAAGAGTAATAAATATACGTAAAAATTAAATTTATTTAAGCGTCAATGCCGGAAAAGAAGCTTTTGGAGACTGTCCCATATCCGGTTGAGATATAGAATATTGATGATTTGCATAGTTCTCTGGGCTATGACTACATCATATCAGGGGGTGATTTTTAATGTTTTAGATAAGATTTCATTGGGATGGAGATTAGCGAGCACAATTTGCAATCAGGAAGTATAAATTTTATGATGTATAAATAAAAGGGAGAAATGAAGAATGAAAAAAACATTAATACTATTTTTATTAGTTGCAGTAATAACTGGATCCAATCAAATTATTGTATCAGCTAGCAGTGACACACCAATTCCAGTAACATGCGATACAGAAGCCCTTACAGTTAAAGGAAATACTAGTTTTGAAGAATATAGCGTAGACAAAGATGTACTTTCAGAAAAAATTAAAGAAATAAAGACAGATATGGAAGGCGAGAGCATAGATGATACAAGAGCAAGAATTGAAGAAAGTGTACGAGAAGAATATGAAAATGACGAACAATATCTAATGCAAAATGCTGAAAATCCATCAGGAGCAGAAGAAATGATTCAAACAATAATAGATAACAGGATAAATCGTGAAAAAAATCTTGTTAATAAGGATTTATCTAATAGTATTGGTATAAATAGTTTAGCTGCCAACACCAGTAGTAAATGGTCCGTGTCAAATCCTGTTATTTTTAAACAATCGAAAACTTGGAATTGTGGGCCTGCATCAGCATTAATTGCAATAGCTGGTTGGAATGGATATGTAAAGGGAAGTACAAATGCAAAAAAAATGGCCACATTAGAAACAGCAATGGGTTCAAACTCATCAGATGGAACAATGGTATATAAAATGGTCGACGTACTAAATACCTATACTAGTGGATATGCATATAAAAAAGGAAGTCGTTTGGATTCCTGGGATTTTATGGTATCTATTGAAGACAGTGTTGCCAAGGATAAGGCACCAATCCTACATGCTAAAACGAAATATCTGGATTACTATAACGGACATAATACAGGACATTATATTGCAATTGTAGCAGATGATAGCAAATATACAACGGTTACGCTTCATGATACTAATAGGGATGACGCTTATTATGGAGCACATGAAGTTCCCATGTCGCAAGCTCATGATGCTGTCAGCGCAACAGAGCGCTATCTAATCTCAGCAGCATTATAATAAAGGTTACCTAGTTAAAGTGAGAAGAGGGGGTATTTCCTCTTCTCATAAATATGGAGGAAGATGATGCACAAGACTATTTTTTGTATATTTACGCTTCTTTTAATTATAGTGTTTAATAGTTGCGGGCAGAATGAAAAGCAAACATCTTATTATTCAAAAATCAATTCTTTTAATTACGAAAATGTACAAATGTCAAGACATATAGAAGACGAATCTTTAAACAAAGAAATTACCATTATAGAGCATGAAATCGATCTAACGACGGAGGATACAGGGTGCATAACAGCGATAGGAAGGAAAATCTATTATCAGAAATCCATTCCGTTGAATATGAGTAATGCAGATGTCAAAACAAAAATATATGAATATGATTCAGAAGCTGATCATGAGAAACTAATTTATGAAATATCTGATAAGAAGGGAATGCAACTCAATGAGTTACTTGCGGTTAACAAAGCATTATTTTGGGTTTTGGATCATAATGGGAAGAGGGAAATTCAAAAATATGATTTAGAAACTGACCAAATAGAAATTATTAAAACTTTATCAGACGATATAGGCCCAATACTTTTGGCTACAGATGGGGATTTTTTAACGTGGTATGAAACTGCCAGTAAAAATACTACCTTATATGTATATGACATAAGTAATAATAAAATGGATTTACTCAGTGATAAGATTAATAACACATCCATGTTTAATCGTGCACTAGTAAACGATGGAATAACTGCATTTACGACTTTGCAGGATAATAAAAAGGTTATTCAAGTTTTTGATATAAAATCAATGAAGACTTTATATCAAATTCAATCCGATAAGCCTGTTGTATTTCCTGCTGCTAATGATAAGTATTTAGTGTTTACTATAAAAAAAGGTGAAAACATAATGGAACAAATATATGTTTACGATTTAGGTAAGAATATTTTGACCGAATTAGATATAGACAATATAAGTGTTTTTTCTTTTGATATAGCTGATAATATAGTTTATTTGAATGATAATAAGGCAGGAGCAATATGGGGCATAAATATAGAAAAGCAGACAGAAACAAAACTTATTGAAAATTTGGGAGAGCGGCATGTTTTTACTTTGGGAAGGGCAATTCAAAATAAAAGCTATATAACTATGGAAACAGATTTTAAGAAAGGAACGGATAAAATAATATATATGGTAAGGTAATTTTAAAAAAATCTTAGTGACATAGATTGGACTTATGTCAGCAACATGCTGGTACAAAGGAATGAAAAGATGGCTATCAGTCCTGCTCCGTTTATATATAGAGACATTTAAAATATTTCTCTATATAATAATTGCTATTACCTGTGAGACCGTTTCAAAGTTTGGTAAATCTCTTGGTTGATGTAAGCTAAATATAGCAGCCAGGAGGTTTTTAAATGGCAAGAAGAAGTGAAAGTCCAGAGGAGAAAAGAAGATAGGACTTAGGCGGGGATTACATAATGTGGTATTTTCAATAAGGAGTTGCGCACAGATGATTTGCGAATCTACCTGTGTGCAACCTTTTTCCGTTTTGTGACAACAGCTTGGATAGTTTCAAGGTAGAATGAAAAAGGAGGAAGCTATTTTGGAGGACTTAAATTAGAATGAAGAGAAAATCTTTTGTGCAAGGTGCTGTCGTTCTTGGCAGTGCAGGGGTGCTTATTAAACTGATGGGGGCATTTTTCCGTATTCCCTTGGGAAATCTTATTGGGACAGAGGGCATGGCATATTATCAAATGTCCTATGCCTTTTATGTTTTGTTTTTGACTTTGTCCACAGCGGGCATTCCAATTGCGATTTCGCAGATGGTGTCAGAACGCGTTGCTGTAGGCCGCTATTATGAAGCTCATCGCATATTTCGTATATCTTTAATCTGGTTGCTTTGCGTAGGCGTTCTGTCTGCCGCCGCTCTATTTTTCGGAGCTGAGAAGATTGCTCAGTTGGTAAATTTAGAGCAAGTAGAATATTCGCTTATAGCCATCGCTCCAGCACTGATTTTTGTTCCAATAATGGCTGCTTATCGAGGCTATTTTCAAGGCAGGCAGGATATGCATCCAACAGCGGTTTCTCAAGTAACAGAACAATTATTTCGGGTTGTTGCTGGACTTAGTCTTGCATATATACTCTTGCATAAAGGAAAGGCCTTTGCCGCTGCAGGTGCCTCATTTGGAGCTACCGCAGGGGCTGTTGGCGGCTTTGGATGTATGATAATTTTATATTTCCTAGCAAGAAAGAAGCTATGGGGAGATATTCGGCGCACCAGATATCGTGGAAAAGCAGAGTCTGCAACCTCTATTTTGCGTAAAATTCTTCTCATTGTAATCCCTGTTGCTATTGGTGCTTCAATTATGCCGATTATGAATGCTATCGATTCAGTTATGGTTTTAGGGAGATTACAGGATGCAGGCTGGAGCAATGGAGAAGCAAAGGCCCTATATGGGCAGCTTACTGGATTTGCAGGCTCTTTGATCGGCTTGCCGCAAGTGTTTACACAGGCTGTAGCGATGAGCTTAGTTCCAGCTATAACCGTGGCTTATCAGCAAAAAGACACTACTTTTTTGCACTACAATCTGAAATTAAGCTTTAGGATAGCTATGCTTGTCGGTCTTCCATGCGCATTTGGGATGATGACTTTATCCGAGCCAATTATGGTATTGCTTTATCCATTCCAAAAGGCTAGTGCAGTTGGAGCGGCATCCTGCCTTTTTGTCATGGCTTTTGGGATCATTTTTCTCTCCACTGTTCAGACCTTGACGGGAGCCTTACAGGGATTGGGAAAACCAATGATACCTGTGAGAAATCTCTTTATTGGAGCTATCGTTAAAGTTATACTGACGTATATCCTTACGGGATTTTATGAAATTAATGTAAAGGGAGCCGCTATAGGAACAGTGACTGCATATATTGTAGCATCAATATTAAATATCTGTGCGGTGAAACGTTTGTCGGGTGTATCATTTGATGTGGTGCTGACATATGTGAAACCTATTGCATCAACCCTTGCAATGGGAGCAGTAGCTTGGTTCAGCTACCATATTTCATATGGATATTTAGGGAATACGTTTTCCACTATAATTGCCATTATACTTGGCATAGTGGTCTACAGCACAATGATTCTTATGACAAAGGCAATTACTGATGAAGAATTGCGTCTGCTGCCTAAAGGAACAAAAATTGCCGGAATGGCAAATAAATTTTCTAAAAAATAATATAAGCGAAGCAAGCCTAACACAGAAGTCTCTGATACAAAGAATAGTGTAGAATTTTACTTAGCCTTTGACGGCTTTAGGTAAAAAAGATGTCAAAAAATTTGACTCGCTATCAATTAAAATCAATAGCATTAATATCTATGATTGTGTCCTAGATTCTAGAGAGTAAAATTACATTATTTGTAGGAGTAAAATTTATAGAACGCAAGAAGGATATATTTCATAGGGAAATATATCCTATGAAATAGGAAATAGAGTATGAGCAAGAATTATATTGAGGAAGTTTTGTTAGTTATTTTTATTATCGGTTTTATGTCATATTTGGATGAAAGAAACCTAAATTTATTTGATGTTACTAAAATACTTTCATTTATGCCAGTATTGTTGATTGGTATGCTTGTCTATATTTTTATAGACAAGCATAGAAAAAATAAAGACTAAAATATCAAAGTATTATTATAACTGATGTTTTGTTAAATCAAGTGCGCTACTTTGTGTAGAGATGTTTTCCAACCTAAGTATTTTCTTCGTCTAGAGTTGGTGAGAGAATACAATAAAATAAAATATCCTGGTACTAGGCATCTTTGAGTCGTACCAGGATATTTTCTCTATAATTCGAAAAGTCGCTTACTTGAAGATATCTTTTTACTCATTTATTGCTTTAAAGGGCAAACAAAGTATACTGTTTATGTAGAAAAAATAGTGATAGCGCATTAGTAGTCAGGGCTAAAAGGATTACCAAAATGTACGCTAACATTAGAGTAGGGGTAGGGAAAAGTACTACTTCACTTCTCGTAACATTCATTTGTTTTATGTGGATTGTTATTCAGCCTCAATCACTATCTAGCAAAGTTTTGTATTGATTAGTATCATTAAATTCTGCTGTGAAACTTACCGGTATATCTCCAACATTTTCTATTCGTATCGGGTTGCCGTCATTAAGTTTTTTAATTATGATTTCAAAGGAGTTATTTTTATCTAATGTAATTTCAAAATCTTGTTTATCGCTTTTAATTTTATATATATTATCTTTGATTTTTTCATATGTTCCTTTATCAACTTCCCTATTATCTATATATTCTACAAAACTACTGTCATCTTCTTGAAATGACAGTAAAACTACATTGTCAGATTCTTTTACTTCACTTTGGTAGCTGCCTTTTAAAATCACTTTTTCGTTAGCTGTACATCCATAAAAAGTAAGGAATATAATTAAAAGTAAGATAATGAGCATTTTTTTCATAATTTTTATCATCCCTTTCGATTCGCTCAGGCACAAACAAGTGCGATATTGAGTCCGGACTCTTATCATTGGTAATAAACCCTGTTCATTTTTTGTCAGCACGAAGGAATTTGAATTTATAAAAGAGCCTCCATAAAATCGTAGTAGAATATAAAATACTATAAATTATGTTAATAATAATGTCAATATATATAATGATGTATTGACAAAATACAACTAATTATACTATTATATAATCATATTAAATATTACCATATAATTAAAAAAATGAATACATAATAAAAGATAATGGTAATCAAAGATTCATATACAAATCTGGAGGTAACAATATTTATATAATTTAAGTGTCAAGAAAAAACAAGTTATATGCGAGATTGCGTATTAGGAAGGACGTAACATGTTTAAAATGAATATAAAAAAATTAATAGTTATAATTTTCTTTTCTATTTTTATTCTACTACTCTTATGCTTCCTTTTCTTTAAAATCAATGCAGGTTTATCACAAAAAGAAATCGACCAAAAGCTTGAAGCGAATCGCGATTTAATAAACCAGTTAATATCTGATAAAGAAACAGAAAGAGAAGATTATAGTAATAGTTTGACGTTTATAACAGATGAAGAAAGTAAGACGATTATACCACAAACAACAGATTCAAGTATTAGTGGGCCGACAACAGATACTTTTACTATAGAGGATGATGTTTCATTACCTCACATATTAGATAATAATGATAAAGCCTACTACTTAAATTTTAAATCTAGTTCTTGGCATTTGGAAAAAGGGGACACTTTAGAAATTGAAATTTATGCTGACGAAGACTATTTTAATAGCCCAGGGAGTCTAATATTCGGATATTGTTTAAATAAACAAGAAACATCCATTGAGCAGTTTAGAATTAATAAATATAAAAAGATTACTTTTAAGGCATCAACACCAGGGGATTATAGCTTCTATTTACACTGCGTGTCCTCTGATCCAATTATAATAGAAGGTGTAGTTATAAAATAGTGTTATATTAGAAAGGAAGAACTATGAACATTAGGAAAAACTTTATTGCTATGTTAGCAATAATTTTAACTATTACATGTATGCCAATGGCATCTTTTGCAGATTCAGATGCTGGTTCTGAAGTTGAAATGCAAAAAGGCAAAATAATAATGATTCATGATGGAAAAATTACAACAATTGATATGCGAAATGTAATCATTTTTGATGAAAATGGAAATATAGTTCCAAGAACAAGAGCCGATTGGCAGTTTAATACTAGTGTAACTTTAAAAAATGGTTATGGTGCATTAATTACAGCAGAGCCTGTTTACTATTCAGCTAGTCCAATTACTATGTATGCAAGCTGCTCTGTTGGAAAAGTGACTGGATTACAAGGGGAAGCTAGGCTCGTTGAAGACAGTAATTCTGAAATAATGGGCAAATTTAAAGCCACAAAAGGAACATGGTATGGAAAATTGAAATATAATTTAGGTTGGGTAGGAAATACACTCTTATATATAAGAAATGCAAGTTCTGATACAATTACTGTAGATTCAGTAACTTATGATTTTTAAGAAGAGACACTTGGAATAGTTGTCAATACTGATTAGATAAAAATGTAATTATTCCTCTTTGGTGTTGAGATGCAATAAAATAATATTAAAAAAAATAAACAAGAAATAAATTTAAAAGACGAAAATATAAATTTTATAAATATTTACATTTTCGTCTTTTGGCTATATTGTATTTATTGAATATGCCCAAATTATATTTACACCGCATAAATTATCCGCAGTTCATTTAGTAGATGACATCATTGAGTTTAGAAAACTTGCCGGAACAAGTAGTAAGGGAACGGGCCTCGAAGGCATTATTATAGGAGGGAGAAAAATCAGCTGCAAAGGAACTAATTAAATAGAAGTAATATTAGGAATTCCTACACCGGCAATAGGGGAAGGGCATTTCCCTTCTATAGTTTTTCAATGTATGATGATTATTGCCTTAATGCCTATTTTGATGTACAATGGGGAAAAGGTAAATCTTGTAAATGGCTTTTCTATTTTTTTTATCCGCTACATATCTTGGGGTTTTTATATTTCGCATATCTAGTATGGTTGCAGGATATCTTATCTCAAATTGCCAGTTAAAAAGGTTTTAATATCGTTTAACGAAATATTTCAACGAGGTTTGGCTATGCATCAAAAACAAATAATAGAAATATTTAAAATATTGATTTATAAAATAGTTGCTGTTATCGGCGTTTATCTACTCCACATTGCTCTTCGTGATTTAATTCCATATTTCTTTTTACCGATGTGGATGATTATTGTGATTGAATTACTTGGTAATATTGCGCTAGGAATGATATTCGGTTTATTTTTAATGAATGATATAAGACTTCGTTCAAATGTTAAGCAAAACATCATTTCGATTACTATTTTGTTTCTCTTGTCTTTTTATAAGATTTATTACTATTACGTCGCAGTAGGAATGCTCCCCGCGATTCTTTATGATACGACCAAATACTTTCAGTTTGTTTTAGGTATATACGGGTTCTTCTGCTTGAAAAGATATAGGAAGGTCTTTCGATTAAAAAAGCAAGGTAAGGCGCAATGTTTGGAATAATTTATGGGAATCTATTCTCTGCTATCGAAGCGTTCCTAAAGTGCTTATTGTTTATTCTTCCTTTTGTTATGATTCTGTTGTTTTATGCAAGGAGATGCAATTTAAAGATTCCAAAGGCGCACATATTTGGTGATTTGATTTTTGTATATTTGATTATATTTATGCTTGAATTTACTACCTTTTCCTCTCTGGCACGTATTCTTTACATTGGCTTTGAGATACATCCGGAAACCTTTAACTTCATTCCTTTTAATTCTCTAACGACGGATGTATTTCCATATGTTACAAACATCGTTTTATTTTCACCCTTTGGCTTGTTATGTTCAATCCTTTGGGAAAATCAGCGTACCCTGAAGAAGGTAGCCTTTACTGGTTTTATCTTTTCATTAACAATAGAGATAAGTCAAATATTTAATATGAGAATAACAGATGTTGATGACTTACTCATGAATACCATTGGAGCAGGGCTGGGGTATTTGATTTTTAGAGCCATGCAGAAATTTGCTATCATTAAAAATGGCTTTGCATGGGTTAGAAATAGTAAGATGCCTTTTGTTTTAAAACATGAAGTATGGTTTTTAATATATATTGTGTTTGCCTTTGAGGTGTTCGTACTTTCCTATTTGTAAGGCACATGCATTGTTGAGCTAGTAAAAAGGAGTAGTGATAATAATTGAAAAATTTTCTTGTTTTCACGACAATTATTATAGTGGTATTTATAGGTGCAATTATATCTATACTAGTTCAAACAAGTCCTGCATCACTTGATGAAGTGTCAATAAAAAAGGTTTTAGTAAAGGATGAGTCTGTCACCATTTCTGGTGAATTCATATCTAGCTCATCGGTTTATAGGGGGCATACCTTTAAAACGGATGGAGATTCTTTGTATGTAGAGATTAAAAAGTCTTTGCCAAACCTATTACATAAAAATGGTGGATTCTCATTGGTAGTGAGTCTGGACACATCTCCCATCAACAAGGTTTATTTAATGAATGGGGATGATAAATTGTTGATATGGAACAAATCTCTTGTGGATTTATCTCAAAATGAATACACTCATAATAAAAAATGACCTCTTACTTGAAGAAGTCATTTTTTTTATTGTCCGCATTGCCTTCATATTCATAAGCCAGCCGAGGCGAGCCATCCTCCACGTAAATGATTCCGCGCTTTTCAAAGCCATTTTTCACGATTAGATGCTGCATGACCTGGTTATCAAAGTGGGTGTCGATGCGTAGATGGGCGCACTGGGTCTTGCAGTAGGTGATACACTGATCGAAAACACCTTTGATTAGGCCACTGGCGGCAATTCGGTGGATGGTGCCATAGGGCGCCGCAGATTTCCAGGAGCCCTGCTCGATATTGGTATAGGTAGAGTCCTCTCCTAGGATAAAGGCGAAGACACCATGTATGTCATCCTCTTCCAAGAAGACATACAGCTGGCCTTGATGGATATCATCCTCCAGCAGATCCTTAGCCGGATGATTATCGCCCCATTGCGTCGGATTGCCTGTCTCGCGCATAAACTGCCGGGCTCGCTGATATATGTCTAGGATGGCTGAGAAATCTTCTTCTGTTGCTTGCCGAATCATAATCTTTCACCTCCAGGAATATTGACTTTAAAAAACTTGTTGATTGTTGCGGCTCATATCTTGAACTTCTAAAATAATTTTATCAAAAAGATCAATGATTTGCTCGGATAGCTTTTGAGCTTTTTGTGTAGATTGAATCGCATCTGGTTGATTATTCTCATCAATTTGGTGAATAATCTTTTCTCCCAGCTGGTGAAGATCATGATGATAAGCATCAATGCTGTCCCACAAGCCGGATAACCGTGGAGTAGAGGGTCTTACTGCGAAATAAAAATGGCCAAATCCACACTTGTGTTCATCGGTCTGGATAGGGGAAACCTTCATGGCAGAGGTCATTTTAGAAACTGTTTCAACCCATTGGATATGGGCTTGGATGGCGGCCTTTATGGTGTGAATGAAATCCTCATTGGAAAGAGGATAGTGCCCGTTGGTAACCAGTTTGCCCGATTCAGCTGCCAGCCCAGTGATCTCATCCTCAATAGTTTTTACCGACAGGGATATATCGTTGATGGAATGGCTGATGATATCTAATTCCGCCGCTGAAGAGGCGATAGACTGCAAGTCAAAGTTAACGGTTTCCAGTGAGGCAGAAGATTGCTGAAGAGCAGTGTTTACCTGTTCACTGGAAGCAGCAGCACCAGAAATACTGTTTGCAATATGCTCTACATACTGCACATTGGTCTGCATCATTGTCACGACCGAATCTACGTGCTTGCCCGCATTGCTGATGGACTGGATGGCCTGGTCCACGTCAGATTGGTTTTTATTCACCATCTCTTGCATTTCCTCAAGAAGACTGTCAATATTGGCGGTAAGTTCACCGGTGGATTCGGAAAGAAGTTTAATTTCCCCGGCTACCACACTAAAGCCTTTCCCCGCTTCTCCTGCACGGGCTGCCTCAATGGAAGCATTTAAAGACAGCAGCTTGGTTTGTGATGAAATCTGATTAATTCCAGCGATAACCTGATTGACTTTAGAAACAACCCCGGCAAGTTGAACCATGCTATTTTGCATTTCCTTTGAAAAAGCAATCAAGCCTTGGTTCTCAAGACTGACATTTTCCAGAAGTTCATTGCTAGCCAAGGTGTTTTTATTCAGGGCTTTCGCATCCTGCGTAATTTGCTGCAAGGAATGGGAGAGGGATTCATTTGCGGCCACCACTTCCGTGACGGAGGAGGTGATTTCATTTGCTGCTGACGCAGATTGACAAGAGATTGTATTCAAATTGCTGGCAGCTCCCTTAACCTGATTGGAGAAAAAAGAAAGCTTTAAGTCAAAACTGCTGATTAATGTGGCTGTATGAAAGATTTGCTTAAAAATCTGAATGATTTTTTTGTTTTCTTTGCCGGGCAAAGAGGTTTTGGTTGAGTGTTTATTTTCTTTGCTATAGAACATAGATGGTCTCCTTCTGTATAATTATTACCCAAATTACTTTCTCTTGCTATTTTGTGTACCATTATACAATATACTACAAATCGACAGAAAAGTATATAATTATACTATAAATCGACAAAATGCTGCGCTGCATGCCTAGGGTTGTGCCAATGCTTGTGTTTCTAGGCTTTCCAGAAAACACTCTGTTAAATACAAAGCTTATAAAGGGCATAAAACTAAAGGTGAATCCTTGCAAATGACCAGACATTCCTGTAAACTAGAAAAGATGAAAAGGAAGACATAAAGAGGAAAACACATGATTTTATTGAATGCTGCAAATATTTCAAAATCTTATACAGAAAAGCCCTTGTTGACGGATCTCTCCTTCAGTATACATGCTGGAGACAAAATTGGATTTATCGGGGTAAACGGAACGGGGAAATCTACCTTGCTGCGGATTACCGCGGGTCTGGAAGAAGCTGATACGGGCACGGTGACTAGGACCAGAGGCGTGAAAATCGGCTATCTGCCCCAGATGCCGGTGTTTGATTCAGAAAACACTATTCTCGAGCAAGTGGAAGCCACCCTCAGGCAGAATGGCCAGGAAGTAGATGACTACCAATGCAGAGCCATGCTTATGGATTTGGGGCTCAATGATCTGGAGGTACCAGTAAAACATTTATCCGGAGGGGAAAAAAAGCGGGTAGCGATGGCTGCTGTACTGGTGACGGATATGGACTTGTTGATTTTAGACGAGCCTACCAACCATCTGGACAGCCAAATCATTGAATGGTTGGAACGATATCTGAAAAACTTTAAAGGGGCCATTTTCATGGTGACCCATGATCGATATTTTTTGGATCGGGTATCTAACCGCATCTTGGAATTAAATGAGGGTAAGCTGTACCGCCACGAGGGAGACTATTCCGCCTATCTGGAAAATAAGGCGGCTAGGGAAGAGATGGAACTGGCTACGGAGCGCAAGCGGAGAACTCTTTATAAGCGGGAGCTGGAATGGATACGGCGTGGAGCTCAGGCCAGGAGCACGAAAGCAAAGGGGCGGATTCAGCGGTTTGAAGAATTGGAAAAAAACGCACCATCTGCTGAGGCAGGGCAGGTTCAACTGAGTTCCTTATCCAGCAGGCTGGGTCGGAAGGTAGTGGAGATTCATCAGGTAAGCAAAGCTTACGGCAATAAAGTGCTTCTCCAGGATTTTACCTATACCGTCCTGCGAAATGACCGCATTGCTATTTTGGGGGAAAACGGCAGCGGAAAGTCTACCTTACTGCGGTTAATTATGGGCCAAGAGAATCCAGACAGCGGGACTATTGAGGTAGGGGAAACCGTAAAGTTCGGTTATTTTTCTCAGGAGAGCGAAGGGATGGATATTTCTCTGCGAATTATCGATTACGTTCAGAGTATCGCCTACAATGTGGAGACCGCCGAAGGGACGGTTACGGCCGCCCAAATGCTGGAACGGTTTTTATTCCCACGAAATATTCATTCTGTGAAAATAAATAAGTTGTCTGGTGGTGAACGGCGGAGGTTATATCTATTGGCAATCCTAATGCGGGCGCCTAATGTGCTGCTTTTGGATGAGCCCACCAACGACTTGGATATTGACACCCTGACCATTCTGGAGGATTATTTGGACAGCTTTGCTGGAGCGGTCATTCTGGTGTCCCACGATCGGTATTTTGTGGACCGCATTGCCATTCGATCTTTCGTCTACGAAGGCGAGGGCCGAATCGGTCATTACCCCGGCGGCTACACCGACTGGACGGAAATTCGCCAGCTGGAGGAAGCAGAAGCTCGGGCACAGCAGGTAGTGGAAGTTCAAACCAACAGCGGCGGAAAGAAGCCTTCAGCAGGGGCTGAGGCTGACCGACCTAAAAAACTGAAACTATCTTACCGCGAGCAGCGGGATCTGGAGAACATCGACAGCGATATTGAACGGCTGGAGCAGTCTGTTCAGGAGATTCAGCAGCAGATGGCTGGAGAGACCAGCGATTATGTCAAGCTGCAAAACCTGACCGCGGAAAAAGAACGGCTGGAGGCAGAGCTGACGGAAAAGATGGATCGTTGGGTTTATCTAAATGATTTAGTGGAGCAGATTGCGAACCAGTAACCTTTTGTGGTATACTACGAGATATGATAGAGAACAAAATAAGAAAAACAATTTTAGATAAAAACTTAATAGAAAAAGGTCAGCACATCATCCTGGGTCTTTCTGGAGGCCCTGATTCGGTGTGCCTTTTTCATGTACTGATGAGTCTACGGGAGGACTTGGAATTCACCCTTTCCGTCGTCCATGTAAACCATAAATTCCGGCCGGGGGAGGCAGAGGAGGATCAGGCCTATGTAGAAGACTTGTGCAGGCGGCAGGGAATCGTTTGTGAAAGCTTTGTTCACGACTGTCAAGCTATAGCTGAAGAAAAAGGAATCAGTGGGGAGGAAGCGGGACGGCTGGTGCGCTACGGTTCTTTTTATGCGGTGGCGAAACAGCTGATCGACAATAAACGATATGAACCGTCACAAATTGGTATTGCGGTGGCGCATAACCTCAACGATCAGGCGGAGACACTGCTTATGCGCATTATCCGCGGAACTGGCACGGATGGCTTGGCAGGCATCGAGTACAGCCGGGCCGGTGAGTTGGGAACTCGGATTATCCGTCCGCTGCTGGACGTAGCCAGAGGGGAGATTGAAGCCTACTGCCAGGAGCATCAGCTGGAGCCTCGGGTGGATCGAACGAACAGCCAGCCAGTGTATACCCGGAATAAGATTCGCTTGCAGGTCATTCCTCTGCTGGAGCGGGAGTTTAACAGTCAGTTGGTGGAGGGTCTCAACCGCTTGAGTAAAATCGCCAAAGATGATAAGGCCTACTTTGATTTGCAAGTTACAGAGGCCATGGAGCAGGCGGCGGTAGTGGCAGCTGGTTCGAATCAAGGGAGGGCAAATCAGATTCAATCCGGTCAGGAAGGAGACCAGGAAATACAAGCTATTTCTTTTAGCTTAACTCATTTGCAGGAGATGCACCCGGCTATCCGCCATCGGGTCGTGAAGAAGGCTTTTGAAACGATTGGATTAGATCAAGGCATTACGGCAGCCCATCTGGAAGCGGTGGATCGGATTATTGGTGGCGGCAGCGACTCAGCCAGCGCGGATTTTCCGAAGGGATATGGCGCAGCGGTTTCTTATGGCGAGGTGCGTTTTTTCAAAAATGATCCCATTACCTTGGGATATGTGTCAAAGGCTGAATTAAAATCTCGGCTGAGGATAAGAATAGTAAAGAATGAGGGAAGCTTAAAAGACATATCTAAGAATGGCACGAGGCGATTTGCGGCGTTGGACTTGAGCAAGCTGCTGGAAAAAATCTGGAGCGGAGATACTCCGTACTTCGACCGCATTGAAGCAAGTCCAAAGCAGGAAGAGGCAGAGAAAGATTTTCAGCAAAAATTAATCGAAGAAATTCAGATTATGCTTCAGGTTCGGACTCGACGACAGGGTGATTGGATTGCGCCTTTGGGCATGAAAGGCCGCAAGAAGCTTCAGGATATCTTTGTGGATGAGAAAGTTTACAAAGAGTGTCGGGACCAAGTTCCCATGGTCTGCATTGGTGATGAAGTTATCTGGATTGTGGGTGATGATGTAAGCGGACATACCACTGGCATGAAGCGGGGCAGAATGAGTGAAAATTACAAGCTGGACAGGGACACAAAGGACATAGTTCTGCTTGAATATTTAGAAAAATTATGATAAAATAATTAAACTGTGTTGTGAAATTCCATCAAAATTGTTAGCAACACACAATTCATGGGTAAGATTACAGACAAATAAACAAAATATATGGGGGGAATTTAGACCGTTGAAAAAATTAGCAAAAAATATGGGGATCTATGTGGCGATTTTCGTCATCGTACTGGTCATGGCCTGGGCTTACCAGGGGATACCTCAGGAAAATGAAGTAAAGACCGTAGACTTTTCAAATTTTGTGACCCAGCTCCAAAAGGAGAATGTGAAAGAGGTCAACATTACCGATGGTACTGTTCGGGCTACGCTGAAAAATGGCGATAAGATTATTTCTTATGCGCCGTCCATTATGGATATCAGCATGATTGATGAAAATTACATCTACCCGCAGATTGAAAAGGGTATCATCTACAACAGCGATAAGCCAAAGGCTACGCCTTGGTACATCTCTATGCTGCCGACTTTAATCATGATTCTAGCCTTGGTTTTCTTCTGGTTCATCATGATGAATCAGAGTGGCGGCGGCGGAAAGGTCATGTCCTTCGGTAAAAGCCGAGCCAGGATGCATAAGGATGATGAATTAAAGAAGGTCACCTACAAAGAAGTAGCAGGACTGGATGAAGAAAAAGAGGAATTGGCAGAAGTCGTTGACTTCCTGCGGAATCCGAAGAAATACCGGGATTTAGGTGCCAGAATTCCCAAGGGGATTTTATTGGTGGGCCCTCCGGGAACGGGTAAGACCTACTTGTCTAAAGCTACTGCTGGTGAGGCAGGCGTACCGTTTTTCAGCATCAGCGGCTCCGACTTTGTAGAAATGTTCGTGGGTGTGGGTGCTTCTCGTGTTCGAGACCTGTTTGAGCAGGCCAAGAAGAGTTCCCCTTGCATTATCTTTATCGATGAGATTGATGCAGTAGGCCGAAAGCGGGGTGCTGGTATCGGCGGCGGACACGATGAACGAGAACAGACATTGAATCAGCTGCTGGTAGAGATGGACGGGTTTGGAGAAAACACTGGTATCATCATTTTGGCGGCGACTAACCGACCAGACATTTTAGACCCGGCCTTGCTGAGACCAGGCCGATTTGACCGTCAGGTTGTCATTGGTGTTCCTGATATCAAAGGCCGGGAGGCGATATTTACCGTTCATTCCAGGAACAAACCGTTAGATGAATCGGTGAATCCGAAGGTGATGGCCAGAAGAACGCCAGGCTTTACTCCGGCAGACATTGAGAACCTGCTGAACGAGGCAGCCTTGCTGGCAGCCAGAAGAAATGGCAGAAAAATCCGAATGGATGAAATTGAAGAGGCTATTACCAAGGTTATCGCTGGGCCAGAGAAAAAGAGCCGGGTTATCAATGAGGACGAACGCAAATTGACAGCCTATCACGAAGCTGGACACGCCATCGTCGCTCGCTCCCTGCCAAAGACGGACCCAGTTCATCAAATTACCATTATTCCAAGAGGCCGAGCTGGTGGATTTACGATGATTCTGCCTAAAGAAGATCGTTCTTACGGCACGAAGATTACCATGCGGGAGCAGATTGTCCACTTGCTGGGCGGCCGGGTAGCTGAAAAGCTTACCTTGGATGACATCAGCACCGGAGCCAGCAACGATATCATGCGGGCGACAGAGATTGCCAGAGACATGGTGACCAAATATGGATTCAGTGAAAAGCTGGGACCGATTAATTACAGTTCCACCGACGAAGTATTCTTGGGTAACGACTATCAAACTAAAAAGAATTATTCCGAAGCGATTGCGAAGGAGATTGATGCCGAAATCCGTGCCATTATCGAAGATTGCTTTGAAGAGGCAGAACGCCTCCTGACGGACAACATGGATAAGCTCCACGTGGTGGCTAAAACCCTGCTGGAGATTGAGACACTGGACGGCGAACAGTTTGAAAACCTGTACACCGGAAAATATACCTCCGAAGAGTTGCTGGCTCATGTCCGGGAAAAGGAAGAAGTCAAGAAATTGGCTAACGCTGAGGAAGCAGCAGAAACAGAGCGGCTGCTGAAAGAAGAGGAAGAACGGGAGCGAGCTTTGCTGGCAGCTTTTGATACCGATTATATGCGGGATGAGGCGGCAGCAGAGGGGTTACCAGAGCAGACAGAGCACGATTCGGAGAACCAAGACGACCAGGATAATCAGGACCAGCAGAAGGATAAAAGCGGCCAGGATTCCCAGGACGAAGAGAAGAAATAGGTATAGGTAAAGAATATGAAGGTTACAGTAAATGATTGTCTTGCTTTAGAGATTTTTAAAAATGCACGAATAGTAGCTGGCACCAAGAAGCTGGAGCGCCGGGTTCGTACCGTGTCCGTTTTGGAGACCACCCAGGTGGAGCAGGTGCGCAACCATTTCGCCCATGACAGTGAGATGGTTCTGTCGGGCTTCTTCAACACCAGAGCCGATGAACATCAGCAGATTGAAATTATCCGCACGCTGTCTGAGGCGGGTACCGCAGCCTTGGTCCTGTTCTACGTCCGCTCTCCGGAATTAGAACTGAAATCGGATGTGCTGGCTACGGCGGACCGGGTGGGTCTGCCTATCATCGTCATGCCAGACGATCTGGATATCAAATATGCAGATGTGATTAAGCAGGTTATGGAGAACATCCTTTTTGGGGATAATTTTGGCAATCGGCTGATTAGCAATACCATCTTCCACCTGTTGAACTTTGAGAAGCACAGCAATTTTCAGTCAGCAGTCCGAGAGGCAGCTATCAACAACGATTTTCAGTTGATACTTCTCAGCGAAGATTTTAACCCGATTCTCTCTATTGAGACCCGGCACAAGGCTACCATCCAGGATGCCATTAACTTGGGTCGGGAGCGGGATGTGGAGCGTTCAGCAGTTTACACCATGATTGACGTGAACGGGGTACTCACCTATTGGGGACCGGTGATGATCAGCGGTGAAAAGTATTTTATGTTTATCGTGGACAACGAAGATTCCTATTCGGCGGGAGAAATTACCAAGCTGGCGGAGATTATAGAACTGGCTATGGGGATGTGGAAGTACACGCCAGAAAGGGATGCTCGGGCGGAGTTTATTAAGGCCCTGCGCCGGGGAAATAAAAGTCTGGCCTATACCTTGAAGGAGGAGGCAGGCATCGAGAGTGACAACCTTCTGAGTGTCTTTTTTGCCAGAGGCATTGAAAACGAAGAGGGCTATAAGATCCTGATGAATTTTGAAAAGGACGAAGATTTAGGCATCATGAAAATTACTGAGGGAGAAGAAACCTACGGTATGATTCTCAACCGCAAGGGTCAGGCGGAAGAGATGAAGTCGGCCAAGCGGGCCAGCTGTATCAGTCTGTTTAATAAACTGAAAGAGGAAAAGACCGTGCGGATTTTCCACGTTACTGGTGTAGATGGAATCGAGGGCGCGGCGGACGCCTATCGGCTGATCAGTGAATCTTGGGGCTTTGTACAGAACGTCTTTCCATACAAGCGCGTGTTTACCAAGTACGAGCTGGCACTGGTAAGTAATTGCATCAACATTCAGCTTCAAGGCGGATATGTCAAAAAGAATTACATTGAGCTTTTAGAGCCGTTTAAGGAGGCCAAGGAAAACAAGGGCCGACAGCTGTTGGAGACCTTGGAGACCTTTGTGCTGGACGCAGGTATGAACAGCGCCAAAACATCAGAGTTCATGGGCATACATACCAATACCGTTCAATATCGGCTGAAGAAGATAAACGAAGTGCTAGACGTGGAAATAACGGGAAACCGGGTTATCCCTGGCTTGACCATCGCTTTGGCCCTGAAAAGGCTGGAACGGGTAGTCCACTGATAGAAGAGGAATCCGCTGAGGATTCATCAAATAGGAACAGGAAACAGATGAAGATATCATTAAGAAAATATATAAAGAACACCCTTGTAGTAGCTGTTGCCGTGGCAATAGCTACTACTTTATCGTTAGGGCAAGCAGCAGCCGGCGAGCAGCAGCTGGACGGGCCGAAAAAGGATTCTAATTCGGAATCCAGCCAAACAGAAAAGGCGCTGCGGCCCTATGAGAAGTTAATTGCCCACGGGGCGGGAACCGTAGAGGGATTTCCTACTTCCAGTTCCGTAGACGCCATGAAATTGGCTATTCAAAATGGATTTAAATGGATTGAGCTGGATTTGGAGTTTTCCTCTGATGGTAAGATTATCATGCTTCATGACTGGGACAGAACGGTGACCACTTACCTGGGACGGAAGTTTGATAAACCTTTATCTCTGAGGGAATTCAACAACCAGCTGATATACGGGCGCTTTGAGGCCCTGACTTTTGACAAGTTGACTAAAATCCTGGATGAAAACCCTCAGGTTCAGATTATTACCGACACCAAGGAAGACAACGTCAAGCTGTTGACCAAAATCGCTGAAACCTATCCACAGTACATAAAGCGGATCATTCCTCAGATTTATGATTACAATGAATTTGATTCGGTGGCGGCGCTCGGATATGAAGATATTATCTTTACGCTATATATGCAAAATACGATAAACTACAGCAAATTGCTGAACTTCGTTCAGGACAAAGGTGTTTATGCGGTGACCATAGATAAAAATTACTGGATTAAGGGGTTGCCAGAAAAACTGTCCAGGGATGGCGTGACGGTTTACACGCATCCGGTGGATACCATAGAGGAGGCTCAGGAGCAGTTTGCCAAGGGAGCTTACGGAGTTTACTCCAGCGATTTAATACCTGCGGAGGTGGCAGGCTGGGGGGCAGACTACTATTTGACTCAGGAGGACAGCAAAGGGGCTCCAATCAAGTTGACTGACATGGAACTGCCTGACAGCCAACTGCGAGAAATCCCCATTCACGGCAATCTGACCGATAAAGCGCTGTCCTATAAACTGGATGGCCAAGACTTGGAAACACAACTGGCAGAACTGGAGGACTCACCATCTCAAGGCCACCAGCTGACCATCGAACTCTGGGACACAAAATCCAAAGCTGCGGCCAAAGCCCCTCAGCCTTTTTACACCATGACCTACACGGTGACCAAGAACAAAGGCCAGCTGCGCGTATTGGATACAAAATACGACTACCGGCTGAAAGAGTTAAAAGAGCTGCCGAAGTTGAAGGACGTTCTGGCAGAAGCTGATAAGAACAACAAGGACGTTCAAGTCCGGGAGCTGCTGGCTCAAGCCTTCATCGCCAAGGCTGGAAATTACTATTATTATAATGAAGGACAGAATGGCAGCTATTGGGTAGGGGACGAACTGCTGGCAGCCCAGCGGTCCACCAGCGGCAACGTCATCGTACCTCTGGCAGAGACGTTGTCTCAGTTGGGAGCAGATTCGGTGACCATGGACAAGGCCAAATACGTGTACATGGTTATGAACGGGCAGAAGACCATATCTCAGGTCTACGGCAACTACTTGCACCGGGGCGTGGCTAACAGCAAGCTGTCAGTTCCCATTTCCCTATACAGAGAAAAAACCATGGGAGGCGGGGAGCTGATCGCCCAGGTATCCGGAAGAACCTACATAGAAGAAAATGGCCTGCTGATTCTCTTGCCAGAGGACTGTCGGATTTCCTCAAAGCAGGCCGAGAAATTAATCGAAATGGCGGACTTACTGTATAAGGATTAAAGCCTATTGCAAAAAATCCCAATATAAGATATATTTAATTTCATGCAGAACTGTTTATTACACAGGAAGAAAGCCTACTTTTGGTTAGGAGGTATATATGAACAAACTTGAAGAACTGTTGCAATTCAAGGCGGAAATCGCCATGGGTGGCGGACAGGCTAAAATTGATATTCAGCATGCCAGCGGAAAGCTGACGGCCCGGGAACGGCTGGACGTTCTCTTCGATGAAGGCAGCTTTGTGGAAATGGACGTGTTCGTTTCCCACCGAAGTCACAATTTTGACTTGGCAGGGAAAAAAGCCCCAGGAGACGGAGTCGTTACTGGATATGGCATGGTAGATGGGCGGCTGGTCTTTGCTTATGCTCAGGATTTTACTGTATTGGGAGGCTCTTTGGGTGAATACCATGCAGAAAAGATTGTTAAGGTTCAGGAGATGGCCTTGAAGATGGGAGCGCCTATCGTGGGGTTGAACGATTCTGGCGGAGCCCGGATTCAGGAGGGGGTTAATGCCCTGTCCGGTTTCGGAAAAATCTTTTACAACAATACTATTTCCTCCGGAGTTATTCCTCAGATTTCAGTAATCATGGGTCCTTGCGCCGGCGGAGCCGTTTATTCCCCGGCCATTACCGACTTTATCTTCATGGTGGACCAGACCAGCCAGATGTTTATCACTGGCCCTCAGGTCATCAAGACGGTGACGGGAGAAGATATTACAGCGGAGACTCTGGGCGGGGCCATGACCCACAACTCTGTCAGCGGTGTAGCCCACTTTATTGGTGCCGATGATAGAGAGACCTTACTGGAGGTTCGGGAACTGCTGTCCTACATGCCGTCTAACAATCTGGAGAAGGCGCCTGTCTATGAGACGACGGACTCGGCCAATCGATTGATTCCAACATTCAATGAGATTATTCCGGAAAATCCCAACAAGGCTTACGACATGTATGAGATCATCCAGGACCTAGCTGACGATGGTCGCTACTTCGATGTGATGTCTCTTTATGCTAAAAATATTATCACCTGCTTTATCCGTCTGGACGGTACGACAGTAGGCGTTATTGCGAATCAACCCCATGTGGGAGCCGGATGTCTGGACATCAATGCTTCGGATAAAGCGGCTCGGTTTATCCGTCGATGCGATGCCTTTAACATTCCACTGCTGACCATTGAGGATGTGCCGGGCTTCTTGCCAGGCAAGAACCAGGAATTTGGTGGTATCATCCGCCATGGGGCAAAAATGCTGTACGCCTATTGTGAGGCGACGGTGCCGAAGATTACCATGATTTTGCGAAAAGCTTATGGCGGTGCCTATATCGGCATGTGCAATAAGGAACTGGGCGCAGATTTGGTACTGGCTTGGCCATCTGCACAGATTGCCGTTATGGGTGCAGCCGGAGCAGCAAACATCGTCTTTAAGAAAGAAATTAAGAATGCGGAGGATCCTCGAGCCAAGCGAGAGGAAATGATTACCCAATACGAAGAGATGTTTAATAACCCGTATCGGGCGGCAGAAATGGGCTACGTGGACGATATCATCGAACCGGCTACTGCTCGCCAGCGGATTATCAGCGGTTTCGATATGCTAAAGTCTAAGCGCCAGTCCCTGCCTGCCAAAAAGCATGGAAATATTCCGCTATAATAGGAGGTGAGCACATGGGAGCAACAACGGAAAAGCAGCTGAAAGATCAGGAGCTGACGGCGGTTATTGCTGCGGCCATATCCGCTTATGAAGAGGAGTGGGGCGGAGCAGAAGGCGGTTTTGTCGTTCGCCGGATAACTAGACTGCCGGATAACCCTTGGGGTCAAGCAGGCATTACCGACTGCCTCAACAGCAGAAAGGTCTATTGATGGAAAGAGGTCTGTCCTTCCTGAGGGCAGGTTGTAGAAGGAGAGGTTCAAATGAAAAAATATAATATAACGGTCAACGGAACGGTCTACGAAGTAGAGGTAGAGGCGGTAGGCGCTTCTTCAACAGCAGCCTCTGCACCCGCAGGGAAACCGGCACCGGCAGCGGTAAAGAAATCGGCCCTTGCAGAAGCCTCAACGACAGCCTCCGCACCTAAGCTGGCAGCTACAGCCGTTACAGCGGCTGCTGTAGCAGGAGCAAAAGCAAAAGCCTCTGGAGCAATAGGTGCGGGATCGGTAACGGCACCTATGCCGGGAACGGTGCTGGCTGTCAAGGTGGAACCCGGACAGAGCGTAGATGCGGGACAGGTTTTGCTGATTCTGGAAGCCATGAAGATGGAGAATGAGATTACGGCGCCTAAGAACGGTGTGGTGGAATCGGTTCTGGTGTCAGCAGGTGATTCCGTCAAGGCTCAGGACGTGTTAGTTAATTTAAAATAGAAGAATAAAGATAGCGAAAAGACCAGGCATCCTTCTTTGGGAAAGATACCTGGTCTTGTGCAAAGCGGCCGTAATGAGTGGCAGGTTTCAAAAGGACAGACCTTTTATAGGAATGGCTATGGTGTTTGGGTACCGGCCAGTTCCAGCAGGCGAACCGCGTGGACGTTTTCGTCTACGGCAGCTCGAAGAAAGGCCTCCCGCAGTGAACTTTCGTAGAAGTATTCCTGCTGCTCGTACATGTATTTTTGGTAGTCGCTAATTTCATCTACTACTCGGTCCCGTAGAATTTGGTTATAGGGACCTTCCAGGCGAACAGGAGGGAGATCTGGATGGTAATTTTCTCCGGTCAACTGTCGGTAAAGGATTTTAAAATCATCTGCGTGGCTTTGTTCGTCGGCAGCTATTTGCAAAATAAAATCCCGCTGGGCTTCATCTGGGGCCATAAGCGCTAATTCCCGGTAAAAAGCGGCATCCAACAGCTCTGTGCGTATGTAAGTCTGCAAGACTTCAATCAACCTTTTGTCCAATGAAAAAGTCTCCTTTCTGGCGGCACAAACGCCCCCTTACACTATATGCAGAGCCAGTGCATCTCATGTGGCAAAGAATTTTGCAAAAATAGATTGAAATCCAAATGCTTAAAGGGTATACTAGGTTAGTTAAATTTTTACCAAGAAAAAGCCATGGTTATCCTGCTGAGACCCCATAGGATACGGAAACGATCAAAAGAGCTTCAGCTGAGGGAGACCGGACTATTCTCGCATGAGCAAAGGAGACAAACCATGCTACTAGCATTTGACGTAGGAAATACCAATATTGTTTTAGGTGTATTCAAGGGAGGAACCCTGATTCAGAACTGGCGCTTGGAGACAGACAACAACAAGAGTGCCGACGAGTACGGTATGGTCATTAACCAACTATTTACCTATGAGGGTTTGGATACCCGGGAAGTAAAGGACGTGATCATTTCTACCGTTGTTCCTTCGGTGCTGTATACCCTTCAACACCTATCGATGAAATATTTTAACAAGCGGGCTATCGTTATCGGCCCCGGCATCAAGACGGGTCTTATCGTTAAGTACGATAATCCTAAACAGGTGGGGGCAGACCGGATTGTCAATGCGGTGGCTGCGTATGCGAAGTACGGAGGACCGCTGGTGATTATCGACTTTGGTACGGCTACTACATTTTGTGCGGTGACAGAGAAGGCCGAATATGTAGGAGGAACGATTGCTCCGGGCGTAAAGATTGCTTCGGATGCTCTTTTTGAAAAGACAGCGAAGCTGCCTAAAGTAGAACTGGAAGAGCCTGGCCACGTAATCTGCAAAAATACCATCGAGAGTATGCAATCCGGTCTGGTGTACGGTCACATGGGCATGGTGGATTACATCACTAAAAAGATGAAAGAGGAAGTGGAAGCCCTGTCTCCTGAGCATAAAAAAGCCACCGTGGTCGCTACAGGCGGACTGGCTAGTTTAATCGAACAGGGAATCGACTGCATCGACTATGTAGACAAAATGCTGACCCTGGAGGGATTGCAGATGATCTATGAGAAGAACAAATGCCATAAGAAAGAAAAGGCTGAATAATATATAGATAATAAAAAGGCTGTCTTATAAGGGTAAGACAGCCTTTTTAAAGAAAGGACGAAGGTGTAGGCATGAGAGAGATTGCCATCGGAACAATAAAGCTGGAAAACCCTTTTTTGCTGGCCCCGCTGGCAGGGGTGACGGATTCTTCTTTTCGGCGTATCTGTAGGCAGATGGGAGCAGCCATGGTTTATTCGGAGATGGTCAGCGGTAAAGGACTTTTTTATAAGGATAAGAATACAGATCGTCTGTTGCAGACCTATGAAGACGAGGAGCCGGTGGCTTATCAGCTCTTTGGCAGTGAGCCGGACATCTTGGCCTATGCAGCCAGGGAACTGGCAGACCGTCCTAATGTACTGTTGGATATCAATATGGGGTGTCCCGTTCCGAAAATCGTCAAAAACGGGGAAGGCTCGGCTTTGCTGAAGGACCCGGATTTGGTGTACCGACTGGTTCAAGCAACAGTTGCCGAGGCAAAGAAGCCTGTGACCGTGAAGATTCGCATTGGCTTTGATGAGAATTCCATCAATGGTGTAGAGGTGGCCCGGGCAGCAGAAGCTGCCGGCGCCGCCGCAGTAGCTGTTCATGGGCGCACTCGGGAGCAGTATTATACCGGGAAGGCAGATTGGTCGATGATTGCGCAGATTAAGCAGGCCGTGTCTGTGCCAGTCATCGGCAATGGGGATGTGTTTTCTGGGGAGGAGGCTATTCGCATGCTGAATCAGACGGGTTGTGATATGGTGATGATTGCTCGGGGAGCTCAGGGCAATCCGTGGATTTTCCGGGAAGCTCTAGCTCTTTGGGAAGGGCAGGAGAAGCCAGAACCTCCTTCTACAGCAGAGCGGCTGGCGGTCATTGATCAGCATTGCGCTTATGTGATGGCGGAAAAAGGCGAATATGTCGGGGTACGGGAAATGAGAAAACATATTTCCTGGTATTTGAAAGGGATAAAAGGCTCGGCCCATCTGCGGGCAGAAATCAATCAGAAGAAAACTTTTGAAGAAATCAATCAGCTGTTAAAGCAGTTGGGTTAACTCGCTTCCGCTGCCCTTCGTGAGTTAGGTCAGAAAAATAATGAAAAGTCTTGAGGACGTCAATCCTTCAATCTTGATTGACGTCCTTTTTAGTTGAAAAAAATTTTTAATATTGATAGATTACGCTTGACAAAAACATATAAGCTGTATAAAATAATATTAAGAACTATTCCTATTATAAATAAGGAGGTGCTTATTTGGGGAAACACAGAAATCTAATTTTTGAAATAATAAAGGACTCTTCGGAGCATATGACAGCAGAAGAAATTTTCATGAAAGCAAAGAAAGAGCAGCCTTCCATTGCCATGGGAACCGTTTATCGCAATTTAGGCCTGATGACGGCGGACGGGGAAATAAGACGAATCAGCATGCCAGATTCCCCTGATCGATATGACAAATCCGTGAGCCCTCATGAGCACCTTATTTGTGCGAACTGCGGAAAACTATCCGATGTATCAGTGCCAGATTTAAAGGCATATTTGGCAAAACAAATAGATATTGAAATTTTGGCATATGAATTGAACTTGAAGTATATTTGTAATGAATGTAAAAGCCAAATGGTCCCGGAAGAAGTTTAAAAGTTATTAACCAGTTAAAAAATCTAAATTAAATAATAAAAGAAAAGGAGAGAACAAGATGAATATTAAAGGAACAAAAACAGAAAAAAATTTAGCAGCTGCATTTGCAGGTGAATCTCAGGCAAGAAATAAATATACTTATTTTGCGTCAGTTGCCAAAAAGGAAGGGTATGACCAGATTGCTGCCATCTTTGAAGCTACAGCAAACAATGAAAAAGAACATGCAAAAATGTGGTTTAAGGCGCTGGGAGAACTGGGAGACACAGCAGCCAACCTGCTTCATGCAGCTGAGGGAGAAAATTACGAGTGGACCGATATGTATGATGGATTTGCCAAAGAGGCAGAAGAAGAAGGATTTACAGCCCTTGCAGCACAGTTTAGAATGGTTGCAGAGATTGAGAAGCACCATGAGGAAAGATACAGGGCACTTCTTAACAATGTTGACATGCAGAAAGTCTTTGAAAAATCGGATGAAACGATGTGGGAATGTCGAAACTGCGGCCATCTGGTAATGGGCAAAAAAGCCCCTCAGGTGTGTCCGGTTTGTGCGCATCCACAGAGTTACTTTGAGGTTAGAAAAGAAAACTATTAATAGAATAACATTTATCGGTTGGACAGAAAACTGTTTTCAAGTATTTTAGGTAGCTTAGGGGGAAGCACCTAGATTCGTTGGAAGCAGTTTTTTTGTTGAAAATTAAAAGGAGGGAGACAATAATAGAAAACTTTTGCAAAATATACGAACTATCATCACCGAATGAAAATACAGAAAGGACATTATAATGAGAACAAATAATCATGTTTCCCTTGCAGTAAATCGCTTTTTTAAAAGCGATTCAGCGGGGGGCATCCTGCTTCTGCTCTGTACAATTATCGCCATGATAATAGCCAATTCATATGTAGCAGAGGCATATAATCACATCATTCATAGCACAATAAGGGTTGGGTATAAAGAGTTTTCCTTGTCTATGTCGGTTCTCCACTGGGTTAACGACGGATTGATGGCTATATTTTTCCTGGTAGTGGGCATGGAAATAAAGCGTGAACTGGCGATTGGGGAGTTGAAATCTTTAAAAAAGGCCATCTTGCCTTTCGCTGCTGCCATAGGTGGGATGATTGTCCCAGCCATCATATATGCGCTATTTAATTATCGGGAGCCAACGGCTGCCGGATGGGGCATTCCCATGGCAACGGATATTGCTTTTGCTTTAGGCATACTATCTCTGTCAGCCAGAAAAGCGCCTAGAGGAATCGTAATCTTTCTGATGGCTTTTGCCATTATTGATGATTTAGGAGCAATAGTCGTCATTGCTATTTTTTATACCAGTCAACTTTCCTGGAGTGCCCTGGTAGCGGGTTTAATTGCTATTATTCTCCTATTAGTGATCAATCGCTTGAAGGTTACTTTTCTACCTGCTTATTTGCTTCTGGGTATCATTTTGTGGGTTTGCCTGTTGAAGTCTGGGATACATGCAACCATTGCCGGCGTGCTGTTGGGCATGTCCTTGCCAGTGGGGAAAGACATAGAGGAATACCGCACGTCCTTGCTGCATAGGCTTGAACAGGCGTTAGGGCCGTGGTCTGCCTTTCTGATTATGCCAGTGTTCGCTTTAGCCAATGCCGGTGTTGCTATTGATTTTAATCAGTTGCTGGAGCTTATAGCTTCACCTGTTAGCCTAGGCATTATCTTCGGCCTCTTTGTGGGGAAACAAGTCGGTATATTCGGCATGTCCTATGTGCTCATAAAATTGAAAGTTGCCAAGCTGCCTTCCCAAGTAACCATGAAACATCTTTATGGGGCCAGTGTTCTTGGGGGTATCGGTTTCACCATGTCCTTATTCATTACATCTCTATCCTTTTCAGAGGAGCTGGCGTTGTCTACAGCGAAAATAGGGATTATTGCCGCTTCCATATTGGCGGGAATAGTCGGCACGATAATTTTTAAGTTGTTAGAGAAGTCTTCTGAACAATTAGTACAGGCGCAAACCATGGAAACGGAAGGTCATATTTGTTGACTTTGCAGGAGTAAAAGAGTATAATGTTACGATACGACAGGAGTCGAAAGGAGATTGGAAAGATGGCAGAAGAAATATTGCTAACCAAGGAAGGCTACGAGAAAATTGTGGCAGAGCATGAAGAACTGGTGTCTGTGAGACGTAAAGAAGTTTCAGAAAGGCTGAAAGAAGCGATTTCTTACGGCGACTTATCTGAAAATGCGGAATATGATGCAGCGAAAAATGAGCAGGCGGAACTGGAAGAACGAATCCATAAACTGGAGACGATGATCCGTAAAGCGAAGATTATAGATGAAAACGAAATGCCAAAAGATTTCGTCAATGTTGGTCTAAAAGTCAAGATTAAAGTTCAAGAGACTGGTATGGAAGCGGAATATGTCATTGTTGGTTCCGCCGAGGCAGATCCTTTTGAAGGGAAGATTTCCAATGAATCAGCAGTAGGCAGAGCCCTTATGCGTCAGAAGCTGGGAGCCATCGTAGAAATCCAGGTGCCAGACGGTTTGAGACATTATGAAATTTTAGACATATATAAATAAGCCCTCTAGGCAATAAATAATAGAGATGGTGTAAACGCAGCCTGACTGCCAGGCTTCAACAGGTATAGAAGAGGTAAGAGGTATATGATGAGTACAGAAGAAAACAGAAATGTAAACCCAGAAGTAGAAGAAGAGCTTTCAGAGGAAAAACTGAACGAACAGCGGATGATTCGGAGAGAGAAGTTGAAAAAACTTCAGGACATGGGTAGGAATCCGTTTTTAGTCGAAAGCTGGGATATAACTGCTTTCAGTATGGACATCAAGGAAAACTTTGAAGAAATGGAAGGAAAAGCCGTTTCCTTGGCTGGACGTATGATGGCGAATCGTCACATGGGGAAAGCCTCTTTTATTGATATCCAGGATAAGCAGGGCAGGATTCAAGCTTACGTAAGACAGGATGCCATTACGGATGAGGAATATCAGATATTCCTGACTTATGATATTGGTGATATCGTAGGCATTGAAGGCGAAGTATTTAAGACCCGCCATGGGGAGATTTCTATCAAGGTAGCCCGACTCGTGCTGCTGTCCAAGTCTCTGCAGGTGCTGCCGAACAAGTTCCACGGCTTAAAGGATCAGGATCAGCGGTATCGCCAGCGGTACGTGGACCTGATTGTCAATCCGGAAGTAAGAAATACGTTTATCCAGCGTTCCAAGATTAGTCACACCATCAAGAAAGTGTTGGAGGATGACTTTGGTTTCCTGGAAGTAGATACCCCGATTTTAACCACCATTGCAGGAGGGGCGAATGCGCGGCCTTTTGCTACCCATCACAACACGTTGGATTTAGACATGAAAATGCGTATTTCCAACGAGTTATTCTTGAAGAGACTGATTGTTGGCGGCTTGGACCGGGTATACGAGATGGGCAAGATGTTTCGAAATGAGGGCATGGACCGGAATCACAATCCAGAGTATACCTCCATGGAATGCTATATGGCTTACGGCAACATGGAAGACATGATGGATGTAACGGAGCAGGTGATTTCCAAGGCAGCTTTGGCCGCTACCGGAAGCATGGTTATCGAATATCAGGGCAAGAGTTTTGACTTAACCCCGCCGTGGAGACGGCTGAACATGGCCGATGCCATCAAGGAAATTACCGGAGTGGACTTTGCGGTCATCAACACGGATGAAGAGGCCAGAGACGCGGCTATTAAGCAGGGTATGGACAAGGATGAAGTGAAGAAGATGACTAGAGGCAAGATTCTGGCAGAGATGTTTGAAGAATTTTGTGAGGATGTACCGGAGTATTTAGACGGCCCCGTATTTATCGTGGGACATCCGGTAGAAATCTCTCCTCTGGCGAAGAGAGATGCCAATGATCCGAGGATTACCAGACGTTTTGAAGGCTATATCAACGGCTGGGAAGTATGCAACGCCTTCTCCGAGCTGAACGACCCAATCGACCAGTATGAGCGGTTTAAGGAGCAGCAAGCTCAGTTGGACGATGGTTCAGACGATGAAGCACATCCGATGGACGAAGACTTCGTTAACGCGTTAGAGGTAGGATTACCTCCGACAGGCGGATTGGGCATCGGTATCGACCGGATAATCATGCTGATTACGGATGCACCGTCGATAAGAGATGTTATGCTCTTCCCGACCATGAAACCGATTGAAAAATAGTATTTTATTTTACAAGGATTTCAAGTGAATAGGGCAAGATTTACGACCGATTTACGAACAAATGAAGAGAACACGTTCAAAGTGAAAACACCTCAATCATTGAGAGCGAGGTGTTTTTATTTATATAAAACATTAAATATTGAAAATATAAAATATTTTGATGCATTATTGATAGTAGTATGGAAAATTTCCAGAAGCCAAGGAGTGAGGAATTATTAATGAGATACTTAGGTAATAAGGAATCCATTTTACAAGATATAGAGAATCTTTTGCAGAAAAAAGGATTATTGGATAGAGAGATGATTTTTTTTGATGCGTTTTGTGGTACAGGTACTGTTGCAGATTATTTTAAAAAGTATTTCGGAATAATAATAAACGACAATTTAAAGTGGTCGACAGTATATGCCCAAGGAAGGATATGTTCAATAGAATGTACCTTTGAAAAATTAGGATTTGACCCATTTAAATATTTGAATAATAACGAAGAAATGGTTAAAGGGTTTAATTATAAAAACTATTGTCCAGCGTTATGTGATAGAATGTATTTTACTTTGGAAAATGCAGGAAGAATCGATTATTTTAGATTTCAAATAGAGGAATGGTGGAACGATGAACTGCTAACTCAAAATGAATATTATTATTTGTTAGCTTGTTTAATTGAATCTGTTTCTTCGGTATCGAATACAGCAGGGGTCTACGGTGCATTTTTGAAGAAATGGGATTCAAGAGCATTAAATGACATTATATTTAGTAAGGTTGATACGAAAGGTTATGCAATTAAGTCCTTTATGAGTTATAATTCAAAAATAGAGGAAATTATAAATGATGTAAAATGTGATATTTTGTATTTAGACCCACCATATACACAAAATCAATATGGAACACAATATCATTTGTTAGAAACACTGATATTGAATGACCAACCAGAAATAAGCCTAATAACTGGTTCAAGAAGTACTGCTCCAATGCGTTCGGATTGGTCAAAAGAATATAAAGCAAATATATTGTTTGATAGAATTATGGCGAAAACTACGGCTAAATATGTGATTTTGAGTTATAACAATGATGGTTTTATGTCAAAAGATTTTATTGAAGCATCAATGAAAAGATATGGGAAACCAGAAACTTATGAATGCATAGATATTTCATATAAAAAATATCAGAATTGGAAATCTCAAAATAAAAAAGAACATTTTGAATATCTGTTTTATGTTGAAATGAAGGGAAAAAAAGAAGTGTTCTTTGAATCTCCTTTGAATTATGTTGGAAGTAAAGGGAGAATTGTTACTGATATAAGAAATAGAATACCCGCTGGTATTGATGTATTTGCAGATATATTTGGTGGTGGATTCAATGTTGGTATAAATAGTATTGCAGATACAATCCTCTATAATGATATAAATTATTTTGTTGAAGAAATCATACGCTCTTTTAAAGAATACGATACTTATCAATATTTGATTTATATGAAAAAAATAATAAAAAAATTTGGGTTGCAAAAAGCGAATGCGGATGCATACATTAGTGCGAGAAAATATTATAACTTACTGCCAATTAAAAAGAGAGATCCCCGGTTACTGTTTACAATAATTTTATATGGATATCAGCAACAGATAAGATTTAATAGTCGACATGAATTTAATAATCCAGTAGGAATGCGATGGTTCAATGATAAAGTTTTAGAAAAAATGATTAGCTTTTCAAGAGAAATAAAAGAAAAAAATATAATATTTCTCAGCGATGATTACCAAGAAATAATACATGATTTAGATGATAGAGCATTCGTATACTTAGACCCACCATATCAAATGACAACGGGTACTTATAATGATGGCAAAAGAGGATTTAATGGATGGAGTAAAGAGTTGGAAAGAAGCCTATTAACGAACTTAGATATTCTAAATGAAAAAAATATTAAATTTATGTTATCCTATGTTGTTGAACATAAAGGGCAAAGAAACGAAGATGTTTTAACTTGGATTAAAAATAATAATTACCGATTGACAGCGTTAGGAGATATATTAGGTATTTCAGGAAGTAGACGAAAGGAAGTGCTGATTACTAATTATGATTTATAGAGAAAAACCTCATTTTGTAATAAAAAAGAATCTGCAAAAATCTAAGCAAACTGGTGTGTATTTCAGTGATATAGCTACACCAGATATATTGAAAGATGTTTGTCATCGGATTGCTAATATGGATGAGTTCACATATGAATATGTAGATAATGAATATTCAGATGAATTTCTTCCGAAATCGTATAATAAAGGTCGTATGGCAATTATGCAGTATAAGGATAGTGTAGATTACATTACTTTTTCTGAAAAAGAGATTGGTGGCAGAAATTCAAGTGTTCAGAGTGTACCGACTGCATTTAATATTTATTATTCTAATCCGCATCCTAATAAAAGGTTGTTTTATTACTTCTTAAATGTGAAGGGAAATGCAGAAACGGATTACCAAATTTTAATGTATCGACTTATGCATACGGTAGGGTGTCAATTCTTGAATGCAGATGCGGTTCTTTCTGCAAAAATAGGTGCATATACCTCGGTTGAGGATATTATGTTTAATAGAAGAATAAACACAGGGAAAAATAGAAGTAATAATTCAACTTATATTACAAAGAGTGGCCCTCTGCAAATTGATATATATGGCAAAACGTATGGCGCTAATAAATATGAAACAAGTATGATATGTTATGCATTATCAATGCTTAGAAAAAAAGAGCATACGATTACCTTGTATGAGATATTAGAAGGGGATTTAAAGGAATTACCAGAAGCAAGTTTAAATGTTATTCGTTCAATGGGTGCTATAGAAATTGTAGCAACAGATAGAACATTAGAGAAGAAAGTATTTGAAGAAAATAACAGCCTTAGGTCTCCAAGCTATATATATAATTTGGGTCGAAAACTTGGAGAAAAACATTGTACATTTTGTAATTGCGAAATACCTTCTATAATTCAAGGCGCTCATATTTGGCCTGTGGCGGAAATAAAGAAAGAAGTATTATTGTCGTTTGATGAAAAATTGACTCACGCTACAAATGGAGAAAATGGACTTTGGCTTTGCGAGAATCATCATAAATTATTTGATGATAATATTTTGAGGTTGAATAAAAATGGGCAATTATATTATGCTGATGGCATTGAAGCAAATCAAGTTGTATATCTGGATGAAATAACAAAAGTAAAACAACTTAAAGATGAAATTATGACAACGCAATTTGAAGAATATATTCGAAAAAGAAACAAAGCTATATAAATAGCTTTTATAAGTTGCAATATAGAGAAAAGAAAGGAAAGGGATTACCTCGTCCTTTCTTTTGTGATTGTATATGTAACTAATACAACATTAACCAGTAAAGCCAGTAAGGCTATCGTTTCCGTTGTGGACATAAGCATCACCCTCTCGCAAGGGCATAACTGCCTACCGTGTTTCCGGTAGCACTCCTGTAGTATAGCATAAATTATTTTCGCCTGTAAAATAGTTCTTTGCTGTCGGCTGGTTTCCGAAACAGCTCAATCAAGAAATTCTGTTCCTAACCTTCTTTTATGGATTTTGCAAATATAAAAAGGCGGCCAGAGTTTGTGCCCCGATCGCCTTTTTTACAAGTTGAAAGTTTAAAATTTTATAGGAAGGACCGTTCCACAATACTCAATGGATTGGATTTCCGTCGGATTGATGATTTCATCAAACTGAGCATCGATGACCGTTCTAAAGGTATCAGAGCTGGTCCCTCGGCTGCACTGCTGGGTATCAATGGTTGTGCCGTCCTTCAGGTGGAGGAGCAGCGGAGTCTCATGAAGCCGATCGCTGCTTATGTCCTGAGATGTAACTAAACTCATGCTGATGGATATTGGTGAGAGGCGAACCTCTTTCAGCGTAAAGGAGATATCCTTATATTTCAGCGCTTCATTCAATTTATAAGCCACCGTAGTATCCTGATAATTCAAAGGAAATTCAATCTTCCATTCCCCTGGAATCAGAATGTTATAAATATCATTTTCATCCCCTGGAGTACCGGGTTCGGTCATTTCCGGACGGTTTTCCAGTTCATCCCCGGTCTTATAGGTAGAAAAGTCTTTGAAGTCAAAGGTCATTTTTTTACCGCTGATCTTCTGACTGGAAGAAAAGGATAAAATCATGGGCTTTATATTGTCCGTGGGATCCGGATCTTCCATTTCCTGAATACTGTAGCCAGCGCCATGAGGGCCTATGGAACTCCAATCCTGTTCAAGAGAGATGTTTTGGAGAACAAAGGTATATTGTTCTTGATCCAGCACTGTTCCTTCTGCGGCGATGAGGTCAAAGAGCACGTAGACGGCATTGTGGTCTCCCAAGGCTTCTTTTATGTGGATGGTGAGGCCATTGTTGGTCACCTGTTGATCGATGATTGTCCCTAAGCCGTTTAGCAGGTCGGTCTCTTCCTGAGTTTGAGGATGGAAGAAGTTTAAGAACGTGCTGTTTAAGGACGTGGCGGCAAAGGACACAGCCCCTAAAGCAAGCACAGTGATGCAGGCTGCTGTCAGCAGGGCAAAGCGCTTGCGGTAAGGCTTCTTGGGCTTTAATGGGATGTCCGAAGTAGGGAGTGAGGCAGTATCGGCTTCTAGCTCTGGGGTAAGACCTGCCTTCAATAGTGTTTTTTCAAGAATCTGTGCACGTTCTTCCTCCGAAAGTGCTTCGCTACCCAATAAGTCTTCCTCTTTGAGATTATAGTATTTCATCATATCTTCTAATTTGCTCATAGAACAATTCCCCTTTCGATTAACGATTGACGCAGCTTCTGTTTACCGCGATACAATTTATTTTCCACTGTTTTAGGGCTGAGAGAAAGCCGCGAAGCAATGGCATTGATCTGTTGGTGAAGGTAGTAGCGGTGAATAAATATTTTTTTGTCTGGCTCTGGCAGTTCGTCGATGGCTTCCTGGAGAATCTGACAGTTATGTTCCTTGGTTAATTCGTCGGTAAAGTCAATGGATACGCCGATCTCGCTTTCTTCAATGGGTATAAATTCCATCTGAGTGCTATTCTTTCTGCTATAGTCGATGGCTGTATACCTGGTTATGCCGAACAAATAACTTTTTAAGGGTACCTTTCTTTCTATTTTAAAAGAGTCAATATTTTGCCATAGCTTGACAAAGACGTCCGACATACATTCTTCCACGTCCTGGGGACTGGAATTGCCGAGGATTTTTATGATAATCCATTTTAAAGTTCCCCCGTATAACTCAATTGCTTTAGACAACCCCTCTTGGGGATTGTCTCGGATAAGTGAAATCAACTGCTGATCTTCATTCATTGGGTCCTCCCTTTCTAATATTGCTAATTATGTTGTCTTTATATAAAATCCCTTTACCTATATATTCGTAAAAAATGATGTTTTCACTCACTAATTTAGCATATTTTTTTAAGTTTAAATATGAATAAGTAGATTTTATTTGTTGAGTTAGAACTAAAAGAAGGTAAAGTTACGGATGAAATGCAGAACAATCAATGCTACAATATAGAAAATGAAAAGAGTAAAAATAAAAGGTGTTATAATATGAAGGAAGTATAAGGCTGATTACGGAGCGGAAAAGGAGGGCTGAACCGATGCGACTAGGAGACCTGATGAACGTCTGGAAGGCTGGAGAGGACAGTGGACCAGGAAAGGACCACAACATAAATTCGGATAAGAGGGGAAAAAGCTTGTGCATGGATACCTGTCTTCAAGAGTTGACATTGGAGGAACTGAAATCCTATGCTCCGGTGATTGGCGTGACAGATGCGGCGGGGCAGAAGGTGGGTCAGGTGGAGAAGGACCTGCTGCTGTACCTGCTGTCCATGTCAGCCAGCTGGATGCTGGCTGAAATTATGGACCGATTTCAGGAGGCGGTCATTGCCATTGATCGCCACGGGCGGATATTTTATCTGAATAGTTCCTATTCTAAAATACTGGGGGTTTCCCTGGGGAGGCTCATCGGCCGAGATATTCGCCAAGTAGAGCCAGGAGCGGAGATTATCAATGTGCTGGAAAAGAAGATTCCAGTATTCCAGGAAAAACAGTATATTAAAACGCTGGATAAGTACGTTTCTGCCAGAATTTATCCGCTGGAGAGGGGGAGCGAGTTTCTGGGTGTGGTGTCTATTTTTCAGGACACCACCGTGGAAGTAAAATTGGGAGAGGCAGTTGCTAAAGCCAATGAAATCGCTTTAAACTATCAACGGCAGGCAGAGGCCCAAGAACAGATGTCACGGCTGGAAATCATCGGCAAAAGTCCCGCCTTTATGAAAACCGTATCTCAGGCTCTTATTGTGGCCAAGACAGAGGCTTCTGTGTTGATTAAGGGAGAAAACGGCGCAGGAAAAGAGATGATTGCTAAAATTATTCACGAGAACAGCGGGAGAAAGACCAAGCCGATGATTCTGGTCAACTGTGCGGCTATCCCGGAGAACCTCATCGAAAGCGAACTGTTTGGTTACGAAGAAGGCTCTTTTACAGGAGCTAAAGCCGGAGGTAAGATGGGCAAGTTTGAGCTGGCCAACGGCGGAACTTTATTTCTGGACGAGATTGGGGACATGCCCATGGCCATGCAGGCCAAGCTGCTGCGGGTACTACAGGCGGGAGAAATTGAAAAGATTGGCCGCCAGCGGAACATCCCGGTAAATGTGCGGTTGATTGCCGCCACCAATCAACCCTTAGAGCAGATGATTCAAGAAAAAACCTTTCGTCAGGATTTGTATTTTCGCCTAAATATTGTGGAGATTGATGTGCCGTCCTTAAAGGAGCGGCGGGAGGATATCGGTCTCTTGGCTAACCACTTTCTACAGGTATACAACCGACGATATGAAAAAAAGCTGACTTTTTCTCATGAAGTCTTGACCTTTCTTCATACCTACAGTTGGCCGGGAAACGTACGTGAATTGAAGAACTGCATGGAATATGCGGTTATTATGTGCAGTGGAGAGCTGTTCGGTATCAGCCATCTGCCGCCTCACATGAAGCAGCTTGTGGGGAGCGAAGAAGCTGCCGGGGCTGAGGTAATGGAGCTTGCTGGTGCATCTGTTCAGCCCGTCGGTCAGAGCTATCAGGGAGGTCCTTTGCGAGAAGCACTAGGGGCCTTGGAGAAAAAGATTCTTATAGAGGCTATCGCTCAGAATCGGGGAAGCAAGGTTCGGGCTATGAAGGAATTAGAGGTTAGCAAGCGGACTTTTTATAGAAAATTAAAAGAGTATGGAATCAATGGTAGCGAAAAAGACACTTAAGTGACAAAAATGGCACTATTAAAAGGCGAAAAAATAAGCAAAATGTTCAGAAAAGGTGCTAATTATGGCACCTTTTTTGTAAATAAAAGTGCAGAAAATGAAAGAGACCAGAAAAAAGAGTGATATTTCAACCGTTTATACCTTTGGCATGGATATTGCTTTAATAAAAAGCATAGAGAAGGAGGATACGTTATGGACGGTAAAAAAATTCGTATAGGAGGCGGTCAGGGTTTCTGGGGAGACAGCAACGATGCCGCCATCCATATGATAAAAAAGGGCAATTTGAATTATATGGCCTGTGATTATCTGGCAGAACTGACCTTATCCATCATGCAGAGGCAGAAGAATCGGAATCCAGAAGCCGGATATGCAAGAGACTTTATCGATTTAGTAAGAATCATCGGTAAGGAAGGTTATGAAAAGGGCATCAAGATTATTTCAAATGCCGGAGGCATGAACATCACCGGAGCCGTCAAGGCTATTGAACAGACTGCTATGGATCAAGGCCTTTCTGGATATAAGATTGGTTACGTTGTGGGCGACGACATGAAGGACCGGATACCAGCGCTGAAGGCGCAGGGTCTGGATTTTAAAAATATCGATCACGACGGCGATTTTTCAGAGATTGAAGACAAAATACTAAATGCCAACGTCTACTTTGGACACGAGCCCATTGTGGCGTGTCTGGAACAGGGGGCAGACATTGTGGTCACAGGCAGAGCTGCAGATTCGGCCTTGTTTTTAGCTCCGTTAAAGCACGAATTTGGCTGGGCTGCCGACGATTATGATAATCTGGCCCGGGGCATTATGGCTGGTCATCTGCTGGAATGCGGCGGCCAGGGAGCGGGCGGCAACTTTGACTATGATTGGAGAGCTGTTCCAAGAATGGATGAACTGGGCTTTCCGATTGCGGAGCTGACAGAGCAGGAGATGTTTATCACCAAGGCGGAGGATTGCGGCGGCTTGATCAGCGAGCAGAGCTGCAAGGAGCAATTCCTGTATGAGGTTCACGACCCAGCCAACTACATTACACCGGACGTAAACGTGGATATCAGCCATGCAACCCTGACTCAATCCGGCGACAATCGGGTTAAAGTGGGCAATATCAAGGGCAAGACCAGGCCCGATAATTTGAAGCTGAGTATTGGCTATCATGCCGGCTACAAGGTAGAGACGTATCTAAGTTTTGCTTGGCCGGATGCTTACGAGAAGGCGCAGTATGCAGCAGATATCCTGATGAAGAAGATGAAGCGCAAAGGCTTAAAGGCAGAAGAAATTCGCATTGATTACTTAGGTCTGAATGCACTGCACTTAGGGGTGGCCAGCATGGACCCTGAACTGGTAAAGAACATGAATGAGGTGGTCTTGCGAATCGCTGTGCGGACTCTGGAGAAATCAGAAGCGATGAAGTTAGTACCGGAGATTTCTCCATTGCAGCTGAACGGTCCTCCCGGAGCAAGTTTCTTCGGCGGACGGGCTAAGGTGCAAGAAGTTATCGGTTTGTGGCCGACCTTTATTCCGAGAAGCGTCGTAGAGCTGAAATCGAATATTCTGGAGGTGAAATAAATGGCACAGGTATATTTAAACCAGTTAGCTCACGGCAGATCTGGAGACAAGGGGGACACCAGCAACATTTGTGTGTATGCGCGGGATCCCAAGGATTATGAGTTCTTAAAGCGGATATTAACCGTGGAACGGGTGAAATCCCACTTTGGAGATATGGTACAGGGTGAAATTACTCGCTATGAGGTGGATAGCCTCCATGGCTTCAATTTTGTCATGAAGCACGCCTTGGGCGGCGGGGCTACCCATTCTCTGCGGTTGGATTCCTTGGGCAAATCTATGGGCTCAGCTTTTATGAGAATGAAAATTGATACAGAGGAATAATCGTTAACCAACGAGTTGTGAGATGAGAGGAGAATACCATGAAAACCAGCAGTTATTCAGGATTTTATAAATTATCCCCGGCAGAGAGATTGGCAGAAGTAAGTGAATTTTCAGGAATTTCCCAGGCAGACCAGGAGGTTATCAGCCAGCCCGGAGCACTGGATATGGATAAGGCAGACCATATGATTGAAAACGTCATCGGTACCTTCCAGCTGCCCATGGGCGTAGCATTAAACTTCATGATAAATGGCAAGGACTACGTGATTCCCATGGTGACAGAGGAACCATCGGTGGTGGCTGCGGCCAGCAATGCTGCCAAGATGGCTCGAGATGGCGGAGGCTTCTTTGCCAGCAATTCTGGTTCTGTGATGATTGCTCAGGTGCAGATTTTAGACGTGCCGGATCCCAATGCCGCTAAAATTCGTATCTATGAGAATAAGGCGAAGATTATAGAAATCTGTAATGAGAAGGACCCCATCTTAGTTCAGCACGGCGGCGGCATGCAGGATTTGGATGTGCGGATTATTAACAGTGCTGTAGGCCACATGGTCGTAGTGCACCTCCATGTGAATACCTTAGATGCTATGGGCGCCAATGCCGTAAACACCATGGCTGAGGCGGTAGCTCCATTCCTGGAGGAAGTCTCCGGCGGGACGGTACACCTGAGGATTCTGTCTAATTTGGCTGTGCACCGTCTGGCTCGTTCCCGTGTACATATTAAGAAGGAGGCCATCGGAGGCGAAGACGTGGTGAATCAGATTATTACCGCCTACGCCTTTGCGGCAGCAGACCCATACCGGGCGGCTACGCACAATAAGGGCATTATGAACGGCATCGTACCGGTGGTCTTGGCGACGGGAAACGATACCAGAGCCATCGAATCGGGAGCACATGCGTATGCTTCCCGCTCTGGGCAGTACACGTCGTTAACTACTTGGGAAAAAGATCAGAACGGAGATTTAGTGGGAACCATTGAACTGCCTATGGCTGTAGGCTTGGTAGGTGGTGCTACGAAGATTCACCCGACGGCTCAAGTAGCGGTAAAAATGCTGGGGGTAAAGAGTGCTGCGGAGCTGGGAGAAATTATTGCTTCCGTAGGCTTGGCCCAGAACCTGGCAGCCATTAAGGCGCTGGCCACAGAAGGTATTCAGCGGGGCCATATGTCTCTCCATGCTAGAAATCTGGCTTCTGTAACCGGAGCAAAAGGAGACATCCTGGATAAGATTGTAGATAAGATGGTAAAGGAGAAAAAGGTAAGATTGGAATATGCCCAAGAGCTGTTGAAAGAATATACCAAATAAAGGACAGGAGGAAGAAGCCATGGAAGAGAAAAAATACTTCTATGCAGACGTATGGGGTGATACAGTAGACATCCGTCATTTAGCCATTGCTGCGGTCATTGGCATCGTCGTAAGTCTGACTCTGTTCAGTACGGCCTGGCATTTTATGCAGACGAGCCTGGATGGGGTAGCCCCTAACCTGATAAAGGCTTATGCCCTGCTGGTGGGGATTTTAGGATCTCTAATCAGTGCAGCCATATCTGCCAAGCTGTTCAAACCGAAAAGAATTCTCAACGAAAAGCACTTTGCAGAAGAGGATCAGCTTCAGGTTCTGGAGGAACTGGGACTGGATCGGGATAAAGAACGGGAATATTTGCAGAAAGCGGAAAGCTGCATTGTGGAAGAGATGAAGAGCTTAAAGATCTATGAGCTGTTTGCGGGCGAAAGCCAATCGGGAAAGGAGGACGTGTAAATGGACGCGATGTTGATTCACGATCTCATGTGGGGCGTGGGGGGCGCTCTGCTGGGCGGTATTATCTTTTCCTTTATGGGTTTAATCTCTGGTACGGATGAGACGGCTACTATAGCCCCTTTGACTCTATTGATTATCCTATTGGGCTTTCCCCCGGTGGCTATCTTTGGATTCTTTATGGCTGCCGCGGTATCAAAGCACATGACCCACGCCATTCCTACAGCCCTTATGGGTGTACCAGGGGATACCATGGCCGTTCCGCTGCTAGAGCATGCCAATGTCTTGCGGAGGCTGGGCGTGCCGCACATGGCGCTGCGAAAGATGATATCCGGTGCCATTGTCGGTGCCGTTATTGCACTACCCGTATCCATTGGCTTTGCGACCCTGCTGGCACCTTTCGGCGACTTGGTAAAGGCCTGGGCACCCATTATCTTTATCATCGCTGCCTTGATTATTGCCTATACATCAAAAGGGAAGTGGGCTAGTATCTTTGTCTTAATTCCTTTTGCCGTATTTCTGCAAGGGCTGATTAAGATGGCTGTGGCAGCAGAACACTCAGTATCCATTAGTATTTTCTTGGGCATCGCTATTGGCCCCATGTTTGCTGACATCGTGACGCTGCTTTCACCAGTCACCCGGCAGATGCTTCTTCGAAAAGCACCTCGGGAATTCTGGCTGGCACCGGAGCTGAAGTCTTGGAAAGGGTATTTCCCAAACCCTTTAAAAATCCTTTCACCGAAACAGACCGGATTTACGCTCCTCGGTGCAGGTATTTCTTCTCTGACTTTTACCTTCAGCCCGGTAGGTATGACGGTAATGGCTGGAGAAATCATATCTTCCAAGGTTAAAGGCACGTATCAGAGACTAACCACGACTTTGTCGGTAATGAATGCGGTAACGGAATCTACCTACATAGCAGAAGTCGTTATCCCCTTGGTGGCCTTTGGTATTCCTTTGAGCCCGGTAGCACTGGGACCGGCAGGACCGCTGTTTAACGCAGCACCTATCTTTTCCAGCGATCCAGTGAACAACCTGCATACCCTGATGACTCCGTCTCAGTTTATGCTTTTCGGATTTATCAGTATCTTGGTAGCGTACTTGGTGGCCTATCCGTTTTCCATGAACTACGCCAGAAAAGCTAGTGTCATGGTTCTGAAAAATATCAGCCAAGAAGCCATTATCTGCATGTTTATGGGCTTGATTATTGTTCTTTCCTTCTATGAAGCTGGACTGGTGGGGATTCTCGTTTCCCTCACCATTGGTATTTTTGGAGGAATTCTGAACAAGTTCTTCGGCGTTCACACTGGTGTTCAGTTCATGACCTTCTACGCATCCAGTTGGCTGGTATTGCAGCTGTTTGGGATTTAATAAAACTTTTGAAAATTGAAGATAAAACCCACATAAATTTGACAGATACACAAATAATAGAAGATAGCCCCTTGCGCAAGGGGCTATTTTCCATTGAATTTGATTGTCAAGATACTTTTCAAAGGATAGCCCTTGCATAAGGGGGTATTTTCCTATACAATAAATGCATATAGCCTTTTGGGCAGAAAGAAAAATCGAGGAGTTGGTAAAGATGGGAAAAGATACGACGATAAGAGAGCTTTACAGAGAGACAGAAACCTATGCTGGACAGGAAGTTACCTTGCGGGGCTGGGTGCGAACGAACAGAAGTTCCAATAAATTTGGATTTATCGAGCTGAATGACGGCTCCTTTTTTAAATCCGTTCAAGTGGTATACGAGCAGGATATGATTAATAATTTTGATGCAATTGCCAAGGCCCCTATAGCGGCAGCTTTGATGGTTCGAGGCACGCTGGTCCTGACACCGGAAGCCAAGCAGCCTTTTGAGCTGAAGGCGGCGGAAGTAGTGATTGAGGCTGGATCAGAAGCGGACTACCCCCTGCAAAAAAAGCGGCATAGCCTGGAATTCCTGCGGGAAATTGCTCATCTGCGGCCACGAAGCAATACCTTTTCAGCTGTATTCCGGGTACGGTCTTTGGTGGCTTATGCTATTCATCAGTTCTTCCAAGATCAGCACTTTGTCTATGTGCATACGCCTATCGTTACCGGCAGCGATGCGGAAGGTGCTGGAGAGATGTTCCACATCACCACCTTGGATTTGGAAAATCTGCCCAAGGGAGAAGACGGAAATATTGACTACAGCCAGGACTTTTTTGGTAAAGAAACCAGCCTTACTGTAAGCGGACAGCTGGAGGCGGAGACTTTCGCCATGGCTTTCCGCAATGTGTACACCTTTGGCCCAACCTTTAGAGCGGAAAATTCCAACACCGCCAGACATGCTTCCGAATTCTGGATGATTGAACCGGAAGTGGCTTTTGCCGATCTGGCGGACAACATGGATTTGGCAGAGGATATGATTAAATATATCATTAACTACGTGTTAGAGCATGCACCAGAAGAGATGGAGTTCTTTAACAGCTTTGTAGATAAGGGCCTGATCGATCGGTTGAATAACATCGTCAGCAATGATTTCGTCCGCGTCACCTATACGGAAGCGGTGGACCTGCTGCTGAAATCCGGTAAGGAATTTCAGTATCCGGTTCAGTGGGGAATCGATTTGCAGACGGAGCACGAACGCTACATCACGGAAGAAATCTTTAAAAAGCCCGTGTTCGTTACCGATTATCCAAAGGATATCAAGGCCTTCTATATGCGCATTAACGACGACGGCAAGACCGTGGCTGCCTGCGACCTGCTGGTACCAGGAGTCGGTGAAATCATTGGCGGCAGTCAGAGGGAAGAGCGATATGATGTGCTCTGTGCCCGCATGAAGGAAATGAACCTGGACGAAGCGGATTACTGGTGGTATATGGATTTAAGAAAGTACGGCGGCGTGAAGCATGCCGGATATGGTTTGGGCTTTGAGCGGATTATTATGTACGTTACCGGCATGAGCAACATCCGGGACGTTCTGCCGTTCCCGAGAACGCCGAAGACGGCTGAATTCTAAGGAGAGAACAGCGGTGAAGAAAAAAATCTGCATTATTTATACCGGGGGCACCATCGGTATGGAGGAAACGGCTTACGGGTATGCTCCGGCTCCCGGTTACATGAAAAAGACTCTGGGGAGCATGCAGGAACTGAAAGACCCAGAAATCCCGGATTACGATTTGATTGAGTACAGCCCTTTGTTGGATTCTTCCAACATCACGGTAGACAACTGGAATCAGATTGGGGCGGATATCCGGGAGCGGTATTTTGACTACGATGGTTTTGTGGTCATGCACGGGACGGATACCATGGCTTACACGGCTTCTGCCTTGTCTTTTATGCTTCAAGGCTTGTCTAAGCCGGTAATTCTTACCGGTTCGCAGATTCCTCTATGCAAAGTGCGCAATGATGCCCGGGAGAATCTGATTACCTCGATGATGATCGCAGCAGATTATGGGATACCGGAGGTTTGCATCTATTTCGGCGGCAAGCTCATACGGGGCAACCGTTCTACGAAGGTCAGCTCGGATACCATGATTGCTTTCGATTCCCCCAACTACGAACCTTTAGCTGAGGCTGGGGTTAATATTACCATCAATCAGAAGCAAATCCGCCGGGAGGCCAGAGAGCTGAATTTCTGCCCGTTTACCAATAACCAGATTGCCGTGCTGAAAATCTTTCCGGGGATTCAATTTGAAATCTTTGAAAACATCATGACGGATAAGCTTAAAGGTATTGTCATTGAAGCCTTTGGCGCTGGCAACATTCCTCAGAATGATGATTCCATGCTGCGGATGCTCCAGAAGGCTAAGGAGAACGGGACCTACATCATCGTCTGCACTCAATGCCACCGGGGCACAGCCACCATCGGCAAATACGAAACCAGCAAGAATCTGGCGGAGGCCGGGGCTCTGTGCGGCTTCGATATGACCGTGGAGGCTGCCGTCACCAAGCTTTACTACTTGCTCAGTCGGCATCAGGAAGAGCGGGAAATCAAGCTGCTTATGGAGACGGATATCCGGGGAGAACTGACCAGAGACGCATAGGTGTTACGCAAAAAAGAATAAAAGCCCAGAGCTCATTGCTTGCAAGGCTTACAGCAAAATCGTCAGATAAATCAAATATTCTGACGATTTTTATTTGCCATATATAGTCTCTAATGGTATAATGAACTGGTAATGAATGTATACAAGATGACTCATTATCAAAAAATAATTTTGGGGAGGACTTATTTATGAAGGGCTATACGAGCGATACGATCAGGAACGTTGCACTTGTTGGACACGGCGGCTGCGGTAAGACCACGCTGCTGGAATCAGCGCTGCTGGAAACCGGCGTCATCAACCGGCTGGGCAAAGTTGAAGATGGAAACACCGTATCCGACTACGATAAGATGGAAATCGAAAAAGGGTATTCCATTAATACGTCGGTAGTTCCGGTCGAATGGAAAGACAGCAAGATTAACTTTATCGATACGCCGGGCTACTTAGACTTTATCGGTGAAGTCAATGCGGCACTTCGAGCTGCGGAAGCCGCTGTAATTCTGGTTGATGCAGGTTCCGGGATTCAGGTAGGTACCGAGCAGGCCTGGAAGGCTTGCGAACGCTATAAGAAACCAAGATTTATTGTTATAAATAAGCGAGATAAGGATGAGTTTGATTTTTATAAAACATTTGATGAATTGAAAGCAAAGTTTGGAGATACATTAATCCCTTTTAGTTGGCCGCTCTCTGCGGAGATTGACGAAGGCTTAAAAGAAGCGATCGCCATGACGGATGAGAGCCTCATGGACAAGTATTTTAACGGAGACGACTTTACAGATGAAGAGATTCGCACAGGGCTGAGACGGGGCATCGCCGATGGGGTTATCGTACCAGTGTGTTCCTCCGCTTTCTCCCTGGGTCACGGCATTGAAGGTCTTTTGGATCTGCTGATTACATACGTACCTACGCCGCTGGAGCACGGTCCATATTTCGGATTTAATGATCAGAATGAGCATATTGAACGACTTTCAGTGGTAGATGCTCCCATGTCTGCCTTTGTATTTAAGACCATCGTAGACCCATTTGTGGGTAAGATTTCCATTATGAAGGTTGTTACGGGTAAGATTAATTCTGGAACAGAAGTCCTCAACGAGCGGACAGGTCGGGCGGAGAAACTGGGCAAGCTTTTCTTCCTGCGAGGAAAAAACCAGCTGGAATTGAATTACGCGGAGGCCGGAGACATCGTAGCCGTGGCAAAATTGCAGTATACCTTGTCGGGAGATACCCTTTGCGATAAGAGCGATATCATCCGCTATCTTCCGCTGGATTATCCGGAGCCTACGTATTTCATCGCTATTGAGGCAGCTGAAAAGGGCGATGAGGAAAAAATGGGTACGGGGCTGAACAAGCTGAGAGAGGAAGATCCATCTTTCATTATCAGCAGAAATACGGAAACCCACCAGACCCTTCTAGGGGGCCAGGGTGAGATCCAGTTGAGCATCATTATCGCCAAGCTGAAAGACCGATTTGGTGTTTCTGTAAGGACAGTACCGCAGAAGATTGCGTATCGGGAGACCATTAAAGGCCAATCGGACGTACAGGGTAAGCATAAGAAGCAGTCTGGCGGAGCAGGGCAATATGGTGATGTGCACATCCGATTCTCCCCATCGGATCAGGAATTTGAGTTCTCGGAAGCGCTGTTTGGCGGCTCCGTACCGAAGAACTATGTGCCTGCGGTAGAAAAGGGCTTGCAGGAGTCCATGCAAAAGGGCCCTCTGGCCGGCTGCCGGGTAGTAAATGTTAAAGCTGTATTTTATGATGGTTCTTACCACGATGTGGATTCCAACGAAATGTCCTTTAAGATTGCCGCCTCCCTGGCCTTCAAAAAAGGTATCGTGGAAGCTAAGCCTTGTCTGTTGGAGCCAGTTATGCATCTGGAGATTACTGTGCCAGATGAATACATGGGTGATGTCATGGGAGACATGAACAAGAGAAGAGGAAAGATATTAGGTATGGAACCGGTGCAGGGCGGCGGTCAGAAGCTGTTGGCAGAAGCACCCCAAGCGGAGATTTTCGACTATTCCGTGTCCTTGCGGGCGATGACTCAGGCTAGAGGATCCTTTACCCAGCGATTTGAACGGTATGAAGAGGTACCGATGCACATGGCAGAAAAGATTATTGCTAAGCATAAACAAGAAACCGAGTCCTAAGGCTATATCATAGAAAAAGGAGCAAGAAATTGCTCCTTTTTCGTTGGTTTTCGTCAGGGGCTGAGGTATACTTATAAGGAATGAATCTGGTATAGATGGAATTCGAGAATTGAGAAAAAGAAGAGTAAGTTCAGAAGGAAAAGAACTTCTAAAGATAGAGAAGGTGCAAGATGAAAAAAGCGAAAACAGTATACGTTTGCCAGGAATGTGGCTATGAATCGCCCAAATGGATGGGTCAGTGCATTTGCGGTGCCTGGAACGCCATGGCAGAAGAAAAGGTCCTTCCGGTGGACAGCCGTCGGGACAGCAGGAGCCGAACTGTTGTTGAGGATAGCGGCAGCGGCATCAGTCGCCCTCGCGTAAAGGCGGCTCCCCTTTCGGAGGTTCAGTCTGGTAATTTTTCCAGAGTTGATACGGGTATCGGGGAACTAAATCGCGTGCTGGGAGGGGGCCTGGTGAAAGGTTCTTTAACCCTTATATCTGGAGAACCGGGTATTGGAAAATCCACTATCATCATTCAAGCGGCCTCCAATATTGCAGAAAGATACGGGCGGGTACTCTATGTATCCGGGGAGGAATCTGAAGAACAGATTAAGATGCGGGGGGACCGGGTTTGCAAAGGCAATCTCAGCAACCTGTTTATTCTGGCGGAAACAAACATGGAGAACATTATCCAGATTACGGAGGAGCTGAAACCAGAGTTTATCATCATTGACTCCATTCAGACCATGTATTCGGCGGAGCTGGAGTCCGCACCCGGCAGTGTATCCCAGGTTCGAGCCTGCGGAAATGAGCTGATGAAGATGGGTAAGGTCAAAAATATCCCCATCTTCATTGTAGCTCACGTGACCAAGTCTGGGGACTTGGCAGGACCAAAGATTGTAGAACATCTGGTGGACTGCGTACTGAATTTTACGGGAGAGCGTAATCAAGAGCTGCGCATATTGCGGTGCTTTAAAAACCGTTTTGGTAACACCAGCGAAATTGGTGCCTTTGAAATGATGGAGGAGGGTTTGGTGGAAATCGAGAACTTATCCAAGACTTTTCTGGAAGGCATGGAGGATGGTGCTGAGGGGGCCATTGCTACGGCAGTATACGAGGGCACCCGGCCTTTGATCTTAGAAATTCAGGCCCTGACGGCCCCAACCAACATTGGATTTGCCCGCAGAACGGCCATCGGGATTGACAATAATCGGCTGAATATGCTGCTAGCGGTGCTGGAGCGAAAGGCAGGGCTATCTCTGATTAACCAGGATGTGTATGTAAACGTGGTGGGAGGATTAAGACCGGAGGGCACTTCTACTGATTTAGCAGCGGTGCTGGCAATCTATTCTTCCTATAAGGGGATGGCCGCTTCCCATCGAACTCTGGCCTTGGGAGAAATCGGTTTGACGGGAGATTTGCGCTCGGTACAGAACTGTGAGAAGATTATTAAAGAGGCCAGCCGCATGGGGTTCTCGCGAATTATACTGCCTAAAAAGAATGCGCAAGCCATCAAGGAGCCGCCTCAGAAGGTGCAGCTGGTAGGGGTCTCTCACATTCGGGAGGCCATCGCCGCCTTTTCCGGCAAATAGGAAGACAGGCTTCAGGCTGGTGATTTCGGCCTGTCCAAAGATTTCTTGACCAATGAAAACAAACATGGTATATTATAACAGCGGTTAGTTAATGCTAACCGCTGTTATAATATATACAATTAGTTGGAGGTCTTTATGCCATTATCATTAGCTAAAGTGGGTGTTCCATATATCATTGCCCGGATTGCAGGGGGAGAGAAAGAAAGACATTTTTTGGAGGGACTAGGGATTATTCCCGATACGGTGGTTGTAGTCGTATCCCGATTCAATGACTATATTTTATTAAATGTGAAGGGCTCTCGAATTGGCATTGGTGAGGAATTTGGAAGAAAGATCATCTTAAAATGAAGGAGTCTGCTATGAGAAATAAATCTACGATTGTATTACCATATATCAACGCTGTCATTATAGCCTTTATCTGTATCGTCCAGATTTATATCCTATCGAAAGAGTCCCTATCCTTCAATATCTCCATGGGAGAACATAAGGTGTATTATTACGGACAGATTATTACGCTGTTCCTGGGGACTTCTGCCATGACTGTAATCTTTGTCAAAGAGAGCCTTGATCGCGTACAGAAGAGGAATGCTTATACGGACATCACTGGGATTATGAATAAACATGCTTGTGTAGAGCAGATGAGCATCTTGGATTGCCGGGAGAGTACATTGGATATCGGGCTGGCCATGTTTGACTTAAACAACCTGAAAAAGGTCAACGATTTTTATGGGCATGAAGAAGGTGATCGGCTTATTCAGCAATTTGTTGCTTTGCTTCGCCAGACAGCTGAAAAAAAGTATTTTCTTGGGCGGTTCGGCGGGGATGAGTTTATCGTGATTATACAGAACTGTGAAGAGAAGGGCATGTTGAACTTCTTTGAGCGCATCAGCAAGGAGACAGAGAGAAATAATCGGTCCAGCAGCATCCGCATCAGTTATGCATGTGGTTATGCAATCAGTACCAGAGAACACTATTACTTGATGGATGAGCTTCTTAAAGAAGCGGATAAAAGGATGTACGAAAATAAAAAAATGATTAAATCCGGAGAACTTATGAAGACAAATCAAATCAGTAAAATACTGGATGCAGACCGAGTGAATGCCGCAGAAAAGAACGATTTAACTGGAACCTTTGGTCATGATACCTTTGTTTCTACTGTTGAAAAAGTGCTGCAAATTTACAATAGCAATTCACGGCTAGCGCTTGTTTGCTCTGATGTTCATAACTTTCGCTATTTTAATGATTTGTATGGTCACAAAGAAGGGGATCATCTGCTGCGTCAGTTTGCCCTGGAATTAAATCAGCAGCCTTTTTGCTTATGTTCCTACCGATTATATTCGGATAATTTTGCCTTTTTAGCGGATTTGTCACAGCTTTCAGAAGAACAAGCTGTAGAAAGGATTCGTAACTGGAATATACAATTTTCTTCCATGGTAGATCAAGCTTATCGAGGCAGCCGCTTTATTGTAAACAGTGGCATTTATTTCATTTCAGATATTTCCGAATCGGTGGAATCTATGCTAAACAACGCGGACTGCGCCCGTAAAAATTCCAAATCGGCTTTCAACCACATCGTCGTTTATTCTGAAAAACTCAATCAGGCCATGAAGCTGCACAGCGACATTGTAAATTCCTTTCAACGAGCCCTGGAGAATCAAGAATTTCAGATTTATGTACAGCCTAAGGTCTCTTGTGGGGATAAGAAGGTTTGTGGAGCGGAAGCTCTGGTCCGCTGGCAGAGAGGAGATGGGATGTTTCTTTCACCAGATACTTTTGTGCCTATATTGGAGCAATCGGGCGACATCATTAATCTGGATTTCTATGTTTATGAGAAGGTATTTGAGTATCTTTACAATCGGCAGTTAAAGAATAAAGCAAGCCTGCCAATGTCCGTCAACGTATCTCGTGTGCACCTTTCCATGCTGGAAGATTTTATGGAACGGATAAATGCGCTTCATGAACAATACCCCATCCCCACTTCGCTGATTACCTTTGAACTGACAGAAAGCGCATACATAAAAGAAATCCACTCTGCGGAGCGGTTTATCGACTGCTTGTACGCAAAAGGCTATCGGGTTTCTATGGATGACTTTGGCAGCGGCTATTCCTCTTTGAAGGCATTGTACCCGATGAATTTTGACGAAATTAAATTTGATCGGGCTTTTATGAAAAAAGACGCGGCGGAAGAGGAAGAGCATTTGTTAATTGGTCTGATAAAGCTTGTAAAAGGGCTGAATACAACTATTGTTTGTGAAGGGGTAGAAACCGCAGAAAATGTTAAGCTATTAGAATCGTCAGGGTGTGATGTCTTTCAGGGCTACTATTATTATAGGCCGTTTCCTTTGGAGGAATTAGACGCATTGATTGATGACATGAGCAGCTGAGAGCCACCGAACTATTTCTGATTTAAAAAAAATAGAGCCCATTATTTACCATTTATATTGCTGGTGGTAAATAATGGGCTTCTGCTTTTCAGGGTAAAAAATCAATTGTGTTTAATAGCCGTCTTAGGCTGTTTCTCTTTTTCTGCGGAAAAAGCCTCCTACCAGCATGAACAGAGCAAAGACGATTAAATAGGCTGGAACGGACCATCCGTGAGAGAAACAAGCAGCTATAATCATGAATACGCAGCCCAATAGTGCCAAGGCTGGCATGAAGAATCGCTTGAAAGGAGACAGGTCTTTCTCCTTTTTCATCAACATCACAAAGATTGGAATGTAAAGCCCATAGATGGAAACAATAGGAAGTTCCGACGAATCAAAGTTGAAAAATCCAAACCATTTCGGATCGGCTAAGTTTGCTCCGAAGAAGAATACCAGCCAGAAGCCACATAACAACAGACCAACTACAGAAGAGTTTACTGGCATATTGGTAACCGGATCCACCTGTCCGAGGATTTCCGGAGCCGGTCCTTGCTTTCGGGAAGCCACCGAGTAAATGCCTCTGGTACAGCCTAGCATAAGGCCATTCAGCGTACCCAAGCAAGAGATAATGACGAAGACGAAAATTAAGGTGCCGCCAACGCTGGTAAATAGATTTTCAAAAGCCAGCTTGGCTCCGGCTTCACCGCCGGCCATCATTACTTCGTTGGTAACCGTACCAGCTAGTCCCACATAATACAAGATGTACACAGCCATAATAATGAATGTGCCGCAGACTAAAGCGATAGGTAGATTCTTCTTGGCATCTTTCAGCTCGGCATTAATACTGGTGGCCACAATCCAGCCTTCATAGGCGAAAGCGGTGGCTACTACAGCGGTAAATAGACCTTGAGACGTATCCACCGGAGTTACTACCGTAGTGAAGTTATACGTCGTCATGCCGCTCTTTAGACCAAAGATGGTGCCGATGATAGCCATGAGGAATAAAGGAATCAGCTTGATGATAGTGGTCGCTACCTGAAACTTACCAGAGATTACTGGAGATAAGGTATTCAGAGCAAAGCTGGCAATTAAAAAGAAGCATGAAATGGTCATACAAGCTCCCCCGGTAATATCAAAGCCGAAAAGCACGCAAGTGTAGCGGGCGGATACCCAGGCTAGGACCGAGGTGAGGGTAGGATAATAAATCAGGGCCATAAACCAGCCCACATAATAGCCGTAGGTGCTGCCCATGGCTGCCTCTGCATAATCTACAATTCCGTTTACATACTGGTACCTGGTGGCCATCACAGCAAAGGTGTAGGCACAGGCAATCATGATTAGACCGCCGATAATCCAGGCTAGAATTCCTAGCGGCAGGTCGCCGCCGGTGGCGTTGAGAACTTTTTCCGCCTTGAAAAAGACTCCGCTGCCGATAACGATGCCAACCACCAAAGCGATGGCGGTAAAGAGACCAAATTTCTCTTTTAATTCAGTGTTCATGTTTATCTCCCATTCCTTACACAATTTAGTTAAAAAAACAATCCAGAATAAAATTATTTTAGCATTAAGACAAAAAATAAACAATAAAAACTTAATCAATTCCGACAAGAGATATGGTAAAATTACATAGAATATATTTGCTTTTATCACAAATCTGTCACCTTTGCCCGTTAAGATAGGTATCATGAGAGCGAAGGTGTAAAAAACAATCATAGGATGAGGTACGTTATGAGTAAATTATTAGTTGTGGATGACGAAATAAAAATAAGAGAGGTCATCAAAGAATATGCAGAATTTAACAATTATCAGGTAGACGAAGCGGCAGACGGCATGGAGGCCATCGGCCTATGCAAGCTGAACGATTACGACTTAATTATCCTGGATGTAATGATGCCTAAGCTGGATGGATTTTCCACCTGTAAAGAGCTGAGAAAGTTTAAGGATACGCCAGTAATTATGCTGTCGGCCAGAGGGGAAGAATACGATAAACTGTTTGGCTTTGAGCTGGGGGTGGATGACTATGTAGTCAAACCGTTCAGTCCCAAGGAGCTCATGGCCAGGGTACATGCTGTGCTGGCCAGAAAAGCCGCTGTGCAGGCGGTAGAGCAGGATGTACTCAATTTCAGCGGCTTGTCCATCAACATTCCAGCCAGAACTGTTCAAGTAGACGGGGAGAAGGTGGAACTGACTCCAAAGGAGTATGACCTGCTATTTTATTTAGCTAAAAACAGTAACTTGGCTCTGTCCCGGGACAAGCTGCTGTCCGATATTTGGGGATACGATTTCTTCGGCGATGACCGGACCATCGATACCCATATCAAGAATCTAAGAAATAATTTGGGACCATACAGAGACTTTATCGTTACATTGCGAGGGGTAGGGTATAAATTTGAGGCATAGTTATTTATGAAAGCACGGTTACTGCGAAAGATACATTTTGATAAAAACAGCATAAACTATAAGCTGTGGGCTTACTTCGTCCTTTTTGCGGCACTGCTGCTGTCCCTCTTATGGCTGCTGCAAATCTTCTTTCTCAACACGTATTATCAGGAAATGAAGATTACGGAGACCAACCGTATCGCCACGGTTATCGCTGAGAAATACGGTACAGAGGACTTTGTGGATACCATCCGATCCTTGTCTATCTCCAACGATATGTACATTCAAATTGAAACAGACGATGCCATTCTCTTTTCCCCGGGCAATGAATCGGGACGGATGCCGATTTATATGTATTTGCCAGAGATGAGCACCGTGAGAAAACTCCTTTTTCAGGATAATCAGCAGAGCGCCTCGGTAATAATACCAGAGAAAGGGCCGGGTAACGGCGACCGCAAGACTCTGGCTTATGCTAGTTTTTTGGAAAGGACGGCGGACAGCAAGGTCATTCTTTACATTTTCTCTCCGCTGTTTCCCGTGGACTCTACTGTGGGTATTTTGAGGAATCAGTTAATTTATGTGACCATCATCTCCCTGAGCATCGCCTTTAGTTTGTCTATCTACTTATCTAATCGGATATCCAAGCCTATCCGCAGCATTACTAAATCGGCGGAACGGCTGGCAGCGGGTGAGTATGGGGTGCCTTTTGAGGGAGGCCACTACACCGAGATTATTCAGTTGTCGGAAACCCTCAACATGACTTCGGCAGAACTGAAAAAGACCGATGAGCTGCGAAAGGATCTAATCGCCAATGTGTCTCACGACCTGAGGACCCCCTTAACCATGGTTAAGTCCTATGCGGAAATGATTCGGGACTTGTCAGGAGACAATCCGGAAAAGCGGCGGGCTCATCTGGAAGTTATTATTGAGGAAGCCGATCGGTTGAATCTATTGGTCAGCGACCTGCTGGACTTGTCTCAGCTTCAGACGAATGTAACGCCTTTGGAAAAAAGCGATTTTGATTTGGCGGAGGCGGCTCAAAGCATTATTAATTCCCTTGGGGTTTATGAGAGCCGAGACGGATATAAGTTTAATCTGGAGGTTCCTGCTGAGCCGGCTATGGTCAACGCCGATGAAAATAAGATCAAGCGGGTTTTGGCCAATCTGTTGAACAACGGGGTGAAATACTGTGGGGCAGACAAAGAGGTAGATATTCGTATCACTTCTCAGGGAAACACCGTCCGCTGCGAAGTGTCAGATCACGGCATGGGCATTTCCCCGGAAGAAATCAATCAGATTTGGGAGCGGTATTACAAGACCAGTACCCATCATGTGCGGGCTACAAGGGGAACTGGTCTGGGTCTTTCCATTGTCAAGGAAATCATGCAGCTCCACGGCGGTCGCTATGGGGTAGAGAGCAAGGAAGGCGAAGGCAGTACCTTTTATGTTGAACTGGACAGAGAACGCTAGGTGCTCTGGGGATATTTGCTGTGACGGATGCAGTATTTACGCAGTAAGTCTACTGGAATGACAGTAAAAGCCAGCAATACAACAGTAATTAAATCCTTAAGGCTGAGGGGGATGGTACGGAAAATGGACCCGCCATAATACAGAATAACCATTTGTGCCAAGGTAATTAGCCCCATAATCCAGAGAAAAGATAAATTAGAACAAATTCCAGAAAAAATATTAAAATTATGAGTCCTGGCGTTAAAACTTCTGAAAATAGTGCAGAACATAAACAGAGCAAAAAAAGCAGTTAGACTATATAAGTGGCTCTGGGAGTCCATCATGCTGAAGTAAGAGCTTTTGAGGAAAGCCAGGCACAAGATGATGGCGTATATGCTGCTGACGGCAATCTGGTTTTTCATGTACGGATTGATAATAGCCTCGCTGCGGCTTTTAGGAGCCTCATCCATGTATTCTTGTCTGGCTTTTTCACCGCTGAAAGCTAATCCAGACAGGGTATCCATCACCATGTTAATCCAAAGCATTTGTATGACGGTGATGGGAAAGTCTACATTGATAAGAGGGCCGATGATGGTTACCCCCACGGCACAGAAACAGGTGCTCATCTGATAGATGATGAACTTTCTGATACTCTTAAAAATGGTTCGGCCGTAGCAGATGGCTTTGGCAATGGAATCAAAGCGGTTGTCCATGATGACTATGTCGCTGGCTTCTTTTGCTACCTCTGTTCCGCTGCCCATGGAAAAGCCAATATCGGCTAGTTTTAGGGCAGGGGCATCGTTGACTCCATCACCGGTCATGCCTACTACAAATCCCCGGCCTTGGGCAACTCGCACCAGGCGGCTCTTATCAGAGGGCAGTGCTCGGGCGATGACGCGAATGTCTGGCAGGATTTCTGTCAGCTTTTCGTCCGACATGGTTTTTAGCTGGTCAGAGGTGATGACTAAATGGGCAGGACTTTGAATCAGACCTAGCTCCTTGGCGATAGCGGTAGCGGTGGCCGCAGAGTCTCCGGTAATCATAACCGTCTGCACACCTGCACGCTGGACTTGAGCAACGCCGCTCAGGGTCTGAGGGCGAATGTCGTCACGAATGGCAAGCAAGCCCACCAGCGTTAAGTCTTTCAGCTGAGCTGGTGTATGGGTTTTCGGAGGTGCTACAGCGATGACGATGACCCGCATGGCTTTTTCTGTGAAGTCTTTCAGCATGCGTTCCACGGCAAAGCGGCTGGTAAAGACGCACGCTTCACCTGTTTCATCGTAGTAATGGGTGCAATGAGGCAATATTTTTTCTGGCGCTCCTTTTACTAGAATTGCGTTCCAGCCTTTCGAAACAGCTGTTATCATCATTTTATCTTGACTGGAAAAAGGCAACAAGGTAAACTTCTCCAGATGATCGTGCCCCCCTGAAAGCTGCCCGGCAAATTCCATTACTGCTCGGTCTGTTGCATTACCGCCGATGGCTCGTTGTTTTTCCAAGGCAGCGGCACAGTTGTATTGAATAGAGTCTTTTAAGATGCCGCATAGGGCTGTGGACTGTCGTGTCAGCTGTTCTCGACTCCGCAGCCGGCCTGTTCCGTCTGCAAATTGCACAACCTCCAGCTTGCCGCTGGTGAGGGTTCCGGTCTTGTCAGAAAAGAGGATGTTTAGGCTGCCTGCGGTTTCAATGCCGATTAGTTTCCGTACTAAAACGTGATCTTTGAGCATGCGCCGCATGTTAGCTGACAAAACTACTGTAATCATCATCGGCAGACCCTCTGGTACCGCCATGACCACCACGGTTACCCCCAGCGTGCAGGCCTGAATCAACAGGGGCAGCATGAAGTGCCAAGAAGAGAGCATGTCATTGATTCTAGCCAAGTCAAAACCGTTATCGATAACGATGCTGTTAAATAAGTAGGCCAGAACAGAAATGGTAGCAGCAATATAACCAAATTTGCCAATATCGGCAGCCAGCCCGTTTAGGCGGTGACGAAGAGGGCTTTCTCGGGTTTCTTCCTGAATTTCAGTACCGATGTGGCCATAAAAGGTGTGATCACCTACATGAGTGACTTCCATAATCCCTTCACCGGCACATACTACTGTACCAGAAAAAACCAAAGCAGGGTTTAAAAAGCTGTTCTCCACCGGATCGTGGATACCTAGTGGAACCGGACGCTTCTTTGCTTCTTTGCTTTCCCCGTTGAGGGCGGATTGGTCAACTTCCAGCTGGCCCTGCGACATGCGCCCATCTGCGGGCACGCGGTCTCCAGCCTGAAGCAGTATCAAGTCACCTACAACAATTTCATCTACAGGTATTTCTTGCAATCCTGACGCACGCTGAACGCGGCATTGAATCTTGCTGGCTTCCTCTTGGAGCTTTTCAAAAGCAGATTCACTTCCGTATTCCGAAAGTGTGGAGACCAGGGTGGCAAGCAATATGGCTAAAGCAATGCCGACGGATTCAAACCAATTTGCATGCTGGGCAATAAAGAGAACATTGACGGCGAGAGCGGCTAGAAGAATTTTAATCACGGGATCACCAAAACTGGCTATGAAGCTACGCCAAAATCCTTGCCGCTTTTTTTGGGTAATACAATTCCTGCCGTGCTTTTCACGAGAAAATTTCACTTCATCTTCTGTAAGCCCTGAGGGCATTTGATGGCGTGGCGTTTCCTCCTGTAATTTTGCTAAGTTCATAAGTTTGTCTACCTCCTTTAATTCTATGTATATGTAGACAACCCTAGGGATTATGATAAGGAGTATTGGCATGTTCTGTTTGGCGGGAGAGAAGTCTGCAAAATTTGCGATAGAATTCACTATTTTGTGGTTGACATGAAAAAAACATTGTGATAAGATTAAAAATTTGTATGCTTGACAGAGAATCAATCTCCATTATATACTAGAATTATATAATGGAGGGAATGTTATGTATATCGTAGGAGATAAGGTCGTATATCCCATGCACGGGGCAGGAGTTATTGAGAAAATAGAAGAAAAGAAAATTTTGGGGGAAATCCGAAAATACTACATCTTAAAACTGCCTTGTGGAGACATGAAGGTAATGATTCCGGTGGAGGCCAGCGGCAACATCGGTGTACGTGAAATTATTTCTGAAGAGGAACTGACAGAAGTCCTGAACATTTTGCAGGAAGCATCTACCACTATGCCTAGCAATTGGAATCGGCGGAACCGGGAGAATATGGAGAAGCTGAAGTCTGGAAACGTGCTGGAGGTAGCAGAGGTCGTGCGAAACCTGGTCCGCATGGACAGGCTGAAGAAACTGTCTACAGGAGAAAAGAAGCTGCTGACCAACGCCAGGCAGATTTTGCTTAGCGAGATTATTCTGGTAAAGGATATTGGTCAGGGGGAGGCCAACGACATGATTGACCAGGCGATATAATTTTGCCTTGAGAGCATGTCGGGGGTTTAGCAATCTCTTTTAACAAAGAGGCAAGAGGGGAGAAAGGAGGTGAAAACTATTGATCAAGAAATTATTGAGGAGTATATTTTCTGTAATAGGCGCTTTAGTAGGCTATGGCGTGTTCTTATTAGCTGAGTTTTTATATGCCTTAACGGGGACGAATTTGGAGAGTATTCTCACAGAAACACAGCTGGCGGGAGCCGCACTATGTTCTACTGTTATTTTTGGAATTATATTTTTTAGAATGACGCCTAGCTTAGGCAAGCACAGCGTCAAGGTGGCCAAGGGAATCGAATCGGATCTGCAGGGGGTGTCAACCAATGACATCCTGTCAGGAACTTTTGGATTAATCGTAGGTCTGATTATCGCTTTTTTGGTGAGTCAGATTTATGCCACCATTCAATTTTTTTACATGGGGACGATCCTCACCGTTATCACTTATTTAATTATGGGTTATCTGGGCGTTATTATCGCCACCAAGCGGTTTAAAGACATTACGGGAGCCCTTGCGGTGATAGCTAAAGGACGTGGGGGTCAGTCACAAAAGTCAAAAAACAAGCTGGCGGAGGCGTCCCCCAAGATTTTAGATACCAGTGTCATCATCGATGGGCGCATATCGGACATCATGAAGACGGGCTTTATCGAAGGAAATATCGTCATTCCGGAATTTGTACTTCTGGAACTCCAGCACATTGCTGATTCCTCTGATGGCTTGAAGCGAAACCGAGGCCGCAGAGGACTGGATATTCTCCATAAGATTCAGGAAGACTATGGTATTGAGATTTATAACACCACGGCGGAAAAGTCCTTGGACGAAATTCCAGAGGTGGATGTAAAGCTGTTGAAGCTGGCACAGATTATGAATGGAAAAGTAGTGACCAACGACTTTAACCTGAATAAGGTAGCGGGCATCAAGGGTGTAAAAGTGCTGAATATTAATGAGCTGGCTAACACCTTAAAGCCGGTGGTGCTGCCAGGAGAAGATATGAAGCTCTTTCTGGTCAAGGAAGGCAAGGAGAGCAATCAAGCGGTGGCCTATTTGGACGACGGCACCATGATCGTGGTAGAGGAAGGCAGACGGTATATCGGCCAGAACATCTCGGTAACGGTGACCAGTGTCCTGCAAACTTCCGCAGGCCGCATGATATTTGCAAAACCAAAGAGATAGAAGTTTATGTATGAAAATAAAAAGATCGCTGTGATTATAGCCGCTGCTGGATTCGGAACACGGATGGGCAGCGGCGTTCCAAAACAATTTTTAAGAATACAGGGTAAGCCGGTGCTTGTTGAGACGGTTTTGGCCTTCAGCCAGAATTCGTATGTTGACGGCATTTTTGTCGTTGCGGCCCAGGACTATGTGGAGGTGGCAGAAGAGCTGCTGGCTGGCATGGAAAAGGTTCGGGCCATTATCCCTGGAGGGGATCAGCGGCAGGATTCGGTGTACCAGGGGCTGCGGGCCCTGCCAACGGAGATGGATTTGGTGTTAGTTCACGATGCTGCCAGGCCTTTTGTGTCTCAGGACCTGATTCGACGGATTGTTCATACGGCTGTAGAAAAGGGCTCTGCTGTGGCGGCAGTGGCCTTGAAGGACACCGTCAAGACGGTGAAAAGCACCATAGAGACGGAAAAAACGCTAGAAAAGGCCGACTGGGAGCTAGTAGAAAGCACCCTGGAACGGCAGAGTCTGCGGAGTATTCAGACCCCCCAGGCCTTTGGGCGGCAGCAGCTGCTGGATGCTTATGAGAAAGCTTTTGCAGAAAAGTTTTATGGCACGGACGATTCCGTGTTGGTGGAGCGAACAGGATTTCCAGTCTGCTTGGTAGAGGGGGACTATGCCAACATTAAGATTACCACGAAAGAGGATATGCCCATGGAAACAAGAGCAGGAATCGGGTACGATGTACACCGATTAGAGAAAGACAGAAGGTTGATTTTAGGCGGGGTGGAGGTTCCTTATGAATTGGGGCTGGCAGGTCATTCTGATGCAGATGTACTGGTTCATGCTATCATGGATGCTTTATTAGGGGCGGCAGCCTTGGGGGATATTGGCCGCCATTTCCCAGATACAGACCAGCGCTACAAAGGCATTTCCAGCATAAAGCTGCTGGAAGAAGTTGGCCAGCTGCTGGAACAAGAAGGCTATCAGGTGGGGAACATCGATGCGACCCTCATGGCACAGGAGCCGAAAATGGCTCCCTTTATTCCACAGATGAAAATAAATATTGCTGAAACTTTAAAAATAAGTCATAATAAAGTGAATATAAAAGCGACGACAACAGAAAAATTGGGCTTTGCCGGACGAAAGGAAGGCATGGCTTCAGAAGCTGTGTGCATATTGAACAAAAATTGAAGGAGATCGAGTAGCATATGAAATTATCAAAAATGCATGTAAAAACCTTGCGGGAGGTGCCGAATGAGGCGGAAATTGCCAGTCACATCCTGCTGCTGCGGGCAGGGATGATTAAGAAACTGGTATCCGGGGTCTATGGCTTTATGCCTCTAGGCTGGCGTTCCCTGCGAAAGATTGAAGAAATTATCCGGCAGGAGATGGATGCCAAGGGCGGCCAGGAAATTCTGATGTCCGCTGTGCAGCCGGCAGAGCTGTGGATGGAGTCTGGCAGATGGTCCAAGTATGGACCAGAGCTGTGGCGGTTAAAAGATCGAAACGGTAGAGATTTCTGCCTGGGACCTACCCACGAAGAGATTTTTACAGATGTTGTCCGCAATGACGTCAGCTCCCATCGACAGCTGCCGCTGAATCTATACCAGATTCAGACTAAGTATCGGGACGAAGCCCGTCCTCGGTTCGGCCTGATGCGAAGCCGGGAGTTTATCATGAAGGACGCTTATTCCTTTGATAAATCCTATGAAGACTTGGATAAGAGCTATCAGGATATGTATGATGCCTATGGGGAGATTTTCACTCGCTGCGGCCTGACCTTCCGGCCGGTAGAGGCAGATACAGGCGCCATCGGTGGCAGCAACTCCCACGAATTTACTGCTTTATCGGAAGTTGGAGAAAGCGAAATCGCTTACTGTGAAAGCTGCCATATGGCGGCAACTACGGAAAAGGCCCTGTGTGCTGATGCCGTGCCGTCCACAGAAGCCCAGTTGCCGATGGAGGAGGTTCATACACCGAATACAAAGACCATTGAAGATGTAGCCAATTTTCTGGGGCTGGATCAGAAGCAGACTCTCAAAGCCCTGCTCTTTGTTACCTACGATGATGAGGGCGAGGAAAACGGCTATGTAGCTGCCTTCATTCGAGGAGACCGGGAGCTAAATCTGATTAAGTTGGTCAATGCACTGAATATTCCGGAGCACGCCATTGCTTTCGCTGACGAAAACAAGATGGCGGCAGCCACTGACTGTGTGGGCGGATTTACAGGACCAATCGGTCTTCATGACTGCAAAATCGTAGTAGACAGTGAAATTCCGGGTTTGAAAAATCTGTGTGCAGGAGCCTGCAAAACAGATTACCACTTGAAAAATGTCAACTACGGACGGGATTATCAGGCGGATATTGTAGCAGACATTAAGCTGCTTCAGGCAGGAGACCCCTGCCCAGTGTGCGGAGCAGCTGTGAAGCATGCTCGTGGCATCGAGGTGGGCCAGGTGTTTAAGCTGGGCACCAAGTACAGTGAGGCCATGGGAGCTTATTATAAAGATGAAAACCAGCAAGATCAGCTAATCGTCATGGGCTGTTATGGCATCGGTGTTACTCGTACACTGGCGGCCATCGTCGAGCAGCATCACGATGAAAACGGTATTATTTGGCCGATGTCGGTAGCACCATACCAAGTAGTGATTACGCTTGTTAACCCAGAAGATGAGATTCAGGCTGAAGTGGCAGAACACATCTATCAGCAGTTGTTGCAGGCCAGGGTTGAGGTTCTTTTGGATGATAGAAAAGAGCGGCCTGGGGTAAAGTTTAAAGATGCAGATTTACTCGGCATTCCGGTACGCGTTACGGTGGGCCGGGGAGCTGCCCAAGGCCAGGTGGAATACAAGCTCCGACGGGAAAGTGAAAAAGAGGAGATTTCCACGGAGGAAGCCATCGCCCGAGCTATTAAAATTGTTGCCGAAGAAAGATAGGAGCAGTAGACCTTGATAAAATGGGGTCGATTCTCCGGATAGGAGTACAGGATGTGGGCTGGTGGAGTGCGCGTGGTCATATTTGACCAGGATAGGCGGATGCTGATGGTAAGGCAGCGCCACGAGAACAGGGACATTTGGATGCTGCCGGGAGGAGCCATCGAGGATGGGGAAGATTCTCGGCAGGCCGCTGTCCGAGAGGTGAAGGAAGAGACCGGACTAGACGTGGCTATTGAGAAATTGATTTGGCACGTAGAAGAGGTTTCCGAGGCCCGGGGTCAGCGGTTTGTGAACTTTTTTCTAGCCAAGAACTGCGGCGGTTCTTTGGCGCTGGGATACGATCCAGAGCTGTTAGGACAAGAACAGGTCATGAAAGAAGTTCGGTATATTTCCCGAGAAGAGTTGAGGACCTTAGAGAACATCTATCCGGATTCTCTGCGGGAAGAAATTTGGGAGTTTATGGACTATTTCTTTGGCCTAGAGAAGTTTGAAGGTCAATTGGAAAAAGAGGTACTGTCGGTTTTAAAAAAACGGGACCGTACATATGATAGCTTTAAGCTGCGATAGCAGCAGGGTATTATAGATGAAGAAAATCAATATAAAGAAGGAAGAGGAGAAAATCGCATGAAAAAAGTAGTGACCATTGAGATGGAAAACGGTGACGTAATGAAGGGGGAATTGTTTCCGGAAATTGCACCGGAGACGGTAAAAAACTTTGAGACTTTAGCGAAAGATGGGTTTTATAACGGCCTGATCTTTCACCGGGTCATTCCGGGCTTTATGATTCAGGGGGGAGACCCGACAGGAACCGGTATGGGTGGCCCAGGCCACACGATCAAGGGTGAATTCACAGCTAATGGCTTTAAGAACGATTTGAAGCATACGAAGGGCGTTCTATCCATGGCCAGAGCCATGAATCCAGACTCTGCCGGTTCGCAGTTTTTTGTTATGGTGGCAGATTCCCCTCACCTGGATGGGCAGTATGCCGCTTTTGGACAGATTACCGAAGGCCTGGAGACAGCTGATAAAATCGTGGCAGTTAAGAGAGACGGTTCTGACAAGCCTCTGGAAAACCAGGTTATGAAAACGGTTACCGTGGAAGATGTGGAGTAGGCTAGCAGTCTTCTACCGCAAATAAATACGGGTATTGTTACAAGTTTGTAATATATTCATTGACTGAATAATTTGTTAAAAACTTAACTGGAAAATTTTAAGAACCCTTAAATTCCCTGGATTTCCAAGGAACTTAAGGGTTTTTTATTTGAAGTTTCTGTGAAATAAGAGTAGGAGGGGTTGACTTTGCTGTAACAATCCTGTAACATATCGGAGTAGCAAAAAATAATATGCTATAGAGATGGAATATATGAAACATACTAAATATACGAGGTATCTCTTTATGAAAGGGGATCGTGAAAAAACAATCGCCATGTAGTAGCGAAAAAGGAATTTAGAGTATGAATGAAAAAGTAAAACAAGCGATGAATGCTATGAAAGATAAGTGTACTTTAGAGAAGGCTAGGGAGATGACAAAAAACTTTTCCCGAAAGCAAAAGATTATTGCCGGCGGAGCCGTAGGCGTTATAGCTATTGCCGCTATTCTTTCCTTTAGTCCCCTGTCTGATTTGGGCACGGCCACTCACTTGGGAAAGACGGCAGCTATCCAGCAGAATACGCTCAATAAGGAAAAGGCAGCCAACGACATCCAGTGGCTCGTGAGAATCGGCGATAAGACGGTTCTGGCAGTAAACACCGAAGAGGATGCAAAAGCAGTATTTGAAGGACTAAAGACGTACTATCTAAATGGTTCTACCGATCCTAACGCGACGGTAGTCTTTGACAAGGAAATCGGTTGGGATCCTTACGATGCGGAAGCGGTAGGAGGAGATCCGGCTTGGGTTATGAGCGTACCAGACGCCATCGCTTATATTATAAAAGGAACGACTACCCCGAAGACCTATGTGGTTCAGGGCGGCGACACCGTATGGGATATCGCCGTGAAGAGCAGCATATCCGTGGAGGATTTGGAAAAAATGAATCCGGGGATTACTTCTTCTAGTTTACAGATTGGTTCCACTGTTAATTTATACGACGCAAAACCTTTCGTTGCCATCACCACTACAGAAACTTTGGTGGGAGCGGAAAGCATTCCATATGAGACGGTTTACGAAGACAGCAACACGCTTTACAGGGGTCAGTCCAAGGTAAAGACAGCTGGAGTGTCAGGAAGCAAGAACGTAACCTCCCAGGTAATCAAACAGAATGGTGTAATCGTCGCTTCCAATGTGCTTAGCGAGCAGGTTACCACAGAACCTCAGAATCAGGTGTCTTTGAAAGGGACCGCTGCGGTTCCGGCTTTAACGGCCAGCTCCGGCAAGGCCAGCAGTGGCATACTGTGGTCTCCGATGTCCCACATGGAGGTTTCCTCCACTTATGGTGCCAGCCGAGGCAGCAGACGTCATGAGGGGATTGATTTGAGAAATCCAGCAGGCACACCGTTTGGTGCGGCAGCTGATGGCGTAGTTATCTATGCTGGATATTCCGGTTCTTATGGCAATATCGTCAAGGTAGACCATGGCGGCGGCCTCCAGACCTATTACGCACATTGTAACAGCATGTCCGTAACTGCAGGTCAGAAGGTAACTAAGGGTCAGACCTTGGGCACGGTGGGCAGCACGGGAAATGCTACCGGCAATGTTCTTCACTTTGAGGTACGTATCAACGGCGTATCCCAAAATCCGCTAAATTATTTATAAAGTTTGTCAGAGGTTTCCTCAATACTTGTTTGAATTCGGTTCAAATTGGGTATACAAGTAAATAAGATTATTGTATAATTTTAGGGCAGGTTTACCTGCCCTATATTTGTATGAAAAGGAGCGCGCAATGAAAATATATAATACCCTGACCAGGAAGAAAGAAGAGTTTGTTCCTATTGATAAAGATGAAATCAAGATTTACGTCTGCGGACCTACGGTATACAACTATTTCCACATAGGAAATGCCCGGCCTTTCGTCGTCTTTGACACCTTGAGACGGTATTTGGAATATCGCGGTGAAAAGGTGAAGTTTGTTCAGAACTTCACGGATGTAGATGATAAAATTATTAATAAAGCTCGGGAAGAAGGCGTCAGCGCCAGCCAGGTCAGTGAGAAATACATTGAAGAATATTACAAGGATGCAGCAGCCTTAAACGTAAAGAAGGCCACCGTGCATCCTAAGGTTACGGAGACCATGGAGGACATTATCTCTTTTGTAGATGACTTGATTCAAAAAGGTTATGCCTACGAGACAGAAGGAGATGTGTACTACAGCACCAGAAGGTTTCCAGATTACGGTAAGCTGTCCAAACAGAATATTGAGGATTTAGAATCGGGAGCACGAATTGAAGTTGGTGAGAAGAAGCAAGATCCGTTGGACTTCGCTCTGTGGAAGGCCAGAAAAACAGAGGATGAAATCGCTTGGGAATCTCCGTGGGGCATGGGTCGGCCTGGCTGGCATATCGAATGCTCCGCTATGTCAAAAAAATTCCTGGGAGAGACTATCGATATTCATGCAGGCGGACAGGATTTGGCTTTCCCCCATCATGAGAATGAAATCGCTCAGTCGGAAGCTCACAATGGACACCCTTTTGCGAATTACTGGATGCATAACGGTTATATTACCATTGACAACGAAAAGATGTCCAAGTCTAAGGGAAACTTTTTCACCGTCCGAGATATTTTGGCTAATTACAGCGGTGAAGTCATGCGATTTTTCCTGCTGTCCGGCCACTATAGAAGTCCCATTAACTTTAGCGATACGCTGATGGAACAGGCAAAAAACGGTTTGGCCAGAATGGAAAATGCCAAAGCGAACTTAAAATATCTGGCGGAGCACGGCAGTGAAACGACAACCCAGGCGGAACAAGAAGCGGCAGCAAACTTTGACCGTTATCGGCAGGACTTTATCCGGGCTATGGAAGATGATTTAAATACCGCAGATGCCATCACCGCTGTGTTTGAGTTAATTACTCATATTAATACCGCTGTAAAGGACGGTGCTTCTAAAGAGTTTGCCCTTGAGGCGGGGAAGGTCTTGTCGGAGCTGACTGGCGTTCTGGGCCTGCTTCAGCAAGAAGATGACGACAGCATCGACCCGGAGGTTCAGGCACTGGTAGAGGAACGACAGGCGGCTAGAAAGGCCAAAGATTTCGCCCGGTCCGATGAGATTCGTGATTTGCTGAAGGCCCGGGGTATTATCTTGAAGGACACGCCACAGGGCGTCCAGATTATAAAGGAATAGACAAGGCGGTGCGCAATGGACGTGAAGAAGATGAATACCACCGCCTTGGCCTACATAGGGGATGCGGTGTATGAGGTCTACGTGCGGAAGTACGTGCTGGAGCAAAATTCGGTAGACGTAAATAAGCAGAATAAACTAGCAGTAAAATTCGTTCGAGCAGAAGGACAGGCTTTAGCGGTAAAGAAGATGATGGAATCCTTACCTGACCATGAGCTCTCCTTAGTTAAGCGAGCCCGAAACCGGAAAATTACTTCCAAACCCCAACATGCTGACCCGGTGACCTACAAATTGGCCACTGCCTTTGAGGCGCTGATTGGTTACCTCTATCTGTCCGAGGACAGGCAGCGATTAGAAGAAGTGATTTCTCAGGCTATGGAGCTGATTGACAAGGCAGAAATCAACCAAGTTCGAAAAAAGTTATAGAATGATCAATGGAAGCAGAAGCGAAAGACAGGTATTCTGTGTGAGAGAAAGGCGGAACCATGAGCAAAGCAGATGGATTATTTATAAATATGTGCAAAGACATATTAGAAAACGGCTATTCTTCGGAAGGACAGCTCGTGCGGGCCAGGTGGGAGGACGGAACACCGGCTCATACCATCAAGCAGTTTGGTATCGTCAACCGATACAATTTACAAGAGGAATTTCCAGCATTGACCCTGCGGCCGACTGCCCTTAAGTCGGCCTTTGACGAGCTTCTCTGGATTTGGCAGAGAAAGTCTAATCGGATTGCCGATTTGAACAGCCACATCTGGGATGAGTGGGCAGATGAAGAAGGAACCATCGGCAAGGCCTACGGCTATCAGCTGGGGAAGAAATATAAATTTGCCCAAGGAGAAATGGACCAGGTAGACAACGTGATTTGGCAGCTAAAAAATACGCCTTATTCCCGGCGGATTCTGACCAACATCTTTAATTTTCAAGATTTATCAGAGATGAACCTGGAACCTTGCGCTTACAGTGTGACCTTCAATGTAACTGGAAAAAAGCTTAATGCCGTTCTGCACCAGCGGTCTCAGGACATTTTGGCTGCTAATAACTGGAATGTAACTCAGTATTCCATTTTGGTTCACATGTTGGCCCAGGTGTGTGGTTTTGAGGTGGGAGAGCTGGTTCACGTCATTGCGGACGCCCACATTTATGACAGGCACGTACCGGTCATTGAGGAGATGATTCAGCGGCCGCAGTTCCCGGCACCGACTTTTTCGTTGAATCCAGAGATTAAGAATTTTTATGATTTTACGGTAGAGGACATTCGGATTGAAAATTATCAGAAGAACCCGCAGATTAAGAATATTCCTATTGCCATATAAAGAGCGACGCAAGTCCGTTTGTCAGGGTATCGGAATTGAACATAGACCTATGGATGGTTGAAAGAAGAGGAGAACGCTCCATGAAAATAATCGTAGCTGTAGATGAAAACTGGGGAATAGGCCGGGATAATGGCTTATTAGCTCACATCCCAGGAGATTTAAAATATTTTAAGGAGACGACGCTGGGGAAGGTGGTGGTCATGGGCCGGAAGACCTTGGAGTCTCTGCCTCAGGCGAAGCCTTTGCCTGGGCGGACTAATCTAGTGATTTCTTCGGATAAAGACTATCAGCCAGGCTGCCCTGTATACCACAGTTTAGAGGAGCTTTTTCAGGCCTTGGAAGCTTATAACTCAGAGGATGTATATATCGTCGGAGGGGCTAGGGTTTACGAGGAATTGTTTGACTGTTGTGATACGTACTTTGTGACGAAAATTCAGCGAGCCTTTCCGGCAGACCGCTACTTTAGAAACTTGGACCAGTGCCAGGAATTAGAGCTGGTATGGGAAGGCCCCGTCCAAGAATATCAAGGATTGACCTATCAATTTACAGAGTACAGGAGAAAATAGAGAGGGAATAGTTTGGAAACAGAACAGAACGATAAAAATATCATCTTGGGTAGAAATCCGGTGATAGAGGCTCTGCGAAATGAGCGGGAGATGGAAAAGCTGCTGGTGGCAAAAGGAGCCGAAGGCTCGATTAAAAAGATTGTCGGCATGGCCAAGGAAAAGCACATCCCGATGACTCTGGTGGATAAGGTCACTTTGGATCGCTTGGCAGAGGGACAACCTCACCAAGGGGTGGTAGCCTATGTGTCTTCCTACAGTTACTGTGACGTAGAGGACATCTTGGATATTGCTAAGGAGCGGCAAGAACCGCCTTTTATAATGATTTTGGACAACCTGGAAGATCCTCATAACCTGGGGGCTATCATGCGGACTGGGGAGGCCTGCGGGGTTCACGGCATTATTATTCCCAAACGGCGGGCAGTAGGCATTACTGATGTCGTAGCGAAGGCTTCTGCTGGAGCGGTGGAATATATGGCTTGTGCCAAGGTATCCAATATTGCTCAGACCATCGAAAGTTTGAAGGAAAAGGGCGTGTGGGTTTATGCCTGCCACATGGATGGAGAAACGTATTATAAGACAGACCTGAAAGGCCCGGCAGCTATCGTCATAGGCAGTGAAGGGGCCGGCATCAGCCGGCTGGTGAGAGAAAAGTGCGACTTTGCCGTATCAATTCCCATGGTGGGAAAGATTACGTCTCTAAACGCGTCTAACGCCGCTGCCATTTTAATGTGTGAGGTAAGAAAACAGAGAGATGCAGGACGAGTGTAACCACATCGGCGAGGAGCTTAGTGACGAAGAGCTGGCGGCACTGGCTCAAGCGGGGGACCAGCTGGCAGAAGAAACCCTGATTCGCAAGTATAAGACCGTTATCAGAGGTAAGTCCCGGCTATATTTTGTGGCGGGGGCTGATGCAGAGGACGTGATACAAGAAGGGATGCTAGGGCTTTTTAAGGCCATCCGCAGCTACCGTAACGACCGCAATGCCAGCTTTCGCACCTATGCGGAGCTCTGTATTAATCGGCAGATTCTTTCTGCCGTCAAGCAGGCAGCTCGTATGAAGTATTCCCCCTTGAATACTTCTATTTCGATTGAGAACCGGGTGATGGATGAACGGGAGGACATTCGTCTGGCAGATACGTTGTGCTCTGGCTCCGAAGCAGATCCGGAGACCATCCTGCTCATGAAGGAAAAGATGGCCGGCCTGGAAAGCGAGGGTAAAAGCCTTTTTAGCCAGATGGAAAGCCGAGTGCTGGTAGAATTTCTTCAAGGGAAAAATTATAGTGAGATTGGCAAGCTGCTGAATAAACCACCCAAGTCCATTGACAATGCCATCCAGCGTATAAGGAAAAAATTAGAAGAACACTTGCGTGGAGGGTGAAAAGAGATAGGCTGTCCCGCTGCCTAAATAAGCCGGGCTAAATAGAGCGAATCCTGCAAAATAGGTCGAAGAAAGAGAAAAAATAGTACATGGTTTGAACTTGTTTTATACCTGTCCTGTTGTATTATTATAAGTGAATGTAAGAATAGCACCAAATGTTAGGTGGACTGACACCTTGCCTGCGCACCCCGCGCTGCTTGGGTAGAGAAGAGACCAGACAGCAGTGGGTGGACAAGCATAAAACAGTCGTTCAAAAAGGAGAGTTCAACAGGCTGTTTGGCTACGGGGGAGTTGACACTCTCCTTTTGCTTTGTTGCAGATCCGTCCCTGGAAAAGAATGAAAAATCAAGGGTGGGAAGAAAACTTACAAAAACATGTAAATTCACCTATTGACTAAGTCCATTGTCTGTTGTAAAATGTCAATAACGTGCTGTTGTAGCTCAGTAGGTAGAGCACTTCCTTGGTAAGGAAGAGGTTCGGCAGTTCAAGCCTGCTCAACAGCTCCAATTTTAAAAAGAAAATATTTGCAAGTGAATGCAAAGGGGAGGAAAAACAAAAATGGCAAAGCAGAAATTTGAGAGAACAAAGCCACATGTAAATATCGGAACGATAGGTCACGTAGACCACGGTAAGACGACACTTACAGCAGCCATCACAAAGACATTAAACCAGAGATATGGTTTAGGTCAGAAGGTTGACTTTGATATGATCGACAAGGCGCCAGAAGAAAGAGAGAGAGGTATCACGATCTCTACTTCTCACGTAGAATATGAAACACCGAACAGACACTACGCACACGTAGACTGCCCGGGACATGCTGACTATGTAAAGAACATGATCACAGGAGCAGCACAGATGGATGGAGCAATCCTGGTTTGTGCAGCAACAGACGGACCAATGCCACAGACAAGAGAGCACATTCTGCTGTCCAGACAGGTAGGCGTACCGTATATCCTGGTATTCTTAAACAAGTGCGATATGGTAGACGACGAAGAGCTGCTTGACTTAGTAGAAATGGAAGTAAGAGAACTTCTTGACGAATATGAATTCCCAGGAGATGACACACCAATCATCAGAGGATCCGCACTGGGCGCATTAGAAAACCCAGAAGGTCCATGGGGAGACAAGATTGTAGAACTGTTTGAAGCAGTAGACTCCTACATTCCAGAGCCAGAGAGAGACAACGACAAGCCGTTCATCATGCCGGTAGAAGACGTATTCTCTATCACAGGACGTGGTACAGTAGCAACAGGAAGAGTAGAGCGGGGAATGCTGAAGGTAGGCGATGAAGTAGAAATCATCGGACTGACAGAAGAGAGAAGAAAAGTAGTTGTAACAGGTATCGAAATGTTCAGAAAGCTGTTAGATCAGGCTGAAACAGGAGATAACATCGGAGCACTGCTGAGAGGAGTACAGAGAACTGAAATCGAAAGAGGCCAGGTACTGTGCGCACCAGGAACAATCCACCCACACACAAAGTTCACTTCTGAGGTATATGTACTGAAGAAGGAAGAAGGTGGAAGACACACTCCATTCTTCAACGGATACAGACCACAGTTCTATTTCAGAACAACAGACGTAACAGGAGATTTACAGTTACCAGAAGGAACAGAGATGTGCATGCCTGGAGATAACATCCAGATGACCATTACACTGATCACACCAATCGCTATCGAAGAAGGACTGCGGTTCGCTATTCGTGAAGGTGGAAGAACAGTAGGTTCCGGCGTTGTAGCTTCCGTTATCGAGTAAGCGTATAGGCATAAAAAAGAAATTTTAGGCAATGGGTAAATTCCCATTGCCTTTTTTCGTCTTTGGATTTAGAATATATGAAGAATGAAACAAATCAATCCGAAAAAATGGTTAATTATGGGCAATTTAGTATAGATTTTAGGTGGGTGAACAGCGGCTTTGGTAAAGATAACAAATAAAAGAAGGTTTCAATTATTTCTCATGATCAGCTTTATTTTGCTGATTCTTTTCGTTTTCTGTGGCGTTTGGGCGATGACAGCCTACTTCAAGACAACGATGAATGAACAAGATTCTTCGGGAAATTTGACGGTAGGGCAGTCCTCGGAAAAAGAGCAGGTCGATAACTCAACGGCAGATCCGTCGAATTCAGATCAGAAAAAGGAAGAGGTTGAAGGAGAAAAAGAGGGAAAAGGGGCGAATCATTCTCCAGAGTCGACGCCGGAATCCGACAGCGGCAGTCCCGTCGTTCAGGGAACCAGCGATGGCAGTAAGACGGTGGTTGTGCCAGAAGAACTGTCTCCAGACCAACTGTATGCGGCTTACAACGATACCTTGATTATTGGCGATTCCAGAGTGGAAGGCTTTAAGTTGTATTCTGGGGTAAAAAATGCTTCTTATTTCTGCATGAAGGCCATGACCATCGATAAAATCGTGGAGGGCAAGCAGGTGACCATAAGCGGGCAGGCTGTCTCGGTATACGATATGCTGGAGAAAGCTTCTTATAAAAAAGTGATTGTAGGCGTAGGTCTCAACGAACTAGGCTGGAATCATATAGAGACCTTTTTAGCCGACTACGGGCAGTTGATTGACGAGATTCGCCAGCGGCAGCCGGAAGCCACGATCTACTTGCAAGCGGTGTTGCCGGTGTCCAAGGCTAAAAACGACAGTGATAAGGTACATAACAACGCACAGGTCTACTGGTACAACGAAAACATCATTAAGCTGGCGCAGGATAAGGGCGTGCAGTTTGTTAATCCGGCAGCAGCTCTGGTCAATCAGGAAGGGTATCTGATACCGGAGTCGACTACGGATGGGGTTCATTTAAATGCCGCCTATTGCAAAGTGTGGGCGGAATGTCTGGCAGGTTTAATCTAATAATGGAGGGAAAGAGACGATGAAAAAGTGGAAGAAAAGTGTGATGGTAATGATGGCGCTGGGATTGATGACCGGGCTGGCAGGCTGCGGCGGGGCGAAGGAAACAACGGGGAATGTCTCTGCTCTAGAGCAGGCGGAACCGTCGGCTCTGGCAGCGTACATAGTAGAAAATACAGTGTTTAAAGATTCCATAAGTCAAGTGGACGGAGAGATTTTTTATAGCTTGTATAACTTAAGCGAGGAGATTGCTCCAGAAGCCGTGCTTTATTCCAGCACAGGGGCTACTGCGGAAGAGGTTGCCGTTATTCAGGCGGCTGATGGCAAGGTGGAAGACGTATTACAGGCTTGTGAGGATCGAATTCAGGCTCAGAAAGAGGGCTTTGAAAATTATGTACCGGGGGAACTGGACAAGCTGTCAGATCCGATTTTAGAAAGTTATGGCAACACGGTCATCTTAGTGGTGTGTGACGATAAAGAGGCGGCAAAAAAGCTGTTAGACGGCTATGGCGCACAGGAGTTATAGGAAAAGGGAAGGACTTAGGGGCGGACAATGGTTTTTAGCAGCATTTCGTTTTTGATTTATTTTCTGCCGGTGGTTATTTGCCTGCATTTCCTGGCCCCGGCCTCCTGGAAGAACCCGGTTTTACTGCTGGCAAGTCTGATTTTTTATGCCTGGGGAGAGCCGATTTACGTCTTTCTGATGATCTTTTCGATCTTGTTTAATTATGGCCTCAGCCGTTGGCTGGACAGCAGTCTGAGGCTGAGAGGGCGCACCGCTGCAACCAAAGGCATCTTTGCGGTGAGTGCGGTGGTAAACTTAGGCATCCTGGGGTTTTTCAAGTACAGCGATTTCTTAATAGAGAATATAAATTTGGTATTTACTACCCACCTATCGGTTTTGGAATTGCCTCTGCCGGTGGGTATTTCTTTTTACACCTTTCAGTTGGTGTCCTATACCATCGATTTATATCGGGGCAAAGTAAAGCCTCAGCGGGATCTCATTGCCTTTGGTACGTATGTGGCCATGTTCCCGCAGTTGGTGGCGGGCCCTATCGTGCGCATTCAGACCATTGAGGAGCAATTGATTCATCGTCCCGCTGACTTGGCTTTATTTGCTTCTGGTGTCCGGCGGTTTACCGTCGGCTTGGGGAAAAAAGTGCTGCTGGCAGATAACATGGGGCTGCTATGGGGGACCATCAGTGGTTCTGGCCCGGGGGAATTGCCGGTGGCCACTGCCTGGCTAGGAGCCTTAGCCTTTACCATGCAGATTTATTTTGATTTTTCCGGGTACTCTGACATGGCTATTGGCCTGGGACGTATGTTTGGGTTTACCTTTTTAGAAAACTTTAATTATCCGTATGTATCTAAATCGGTGACTGAGTTTTGGCGCAGATGGCACATTTCTTTGGGCAGCTGGTTCAAGGAATATGTGTACATCCCTTTGGGGGGCAACCGGCAGGGGAATGGGCGGCAGATGCTGAACATTTTGATTGTCTGGGGATTGACAGGGCTCTGGCATGGAGCCAGCTGGAACTTTGTCCTTTGGGGACTGTATTTTGCTGTCATTCTGGTGGCAGAAAAGCTGGTGATAGGGCAAGCCCTGGAAGGCTTCAGAGAGCGCCATCCTCATTTAGGCAGCGGAGTGGCCAGCTTGTATACCATGGGATTAGTGACTGTCAGTTGGGTCATTTTCGCAGCGGAGGATATGGGCTGGCTGGGCAGCTATGGAGCCAGTATGGCGGGGCTGTCGGGGGCTGGGCTGGCAGATTGCCGCACCTGGTATCTGCTGAGCAGTAATCTGCTTCTGCTGGGTGCATGTGCGATAGGCGCTACAAACTTTCCTGCCCGGCTGTGGCATCGGTGTCTGAACAGGAAGGGGTGTGATCGGTCCTGGGGGATGATTCTGGTGGAGAATATAGCATTGCTGTTGTTATTCCTCGTGAGTTTCGCCTATGTGGTGGCATCTACATACAAAGCGTTTTTATATTTTCGATTTTAAGCCCTTTGACAGATTGTTTATAGGGATGCCCATAGGAGGGGTATATGGACCGTAAGAGGGATGTGGTGACTGGCATTGGTTTTGTGCTGATTTTGATGGGATTTCTGTTTTGGTGTCTGCTGGAACCGGATCGGGTTTTTTCCGGCAATGAGAATCGGAATTTGCAGGGGCTTCCGGCCTGGTCTTTGTCAGCAGTAGCCTCAGGCCAATATATGAAGGCTTTTGAGGCGTATGCTTCCGATCACATGGCTGTCCGGGACGAGTGGGTTAAGCTAAAAAACCGTACAGATATGACCATGGGAAAGAAAGATAACGGCAGCGTCTATTTTGGTGCGGAAGGTTATCTCTTTCCGATAGAGAGTTTGGATCAAAAGCAACTGAAAAAGAATGAAGGCTATGTGGCAGCCTTTGAAAAAAAGCTGGCGGAGGCAGGCCGCCCGCTGAACTTCTCCCTGCTGATTGCCCCTACCGGAGAAGTCGTCTACCGGGATTTGCTGCCTCAGTATGCTCCGACTTCCAATCAGGAAGTTTTATTGCAGCAGCTGGCTGCGGATTTCGGCAATCAACTGACGGACCCCACCTCTCAGCTGACTGCGCATAAAGGCGAATATCTGTATTACCGGACTGACCACCACTGGACCACCTTAGGCGCTTATTATGCCTATCGGGCTTGGGCTGAAACGGTTCAGCTAGAGCCCTTGAAGCGTGCAGACCTGAAAGCGGAGACGGTGGCGAAGGACTTCTACGGCACCACCTATTCCAAGGCAGCAGGGTATCCGGTTCAGCCGGATCGCATAGAGACACTGGCACCAGAAGAAGAAACCTCGCCGGCGATGGTTATTCAGACCGCGGAAGGCGAAAAACAGTTTGACAGCCTGTATGATGCCAGCTATCTGAGCACCAAGGACAAGTACGCCTACTTCCTCAGCGGAAATAATCCTTTAACTACCGTCGCGGGAACGGCTCACAATGGGCGGAGAATGTTGGTAATCAAAGATTCCTACGCCAACTGCTTTGTTCCTTTTCTAACCGCTCACTTTGACGAAATTTACGTGGCGGATCCCCGGTATTACAAGGAAAGTCTGCTGAAGCTGGCAGAAGACAAGCAGATAACAGATGTTCTATTTTTATATAATTTGGTTCAGTTTTCTAACGACCGCAATCTGGTCTACCTGCTGAAAGAGTAGCTAGGGCGGAGAGGACTGGAAAATAATTGGAGATGAATCTTAAATTAGCCTGGATTTTAATGCTGAATTCGTATAAAATGTAAATAGACGATGAACAAAGGGAGGACCGGCGGTTCGCCCTTTTCAAATGGAGGAAACGAAGGTAAGAGAACATGAGATACAAGGTGATAAAAAAGCAGAATAACAGTGCTCGCTGCGTGGTCTGCGGAACAGAGAACAAGCTCAGCTTAAACACCAGATTCTACGAGACGGAGGATGGACATCTGACCTGCACTTTTCGTACAGAGGATTGGCACCAGAGTTATCCGGGGCGGACCCACGGAGGCTTATCAGCTGCGGTATTAGATGAGCTTATCGGCCGGACCGTATGTATCCAGGAGCCGGATTGCTGGGGGGTAACGGTAGAATTAAACCTGAAATATAAAAAGCCGGTACCCACAGAGGCCAACCTGAAGGGGATCGCCCGGATGACTAGAAACACTAGAAAGATCTTTGAAGGAGAAGGCCAGCTTCTGCTGCCCGATGGCACGGTGGCGGTAGAGGCTACAGGCAAGTATATGAAGATGCCTGTCAGTCAGATCGCCGAAGGTGATTTTGTAGATTCCGAGTGGTATCTGCTTACCAACGAGGAAGACCCGGAGGAAATTGACCTTTAAGGAAATGGAAAAAAAACTTGACATGGACAAGAGCAGATGATATCCTTAATAAGCAACTTTATGATATTTGGTATGATATGACCTGAGTATATCATGTGGAAATATGCGCGGTCTGATCACAAAATATGAGAAGATACGGAGCCTGAGAGAGTGCTCTGAATTTACGTTGAAAGCAGATAGCACAAATAGGAGGTGGATAAAGTGGCAGCAGGAGTAAGAGTCAAAATTACATTAGCATGTACAGAGTGCAAACAGAGAAATTACAGTACTATGAAGAACAAGAGAAACGACCCAGATCGTATCGAGTTAGATAAGTATTGCAAATTCTGCAAGAAGCACACTCTTCATAAGGAAACAAAATAAGGAGTGAGTAATATGGAAAACGAAAAGGCTAAGAATAAGCCGGTAGCTGCTCCTAAAAAACAAAGAGTTGGTATAGGAGAATATTTCAAAGGCATCCGGACCGAAATGAAAAAGGTTATATGGCCTACCAAGAAAGAATTGGGTTCCTACACCGTAGTCGTACTATTTACTTGTGCGTTTTTTGCAGTTGGATTTTGGCTGGTAGACTTAGGCGTTCTTGCAGCGCTGAAAGCCATTCTGGGCATTTCTTTAAAGTAGAACAGAGGGTATAAGATGTCAGATGTAGAAAACAACTTAGACCTAGATAAGGGAGAACTGGAACAAGAAGAAGCAGTAGCTGAAGTTCAGAAGGTTTCTTCCAGTTCGGGTATCGCATATGACGAAAATCAGGGTTACGTGAATAGTTCCGACAGCCCTGCTAAGTGGTATGTAGTCCATACTTATTCCGGGCATGAAAACAAGGTTAAAGTAAATATTGAGAAGATTGTCGAGAACAGAGGTATGCAGGATTTAGTTTTGGATATCATTGTTCCTACGGAAGACAGCGTGGAAGTGAAAAATGGACAGCGCAAGGTAAAGACCAGAAAGATTTTTCCGGGCTATGTTCTGGTGAAGATGATCGTTACCAACGAGTCTTGGTACTTGGTGAGAAATACTCAAGGAGTTACTGGATTTGTCGGACACGGCACAGAGCCTATTCCACTGACTAACGAAGAAGTGCGACGCATGGGAATCGAAAAGGTCCACGTGGAGATTGACGTAGAAGCAGGCGACAATGTAAAAGTTATCAATGGCCCATTTGAAAGCTTTATGGGCGTAGTGGAAGAAGTCAATATAGAAAAGGAAACCCTAAAGGTGAGAATTTCTATGTTTGGCAGAGACACCCCGGTAGAGCTGGAATTTGGACAAGTAGATAAAATCTAAAGGAAAGGAGAACGAATATGGCAAAGAAGGTTGAAGGTCTGATTAAATTACAGATTGCAGCAGGTAATGCAACACCAGCACCTCCAGTAGGTCCGGCATTAGGTCAGAAGGGCGTGAATATCATGGACTTCTGTAAGCAGTTCAACGCTAGAACCCAGGATCAGCCAGGAATGGTTATTCCAGTTGTAATCACCGTTTATGCAGACAGATCATTTACATTCATCACAAAGACTCCTCCTGCAGCAGTATTGTTAAAGAAGGCAGCCGGTTTAACAGCAGCGTCTGGCGAACCGAACAAGAAGAAAGTAGCTACTTTAACAGAAGAGCAGGTTCGTGAGATTGCGAAGATTAAGATGCCAGACTTAAACGCAGCAGATTTGGATGCAGCAGCATCTATGGTCAAGGGTACTGCAAGAAGCATGGGTATCGTTATAGAAGGTTAAGACAGGATGGGAGACCACGTTGCTTAAGGCGACAGGTCGTTTGTACCACGAGGAGGTAGAAATATGCCAAAGAGAGGCAAAGCGTACAAAGAATCAGCTAAATTAGTTGATAAGACAAATTTATATGAAGTGAACGAGGCTATGGATTTGATTTTGAAGACATCCAAGGCGAAGTTCGACGAGACTGTTGAAGTCCACATTAAGCTGGGCGTTGACGGAAGACATGCAGATCAGCAGGTAAGAGGCGCTATCGTGCTTCCTCACGGAACTGGTAAGACCAAGAAGGTCCTGGTATTCGCCAAGGGTCCGAAGGCACAGGAAGCAGAGGCAGCAGGTGCAGATTACGTAGGTGCAGAGGAACTGGCTCAGAAGATTCAGACTGAAAACTGGTTTGACTTCGATGTAGTAGTAGCCACTCCGGATATGATGGGTGTCGTTGGTAGACTTGGTAAGGTTCTGGGTCCTAAGGGACTGATGCCAAACCCGAAGTCTGGAACGGTAACTATGGATATCAATAAGGCGCTGGAAGAAATTAAGGCTGGTAAAGTGGAATACCGTCTGGATAAGACGAATATCATCCACACACCAATCGGTAAGGCTTCTTTCGGAGCAGAAAAGCTGGAAGACAACTTCAAAGCTTTACTGGAAGCAGTAGTAAAGGCAAAGCCGGCAGCAGCAAAAGGTCAGTACCTGAGAAGCGTAACAGTTGCTTCAACCATGGGCCCTGGCATCAAGCTGAATCCGATGAAGCTTTCTAACTAGTAGCAACCAGAACAATTAAATCGAATTATCACCGTAGACAGCGGGTGCACATGCTTAATTTCCCGCCGAGGTACAATATAAATATATTGTCCTTGCCGGGTCTGCGCCTGGCAGGGATTTTTTATGGCGTACCCTGTGAATCACTATCATCGGCCTGCAGGCGGATGGAGAAAGGAGTCGTATATGTCAATAGAAGCACAGAAAGAAAAACAACTGATCATTGACGAGATAAAGGATAAGCTGGAACGAGCTCAGTCAGCCGTAGTTATCGATTACATCGGAACTACTGTTGCTCAGGCGGATGCTATGAGAAAGAAGCTTCGTGCTGCCAACGTGGATTACACTATTTACAAGAATACTCTTGTAAAGCGGGCTATCCAGGGCACTCAGTATGAAGGTCTTGCTGAAGTATTGGAGGGACCTAGTGCCGTAGCCATCAGCTACGAGGATGCAGTTGCTCCAGCCAGAGTTATCAATGGCGTGATTAAAGAATACAAGAAGATGGCCTTTAAGGCTGGCGTAGTAGAAGGAAAGTTCTTTGATGCTCAGGGCATCGAAGCTATCGCTTCCCTGCCGGCAAGAGAAGAACTGATTGCCAAGTTCATGGGAAGCATCCAGTCCCCTGTATCCAAGGCAGTTCGTACTTTCCAGGCGATTGCAGATGCCAAGGCAGAAGCTGAGGCGTAAAACACGTAGACGTTTCTTTTTCACTGCTTGAGCAGCGGAAAAGGGCTTGAAAAATTAAAAGAGACCGCCTGAAGGCGGAGAAATAGAAATAAAAGGAGAATGAATATGAACAAGGAACAGATTATCGAAGCTATCAAAGCGATGACAGTTTTAGAATTAAATGAGTTAGTTAAAGCATGTGAAGAAGAATTCGGCGTATCCGCAGCAGCTCCAGTAGCAGTTGCAGGTGCAGGCGGAGCTGCTGAGGCTGCTGAAGAGCAGACTGAGTTCACTGTTGTACTGACTAGCGCTGGCGCAGAAAAGATCAAGGTTATCAAGGTTGTTAGAGAACTGACTGGCCTGGGTCTGAAGGAAGCAAAGGAATTAGTAGACGGAGCTCCTTCCAACTTAAAGGAAGGCATCGAAAAGGCAGAAGCCGAAGCTCTGAAGAAGCAGTTAGAAGAAGTAGGCGCTGCTGTAGAAATCAAATAAGATTTACCAAACAAAAGCGACTAAAATGGAGACGGCTACAGAAATGTACCGTCTCCATTTGCTATATGGACAGGGCAGTGATATTACTAAAAAGACAAATTCAGCAAAGAATTTTATAGAGTCTGCCCAAAATCGTATAAAATATGTTTGGAAAGTTCATAATAAAATTGAAGAAACTAGAAAAAATAGCTTGACTGTATTTTCAGATTGTGATAGTATAGTAGACTGCCATACAATGTTATTTGTATAGGGAATCCTGAACGTGCTGTAGGTAAGAATGTTTAAATAAGAAGCGTTCATGGAGTTAACGAATCTGAGTTTGAGTGGTTTCTCTCCGGAGAGGCCATGATATAAGGAGTGATGAATATGCTAACACCCGTTACAGTAGGTAGAAAACAGCGCATGAGCTTCTCAAAGATCCATGAGGTAGCTGAAATGCCTAATCTTATCGAAATTCAGACCGAATCTTATGACTGGTTCATCAGAGAAGGTCTATACGAAGTTTTTGAAGACATTTCCCCCATCAAGGATTATGCAGGAAATTTAGTCTTGGAATTTATCGATTATTCCTTAAGCGATCCACCGAAGTATGGGCAGGAAGAGTGCAAGGAACGTGACGTAACATATGCAGCTCCATTAAAAGTAAAAGTTCGACTGATTAATAAAGAGACTGGGGAAGTGAAGGAACAGGAAGTGTTCATGGGTGACTTCCCACTGATGACAGAAAAAGGTACCTTTATATATAACGGTGCGGAGAGAGTCGTGGTAACGCAGTTAGTACGTTCTCCTGGACCGTATTATGATGTGACTGTGGATAAGTCCAACAATAAGCTCTATTCCACCACTATCATTCCGAACCGTGGAGCTTGGCTGGAATACGAGACGGATTCCAATGAAATTATCTCTGTTCGAGTGGACCGAACCAGAAAACAACCGGTGACTACGTTGCTGCGAGCTTTGGGCTTTGGCTCCGACGAGGAGATTGTAGCTATTTTTGGTGAGGACCCGAGACTGCGCAAATCCTTGGACAAGGACCCGACGGATAATTACGAAGATGGTCTCAAGGAAATTTATAAAAAACTTCGACCTGGCGAGCCGCCAACAGTAGAAAGCGCTAAGTCTTTCTTAGATGCGCTCTTCTTTGACCCGAAGCGGTATGACTTGGCAAAGGTAGGTCGGTATAAGTACAATAAGAAGCTGGGGCTGTCCAATCGGATTATTGGCGCAGTAGCAGCTGAAGACGTGTTTGACCCAAATACTGGTGAGATTCTGGCAGAAAAAGGTCAGAAGATTTCTAGAGAATTGGGATTCCAGATTGAAAACGCCGGCGTAAAGGAGATTTTCGCCTACGGAAAGAACGATGAGGATCACGTAACCAAGATCATTGGTAACCGTTTCGTAGAGCTGAAAGCCTACGTAGACTTTGACTTGTCTGGAATTAAGGTTGAAGAAAAGGTTTATTACCCTGTTCTGATGGAGATTCTTTCAGAATGCTCTACGGACGAGGAAATAAAGGAAGCTTTGGTTTTGAGAAAACATGATTTATCACCAAAGCACATTATTATAGATGATATTATCGCCTCTGTCAGCTATATTCTCAACTTGAACTTTGGCATCGGTGCGGTGGACGATATCGACCATTTAGGCAATCGAAGACTGAGAACGGTTGGAGAACTGCTGCAAAACCAGTTCCGTATCGGCTTGGCTCGTATGGAGCGAGTGGTAAAGGAACGTATGACCATTCAGGACATTGAGGTGACGACACCACAGGCGCTGATGAACATCCGTCCGGTAACTGCCGCTATCAAGGAGTTCTTCGGAAGCTCCCAGCTGTCTCAGTTCATGGACCAGACTAATCCGTTGGCGGAGTTGACTCACAAGAGAAGACTGTCTGCCCTGGGACCTGGTGGATTGTCCAGAGAGCGAGCTGGCTTCGAAGTTCGAGACGTACACCATTCTCATTATGGTAGAATGTGTCCAATTGAAACACCGGAAGGTCCGAACATCGGCTTGATTGGTTCCCTGACTACCTATGGAAAGATCAACGAATACGGCTTTATAGAAGCGCCTTACCGACCGGTAGACAAAGCCACCGGCGTGGTAAAGGATTACATCGAATATTTGACGGCTGACGAAGAAGAAATGCTGATTATTGCTCAGGCAAATGAGCCGCTGGATTCTGAAAGCCATTTTGTAAACAATAAAGTTGCCTCCAGAGGGGTAGGCGGCGATATCGATTTGGTTCCAAGAGAACTGATCGACTACATGGACGTATCCCCGAAACAGGTTGTATCCGTAGCGACAGCGATGATTCCATTCTTGGAAAACGATGACGCCAACCGAGCCCTGATGGGATCCAACATGCAGCGGCAGGCGGTACCTCTTTTGATTCCGGATGCACCGTATGTAGGTACTGGTATGGAATATAAGGCTGCTCGGGATTCCGGTGTAGTCATTCTGGCCAAGAATGCTGGTACAGTGGAATACGTAGATGCGACGAAGATTCGCATTAAGCGGGACGATGGAACGGGTACGGACCATTACACCATGCTGAAGTTTAAGCGAGCCAACCAGAGCACTTGTATCAATCAGCGACCGATTGTCAACCATGGAGAGCACATTGAAAAGGGTGAGATCATCGCAGATGGTCCGTCCACTGACCTGGGTGAGATTGCTTTGGGCAGGAACCTGCTCATCGGCTTCATGACTTGGGAAGGCTACAATTACGAGGATGCAATCATTCTTAACGAGCGCTTGGTTATGGAAGATAAGCTGACTACCCTCCACATTGAGGAATATGAGTCAGAAGCCAGAGATACAAAGCTGGGGCCTGAGGAAATTACGAGAGATATTCCGAATGTCAGCGAGGAAGCACTGCGAGATTTGGATGAAGAAGGCATTATCCGTATCGGTGCCGAGGTTCAGCCGGGAGATATCCTGGTGGGAAAGGTGACACCAAAGGGTGAAACAGAACTGACGGCAGAAGAGCGGTTGCTGCGGGCGATCTTCGGTGAAAAGGCCAGAGAGGTGCGAGACACGTCCCTGAAGGTGCCTCACGGCGAGACGGGTATCGTAGTTGACGTTAAAATTTTCTCCCGGGAGAACGGCGATGAGCTACCTCCAGGAGTGAATAAACTAGTGCGCTGCTACATTATTACGAAGAGAAAGATTAGCGTAGGCGACAAGATGGCCGGCCGTCACGGTAACAAGGGTGTTATCTCCCGGATTCTGCCGGAAGAGGATATGCCGTTTATGGAAAACGGCGAGCCTTTGCAGGTTATGTTGAACCCGCTGGGCGTACCTTCTCGAATGAACGTTGGGCAGGTATTGGAGGTCCACTTGGGGCTGGCTGCTAATTTCAAAGATTGGTATATTGCCACACCAGTATTTGACGGAGCGAACGAGTGGGATATCATCAACCTGCTGAAGGAATGCGGATATCCGGAAACCGGAAAGCTGACTCTGCGAGATGGCCGCTCTGGTATGCCATTCGACAATCCGGTAACAGTAGGCTATATGTATATGCTGAAACTGCACCATCTGGTTGATGACAAGATTCACGCCAGAAGTACCGGTCCTTACTCCCTGGTAACACAGCAGCCTCTGGGCGGTAAAGCTCAGTTCGGCGGACAGCGTTTCGGAGAGATGGAAGTATGGGCTCTAGAGGCCTATGGTGCTGCTCATGTGCTGCAAGAAATCTTGACAGTGAAGTCCGATGACGTGGTAGGTCGTGTAAAGACTTACGAAGCCATTGTAAAGGGCGAAAACATTCCTGAGCCGGGCATTCCAGAATCCTTTAAGGTTCTGATTAAGGAAATGCAGAGTTTAGGTCTGGACGTGAAGGTCCTCACAGAAACGGATGAAGAAATTGAGATTAGAGAATCCACCGAGCTGGAGGGAATATCCAGCTTAGAGAATATCATCGACTTAGACGACGGAGAAGAGACGGAATCTTTTGAAGAAGATTTCTTGGACGACGGCGAAGAGGCAGAAGATGATGAGGAAGAGGATGACGATTTCGACATAACGGATCTTGAAAACAGTGAAGAGAGCCACGATCTTGATGATGAGTTATAGAAAGGGGGAGGGACTCCTTGAGCGATAATAACACCTACGAATTAAATAATTTTGAAGCCCTACAGATTAATTTGGCTTCTACAGACAAAATCCTCAGCTGGTCACACGGCGAGGTGAAAAAGCCAGAAACCATCAATTACCGGACCTTGAAGCCGGAAAAAGAGGGATTATTCTGTGAACGGATTTTTGGACCTACTAAGGATTGGGAATGCCACTGCGGTAAGTACAAGCGCATCCGTTATAAGGGCATTGTCTGCGACCGCTGTGGTGTAGAAGTGACCAAGGCAAAGGTGAGAAGAGAGCGCATGGGCCATATCGCCCTAGCGGCTCCAGTCTCCCATATCTGGTATTTTAAGGGCATTCCTAGCCGGATTGGCCTGGTGCTGGATATTTCCCCTAGAAATCTGGAAAAGGTGCTGTACTTTGCGGCTTACATTGTGACCGACCCAGGAGACACCAGTTTCGGCTACAAGGAGATTTTGACGGAGCAGCAGTACAGAGAAGCCAAAGAAAGATATGGAAGTGCCTTTAAGGCTGGTATGGGTGCAGAGGCTATTCGGGATTTGCTGGCGCAGATCGACCTGCCGGATTTGGCGGAAGATTTGCGGAAAAAGCTGAAAGATGCTTCTGGACAGAAAAAGATTCGAATTGTCAGACGACTGGAAGTTATTGAGGCCTTAAGAATCTCCAATAACAAACCGGAATGGATGATTCTGGAAGTGATTCCAGTTATTCCACCGGATTTGAGACCGATGGTACAGTTGGATGGTGGCCGTTTTGCTACCTCCGACTTAAACGACTTATATAGAAGAGTAATCAACCGAAATAACCGTTTGAAGCGGCTTCTGGAGTTGGGCGCACCAGATATCATTGTCCGAAACGAAAAGCGTATGCTTCAAGAAGCGGTAGACGCTCTTATCGACAACGGCAGAAGAGGCCGTCCGGTGACGGGACCTGGTTCCAGACCGCTGAAGTCTCTTTCCGATATGCTGAAGGGAAAGCAGGGACGATTCCGGCAGAACTTGCTGGGTAAGCGTGTAGACTACTCAGGACGTTCCGTAATCGTTGTAGGACCGGAACTTCGGTTCTACCAGTGCGGATTGCCAAAGAAGATGGCATTAGAGCTGTTCAAGCCATTTATCATGAAGAAATTGGTGCAGAACGGTCATGCTCATAACATTAAGAGCGCTAAGCGAATGGTGGAAAAGGTGAAGCCGGAGGTTTGGGACGTTTTAGAAAGCGTTATCAAGGAGCATCCGGTTATGCTGAACCGTGCTCCGACCCTGCATAGACTGGGAATCCAGGCTTTTGAGCCGGTGCTGGTAGAAGGTAAAGCCATCAAGCTTCACCCGCTGGTATGTACGGCCTTCAACGCAGACTTTGACGGAGACCAGATGGCTGTACATGTGCCGTTATCTGTTGAGGCTCAGGCAGAAGCCAGATTCCTCATGCTGTCTGTCAACAATATTTTGGCGCCGAAGGACGGCTCTCCGATTACAACACCTACTCAGGATATGATTTTGGGAAGCTATTACCTGACACATCCAGGAATAGACGACCGGAGCACGGAAGCTGAAAAGGGTGACGGTAAAGTATTTACAGACTTTGATGAAATGATGATGGCGTATCAGAACGGCGTAGTGGGACTTCATGCCAGAGTTAAGGTGAGAAGATACTGCGACGAAGAAGATAGCAGAGGCAAGCTGGTAGAATCTACTGTAGGCCGGTTTATTTTCAACGCTAATATTCCACAGGATTTAGGTTATGTGGACAGAAAGAGTGACAGACACTCCTTAGAAGTAGATTTCTTGTGTGACAAGAAAAAGCTGGGTCAAATCATCGACAAGTGCTACCGGGTACACGGCAACACGGGAACAGCGATTATGCTAGATGCCATCAAGGACATGGGCTTCCACTATTCTACTAAGGGAGCTGTAACCATCAGCATTTCCGACATGGAGATTCCAGATGAAAAGCCGGCAATCCTAGCTAAGGCAGGAGAGCAGGTAGACAAATACGAAAAAGCTTATCGAGCCGGATTGGTATCCAACCAGGAGCGGTATGAAAAAGTTATCAGCATTTGGAATAAAGCTACCGATGATATCGCCGATGCACTGATGAACTCTCTGGGAACCTTGAATAACTTGTTTATCATGGCTCATTCCGGAGCTCGAGGAAGTAAGAACCAGATTAAGCAGGTAGGTGGTATGCGAGGCCTGATGGCTAACGCTTCCGGTAAGACGATTGAAATTCCTATCAAGGCTAACTTCCGTGAGGGACTGTCTGTATTGGAATACTTCATTTCTACTAACGGTGCCCGAAAGGGTCTGGCGGATACTGCCCTGCGAACTGCGGACTCCGGATACTTGACCAGGCGTTTGGTAGACGTATCCCATAACGTAATCGTTCGGGAAGTAGACTGCGGTACAGATGAAGGTATCGAAGTTCGGGCCTTCACCGACGGCAAAGAAGTCATCGAAGCGCTGAAGCTGCGTATCGTCGGCAGAATTTCTCTGACAGACATTTACGATCCAAATACAGGAGCGTTGATTGTAGAGCAGAATGAAGAAATTTCCGAAGCGGCGGCAGAACATATTGAGAACTGCGGCATCGAGGCAGTGGCTATCCGCTCCGTTATGACTTGCCACAGCACCTCTGGCATTTGCGCTAAGTGTTACGGCAGAAACCTGGCTACTGGCGAAACCGTGAACATCGGCGAAGCCGTAGGTATTACAGCAGCTCAGTCCATCGGTGAACCGGGTACACAGCTGACCATGAGAACCTTCCATACGGGTGGTGTAGCGGGAAGCGATATTACCCAGGGTCTGCCGAGAGTTGAGGAGCTTTTCGAAGCTAGAAAGCCGAAAGGTCTGGCTGAAATCTGCGAGGCTGACGGTACGGTCATCTCCATTGAGACCAGAAAAGATAACAAGACAGAAGTCAAGATTCGCGGCGAAGAAGAATTGGCCTATGTGGTTCCGTACGGTGCTAGAATCAATGTGCGAGAAGGTGATTACATTCTGGCCGGTGGTTCCATCACAAAGGGCCCGTTGAACCCACACGACATTCTGCGGTTAAACGGTGTCGAAGGGGTATACCAGTACTTGCTGAAGGAAGTACAGCGGGTATATAAGCAGCAGGGTGTAGACATCAATGATAAGCATGTAGAAGTTATCGTCAGTCAGATGTTGTCTAAGTGCAAGATTGAAGAAGCGGGAGATACTTCACTGCTTCCGGGCGGACTGTACAGCTTATTTGAGATTGACGAAGCAAATGCGGCGGCTGTTGCAAATGGCGGTGAGCCGGCTTACGGCAAGCGCGTGCTGCTGGGTATCACCAAGGCTTCCCTGGCTACCAATTCCTTCCTGTCAGCGGCATCTTTCCAGGAGACCACCAGAGTTCTCACAGATGCAGCGATCAAGGGTAAGAAGGATGGCTTGCTGGGCCTGAAAGAAAATGTTATCATCGGTAAGCTCATACCGGCAGGTACGGGCATGAAGCGGTATAAGGGCATTGACCTGGATTACGGCGTGAACACCGAGTTAATGGAATCTTTTGCTAGAGATAACGATGAAGATGAAGAAGAAGACTTCGAAGATCTGGCAGATATGGAATCCGTAGTGGATACTGACTTTGCAGGAGCAGAGATTGTGGAGTTAGAGGATACAGAATAATTAACTTGACATGAAATCTGTAAATGTGATAAAATATTTTTCGGTTCTGAGACTCATTTTTACGAGAAATTTGTGAAATATTGGGATTTAGAATATAGAATTTACGAATAAACTTGTGCATTTAGGGAAGAATACTTAAGTGCACAAGTTTAAAGTGTTTAAGAAAGGAGAAAATAATGCCTACTATTAACCAATTAGTACGTGAAGGTAGAAAATCCGTAGTTAAGAAGTCCAACTCACCGGCGTTGCTGAAGGGATTAAACTCTATTAAGAGAGTGCCTACAGACATCGCTGCCCCTCAGAAGAGAGGCGTTTGCACTTCCGTGAAGACCGTGACACCAAAGAAGCCGAACTCAGCCTTGAGAAAGGTTGCCAGAGTACGTCTGACAAACGGTATCGAAGTAACTGCTTACATTCCAGGTATTGGCCATAACCTTCAGGAGCACAGTGTGGTACTGATCAGAGGCGGAAGAATCAAAGACCTTCCGGGTGTACGTTACCACATCGTTCGAGGAACGCTGGATACTGCTGGTGTAAACAACAGATTACAGGCTCGTTCCAAGTACGGTGCAAAGAGACCAAAGGCAAAGAAGTAAGAATCGGATTAAATAGGCCATGATATAGCGTTAATAGTATGTATTTATTTTTAAAGATATATCAAGTGCGCCACGGCATTTGTAAAAATGTCGAGTACCGATCATGCGAACTGTCCTGTCTGAAATGAGGGCAGAGGCAGAGTAACTTTTTGCAATATAGAAGTTGCGAAGAAGCGAAGTTTTATGAAGCGCCGCCGCAAGGGGCGCAGGGTGATTTTTTGTTATGCAAGGCGCCGAAGGAGCGAGGAACGGAGCGTACCATAAACGTACGCCAGTACCGCAGCGACTGAGAGCAACGCAGCAGAACAGAAAATTAACAAGCAAGGAGGGAAGAGAAGTGCCAAGAAAAGGTAATACACCAAAGAGAGAAGTACTTCCAGATCCGGTTTACGGAAACTTAGTCATCGCAAAGCTAATCAACAGCATCATGTTAGACGGAAAGAAGGGCGTAGCCCAGGCTATCGTATACAATGCTTTTGATATGATTAAGGAGCAGACTGGGGAAGAAGCCATTGAAGTATTTGAAAAAGCAATGAACAACATCATGCCGGTTGTAGAAGTTAAAGCGAGAAGAGTGGGCGGTGCCAACTACCAGGTTCCAATTGAAGTTCGGGCTGAAAGACGCCAGACACTGGGTTTGAGATGGTTGACGAAGTACACTAGAGCCAGAGGCGAAAAGACCATGTACGAAAGACTGGCCAAAGAGCTGATGGATGCTGCTAACGGTACAGGCGGATCAGTAAAGAAGAAGGAAGATACCCACAAGATGGCAGAGGCTAATAAGGCATTTGCACATTACAGATGGTAATTTCTTAAATAAATAATAACAAAGAATAGCAGAAGGGAGGGTTATTATGCCTAGAGCTTTTACGTTAGAAAAAACAAGAAACATTGGTATTATGGCGCATATTGACGCTGGTAAGACCACCACAACAGAACGGATATTGTTCTATACAGGAAAAACGCACAAGATTGGGGAGACTCATGAAGGCGGCGCTACTATGGACTGGATGGAGCAGGAGCAGGAACGCGGTATCACAATAACCTCTGCTGCTACTACGGCACAATGGAAAGGTCATAGAATCAATATTATCGACACACCGGGACACGTAGACTTTACAGTGGAAGTAGAACGCTCTCTGAGAGTTCTGGACGGAGCTGTAACTGTTCTGTGCGCCAAGGGCGGCGTAGAGCCTCAGTCTGAAACTGTTTGGAGACAGGCTGATAAGTACGGTGTTCCTAGAATGATTTTCATCAACAAGATGGACATTTTAGGAGCCAATTTTCTCCGAGTTGTTGATATGGTTAAGGATAGATTGAAAGCGAACGCAGTTCCTATTCAGTTACCGATCGGTGTTGAAGATAGTTTCATTGGAATTATCGACTTAGTAGAGATGAAAGCAGAGATATATAAGGATGACTTGGGTAAGGAGTTTGACATTACAGACATTCCGGCAGATATGCTGGAACAGGCAAACGAATGGCGGGAAAAGATGATTGAAGCCGTTGCCGAATGCGATGAAGAACTGACCATGAAATTCTTAGAGGGAGAAGAGCTGACAAAGCAGGAAATTAAGGATACCATCCGGAAAGCCACCATTGAGGGGCTGATGATTCCTGTAACCTGTGGCTCTGCTTACAGAAACAAGGGCGTTCAGATGATGCTTGATGCAGTAATCGATTACATGCCATCTCCGGTGGATATTCCGCCAATCAAGGGTATCATTCCTGAAACTGAAGAAGAAGCTGAAAGACCGGCTGACGATAAAGCACCGTTCTCCGCTTTGGCTTTCAAGATTATGGCAGACCCGTTTGTTGGAAAGCTGGCCTTCTTTAGAGTGTATTCCGGTACCGTTACGTCTGGTTCCTATGTATACAACTCCACAAAGGGCAAGAAGGAAAGAATCGGCCGAATCTTACAGATGCACGCCAACAAGAGAGAGGAAATCGATCAGGTTTACTCCGGTGATATTGCTGCGGCTGTAGGCTTCAAAGATACCACCACAGGTGATACTATCTGTGATGAAAAGCACGAAATCATTCTGGAATCCATGGAATTCCCGGATCCAGTTATTGAAATCGCTATCGAGCCAAAGACTAAGGCTGGTCAGGAAAAGATGGGTATTGCTTTAGCTAAGCTGGCTGAAGAAGATCCAACTTTTAAGACATACACCAATACGGAAACCGGACAGACTATTATCGCCGGCATGGGTGAGCTTCATTTGGAAATCATTGTAGACAGATTGCTGAGAGAGTTCAAGGTTGAAGCGAATGTTGGTAAGCCACAGGTATCCTATAAGGAGACCATCACTCAGCTGGCTGACATTGATCACAAGTATGCGAAGCAGTCAGGTGGACGAGGCCAGTACGGTCACGTTAAGATTCGTGTTTATCCGAGACAACCAGGCGAAGGCTTTGAATTTAAAAATGCCATCGTGGGCGGTTCCATTCCTAGAGAATATATTCCTAAGATTGAAGAAGGTGTCAAGGAAGCGATGCAGACTGGTCCACTAGCTGGATACAATGTAGTAGACGTGGGCGTTGAACTGTACGACGGTTCTTACCACGAAGTCGACTCCTCCGAAATGGCCTTCAAGATTGCCGCTTCCATGGCATTCAGAGAAGGTTGCAAGAAAGCGAAGCCGGTGCTTCTGGAACCAATCTTCAAAGTTGAAGTTACCGTTCCGGAAGACTACATGGGCGACGTAATCGGCGACATTAGCTCCAGAAGAGGAAGAATCGAAGGTTCTGACATGAACAACGGAGCCGTTGCTGTTAGAGGTTTCGTTCCGCTTTCAGAAATGTTCGGTTATGCAACAGACCTGCGTTCCAAGACTCAGGGCCGTGGTGTATATGTTATGCAGATGGACCACTTTGAAAAGTTGCCTGACAGCTTGATTGAAAAGATCAACAAATAATACGGTTATCTAATTGATTAGATTTGTATAAAGGAGAATATATAAAATGGCAAAGCAGAAATTTGAGAGAACAAAGCCACATGTAAATATCGGAACGATAGGTCACGTAGACCACGGTAAGACGACACTTACAGCAGCCATCACAAAGACATTAAACCAGAGATATGGTTTAGGTCAGAAGGTTGACTTTGATATGATCGACAAGGCGCCAGAAGAAAGAGAGAGAGGTATCACGATCTCTACTTCTCACGTAGAATATGAAACACCGAACAGACACTACGCACACGTAGACTGTCCGGGACATGCTGACTATGTAAAGAACATGATCACAGGAGCAGCACAGATGGATGGAGCAATCCTGGTTTGTGCAGCAACAGACGGACCAATGCCACAGACAAGAGAGCACATTCTGCTGTCCAGACAGGTAGGCGTACCGTATATCCTGGTATTCTTAAACAAGTGTGACATGGTAGACGACGAAGAACTGTTAGACTTAGTAGAAATGGAAGTGAGAGAGCTTCTTGACGAATACGAATTCCCAGGAGATGATACACCAATCATCAGAGGATCCGCACTGGGTGCATTAGAAAATCCAGAAGGACCATGGGGAGACAAGATTGTAGAACTGTTTGAAGCAGTAGACTCCTACATTCCAGAGCCAGAGAGAGACAACGACAAGCCGTTCATCATGCCGGTAGAAGACGTATTCTCTATCACAGGACGTGGTACAGTAGCAACAGGAAGAGTAGAGCGAGGAATGCTGAAGGTAGGCGATGAAGTAGAAATCATCGGACTGACAGAAGAGAGAAGAAAAGTAGTTGTAACAGGTATCGAAATGTTCAGAAAGCTGTTAGATCAGGCTGAAACAGGAGATAACATCGGAGCGTTGCTGAGAGGAGTACAGAGAACTGAAATCGAAAGAGGCCAGGTACTGTGCGCACCAGGAACAATCCACCCACACACAAAGTTCACTTCTGAGGTATATGTACTGAAGAAGGAAGAAGGTGGAAGACACACTCCATTCTTCAACGGATACAGACCACAGTTCTATTTCAGAACAACAGACGTAACAGGAGATTTACAGTTACCAGAAGGAACAGAGATGTGCATGCCTGGAGATAACATCCAGATGACCATCACACTGATCACACCAATCGCTATCGAAGAAGGACTGCGGTTCGCTATTCGTGAAGGTGGAAGAACAGTAGGTTCCGGCGTTGTAGCTTCCGTTATCGAGTAAGCTCTAGCTGAAAACAAAAATAGGTGATTGTCAGTTAATTGTTTCATGGCAATTTCACTACAATAAAAAGAGAAGGCCCCGAAAGTCGAAAGACTTTACGGGCCTTCTCTTTTTTGAAGATAAGTTCAATACCGATTGCAAACTTGTTTTTGAACAGACCCGTCTATCCCACAGCAGGATTTCTCTATAGGAGATATCAAAAAACTAGAGCCTAAAGACCAGCATATAGAAGCGAAGAGCACCTTACAGTCACTTTTTTTGCAACAAAATAGATTTTTGTAATGGAAGGAGTGCAACTCAGCGCATTTTGTGGTAAAATGAACTCCGGGATATGGATTGATAGTGAAATGCGAAGGAGGATTTGTATGAAAATAATGATCGCATCGGACATACACGGCTCGGCTTACTACTGTCAGAAACTAGTAGAAGCCTACAGAGAAGAAGGGGCAGAAAAGTTATTGCTGTTGGGAGATATACTCTACCATGGCCCCCGAAATGATTTGCCGCGGGACTACGACCCGAAAAAGGTCATCGCCATGCTCAACAGCATGAGCCGGGAAATCCTCTGTGTTCGGGGAAACTGTGAGGCAGAGGTGGACCAGATGGTACTGAATTTTCCAGTATTAGCCGATTATTTCATCCTCTATCTGGGTCGTCGGATGTTATACGCTACCCACGGTCACCAGTTCAATCCAGACAATCTGCCCCCATTGAATAAGGGAGACATCCTTCTCAATGGGCATACCCATGTTCCTAAATGTGTAGGCTATGGAGAAGGCGGTCAGATTGACTATATTTACATGAATCCAGGTTCCGTGTCCATACCGAAAGAAAATAGCCCTCAGAGCTATATGTTGTTGGAAGGCAACCGGTTCACCTGGAGGGATTTCCAAGGAAACGATTACATGGAATACAACTTAAAATAACAAATTGTTTAAGAAAAACAAAAAGAAAAGGAAGGTCTAAGCGAATGAATACATGGAACAAACATTTAGATGTAGCCCCTGAGGTGCAGGAGGCTTTAGCGGCAGGTAAGCCAGTGGTAGCGCTGGAATCTACTATTATTTCTCATGGCATGCCTTATCCTCAAAATGTGGAAACGGCTTTGCAAGTGGAAAAGATTATCCGTGATCAAGGAGCCGTTCCGGCTACGATCGCTATCATAGAGGGACGCTTGAAGGTGGGCATCACCCCAGAGGAAATTGATTACTTAGGTAAGAAAGGCCTGGAAGTGACCAAAGCTAGTCGGAGAGACGTGCCTGTGCTGGTGGCAGCAAAGAAAGATGGTGCGACTACTGTAGCGACAACGATGATTCTAGCAGCTATGGCAGGCGTTAAAGTCTTTGCCACAGGAGGAATCGGCGGTGTTCACCGAGGAGCAGAGGTAACTATGGACATTTCGGCTGACCTGGAAGAGCTGGGGATGACGCCAGTAATGGTTGTCTGCGCAGGAGCTAAGTCTATTTTGGATTTGGGCCTGACTTTGGAATACCTGGAAACGAAGGGGGTTCCGGTGATTGGCTATCAGACAAAGACGCTGCCGGCATTCTACACCAGAGACAGTGCCTTTGACGTGGACTATCGCATGGAGACACCGAAGGAGATCGCAGATGCTTGGACAGCCAAACTGGATTTAGAGATGAAAGGTGGCATGTTGGTGACTAACCCGATTCCACAGGAATATGCTATGGATTCAGCTTACATCAATAAGTGTATTGAAGAAGCAGTGGAAGAAGCTAAAGAAAAGGGTATCAAGGGTAAAGAGACCACACCATTCCTGCTGGCTAAGATTAAGGAGATTACCGGCGGGGAAAGTTTGGACGCCAACATTCAGCTGGTATTCAATAACGCTAAGCTGGCAGCTCAGATTGCTGGAGAGATGTTTAAATAATTACGCCTTAATAGGGCCGCCTCATGCAAGGCGGCCCTATTTTTTTTCTTATAGATTTAAGTAATATAGGTGAATTAGGGGGAAACAAATAGACTTATAACTTATTAGATACGTATTGCTGTCGGTACTGTCTTGGTGTGAGCCCTTCATGTTTAAAAAATACTTTTGTAAAATAAGCAGAATCAGAAAATTTTAAATCCATTGCAATTCGAAAAATCGGCATATTAGGATTAAGCAAAAGTGTTTTTGCCCGATTAATTTTGAGCATTTGAACATATTGCGTAAAGGTATGACCCGTTTTACATTTAAAATATCTACTAAAATACTTCTCACTTAAATGAACCTGCTGTGCGATATCGGCTAAACTTAAGTCATTCAAGTAATTTAATTCAATGATATTGAGACATTGATTAATAATCTCCTGACTAAAAGGTGTTTCAACAGTCGTAGTAATTTTATCAGTCGAAGAAATAATAGATTGAATGCAGTTACATATGACGCTTGGCGAAACCGGCTTTAGCAAGAAATCGTAAACATTGTATTTAATAGCTTCTTGTGCGTAAACAAACTCACTATGAGCAGTAATAATAATGGTTTTAATAGTAGGATGAAATTTTATTATTTGTTTATGCGCTTCAATACCATTTTTTACGGGCATACGAATATCAATCAAGAGAATATCCGGCATATAGGTCCGAGCCAGGTTGACTGCTTCTTCTCCATTTTTAGCAGAATTAACAACGTTAATATTGGAAAAGTTAGACTCAATAATCTTCTTCAGCGCTATTCTTTCTAACTCTTCATCTTCAGCAATTAAAAGTTTATACATCATGAGCACCCACCTTTTTATTTATTTTTATGTGATACAAGGAATCTTAATGGTTACACAATTGGAGACAAAGGGCTCACTCTCAATAGTTAATCCATATTCAAATCCAAATTTCTGTTGAATTCTTGCATGAGTATTTAATAAACCTAAACCCAAGGTATTATCATTCTTATCTAAATTACTATTAAATAATTGCAGGATGTGATTCGGAAATCCAACACCATTATCCATAATTGAAAAATAAATGTTCGATTCTTTTGCTTTTTTCTTGCCTGTAATAGTAATCTTTCCGCCTTCCTTTAGTAATTCCACTCCGTGTACAATGGCATTTTCCACAAGAGGTTGTAAAGTCATAGAAGGAATTTTATATTCAAGTATATGCGGATCAATTGTAATAGAAAAAGAGATGCGGTTTCCAAATCTAGTATTTTGGATGGCAATATAATGCATCAAATTATCAAGTTCCAGTTGAATCGTTGGCATTTCTTCTACATTTTTAATGGTATATCTAAGATAGTCTGACAGTTCATAGATTAGTTGCTCTGCTTTAGGGGCGTTTTCAAGTAATGCCGTTCTAGCAATGGAATTAAGGGCATTAAACAAAAAATGGGGATTCATTTGAGCTTTCATGCGCTTTAGTTCCTGCTCTTTAACTAATTGAAGTAATTTAAAGTTTTCACTAGTTTCCTTAGCCAAGGATTCCTGGGTAAGTTTTTTTATGCTTATTTCCGCCAGATATGTCCCCATGAAACTATAAAACTTCATACATCTTTGCAGATACTCTTCGGAAACAACTTCCAGCTTGGCAATGGCGTCATTTAACTTTTCCTTAGAAATGCTAAATTGCTCAGAAAGCCTATCAACATCAATGTTATTTCTTTCTTCTTCGGAAGTGACGGCTTGTCCGCCAAGTACACTGCCTAGATGCTGCCCTTCAACAATGATGGGAGCAGCACAATCTCTAAGACCACAGTGACATATATAACTTTGGGGGACACCTAGCTTGACGGCTTGAAGACTTGCTACCCGGTCACACTCTATGCAGTTTTTATATCCCTTTTCAGAACTGCGAATAAGGCGACAAAAATCAGTAAAATTATTCCAATGTCCAATCGGAATCCCTCCTGTATTTACTGTAATTACGGAGAATTGAAGTAAATTTGACAGTTCATCCTGAACGGCCATAAATTCGTCTTTATCAAGAATATCTTCCAATGATTTACCGATGAAGTCTTGCATATCGATACCTCCTATACTGAACGTGTATAGACGAATAATTATTGTTATAGTGCTATCATATAACAAATGGACAGGTATTTACAATTGTAAATTTTCTGTTAACTTATTTCTAAAATCCCTTACAGATAAGGAATCGTCAGGCTTATGGAAAATTTTGAGGTGGAAAAAGTACAATTTCCTGAGTGGTATTATTTCTATTACTCGTGAATTTTATGAAATAAATACTTTTTATTGTGGAGTAAACTAAGCCTAAACGCTAGATTATCCAAAATTACAAATTTAAGTGGAGGTAAAAGTATGGAAAGCGATCTTTTAAAAAAGATTATGGAAGCTGTAGAAACAAATGGCAGCAGTACCGCTGGGCCGACAGGGAATAGTGGTACCTGCAGCCTGACGGAATTTGTAGGAGCTGGCATAGGGGATACAGTTGGACTGGTTATTGCAAATTTAGATGCAAATTTGCGTGAAAGGATTAAGTTGGATCCGAAGTACAGATCTATTGGAATCGTAAGTTCCAGAACCGGTGGTGCTCCCCACGTTATGTCTGCGGACACAGCAGTAAAAGCCACCAACTCGATTATCGCCTCAGTTGAATTTGCCAGAGATACAAAGGGGGGTGCAGGGCATGGGAGTACCATTATTTTTGCTTCAGAGGATGTATCTGATTCAAGAAGAGCGGTAGAAATTATGCTCGGTGAATTAGAAGAGAATTTTGGAAATGTGTATGGCTGTGATGCTGGACACATCGAATTGCACTATACGGCAAGAGCAAGCTTCGCATTGGAAAAAGCATTTAGTGCGCCGGTAGGCAAGGCCTTCGGCATCACAGTAGGCGCGCCGGCTGCCGTTGGTATGCTAATGGCGGATGTGGCACTCAAGACCGCAAATGTTGACATTGTAACTTATGCAAGCCCTTCACAAGGTACTTGCTTCTCTAGTGAAATTATTGTTACTTTTACAGGCGATGCAGGAGCGGTGAGACAAGCTGTATTGGAAGCCAGAGAAGTTGGGTTAAGTGTATTAAGAGGTATGGGACAAAATCCGCTATCTGTTACTTCCCCTGTATGGTAAAGGAGGAGAGCTTAAATGAAAAAGGATTCATTAGGGGCTCAATGCCTGGCGGAATGGTTTGGTACATTTTTCTTTTTAGTGATAGGTATTGGTTCCGTAGCAGTTTTAGTTCTGGGCTTGAGCGATATTAATTATCCCTGGATGGCTGCCTGTTGGGGAGTTGCAATCTCTCTAGCCATTTACATAGTTGCCGGCATAAGCGGGGCTCACCTAAATCCAGCGGTCACTATCGCATTAGCTGCATTTGGCGGATTTGATAAGAAAAAAGTTGTGCCGTATATAGTGGCACAGATTGTCGGTGGTATCACTGCAGCAGCATTGGTATATTTTCTGTTCAGGGCAAACATTTTATCGTTTGAAAGTGCAAATGGTATCATTCGCGGAACCACGGAAGGTTTGGGTGCGGGGGGCATCTTTGTTACCCAGGCTGGTGCATCTGTAAGTATGTTTACAGCCTTTATCAACGAAATGTTCTTAACCTTTGTTCTAGTATTAGTTATATTTGCGACTACAGATGCCAATAACAGTGCGGCGCCTACGGGAGGCATTCCAGCTATTATGATTGGTGCAAGTGTTACTTTCGCCGGTATTGCATTAGGCCCTTTAACGGGGTTTGCCATGAATCCGGCAAGAGATCTGGGACCAAGGTTATTTCTTTTAATGAGTGGATGGGGAGATAAGGCTTTAGGATCGCATTACTACGGTTTAATTATACCTATATTTGCCACCATTGCCGGAGGGTTAATAGCAGGTGCTCTTTACAAAAACGTTATCGGAAAACGTTTCATCTAATTGGGAGGTAAATTATGAAAATTTTAGATATATCAAATGTAAGTGTAAGCCCGAGAATTCAGGGGTTAATTGATGAACTATTTAAAGGAAAGCCGCAGATTGAATGGGAAAGAGCAGCTCTAGTTACCGAATCCTATCGGTCAACAGAAAATCTACCGACTGTTTTGAGGAAAGCAAAGGCGTTGGAGCATGTACTGCATAACCTTCCTATCGTCATCAGAGAGAATGAATTGATTGTAGGAAATTTAACTAAAGCGCCCTTTTCAACTCAAGCATTTCCTGAATACTCTTATAAATGGCTTTTAGATGAATTTGAAACATTGGGGCTTAGAAAAGGTGATGTTTTTGAGATTAGTGAAGAGTCAAAGAGCAAGCTGAGAGAAGCCTTTACTTATTGGGATGGTAAAACAGTCAATGAGTTGGCAACTCAATATATGTATCCGGAAACTCGAACTGCTATTGAGCGCAATATGTTTACAGTAGGAAATTACTATTTTAACGGAGTAGGTCATATCGGGGTGGATTATGCAAAGGTCCTGAAAGTAGGATTCAATGGCATCATCAAAGAAGCAACCGATGAGATGGAAAATGCGGATAGAAACTGTCCTGATTTCATTAAAAAAAGAAATTTTTTAGAAGCTGTTATTATTACGGCAAAAGCAGCTATTCGTTTTGCACAGCGTTTTGCTGAGCTAGCTGAGAGCCTGGCAGCACAGACAAGCGGTATTAGAAGCCAGGAACTTCTTAGAATTGCGCAGAACTGTAAAAGGGTACCGGCAGAGCCTGCAAAAGATTTTTATGAAGCCATTCAGTCATTTTGGTTTGTACAAGCGATTATTCAAATTGAATCCAATGGTCACTCCATTTCTCCTCTTCGATTTGACCAATACATGTACCCATACTATATTGAGGACATTAAAAGCAATAAATTGACCAAGGAAAGTGCACAGGAATTGCTTGATTGTCTATGGGTCAAGTTTAATGATATTAACAAAGTTAGAGATGAAGGTTCCACAAAGGGATTTGGCGGATATCCAATGTTCCAGAATCTAATTGTTGGTGGGCAGGATAAGACGGGGTTAGATGCAACCAATGAATTATCCATTGCTTGTTTAGAAGCCACAGAGCATACTAAATTACCGCAGCCGTCCATTTCAATACGTGTTTGGAATAAGTCACCGGATGAATTCCTGATGAAAGCTGCTGAAGTAAGCAGAGTTGGGTTAGGTATGCCTGCTTATTACAATGATGAAGTGATTATCCCGGCTCTTGTTAGCAGAGGCTTAACTTTTGAGGATGCAAGAGATTATGGTATTATTGGCTGTGTTGAACCTCAGAAGGGCGGTAAAACCGAAGGGTGGCATGATGCGGCATTCTTCAATTTGGCCAGAGTAATGGAACTCATGCTGAACAATGGCTGTGATAATGGCTTGCAGCTAGGTCCTAAGTCGGGAGATGTAACGAGCTTCACCACCTTTGATCAATTAATGGATGCTTATAAAGAACAAATGGAATACTTTGTATCTCTATTGGCCAATGCAGACAATGCAGTAGATTTGGCACACAGTGAAAGAGCCCCATTACCTTTCTTGTCCTCCATGGTAGAAGATTGTATTGGAAGAGGCAAGTCGGTACAGGAAGGCGGCGCAATTTATAACTTTACAGGTCCTCAGGGTGTTGGTGTAGCCAATGTTGCCGATTCCATGGAAGTATTAAAGGAACTAGTATACGACAAGAAGCTTTACACCATTCAGCAGATAAAGGCAGCTATGGCCTGCAACTTTGAAGGGATGGGAACTGTAACAGCAAGCCCAATGGGTAGCATTACAAGAACGGATATCGAAAATATAGTAAGCAAGTTAACGGAAGGCGGCAAAAAGATTACGCAGGAACAGGCAAGCATGCTGACTGCTTTAGTGGAAGGCCTATCTAAAGTTGGAAATGCTGCTGGAGAAAATGTAGAGTGCACTAGATTGATGAACGATATTAATGCTGTTCCAAAGTTTGGCAATGACATTAATTCGGTAGACTTAATGGCAAAAGAAGTTGCTTTAGTGTATTGCAAGGAAGTAGAAAAGCATAAGAATCCGAGAAATGGTTCTTTCCAGCCAGGTCTATATCCGGTGTCTGCAAATGTTCCGATGGGTTCTCAAACTGGCGCAACTCCAGATGGAAGAAAGTCTGGTGAGCCATTGGCCGATGGCGTATCTCCAATTTCGGGAAGAGATATAAACGGGCCGACTGCCGCTGCAAATTCTGTAGCCATGCTAGACCACGCCAGTGCTTCAAATGGTACATTATTTAATCAAAAATTTCATCCTTCTGCATTAAGTGGACAGGCAGGTCTTGAAAAACTCTCCGCACTGGTAAGAGGATTCTTTGACCAGAAGGGCATGCATGTTCAGTATAATGTGGTTGGCAGAGAGACTTTGCTGGAAGCACAGAAAAATCCAGATGCTTATAAAAACTTAGTTGTACGAGTTGCTGGATATAGTGCTCACTTCGTAGCGTTGGATAAAACGTTACAGGATGATATTATTGCGAGAACAGAGCAGGTGTTTTAATGAATCAAGCAGTTTACAATACAAAAGGAATCATCACCGAGATACAACGATTCTCCGTTCATGATGGACCAGGGATAAGGACCCTTGTCTTTCTAAAAGGATGCCCGCTTAAATGCAAATGGTGCTGCAATCCAGAAACACAGGATATGGATTGCCAGCCTATTGTGGAAGCAGGCGAGCCTAAAATCGTAGGCAAGACGGTTTCAGTAGCGGAGATCATGAGCGAGGTGAAAAAGGACAGCATCTATTACAGGAGATCTGGGGGAGGCATTACCTTGTCTGGGGGAGAGGTTCTGGCGCAGCCTGGCTTTGCCAAAGCTATTCTGGAAGCTTGTAATACGGCCGGCATTAATACCGCAATAGAAACAAGTGGATTTGCAAGCTTTGAAACAATTGAGCCCCTGATTCCTTTTGTCAACTTGATCTTATATGATGTGAAGCATGTTTCTGATGAGAAGCACCGGATTTTTACAGGACAATCTAACAGCTTGATTTTATCCAACTTGGCGAAGCTAAGTGATAAAAATATTCCGCTTATTGCCCGAATTCCGGTAATCCCTACGTTTAATCATACAGCAGAGGAAATAGAGGCCATTAGCTGTTATGTAGCAAACTTGAAAGGTGTAAAGGAAATTCACTTACTGCCTTATCATAGACTTGGAGAGAGCAAATATCAGGGATTGGAACGAGATTATGAGTTCAATTCCATCGAGCCCCTATCACAGGAAGACATGAGTAAACTGCTGGAAGTCGTCAAGAAAACCGGATTGCCTTGTCAAATCGGCGGCTGATGAAGGAATAGAAAGGGACATCTACATGGGAGAAATTGTTACAAATGGAATACAGCGTGTTATCGAAGAGTCGGTGCCTGGCAAACAAGTCACGATTGCCCATGTAATTGCCTCTCCTACGCCTGACATTTATGAACGTTTGGGAATTGACGATAAAGGTGCGATTGGTATATTGACATTGTCTCCATATGAGACGGCCATTATAGCCGCAGATATTGCAACTAAAACTGCGCAGGTTGAAATCGGATTTTTAGATCGGTTTACCGGATCTGTTGTCATTGTTGGAGATGTTCAAAGTGTTGAAACAGCACTGGTTGCTGTCGTGAACACGTTGAAAAATATGTTGGCCTTTATGACGGCACCCATTACGCGAACATGAGACGAAAACGAGTAATGGTGGTGGGTCCCACCAATTGTGGAAAGACGACCCTAGTAAATACATTTAATAACAATAACGGTTCGCTTCGAAAAACGCCGGATCTGATGTATGGTGCTAAGACGATAGATGTACCGGCATCCTATATTGAAAATGCCTGGATGTACAAGCATATTATTGCCGCAGCACAAGATGCCTCCCATGTACTGATCTTAGTGGATCAGTCAAGACCAATTGAAGTTTATTCTCCTGGATTTGCCAAGATCTTTCATTGTCCGGTGGTGGGAATTATCAGTAAATGTGATTTGAAACCAGATAATGAAGAGGTTTGTATCAAACAGTTGAAGCGGATGGGAGTCCTGGAACCTTACTTTAAAGTAAGTATTCCAAGGGGCCTCGGTCTTGAAGCCTTGGAAAAATATCTATTTGAAAATCACGATGAGTAAGGGGGAAAAAATGAAGTTTATTACCGAAGAAGAATTACGGGATATATACAGAAAAGAACCTTTTACCACCTATGAATTACTGCCGGAAACAAGGCTAACTCCCGGAGCGAGACAGTTTTTAACCGATCGAGGAATGAACCTATATAGAGTAGATATTCCAGCTGATAAAACCGTTGCTGTTCAAAACCAAGAGGCCCCGATTCAGATAAACGATACTGGGAAACCGATGGAGAGAGACCACTGGAAAATGAAGAAATTGATAAACCGATTGAAACTAATCGAGAGTCTTTTTCTATTAATCAGCAAAGAATCCATCGCACTGGATCTTTTTCTAGCACAGGATATCTTAAAACTAGGCAAGCAATTTTCAACCATCCGGCAGGAAATCCAATCAAAAGAAAAAAAGGAGAAGATTTTTTTCAAGGCGTGCAGTGGTATTGATGTTGATAACTGCCATCAGGATATGGGGGATTGCTTTGATATAACAGAAATACACATGCAGCTTGATAAAGGCAAAGAAATTTTAAAATTACATCAGCTGCGATGTGCGATTCGAGAAGTGGAATCCATGGTCATGGAAGTTTATGAGGGCAATGAAAAGGAGCACATGAGATGTGAGGAAATCATTGCCCAAGTGAATCAAGTAATTAACTGCCTGTCCCAAGTGATTTGTGTAGCTGTTGGAGGAAAAGAATGTCAGAGAAAGCGATAACTGTAGCTATTTGTGATAATATGGTTCGCCAGTTTAAACAGATTAAGAAAGGGTGTAAAGATGGAGTTTAGGATTATAAAAGCTCCTTCTGCAGGGACGCTGGACATTCTGAAACAACGCATGAAAGCAACTGCTGCAGCGGCAATGAATGGCGTAGGGGCTGTGGGTCTTGTACAGGGCAGAATGATTGAGATGATTTGTGCTGCTGATATGGCTGAAAAGGCAGTGGGCGTCACCGTGGAAGACGTTCGAGGAAGCTGTCCGCAGAATATGATTATGATTGCCATCTTTGGCGATACTGCTTCTGTCGAATCAGCTATTCAGGAAATCAGGCGCAAACTGGAAGAAGGAAAAATATATGTTAACAGGAAGACTGATTGATAATATTTGGGCAACGAGGAAAGCGGATTCGCTAAATGGACTGAAGTTTATGCAGGCCGAATTAATCGGCGGCGGAAGCAGTGACGGTCAGCGGATTATTGTAGTAGATATTATCAGTGCGGGGATTGGTGATAGAGTAATGATCACTCAGGGCTCATCGGCTCGAAGAATGTTAGGCGATGATACCATACCGGTAGATGCGGTAGTCATAGGAATCATCGACGAAGACTGTGGCTTTGAATAGAAGGAGAGGTGGCTGAATGCAGGCAGTTGGATTTATTGAAACCAAAGGACTGATAGCCGCAATTGAAGCGGCGGATGCGATGCTCAAGGCAGCAAATGTTGGTTTAGTGGACCGGGTTTTTGTAAAGGGCGGTTTGGTGACCATTATAGTTGAAGGCGATGTGGGTGCCGTAAAAGCTGCCACCGATGCGGGGGCAGCTGCAGCAGCGAGAGTGGGAAAGGTCATTTCGATACATGTGATTCCAAGGCCGCACGAAGAAGTATCTAAAATGATTGCCAGAGAATCAGAAGTTCCCGCAGACAGAGCCGATGCAGACTGGATAGCAGTAGACGGGGAAGACCGTGCGACCGCAGAAATAATTGAAGAAATAAGCGCTCAGGATGTATTGAATGAAGAAATAGAAACAGAACAATCGGAAGTGCCTAGTGCAGAAGATGTTCAGAAAGAGGCCCTCGATTATTTTGCGGAGAATGGTGAACTGAATCAGGTCTTAAACGTATTGAAAAACTTGAAAGTGACGAAGTTAAGAACTTTAGCAAGAGAATACAGTGATTTCGGCATTACCGGCAGAGCAATTTCGAATGCAGATAAAAATTTACTGATGGATGAATTCAAGAAATACTATCAGATTCATTCATAACAACACAGGCTATAGTTCTTAAAAAGAGAAAGGAGGAATCATAAGGTGGAAAACTTTGATTATGATTTACGTTCCATACAAGAAGTAAGAGATCTTGCACGCCTTGGAAAGATTGCGACAGAAAAAATAGCCACATACACCGAAGAGCAGATCGATAGAATTCTGCGCAATATGGTAAAGGCAGCACAAGAAAATGCGGTTTGTTTGGCACAGATGGCAGTAGAGGAAACAGGTTTTGGTAAAGTAGAAGATAAGACATACAAAAACCATATGGCTTCCGTTATTCTATATGATGCTATTAAGAACATGAAAACGATTGGTGTGATTCAAGAAGATGTAGCTCAGAAAGTAATTGAAATTGCGGAACCGGTGGGCCTAGTAATGGGAATTGTTCCATCCACAAACCCAACTTCAACTGCTATCTTTAAGGCAATAATTGCGATTAAGTCAAGAAATGCAATTGTATTTTCCCCACATCCTTCCGCAGCAAAATGCACACAGAAGGCTGTACAATGTATGGCTGACGCAGCAGTAGCGGCAGGAGCACCTGAAAATATCATCGGATGCATCTCCATGCCGACAGTGGGGGCAACAAATGAACTGATGAAGAGCAAAGAAGTCGCAATAATTATTGCAACTGGCGGGCCAGGAATGGTAAAAGCAGCCTACAGTGCAGGTAAGCCGGCACTAGGCGTAGGAGCTGGAAACTCTCCTGCATATATCGAAAAGACTGCAAATATTCATCAGGCTATCCAAAATATCATTGCAAGTAAAACCTTTGACAATGGCACAATCTGTGCATCCGAACAGTCAATTATCTGTGAAGAAGGGAATAGAGATGAAGTAATCGCAGAGCTGAGAAAGCAGGGCGGATATTTCATGACAGCTGAAGAAACGGCAAAGGTTTGCAAGCTATTATTTAAGAATGGCCACAACATGAATGCAAAGTTTGTCGGAAGAGCGGCAGTCGTAATTGCTGAGGCAGCAGGATTCAGTGTTCCGGAAGGAACAAAAGTACTGGTCGGAGAACAGGGTGGCGTAGGTGACGGATATCCGTTATCCTTCGAAAAGTTAACCACCGTCTTGGGATTCTATACAGTAAAAGATTGGCATGAAGCATGTGAGTTAAGTATTAAATTATTGCAAAACGGTATCGGACATACTATGAGCCTTCATACAGAAGACAGAGAAATGGTCATGAAGTTTGCAGCAAAGCCAGCCTCCAGAATTCTTGTAAACACAGGAAGTGCAATGGGTGGAGTAGGCGCAAGCACAGGCTTAATGCCATCTTTCACTCTAGGATGCGGGACATGGGGCGGAAGCTCAGTATCCGAAAACGTAACCCCAATGCACTTAATCAACATCAAGAGAGTTGCATATGGATTAAGGGATTGCACAACGTTAGCTTCTGCTGATCCAACATTCAACTACAACTTATCCGGCGGATGCACTGCCTCTGTAGAAGAAGGCATGAATCAGACCACTCTAATTGATTTAGTAGATCAGATTGTAGCAGCCATGAAGGGGAGCAACTAATATTATAAAATAAAGGATTATTTAGGAGGATACAAAATGAAGTATGATGCATTAGGAATGATTGAGACAAAGGGACTAGTAGGATCTATCGAAGCAGCAGATGCGATGGTAAAGGCAGCAAATGTGACGCTGATCGGTAAGGAATTCGTAGGCGGCGGACTGGTGACGGTTATGGTTCGGGGAGATGTAGGTGCGGTAAAGGCTGCGACAGATGCCGGAGCAGCTGCAGCTCAGCGAGTTGGTGAACTGATATCAGTCCATGTTATTCCGAGGCCACACGCAGAGGTAGAAAGCATTCTGCCCGCAACAAAAGAGAAATAAGATTCTGTCGGTAAATAAGCAATACTGATGGCAAAGGTAAAAGGGTCTATTGGGTACATCTCTAAGAATGATATGTTCCCCTTGCAGCAAATAGTTTTTTGTATTTAAACTGTTTGCTGCGAGAGGAGCATATCATTTTTGAGTCCTGTGTTTTTTTTATTATATCTTTTTAAATTATCTTTTCTTTAAGAAATCTTTAAAAGTGTCTGATATTCTTTGTAAATGATATGGGCTGAAATGTGGTTTTCTGGGGTTGAAATGTTTTCTCGGAGTTTATGGAAGTCACTTATTGGATATGAATACTGCTTATAAACGCAGAAGACGAACTCTTTAGATTCATTCCACGAAAAACCACTTGCTAGAATGGTATCATTGTGATAATATTATCTTATAGATATTATTGTAAAAGGAGGCGTTTATAGTGAATGAAAATATGGCAGAGTGTGTTGCTAACCCGACAAAGTGTAAGCTGCTGCTTGAAATATATAGTAAAGGACAGGCAACGGCGAAGCAGCTGACTGATACCTACAGTGATATCACTCATGCGACGTTATATCGTTATTTAAAGAAGATGACTGCTGATGGGATTTTAAAAGTAGTGGCAGAAAATCAAATTCGCGGAACCGTGGAAAGGGTATACGCTGTGGCGGATGATTTGTTAATGGATATGCAAAGAATGGTGGAGGAAAATAACGGACCGGCGTATATGATGTTGTTCACCAAATTTGTGATGGGGCTGACAGAGGAATTTCGGCAGTATACGTCTCGGTCAGATATCAATCTTTTACAAGATGGCTCTGGGTTTTCTGTCGCCCCTATATATGCTACCACCGAAGAACTAACTGCAGCCTTAACTGAAATGGGTAAGATCATTGAGCCGCTTTTGACCAATGAAAAAACGCCAGAGCGTGATTTGCATAACATTGCCATTATCACGACTCCACCTAAAAAAGAGAAAAAGTAAGGGGGAACCTATCATGGGTAATATTTTAGAAATTAGGGATTTTACCAAAACCTATCATGGCGGAAAAAAGGCGGTGGACAACCTGAACCTTGCTGTAGAGGCCGGTGATATTTACGGATTTATTGGACATAACGGGGCGGGAAAGACGACAACCATCCGAGCAATCGTTGGCATTATGGATTTCGGCAGTGGCGAAATTTTCATTGATGGTCATTCGGTTAAGAAAGAAGCTGTATTGTGTAAATCTATTACGGCATATATTCCGGACAATCCGGATTTGTACGATTACCTGACGGGGATACAATATCTGAACTATATAGGTGATATGTTCAGTGTTTCCAAGACAGAACGGGAGACCTTGATAAAGAAATACGCCGATCGCTTTGAATTGACGGCCAATCTCGGCGATATGATTTCTGCCTACTCCCACGGGATGAGGCAGAAGCTGGCTCTGATTGGGGCATTTATTCATCGGCCGCGATTGATGGTATTAGATGAGCCTTTTGTCGGCCTTGACCCGGTAGCGTCCTTTCAGCTGAAAGGTATGATGCGTGAACTATGTGATGAGGGCGGAGCGATTTTCTTTTCAACCCATGTTCTTGAAGTAGCCGAAAAACTCTGCGATAAAATTGCCATTATAAAAGGCGGAAAGCTAATTGCAAGTGGCATAACGGAAGAAGTGCGCGGAGATAAGAGCCTGGAGAGCATGTTTTTGGAGGTGGCAGGCAATGACTAAGTGTTGGCTTTTGCTTAAAATACAATTGCTTGGATTTTTTAACATTAATCGTACCCTTCGTACAAATGATAAAAAAGAAAAGCGGCGGCTTATCGCCATGAGTATATTAATGTTGATCGTTCTGATCATAATGGTTGGCTATAGTGCAGGTGCTGCGATTGTCTGCGTGTATTTCGGTATGGCTGATGTGTTACCTCCACTTATATTAATTGTCTGCGCAATTTGCACCTTGGTGATGACTTTTCTCAAAAGTAACGGTGTACTTTTTGGATTTGGTGATTATGATATGGTGATGTCTCTGCCAGTAAAAAATACGACGGTGATTATGAGTCGGTTGCTATCGGTTTACGTCGTCAATTTTTTGATATCCGGCGTAATTATGCTGCCATCTATGATTATTTACGGCATAACTTACAGCATATCTTTATCCGTTTGGCTGATGCTGCTGTTGTCTCTGTTCCTGGCGTCACTGCTGCCAATGATAATCGCTTTAAGTGCGGGTGTTCTTATTACGGCCATATCGGTTCGTTTCCGCTATAAGAATTTGTTGACCATTGCCTTAAGCACAGCAGCCATGTTAGTGTTAGTAGTTGGTTCCTTTGCGATACCCCAGGAGGAAGCTGCATTGACCGCCCTTATTGATTCGATGATCGGGTCCGTTTACCGGATTTATCCGGTAGCTGCGTGGTATACCAATGCACTGGCAAATAGTGACTGGGTCAGCTTTGGGCAATTTGCGCTGCTTTCTATGGGGGCAAGCGTGATTTTTGTGATGGTGTTGTCTGTATTTTATAGTAAGATTAATTCGGCCCTGGTGGAAGTCCGTTCAAAAAGCGATTATCGCCTGGGAACGCTTAAAGCCTCTTCGCCGTTTATCGCCTTATATAAAAAAGAACTGCGCCGCCTGGTATCTTTGCCCATCTACGCGATGAATACTTGTATTGGAGGGGTCTTGATGATTGTCTTTTCCATTGCTTTTTTATTCATTAACCTAGAACAAGCTGGCAATAAGATGGGCTTACCGGATATCATGCTGTGGATTCAACCTATATCTCCTTGGTTGGTTACATTTTTTGTATCCATTTCAGCAGCTACTTCCTCTGCCATTTCTCTGGAAGGAAAAAGCAATTGGCTTATGTGCTCCGCACCTGTTAAGCCAATCGTCATTTTTAACTCCAAAATTGCTGTAAGTTTGAGTTACCTTATTCCGTCCATTCTTATAAGTTGTACGTTGCTGGCTATAAGTTTGCAGACTGGATTTTTGGAAACCCTTGCGCTGTTTACCATTCCGTTGGTCTATGCGGTGTTTATTTCTATCGCTGGCTTGTTTTTTAATTTGAAATTTCCCAAATATGACTGGACCAGTGAATATCAAGCGGTGAAGCAGTCCATCGCGGTGCTTGCCACCATAGGAACCGGCATTGTTTCGGTGCTTTCTTTTTACATCCTGACCGCTTCCCTAATAGCTATTGCTGGCTGGATTCAGCTATTAGCGGTTATCTTGATTCTTGCGGGGATATTGGTATTGTATCGGAGCTTGGCAACAAAAGCGGCATTATATGTTTAATTTGCAAGCTATAACAGAGCCCCCGGGCAGAAAGCCCCTAAGAAAGGGAGCTTATCGTCAGAGGGCAGAGAGGGTAAATCCCAAATCTTGAATCATCTCCAGGTCGCTGCTGATACGGATGCCCGAAGTAGTCAGCATATCCCCAGATATGGCGGCATTGGCACCGGAGGCAAAGACACTTCGACCTTTGTCGGACAAGAGCTCCCGACCACCTGCTAGACGTAAAGCCGTGGTAGGCAGGATGAAGCGATAGAGAGCCACAATCCCTCGGACTTCGTCTAGGCTTAAAATCGGTTGGTCTTCAAGGGGCGTGTGTGGAATGGGATTTAGAATATTGATGGGTACAGATTGAACCCCCAGCTCTTTTAAATCAAAAGCCATATCTATCCGATCGACCATGGTCTCTCCCAAGCCCATGATACCGCCGCTGCACACAGACAGTCCAGCTCTTTGGGCCGCTTCGATGGTGGCAATCTTGTCATCATAAGTATGGGTGGTGCACACCGCCGGAAAATTTCTTCTGGAGGTTTCCAGGTTGTTGTGATAGCGAACAACCCCAGCTTCCTTCAGCTGTAAAAGTTGTTCGTAGGTCAGCAAACCATGGGAGGCGCATAAGGAAATGGATTGACTCTTCTGAATGGACTGATAGCTGGCACATAGCTGATCCAGTTCCTCTGGATTTACGGTTCGGCCGGAGGTAACGATGGAATACCGCAGGATTCCCCGTTCTTGGTTGTAGGCCGCACCAGATAAAAGACGGTCTGTATTCAGCAGAGAGTAGGTTGGTGTCTCTGCCAAGTAATGGCTGGACTGGGCACAATATTTGCAGTCTTCTGAGCAGCTGCCACATTTTCCGTTGATGATTGTGCAAATATCAAAGTGATTCCCGCAGAAATATTGGCGGATGTCATCAGCACAGGTGCAAAGAATTTCTAACTGCTGGGCTGACTGTTGAGCCGCTTCCCACAGAGCTAGGGCTTCATCCCTGGATATATGGTAGCCTTGAAGGACTTGTTCTTTTAAGTGGTTTATCATATCTTTTCTCCCGTCTTTTGTTAAAAATAGTTTCAATCGGCGTCCCCAGTATAGCATAAAAAAATATAAATTGTAAACCTGTAAATAAATTATGGTTTACAATATGGCAAAAAAGAAGACGAGAAGTTTATTCAAACTCTCGCCTTCTTTTTCAAGCATGGGGCAGATGGCTTTCCCGGTCCATGCTAAAGCCTCGGCCTTTGACTTCGTTAATATTGCTGATGGTGATAAATGCGTTGGGGTCGATTTTCTGGACCACCGCATTGACACTGTAAACCTTTCGGTTAGTCGTAACACAGAGTACGGCCATCTGAGGGGTCCGGGTCATGGCTGTTTCCATGGAAATAAGGGAAACCCCCAGGTTTAAATCATGGAGCAAGGTATCGCGGATTTGCTCGTACTCCTTAGAAATGATGAACAGTTGAGATCGTTGGGTTCCAGACAGAATCACCTTGTTGACGATGGAGCTGGTGAGGATGGTAAATAAAATGCCGTACAAGACTTGCTCAGCGGTAGAAAAGCCTACCTGAGTCAGCAGGATACCCGTGTCAAAGGTATAGAGAGATAAGGCCACGGGGATGTGCAGTTTTTTATTTAAAATGAGAGGAGGAATGTCCATGCCCCCAGTGGAAGCCCCCATGCGCAGAATCAGACCCATCCCCAAACCTAAAAAAATTCCGCCTAGAATAGTGGACAGCAGCACGTCTGTTGACAGGGAGGACAGCTGTGGAATAGCTAAAAATATATGGATAAAAAGGGGGTAAAGAACAGTACTCAAAATAGTAGTCAACGCGAACTTTTTGCCTAGAAACAAGAAGCCCAGCAGGAACAGCAGCAGATTTAAGATGGTCAGCGTCATAGACAAATCCAGTCCCAGGTAATGCTCTAGGGTGAGAGATAGGCCGGTAGCTCCGCCCATGATGATGCCATGAGGCCGAATGAAGCAGGCCACCGAAAAGGCCAGAATCATGTTAGCACCGATGATGATTAAAAAAGTAGAAATAAGTGGTCGATATTTTTTCATGGTAATGGAATCTCCTTACGTAATAAAGTGTTTTTAATGAGGCCACAGCCCGGAGGGATGTCCCGATTCTTATCTTACCACAAAATTATACATAATATTACCTTATTCTTGAAAAATATTCCTACGCGTTTTTTTCTTCTTTGCTAACCTGTTTTTTCTGTTATAAATGATACAGAAAAAGGCTTTTTTCTATGCTGGTAATGGGATGGTGAGATATGGTATACTATGGATAAGAAAGAAATAGCGTGGAACTAATTTTAAAAGAATGAAACATTTAATTAAAGATTAGTGCATAAGTGAGGGATAGAAGAAATTTTATCCTAATTTTTTATGGGAGATAATATGGACTACTTAAATGGATTGAACGATAAGCAGCGGGAAGCTGCATTACATAAAGAAGGCCCCTTGTTAATTTTAGCAGGAGCTGGCAGCGGAAAGACCAGCACCATGACTAGACGAATCGCTCATCTGATAAAGAATGAGGGGGTTTCGCCTTATCATATTTTTGCAGTGACATTTACCAACAAGGCGGCTAAGGAAATGCGGGATCGGGTGGAAAGTTTAGTTGGAGAAGGTTTGAACATGTGGATCCTCACCTTTCACTCTGCCTGTCTGCGAATCCTGCGAAAATACGCTGAACGCCTGGGTTATACCAACGACTTTGTGGTGTATGATCCTACCGACCAGAAGACCGTCATTAAAAACTGCATCAAGGCGGCTAACATTGATGACAAGAAATTTACTCCCGCCTATGTGCTCAGTGTGATTAGCGATAACAAGGAAAAGGCTGTCAGCCCCCAAGAATTTATGCGGTTGAACGAAGGGGACTTCAAGGGTAAGATTTTAGCGGGGTTATACAGCGAGTACTGTAAGATTTTAAAGAAAAACAATGCCATGGACTTTGATGATTTAATCGTCAACACCGTTCGCCTCTTTGAAGCTGACGAAGAAGTCTTGCTGTATTACCAGAAGCGATTTGCATACATCATGGTAGATGAATATCAGGATACCAACTATATGCAGTATCGATTTATCCGATTGCTAGCAGAAGCACACAATAATATCTGTGTGGTAGGTGATGACGATCAGTGCATCTATCAGTGGCGGGGAGCCGATATTACCAACATTTTAGACTTTGAAAAGGACTTTAAAAATACGAAGGTTATCAAGCTGGAACAGAATTATCGGTCTTATGGAAATATTCTGGCAGCCGCTCACAGCGTGGTGGAACGGAATATGCAGCGAAAGCACAAGAAGCTGTGGACGGATAAGGAGCCCGGGGAGAAAATCTGTTATTATCGGGCTGACGATGAAAAGGATGAGGCCCGTTATGTGGCCCAAGAGATTGACCGGCTGAAAACCAAAGAACGCCAGTACAAGGATTTTGCCATTCTCTACCGGACCAACGCACAGTCCAGAACCTTTGAAGAGGCCTTGTCCGCCAGAGAGATTCCTTATCGGGTGCTGGGCGGACTGCGGTATTATGATCGAAAAGAAATCAAGGACATCATGTCCTATATGCGGTTGGTGCAGAACCCGGCTGACGATGTGTCCTTTGCACGGATTATCAACGAGCCAAAGCGAGGCATTGGTGACAAGACGGTGGAAAAACTGCGGACGCTAGCTCAGGTTCGGGGAGAGAGTTTATTTGAGACCCTGACGGATCAGGAGGTGGTCATGGGTCTTCCCTCTAAGGCTATCGCCAGCGTTCAGCAGATGGTGGATACCATTTTAAAATACAGTGAGGAAAAGGCCAACCTGCGGGTATCTGATATCTACGATGGCGTGCTGGTTAACACGGGCTATTTAAAAGCCCTGGAGGATGCCAATACAGTAGAAGCCGAGAGCCGAATTGAAAATATCATGGAATTTAAATCGGTTATTTACGATTATGAAAAGGAGGATCCGCAGCTGTCTCTGTCGGACTTTATGGAGCGGATTGCCTTGGTGGCGGAGGTAGATAACCACGATGAAAATGAAAATGCAGTAGTCTTGATGACCATGCACAGCGCGAAGGGGCTGGAATTTCCGGTAGTGTTCCTGCCAGGCATGGAAGATGGCCTATTCCCAGGCTGGCGATCCTTGGATACGCCTACGGGGCTGGAAGAAGAACGGCGGTTGTGTTATGTGGGCATGACTCGCGCCAAGGAGCGGCTATTCATGACCAGTGCTCAGATGCGTACCATGTACGGTAAGACAGACTATACCAGGGAATCTCAGTTTATTCGAGAGGTAGATAAGAGCCTCTTAGAAGGGGATGCTGTGTACGAGAAAAAGCCAGCTATGTTTTCTACTGGCGCTGGCAGCAGCTTTGGAAACAGTTGGGGCGGCGGCTCCGGGTTTGGAGGCACGGCAGCTCAGAAGGCTCCGTCTTCCCGCATAGGCGGAAACGACGGCTTTGCCAAGGCCAGCCCAGCTATGCCTTTCGATCCGCTGGCCGCGTCCAGACAGGAATCTAAGCGGAGCGGCGCCCTCAATCAGGGAAAGGATTTCCAGTCTGGGGATCGGGTGAACCACGCTAAATTTGGGGAAGGTATGGTAGTGGCCGTAGAGGGGAAGACTATCAGCGTCATGTTCGATTCTGCCGGGCTGAAAAAGCTGGCTAAAGATATCGCCCCAATCAAGAAGATTTAGGCGCAACATCCGGCAGAAGAGTCAACTAACAGCTGAATCGAAGGATAAATTTCATGAGAGATGAGGGACGTATAGATGAATCAGCCTGAGCATCAGGAGACAAACAGATTGACGCACCAGGAGGTGCAAAAACTACAAGAGATGAAAGAGCGGATTGATCTGCTGAATCAGGCGGCTAAGGCCTATTACCAGGAGAGCCGGGAGATTATGCCTAACATCGAATACGACCGGCTTTACGATGAGCTGGCGGCCTTGGAGGCGGAGACTGGGGTAGTCCTGTCCTCCAGCCCTACGGTCAAGGTTGGTTATGAGGTGTTGAGCGATCTGCCCAAAGAAGCCCACGAGTTCAGAATGCTTTCCTTGGATAAGACCAAGGAAGTAGACACCTTAAGCGCTTTTTTAGGTGACAAGGCCGGTGTGTTGTCCTGGAAGCTGGATGGCCTGACCATCGTCCTTACCTATGAAGGGGGCCGTCTGGCGAAGGCAGTTACCCGGGGAAACGGGGAGATTGGCGAAGTCATCACCAACAACGCCAGAGTCTTTGCTAACCTGCCGCTGGAGATACCTTTTAAGGGCAAACTGGTACTTCGAGGAGAGGCAGTCATTACCTATTCGGAATTTGAAAAGATTAACAGCCAAATCAGCGAGGTTCAAGCGAAGTATAAGAATCCCCGGAATTTGTGCAGCGGCAGCGTTCGTCAGTTAAACAATCAAATCACTAAGGAACGGAATGTGCAGTTTTTTGCTTTTGCACTGGTACAGGCCAGTGGAGCAGGCACGGCTGCGGCGGCGGGGAAGGTTTTGCGGACTAACTCGAGAAATGATCAGCTGGATTGGCTGGCGGATCAAGGGTTCCAGGTGGTAGCACATCGGATGACAGATGGGAAAACTATTTCTGAGGATGTAGAATGGTTTGCTTCTCAGATGGAAACCAACGATTTCCCCTCGGATGGGCTGGTATTGCTTATAGACGATATTCAATATGGCGAAAGCCTGGGAAATACCTCAAAGTTTCCAAGAGATTCCTTAGCCTTCAAATGGCGGGATGAGCGGAAGGAAACGATATTGCAGGAAATCGAGTGGAGTGCCTCCCGGACAGGGTTGATTAATCCGGTAGCCATCTTTGAACCAGTGGAACTAGAGGGAACCACGGTCAGCCGAGCCAGTGTGCACAACATCAGTATTTTGAGGCAATTGGAGCTGGGCATCGGCGATGCCATCGAGGTTTACAAGGCCAATATGATTATCCCTCAGATTGCAGAAAATCTCACCCGCAGCGGGCTGGTAGCTATTCCGGAGGTCTGTCCGGTTTGCGGAGGTCACACGGCGATTAAAAGCGAAAACCAGGTGGAGGTGCTGGTGTGTACCAACGATTCCTGCTTGGCTAAACAGATTAAATCCTTTACTCACTTTGTCAGCCGGGATGCCATGAACATGGAAGGTCTGTCCGAGGCTACCATCGAAAAGCTCATTGGCAAGGGGCTGATTACGGAGTTGGCCGATTTGTTCCATATAGAGCACTTCAAGACGGAAATTACCGAGATGGAGGGTTTTGGTGAAAAGTCCTTTGCTAAGCTGATTGCTTCTGTAAAAAAGGCGAGCCATACTACTACTGTTCGGCTGTTGTATAGCCTGGGGATTCCCAATATTGGTCTGGCCAATGCTAAAACCATCTGTAAAAATGCAGACTATGACTGGCAGCGGATTCAGAACCTGCTGCCGGAAGAACTGGTGGAAATCGATGGAGTAGGGCCTATTATGGCCGAGGCTTACGCCCGCTTCTTTGCTGATGAGAAAAATCAGCAGATTATAGAGGATGTATTGAAAGAGATTACTTTTGAAGAGGTTCCAGTCAGTGAGGCTGGAGAGCAGATCTTCACGGACATGGTTTTCGTCATCACCGGATCTCTGGAGCACTTTGAAAACCGGGAGGCCTTGAAGGCACTGATTGAAAGTAAGGGGGGCAAAGTGACCAGCTCGGTGACGTCAAAGACGACTTCTTTGATTAACAACGATGCCCTGTCCAATTCTTCTAAAAATAAAAAGGCCAAGGAATTAGGTATAGAAATCATCACCGAAGAAGATTTTATGAAAAGGTATGAAATAAATATAAGTTTTAAAGACGGCACACCTATAGAATAAGCGAGATTTTTGCCTTTTCTGTTAGGGGGAATGTTTGATGAAAGACCAGAGACCAATCTGGGAGGGAATAGCCAAGGGAATCGTTCTTTTTACTATTTTCTTGGTGGTTTATGGAAATTATTTGCTGGCAGGCGTTTTAGGGGAATTCGATGGAGTTCAACTTTACGTCCTGGCCAGTATGAGTGCGTTTGTGTGTGCCTTGTTATTGCAGGGCGAAAAAATTGCGTTGCTTTACCGCCAGCGTGAATTTCTCACCTTTCGCAAAGAGCTGCTTATCTTGAGCGGGATTTTCTTTCTGCTGGGTTTTATGAAGCTTTGGTACACGCTGCTGTTTCCTGCTGATAGTGGTCTGCTTTCGCCTTTTTCAGGGGCTGTTCTTGCTGGCAATACCGATCTCCTGTTGATGTTTGGTGCGGGGACTTTATTGGTGGATGGGTTTAGTGTGAAAGCGAATACAGAAAGACAGATGCGAAAGAGTAGTCTGCAATGGCATCTTTTTTTGCTGGTTTTTCTCTTTGCGACAGATTATGTTAATCTATGTTTTTTTCAGAGTGCCTTTAGCCGGCGTAATTCTTTTGTGTACCTTCTATATGGGTTCAACCTTTTAAGAATATTAGTCTGTGCCCTGGGGATGCAGGCAGAAAGAATCAGGGATATTCTTAGGAGCCGGACAGCCTTTTGTTTTAGCGGAGTATCGGCGGTTCTAGGTTTGTCCTCTCTCTTGTTAGCGACAATAAAGCTCGGGCTATCCTTGTTCTGGCATAGCGCCGATTCTTCAGTGATTCAGGCTATTAATAACAGTGATCTGTGGCAGGTTGCTTATACGTTTGCTGCCGGGTTGCTGCTGGTAGAATCTTTTCAGAGGCGGTCTCCGCCGACAGAGGAGGGGAGCCCGATTATGGAAGCGGCGGCAAAGAAGACATCCTGAGCTTAGTTGAAATAGTAGATGTTATAATGCTGGTAGATGTGATAAAATAGAGAATAAAAAGTTTTTATGTAATACGAGGTAAAAGCAGATGCTGAAAGCTGGAAAACTGGATAGTGAACTATTGAAAAAAATTGTTTTTGATAAGATTACATATAGAAGCCCGGACGTCATGGTTCGGCCGGGCATTGGTGAGGATTGTGCAGCGGTGGATTTTGGAGAGTATGAATGTGTCATGTCTACCGACCCCATCACGGCGGCGTCCAGCGATATCGGCCGGCTGGCTGTCCATATCACTTGCAATGACATTGCTTCCAACGGTATACAGCCTTTGGGCATTATGCTGGCGGTCATGTTACCAGTGGGTACGACCGAGGCGGATATTGCCCAGATGATGGAGCAGGCGGGGCAGACGGCGGCGGAGCTGGGCGTAGAAATCATTGGCGGTCATACCGAGATTACGCCGGCGGTAAATACACCGGTTATTGTCTCTACCGCCATTGGTAAAGCCCCAAAAGGCCGATCCCAACAGGCCAGAGATATGAAGCCCGGCGATGTTATTCTGATGACAAAGTGGGCGGGCATTGAGGGCACAGGGATTTTGGCTTCCGACTTTGAAGAACAGCTTCAGGGCTGCTGTACAAAAGAGGAACTGGCAGAAGCTAAGAGCCTGTTGGGTCAGGTCAGCGTCGTAAAGGAAGGTGTTTTGGCAGGAGATATCGGCACCTCCGGTATGCATGATATTACGGAAGGTGGTCTTCTGGGAGCAGTATGGGAAATGTGTCAGGTTTCAGAAACCGGTTGTGAACTGCGGCTTGATGCGGTGCCGGTAAAGGAAGTGACCAGAAAGATCTGTGCCTTTTTTCACATTGACTACCTGAGGTTAATTTCCAGCGGCTGCATGCTGATTATTGCACCAAGGGAGCACCAGGCGCAGCTGGAGGAGGTTATGACTCAAGCGGGTATTCAAATCAGCTGCATCGGCCACATTCGGGAAAAAAATCATGGCATTATGTGCCGAGAGGGGGCAGAAGGGCCCTTGCAGGAAATATTTCCTCCAGAAAGTGACGAATTATATAAAGTTGTGGGGCAATAGTGCCGATATACTTATAATAGGAAAGAAAAGTATTCTAGGATATATAAAGAGATTGTTAAATTAGATGTAAGGGGGAACATATGAGTTACACATCAGGCACGAACTACAGGAGCATTAAAAACTTTTCCGGCAGCAGAGGAACCATTGGTAAGTTGCAGAGTACGGCTTTTGCTAATAATTATGGCAAGCTGAACACCAGCAAGACTTCCAATAGTAATTCTTCTAATACGGATATGAATATTCTCACCGTTCAGTTAAAGACCTACAGCAAGCTGGCTCAGAACAGTGCTAAAGAGGTTCAGGAAAGCGGTACGAAGCTGACGGCTACCGGAGATAGCTCTCTGTTTGGCAAGGCCGAGAAGTCTGGCAGCACGAAGTCCGTGGTCAGTGAAGCGACGGATTTTGTGAACAACTATAACAGTATGCTGTCCAGCATAAATGAACTAGGGGGTACAGAAAATCGTCAGTTTTTAGCCAGTTTGAAGCAGTATGCCCAAGACAACAAGGATGCCTTGAAGCAGGCCGGCATCACTGTCCTTACGGATGGCAGCTTGATTATGAACAAGAAGGACATGAGCGCCGCTTCTTTGGACAGCCTGAAGGCTGTGCTAAACAGCAAGGATTCTTTTGCCGCTAAAGTGACAGATTTGAGCTCGGATATTGAGGCCAACGTGCAGAAGAAATTGAAGGAAAACATGAGCATTATCGGCTCCAACATAAAGAACAGTTCTTCTTCCGGCAGCTATTTTAACTATTTTGCATAGTTCTAGATTCTATTATTTTAAATTTTAAGCCAAGGGCAGTTGCCCTTGGCTTTTTCTAACGCACTTTTTTGTGTCGGAAGCAGCCAGTCAGGTGGTCGTTGATCAGACCCGTGGACTGTAGATAAGCGTAGACGGTGGTAGACCCCAGAAACTTAAAGCCTCTAGTCTTTAAATCCTCGCTGACCCTTTGAGATAGCTCTGTAACGGCAGGGATCTCATCTAGGCTATGCCAGTGATTGACTATGGGCTTGTTATCCACGAAGCCCCAGATGTAGCGGTCAAAGCTGCCGAACTCCTGCTGGATTTCCAGGAAGCGCTGAGCGTTGTTGATTGAGGATTCGATTTTCTTTCGATTTCGGATAATACCCGGATTACTCAAGAGTTCTTGAATTTTATCCTCACTGTATGCAGCAATCTTGTCCGCCTGAAAGTTGTCGTAAGCTTCCCGGTAATGTTCTCGTTTTCGCAGGATAGTCAGCCAGCTCAGCCCGGCCTGAGCCGATTCCAGCACCAGGAATTCAAAGTGTTTGCGGTCATCCCGAACCGGTATCCCCCATTCCTCATCGTGATATTTCATGTACAATTCATCTTTTCCGCACCATGGACAACGTTCCATTTTAATTATTCCTTTCCATCTTACTTATTAAACAAACATAAGGATATTAGTATCATTGTATAGAACGGTTGTTTTTGTGTCAATGATACAGTGATATTTTATAAGGAAGGTAGTTCTTGCAGGTTTTTGTTGACTTTGCCAAGCAAGGCTTGTATACTATATAGGTATGAATTGCCTTTTAAAAGCTCCGTCTGATTGGTTAGGGTCCTGCGCAATAAGACTCTGCGAACCTTGTCAGGTCCGGAAGGAAGCAGCAATAAGTGGAAGCTCTTATGTGCCGCAGACAAGCCTTCTCCAAAGTCGGCGGAGCTTTTAAAGGGCAGTTTTTTTCTTTTCCCTGTTCAGGCAGGAATAAGGCGGTTAAAGCCGCCGTAAGCGGAAGAAGGGACTTTGAGAATATGTATACCGCCTTATATCGAGCCTATCGTCCTGAAACCTTTGATACAGTCTTAGGACAAGAGCATATTGTAAAAATATTAAAAAATCAAATTGCCGGGGATACCACCGGTCACGCCTATTTGTTTTGCGGCACGAGAGGTACCGGAAAGACCACTACAGCCAGACTCCTGGCCAAAGGGGTCAACTGTACTTCGGAAAATATTCGGCCTTGTGGCGTCTGTGACAACTGTAAAGCCATAAAAGACGGCACCTTTATGGATGTGGTAGAGATTGATGCCGCTTCCAACAACGGCGTAGACAACATCCGGGAATTGAAAGAAAGCGTCAAGTACCCGCCAGTGGTGGGTAGAAAGAAGGTCTACATTATCGATGAGGTGCACATGTTGTCCTCGGGGGCCTTTAATGCGCTGTTGAAAACCCTGGAGGAGCCTCCAGAAAACGTCATGTTTATTTTGGCTACTACGGAGCCGCAAAAGCTGCCAGCCACCATTCTCTCCAGGTGTCTGCGGCTGGACTTCCGGCGGGTGCCAGAGACGGTGTTGAAATCAGGCATGAAGAGTATTTGCCAGACTATGGGGATTCAGATTGACGATGGGGCCTTAGCACTGGTTGCAGCCAATGCGGACGGTTCCGTCCGGGATGGGTTGAGCATTTTGGATCAGTGTCTGTCAGCAGGGTCCAAAGATATTTCCCGCGAAGACGTGCTGGAGATTTTGGGCACGGTGGGAGAGGAAACCTTTTTAGAGATGACCGATGCGGTCACCCGGCACAATGTAGGAGAAGCCTTGCTGCTTTTAGACCGGGTGCTGGCAGATGGCAAAGATGTGCGTCAGTTTATGAAAGATTGGGTGACTCATTATCGGAACTTGCTGATTACCAAGTTTGTCAACCGGGCAGAAGACCTGTTGAACATGTCCTGCGAGAATATTGAGCGTATCTGCGGCCAGAGCCAGCGGCTGGATGTGGCGGAAATCAACAACGGCATTATCGAGTTGTCGAAGACCTTAGCAGAGGCTAAATGGTCTACCCAGCCACGGGTGCTGCTGGAATTGTGCATCGTCAAGATGGCCACCGGCATGCTGCAAAAAACCACTTATGCGCCTCAGGCGCCAGCTGGCCAGCCCAGCCTTCAGCCGATAGCTAATTCCGGCATCCCGGCTGGCTCCGGTGGGCAGCAGACCAGCTCCTATGCGCCGGGATTAGTCGCTCAGGCGGAGTTCAACCAATCGGCTGATAAAGGCGGACCTTCAGGCAGTGGAGCTCTAGGGGCTGCTGCTCCGGCTTCCAGCTCCCTTCAACCAGGCGAGCGAGAAATAAGCGCGGCTAGCGGAGAAACAGCGGACAATTCACCGGAACTCCAAGTAGACAAAGACGCCCTGTGGCACTCTGTCTTTGAAGAAGGAGAGACTTCCAGCGCCAGTTTCAATCTAATTCGTACGGGAACAGCGTTGGCGGAAGTCAACAGCCGATACTTTGTTGTGTTGGCCTCCAGTTCTACTATTGAAAATTATGTAGAAAAGAAAAAGCAAGTATTGGAGGAGAGCATGGCAGAGCACACCGGAGTCCGCCGAGAGTTAATTTGCAAGGTTAAGGGACAGGATGACGGCAAAGGAGACGGCATGGATATCCAGCGCATTAAGCAAAACGCAGAAAATGCCTTGGGGATTTCCATTGAGCTAATCTAAGGCGGCAGCCTTGATAGATAAAACAAGAAGAACTCAAAGAGAACAGGCGCAGAAAGCGCATATAATAAGGAGGAAAAGACTATGGGAAAAGGTATGAGAGCAGGAAAGAAGCCTAGCGCAGGCGGCGGTATGGGCGGAAATATGCAGAAGCAGATTCAGCAGGTACAGGCCATGCAGCGACAGATGGAAGAGACTCAGGCAGAACTTGAAAAGATGGAGACTACAGCTACTGCTGGAGGCGGTGCGGTAACCGTGACAGTAAACGGGGCCAAGCAGGTGACTAACATTGCGTTAAAGCCAGAGGTGGTGGATCCGGAGGACATAGAAATGCTCCAGGATTTGATTTTGGTAGCTGTCAACGAAGCCTTGCGCCAAATGGAGGAGATTTCTCAGAACGAAATGGGCAAGATTACCGGAGGCCTGAATATTCCGGGCTTTATGTAAGACTAGTCTCGACGTAAAAGAATGGACGCAAAATAGATGAGATATTACGCTAAACCATTAAATAAATTGATTCAAGAGCTTTCCAGACTTCAGGGCATCGGCAGCAAGACGGCTCAGCGGCTGGCTTTCAATATCCTGGCTATGGAGGACAAAGAAGCCTTGGCTATTGCCCAGGCTATTATCGATGCCAAGACGAACATGAAGTATTGTTCCGTCTGCGGTAACCTGACGGATACGGACCCTTGTGCTATCTGCTCGGATACCAGCCGGGATCAGTCTGTAATCTGTGTGGTGGAAAGTCCCAAAGAAGTTGCGGCTATGGAACGGATTCGGGAGTTTAAGGGCTTGTACCATGTGCTCCATGGGGCGATTTCTCCCTTAGATGGCATTGGCCCAGAGGATATTAATTTGAAATCCCTCATTACCCGTTTGCAGGAAAGCGATGTGCAAGAGGTCATTCTGGCGACCAACCCTAACATTGAGGGGGAAGCCACCGCCATGTATGTTGCCCGGCTGATTAAGCCCGCCGGCATCACCGTATCTCGGATTGCTCACGGGATTCCCGTAGGCGGAGATTTGGAATATGCCGACGAGGTCACTTTGTCAAAGGCGATGGAAGGACGAAGAAACTTGTAACTAAAAGTGCAAGTTTCTTTTTTTTGCCTCTTTAATTAAGTAGGCATAGCGGGCCTTTTCTGCCAGAATATCGTAGGTAGCGCAGTCGAGGAGGTCTTTATCTGTCAGTTCGTTGAACATGGATTCTGATCGGGCCAGCTTGTGATGAACTGCCCTTAAATCGGAGAGCAACAGCTGATTTTCATCGGGAGGCTGAGGCACTCCTGTTATTTTTTTATAAATTTTTTCGGCGTTGTCAGCCAGTCCGCTGAATTGAATCATATGTAGTTTCCTTTCTTCACGTATTCTTGCTTCTATTTTGTTCCCTGACGGCATATTCTATACAAAATATTACAAAGGATGGGAGAAAAATATGGACACGGGAATGGAAGTTATTATATTTCTAGCTTATGCAGCAGGTTTGCTGATTATCTTTCTTTTAGGAAAGTTTTTTGCCCTTTCAGGAAAATGGATTTTAAAAGCTGTACTCAATAGCTTCTGCGGCGGGGTGATCCTTATTGCTATTAATTTGATAGGGGCAGGATTTGGTGTGCACCTGCCGGTAAACCTACTGACGGGGTTCGGCATAGGAACCTTGGGCATACCAGGTATCCTTCTCCTTTACTTTATCAGCGGATAAGGCACGAAGAAGGAAGCCAGAGGCCAGAAAGGCAGCAGAAGCTTTTCCTGTGCTGATTTTGCTGCCATAGAATTTTAAGAAAATCCCCATAGGAAAAAACTATGATATGATTAATTTGCTATATTCTCTTCGGGCTCTGCTCCCGAAGAGAATTTTTTTGTATGGGGGTAGGGGGGGCATAATTGGTGCTGAGTAGATTGGATTATTTGTGAAGTTTCACTATCATCCCTGAAAAGTTTGTGAAATGTGACAAAACAGATTTAGCTGTTGCGGAAGGAAACGCCGAGTATAAAATGGGCTAACCCTGAAAAAACTCATGTTTTTTAAATGTTCCTTGTATATTGTATTTTTATAAGTACATATTGACAACGATATAAATTTAGTATAAAGTAAATACATTAGCGAAAAATATGTTCTAAAAAATAAACAAGAAAATAGTAACTAATTTGCGGTTTTAGTTCTGTTTAGCTGGAATCAGCAAAAAGAACTGCTTTTTTCTGAAAAACCATAAAGCCTAACGGAAGGAAGGCGCAGGAAAGCGTCACGTAAATAAGTCTCAAGGGAGACTGTACGAATAGGAGGGTAAAATGACACAGAGTAGAATGAAAACCATGGATGGAAATACGGCAGCAGCACACGTATCCTACGCGTTTACAGACGTTGCGGCCATCTATCCCATCACTCCTTCGTCCACCATGTCTGAGGTGGTAGACGAGTGGTCCGCGTATGGACGAAAGAATATTTTTGGACAGACTGTAAAAGTAGCAGAAATGCAGTCTGAGGGCGGAGCAGCAGGGACGGTTCACGGTTCCCTGGCAGCAGGAGCCCTGACCACCACTTATACCTCATCTCAGGGGTTGTTGCTGATGATTCCAAACATGTATAAGATTGCTGGTGAACTACTGCCGGGCGTATTCCACGTAGCGGCCAGAACCGTAGCTACCCATGCTCTATGTATATTCGGTGATCATTCTGACGTCATGTCTACTAGGCAGACTGGTTTTGCCATGCTGTCCTCCGGTTCAGTTCAGGAAGTTATGGATTTGGGAGGCATCGCACATTTGGCTTCTATCAAGTCCAGAGTGCCTTTTCTGCACTTCTTTGACGGCTTCCGAACCTCTCACGAGATTCAGAAGATTGAAGTCATCGGTTACGAGGAATTTAAGAAGCTGGTAGACTGGAAGGCTATACAGGAGTTCAGAGATCGGGCATTGAATCCAGAGCATCCAGTTATCCGAGGGACGGCTCAGAATCCAGACATCTTCTTCCAGGCCAGAGAAGCGTCTAATAAATTTTACGAGGCCGTGCCAGAGATCGTTGTAGAATATATGAACGAAATCGGCAAATTGACAGGCAGAAGTTACAAGCCGTTTGACTACGTGGGCGCACCAGATGCGGAAAACATCATTGTAGCCATGGGTTCTGTCTGTGAGACCATTGAAGAGACCATGAACAAGCTTATTTTAGAAGGACACCGGGTAGGCTTGATTAAAGTTCGATTATACAGACCGTTTGTTAAGGAGTACTTTATGGATGTTCTGCCAAAGACGGTAGAACGGATTGCCGTGCTGGACAGAACGAAAGAACCGGGAGCCTTGGGCGAGCCGCTGTATCAGGATGTACGGACCATGCTGTATGGGGAGCGCAATGCACCAGAGGTTTACGGCGGACGGTATGGCTTGGGTTCCAAGGACACGACACCGGGCATGGTACACGCCATCTATGACAACCTGTACCATAAGAAGCCGAAAAATCACTTTACCATCGGTATCGAAGACGATGTGACAAGCAGATCCCTGCCTTACACAGAAGGCATTGCCAGAGAACCAGAAGGTACTATTAAGTGTAAGTTCTGGGGTCTGGGCTCCGATGGTACGGTAGGTGCCAACAAGACAGCCATCAAGATTATCGGTGACAAGACAAATCTTTATGCTCAGGGGTATTTCTCCTACGATTCCAAGAAATCAGGCGGAGTGACAATTTCTCACCTGCGATTTGGAGAGCATCCGATTCAGTCTACTTACCTGATTAATCAGGCGGACTTTGTAGCCTGTCATAACCAGGCATACCTGCGGCAGTATGACATGCTCAAGGATCTGAAAAAGGGCGGAACATTCCTGTTGAACTGTCAGTGGGAAAATGAAAAGGAAATCGGTGAGCATCTGCCGGCAAAGGTGAAGCGAGAGCTGGCAAAGAAAAACATCAATTTCTATGCCATTGATGCGTGGAAATACGCAGAAGGAATTGGTCTGGGCAGCCGCATCAATATGATAATGCAGGCGGCATTTTTCAAGCTGACTAATGTTATTCCGATGGAACAGGCAGTAGGATATTTGAAGGAAGGCATCGAAAAGACCTATAAGAAAAAGGGCCAGAGCGTTGTAGAAATGAACTGGAAGGCTGTGGATGCAGGCATCAACGGTATCAAGAAGATTTCTATTCCGGCAGAGTGGATTAATGCAGAAAATCCAAAGAGTAAGCCAGAACCGCTGCCAGCCTTCATTGAAGAAGTACTGATTCCGATGAACAGCCAGGAAGGGGAGAACCTGCCGGTGAGCACCTTTAAGGGCAGAGAAGACGGCACTTTCCCATCAGGCACCAGCGCTTACGAAAAGCGTGGCGTAGCTATTCACTTGCCGCAATGGAATAAGGATACTTGTATTCAGTGTAACCAGTGTTCTTTTGTATGTCCTCATGCGTCTATCCGTCCGGTCGTGCTCAACGAAGAAGAGAAGGCCAATGCGCCGTTCACCTTTGAGACGGTTCCGGCTATCGGCAAGGGCATGGAAAACCATCATTATCGAATTCAGCTGTCTGCTCTGGACTGTTTGGGCTGCGGAAATTGTGCGGATATTTGTCCGGCCAAGGAAAAGGCTCTGGTAATGAAACCATATGCAGAAGTTGTGAAAGAAGCAGAAAACTGGAAGTTTGGTGTCACCATTCCAAATAAAGATAAACTGATCAGCAAGACCACTATCAAGGGCAGTCAGCTGGCAAAGCCATACTTGGAATTTTCAGGAGCTTGTGCTGGTTGCGGAGAGACGCCATATATCAAACTGGTAACTCAGCTGTACGGTGACCGAATGCTGATTGCTAACGCGACAGGCTGTTCTTCCATCTGGGGAGCCTCTGCTCCTTCTATGCCATACTGTAAGGACGAAAATGGCAGAGGGCCGGCTTGGGCCAATTCTCTCTTCGAGGACAATGCAGAATACGGTTACGGTATGCTGTTAGCCTCTAAGCAGATGCGGGAGCGTATCGAACACACGATGAAGGCTCTGATGGAGCTGGATATTGCCGAGGATTTGAAAGAAGCCATCGAGGAATGGTTGGAATATAAGGAAGATGGTGCTGAATCCAGAGCGAAGAGCGACAAGGTGATGAAGTGCATTGAAAACCTGAGAACTTCTGACGAGGTGATTCAGATGCTGTGCAAGCGCATTGCTGACAACAAGGACTTCTTAGTAAAGAAATCCGTTTGGGCTCTGGGCGGCGACGGCTGGGCTTACGATATCGGTTACGGCGGACTGGACCACGTGCTGGCTTCTGGGGAAAATATCAATATCTTGGTATTCGACACCGAAGTATATTCCAACACCGGTGGTCAGGCATCTAAGTCCACTCCAGTGGCGGCAATCGCTAAGTTTGCAGCTTCCGGTAAGCGGATTAAGAAGAAGGATTTGGGGATGATGGCTATGTCCTACGGCTACGTATATGTCGCACAGGTAGGTATGGGCGCTGACAAAAATCAGCTGATGAAAGCTATTACCGAAGCAGAAGCTTACAATGGTCCATCGCTGATTATCGCTTACTCCCCTTGTATCAACCACGGCCTGAAAAAAGGCATGGGCAAGGCTCAGGAGAACATCAAGGACGCAGTAGATGCAGGGTACTGGCACTTGTATCGCTTCAACCCAGAGTTGAAGCAGCAGGGCAAGAATCCGTTTACCTTGGATTCCAAGGCGCCTACAGCCAATTTCAGGGACTTCATCCTGGGACAGATGAGATACTCTTCTCTGTCCAGAGAATTCCCAGATGTAGCGGACAAATTGTTCGACCTGACGGAAGAATATGCAAAGGATCGGTACGAAGGCTACAAGCGTCTGGCTGATTCCAAGTATCCGATGGAATAAAGAAAATTAATAAATAGAAATCAACAAAAACAGGCAGATTGTATCTTTCAATCTGCCTGTTTTTTATATATGATAAAAATAATACAACATGTTGTTGGGAATAAGTAAAAAATAAATGGTTTTTGAATCAAGCTTGCTATATTTAGAAAGCAAAGGAGATGAGCACATGGCGGACGAAAGCTGCATCCTGCTTCGTGGAGTGGAAAAGAGCTTTGGAAAAAAACGGATTTTAGAGAATATTCATCTAGCGGTGCCCTACGGACAAATTTATGGACTGCTGGGTCCTTCTGGCTGCGGCAAGTCCTCTGCGGTGAAGCTTATCGCCGGTATCTGGGAGGCGACGGCAGGAGAGGTGTGGGTTGGCGGCAAGAGGATGCCAAACTTGCAGCTGATGAGAGACATTGGCTATATGGCTCAGTCTGACGCATTGTATGGAGATTTATCCGCTAGGGAAAACCTGATGTTTTTTGGGCAGCTCTACGGCATAGAACGGCAGCGGATGCAGAAGCGTATTCAGGAGGTGATTCAGGTGGTGGACTTAACCAAGAATTTAGATAACCCCCTGGACAGCTTTTCAGGAGGAATGAAGCGACGGCTGTCCCTGGCCATGGCTATTTTGCATGAACCTCAGATATTGATCTTGGATGAGCCCACGGTAGGCATTGACCCCTTGCTGCGGAGAAATATTTGGCGGGAATTATACCGAATGGCAGAGGAGGGCGTAACGATTCTCATCACCACCCACGTGATGGATGAAGCAGAAAAATGTGGCCAATTGTCCATGATGCGGGCGGGTCGGCTGCTGGCTTCCGGAACGCCGGAGCAAATCAAGGAAAAAGCAGGGACAGATACGATTGAAGATGCGTTCTTGTACTTTAGTCAGGAGCAAGGAGGCGGGTTATGAGGGTATGGGCTTTAGCTAAGCGGATTTTGCTGCAACTAAAACATGACAAGCGAACGCTGGCCCTAACGCTGCTGGCGCCCTTACTGATTCTGACACTGCTGTACTTCGTCTTTGAATCCGCAGAAGATACAGTAACCATCGGCATTATCAACGGATCTCAGGCTTTTCGGGAGGCTCTTTATGAAAATAACGGGGTTATTGTAGATTGCCAGGACCTGGAGCCATTAGAGAAAGGCCAGGTCGCGGCGGTGGCTACAGTAGAAAGCGGTAAGCTTCAGGTTTGGATGGACGGCAGCGATTCTACCCAGGCAGCCAGGGCAATCAAGGCACTGGAGGCTGCCAGCAAGGGGATACAGCCGGTGCGCAAGGACCGAATGGCTGACATTACCTATGTATACGGAGCCGAAGACTTATCTTTATTTGATAACTTTGCTTCTATTTTGACGGGATTTCTGGTGTTTTTCTTTGTTTTCCTGATTTCCGGTATTTCCTTCTTAAAGGAACGAACTACAGGTACATTGGAAAAAGTCTTATCTACGCCATTCATAGATGGGAAGTGGTGGGCGGATATGTGCTGGGGTATGGACTGGTCAATCTGGTTCAGTCAGCTGTAATTACTAGTTATTTAATTTATGTTCTGGGGGTCTTCATGGTGGGATCAATCTGGCTGGTTCTGCTGATAACCTTGGTGACTTCTATTGCGGCCTTGACTTTGGGGATACTCTTATCTACAGCAGCCAATTCAGAGTTTCAGATGATTCAGTTCATTCCTTTGGTTATTGTGCCCCAGGCCTTTTTTACCGGGCTTTTCACCCTGCCAAACCCCTTGGAACTGGTGGGGAGGCTGATGCCTCTTTATTACACGGCAGATGCGTTGAAATCAGTGATGATGAAGGAGGCCAGCTTTTGGGATATCCTGCCGGATATAGGACTTCTAGCAGCGTTATCGGTGATTTTTATGCTGGTCAATACGGTGCTGCTTAAGCGGTACCGACGAATATAGAGGAGGGCAGGTGTGATGGAAAAAAAGAAAATAGCTGCCGCCGCAATCGTGCTGGTTTTGGTTGGTGCTGGAATCTTTTACACACAGATTCAAAATAGCGGTGGATATAAAGGGCAGGTAGAGGGCGTGATGGTATCTCACGCCACAGAAGTTTCTGGCAAGATCAGAGAGAGTTCAATCCAATTAGGCGGGACTATCAAAAAGGGCGATATTCTTGCGGTTATCGATGATACCAATCAGCAATATGTGGTGGAGCAGCTGAGGCTGAACTTGCAAAAGGCCAAATTAGCTGTCTCAAATAGCAAGGTTGGAGCCGGGGGCGTAGCGGATAATAATTATACGGCTGCCCAAGCCAGCTACGATAGTGCTCAGGCTCTAGCCCAGAAGGCCAAAACGGATTACCAGCGGGCGAAGTCTTTATACGAGACGGATGCCATTTCTCAGGAAGCGTTGGACAGCGCCAAGGTGGCTGACGATACGGCAGCGGCGGCAGAGGCAGCGGCTGCTGCTAAGCTAAAGAACGCCGGCGACAAGTCGGCCACCAGCAGTGCCCAGCTGGATGTGGCCATTTTGGAAAGTCAGTTGCACCAGCAAGAGGATTTATTGAAGAAATACACGATTACGGCCCAATGTGATGGTATCCTTATGAGCCAGAATTATCGAGAAGGCGATGTGGTAGCTGTCGGATACGATATTGCGGACATTTCTTCTCAGGCGGAGCGATATGTGGTCATCTATTATCCAAAAGAAAAGTTAGCTCAGATTCAACTTGGGCAAAAGGCCCAAGTGGGCTGGACAGGGCATACACTGACAGGAACTGTTCAATACCTGGATGTGAAGGCCCAGTATACCCCAAAGGATATGCAGACTGCGGCCAACCGAAATCAGAAAACCCTGCGGGTAAAAATCTTGTTGCCAGCAGACAGTGACCTCCAGGTAGGTCAGAGGGTGAACGTAAAAGTATAGAGGATGAACGCCCTATGATCCAAAGGTAAAGCAAAATATAAAATGAGCGCAACCGTCAGACAGGAAGCTGGCAGGAAGAAGCCGAGAGGAGAACGTTATGGAACCAGTAGCATCAATGGCAGGAAAGAACGAATCTAAGCGAGTTCAGGAGACCAAGGGGCGAATACGGGATGCGTTTTTACAGCTATATCTGAAAAAGCGTATCGAAAAAATTACCATTAAAGAAATCAGCGATCTGGCCCAAGTTAACAGGGGAACATTTTATGCCCATTATCAAGATATTTACGACTTAAAAGAAAAGGTCGAGGAGGAAGCCATTCAGGAGCTGAAGGTCCACGCCTTGCCGGTAATGCAAGCGTTGATTACCAGAAAGACCATTGAAGAGGTCGTCCTGCCCTGGAAATTCTTTTATGAAAATCAACGCCTGCTGGAGCTGTTTTTCGGGGAACGGGCAGAGGTCAGCACCGTTCGTCGGTTAAAGACCATCATGCAGGAGACCGTAGTGAATACCTTTGGTCTGGACAAAGGCATCAGCCCAGGGAACCGGTTGAAACTGGAATATGCGCTAGAGTACGTGGCTTCTGCTCAGGTGGGTATCATCAGCCATTGGTTTAGAAAAGGCCTGAAGCCTTCTATGGCGGAATTGAGCCAGATGATGATTCAGTTCAATCTTGCCGGGCCTATCACCTATGTAACGGAGGAATTGAAGAAGATACAGGGGGCAGAGGGTGGTATCTGAGCCAAGGGGCTATAAGGGCAAAAAAGGTCGAGAGTCTTTCTTTTGAAAAACCTATAATGAATGGTGTAAGGAGGTGATTGGTATGTTGGAGCAGGTAGAGGCGGTACAGCGCATGCAGGATTATATTGAAAGGAATCTATTTGAAAGTATTACGCTGGCGGAACTTTCAACGGTATCTTTGTTTTCTCCATGGTATTCTTATCGGCTGTTTGTCAGTCAGGTTGGTATGACGCCTGCGGATTATATCCGCAAGTTTCGGCTGTCAAAATCCGCGCTAAAGTTGCGAGACAGCACTTGCAAAATTGCGGAGGTAGCCTTTGAAATGGGCTTTGGCAGTGTGGACGGGTACCAACGGGCCTTTCAACGGGAATTTGGCTGCAATCCAAGGGAGTACGCCACCAATCCCATGCCGGTGTATTTGTTCACCCCTTACGGCGTAAAGTTTAGGCATGTCGAAAGGAGAAAAGCTATGGAAAATCTGAAAAATGTATTTATTCAAGTCATCGAAAAGCCTGCTCGCAAGGTTATTATCAAAAGAGGAGTGAAGGCAGCAGAGTATTGGGCCTACTGTGAAGAAGTTGGCTGTGAAGTATGGGGGCTGCTTCAAAGTATCCATTCTATCAGCGGAGAGCCAGTTTGTCTCTGGCTTCCGGCATCTTATAAAAAAGCAGGAACCTCGGAATATGTTCAAGGAGTTGAAGTCTCCTTGGACTACCGCGGCATGATACCAGAGGGGTTTGACCTGATTGAGTTGCCAGCTGCAAAATACTTGATGTTTCAAGGAGAGCCTTTTGAGCCAGAAGACTATTGTCTCGCTATTGAGGAAATACAGGCTTCTATTGAGAAGTATGATCCGACTTTGATCGGCTATTCCTGGGATAATCAAAATCCGCGCATTCAACTAGAGCCCATTGATACCAGGGGATATATTGAATTGGTTGCTGTTAAAACGGTGTAAGTAAAGCCGGAATATCTGCCTCCGAGCCTAACTCCACCACTGTGGATAGCCGCAGCAGATAACGAAAGCCAGGCTGATACAGGGAGCCAGGGGAAGGAAGGTTGGCAGGCCGCCTTTTCTTGTCAGCAAGCGAATGATCAGCAGGCAGAAAGTCAGCAAACCGCTGAGAAGGCCGCTGAGGGCATGTACAGCTATAATCCCTTGAGCCCCCAGAAAAAAACCCAAGGAGCCCATAAGTTTCACATCCCCTAGGCCAATCCACTCCTGACCCCGAAGGAGCAAACCCGCCAGCAGCAGAAGCAGGAAGGGCAGGGCCCCGACGGTCAGCCCGACCAGCTTACTCAACAATCCAGCTGGAGGCCAGATGAAAAGTCCCATCAGCAGGATGAGTCCCACATGCTGATCGGGAATAATTTGATAACTTATATCTGACAAGCAGATGTGAGCCAGCAGCAGAATCAGCAGAAAGGACGCTGGAGACAGCAAATTGGCTCCTGTGGCAGGTAGAAACAAACTCATGCTGACCAGTGTAAAGCAGAAGATAAAAATGAATTGCAGCCCCCCTTGCAAGCGGGTCTGGTCATAGCAGCGCGCGGGTGCCTCTCCATAATCGCAGAGCCAGCTGGCTGGCAGCTGCCGAAAACTAAAGAGGATGGCTAGGGAATAGAGCAGGCTCAGAAGAAATAATGGAAACATAAAAAACCTCCTTTCAATATATGTAAAATATAAATAAATTTACATATATTGTCAAGAGGTTTGTTTTTGTAAGAATTGTCCGAACTAATCTTAGCGAATCAGCGGTTCTGAATAGGCACATAGTTTAAGTATGGCTGTACACCGTTATAAGCAGGCCGCATGAGCCGCCGACCAGTGATAATCTCCTCCAGCCGATGGGCACACCAGCCGGAAAGTCTGGCGGTGGCAAACAGCGGTGTGGCAATATCTACGGGAATGTTCAGCGCTCGGTACACGAAGCCAGAGTATAGGTCCACATTGGCAGGCATTGGTTTATCTATGCCTTTGACCTCCTTGTAGAGGGCTGCTCCCTGACTTTCAATGAATTCGTACACGTGAAAGGCATCTTCCAGCCCTTTGCTCTCCGCCAGCTTCTTGGCCATCCCCTTCAACAGGATGGCTCGAGGGTCGGAGATGGTATAGATGGCGTGTCCAAGGCCGTAAATCAGACCGCTATGGTCGTTGGCTTCCCCTCGGAGAACCTTCACCAAGTAGTCCTCAATCTGGGATTCATTTGTAATATCTTTCACATTTTGATACAAGTCGTGCATCATGTTAATAACAGCGATATTCGCTCCTCCGTGTTTTGGCCCTTTTAGGGCGCCTACGGCGGCGGCAATGGCTGAATAGGTATCTGTACCCGAGGAGGAGACCAAGTGAGTGGCAAAAGTGGAGTTATTACCGCCGCCATGTTCAGCATGGAGTATCAGGGACAAATCCAGCAGTTTGGCTTCAATATCCGTATATTCTCCGGTAGGGCGAAGCATACGCAGGATGTTTTCTGCTGTGGTCAGCTCCGGAATCGGATTGTGCAGATGAAGACTTTCGTTGTAGAAAGAGGAGCGTTTTGCCTGGTAGCCATAAGCAATCAAGGCAGGAAAGTGCCCGATTAAACTGAGGGACTGGCGCAGAACATTCTCTACAGAGGTGTCATCGGGGTTGTCATCGTAGGAATACATGGCCAGTACGCTCCGGGCCAGTTTGTTCATAATGCTGTGGGACGGAGCTGTCAGAATCATGTCTCGGGCAAAGCCTCGGGGCAGTTCCCGTTTGGACCCCAGCATGGTATTAAATTCGGCCAGCTCACTTTTAGTAGGCAGTTCTCCGAAGAGGAGCAGATAGGTAACTTCCTCAAAGCCAAAGCGATTTTCCTGGACACAGTTGTTAAATATATCCTCCACATCATAGCCTCTGTAATAGAGTTTGCCGTCGATAGCAATCTTGTTTCCCTGTGGGTCAAACTCGTAGCCGATAACTTCACCGACTTTGGTCAATCCCACAATAACTCCTGTTCCGTTGGCGTTCCGCAGACCGCGCTTCACATCTTTTTCAATGTAGAGGGAATCCGGAATGATGTCAGTCCGGTTCAATTCCCTGGCCTTGCTCATACAGAAGGCCTTTTCTTCGGACAACCGGTCGATAAGCCTTTCCTTTTCTGTTGTAAAAGCTTCGTAATTGTCACTCATAATCATCACCTCAATCTATTTAATGATATAAGAAATCCAGATAATATGTTGATATTTCCTATATTTTATGTAATCTCAGCCTACCTGTACCCTTCATGGGTAAAGGCAGATTTATGCAGGGAAAGCACTGATTTCCATAGAGGAAAGGTCCCTGCTTTGAAAATGTATAATTGTATACCATCTTAAATTTAATAAAATCGATATTACAAAATATCGACTGAACTTACCCTAAAGTTTTGTATGCCTATATCGCTAGCAGCGTTCTAACAAGTTTCCAACGAAGGTTTTTTGCGGCTATGCCGTACCTATCAATAGATACAATTATTATACCATGATAAAAGAACTGCAACAAGGGTATAAATAAAATAAGAACGTTGCTGCTGCAAAGATATTTGCCCTTATCAATAAAAATAAGCGGCGGCCGACGGAACAGCGAAAAGGGTTATATCAATCAAAACTGGACAAGAGAAAAGACCTGTGATATGATAGAAGGAAACAAGTGTTCTTTATGCGAAAGAGGCAAATAAATGGGAGAATTTAAAATAATTTCAGATTTTAAGCTGATGGGGGATCAGCCAGAGGCCGTCGATCGGCTGACAGAGGGCGTTCGCAAGGGGAAAAAACATCAGACTCTGCTGGGGGTCACCGGCTCCGGAAAGACGTTTACCATCGCCAACCTTATTGAGCGGGTACAGAAGCCTACGTTGGTGATTTCACACAATAAAACGCTGGCGGCTCAGCTCTGCGGAGAATTCAAAGAATTTTTCCCTAACAATGCGGTGGAGTATTTTGTCAGCTACTATGATTATTATCAGCCGGAAGCCTATGTGCCTTCCACCGATACGTATATTGAAAAGGATTCGGATATAAACGATGAAATTGAAAAGCTTCGCCATTCGGCTACAGCCGCTTTAGCAGAGAGAAAAGATGTCATTATCGTGGCCAGCGTTTCCTGCATCTATGGCTTGGGAAGTCCTTTTGATTATGAGAATCAGATGCTGTCTCTGCGACCGGGCATGGAGAAAAGCCGACACGATATTTTGCGAAAGCTGGTAGACATCCAGTATACCAGAAACGATATGGCTTTTGCCAGAGGGACCTTCCGGGCTAGAGGTGATGTCATTGACATCTATCCGGCAGGAGCGGAAAATGCAGTGCGCATCGAGCTGTTCGGAGACGAGATTGAGACCATCAAGGAGTTGAATCCGGTGACGGGAGAAATTTTGGGCTTGCGAAACCATGTGGCTATTTATCCGGCTTCACATTATGTTACTTCTAAGGAAAATATGGAAAAAGCCATCGTGACGATTCAGGAGGAACTGAAGGAGCAGGTGACCTGGTTTAAGGACCGGGGCAAGCTGCTGGAGGCCCAGCGAATCGAGCAACGGACTCATTATGATTTAGAAATGCTTCGGGAAGTGGGCAGTTGTAAGGGCATCGAAAACTATTCCCGACACATCAACGGACTGCCGCCAGGCAATCGGCCATACACGTTAATTGACTATTTTCCAGAAGACTTTCTGCTGGTCATCGATGAATCTCATGTAATGCTTCCTCAGCTTCACGCCATGTACGCTGGAGACCGGTCCAGAAAATCTTCTTTAGTGGATTATGGTTTCCGGCTGCCCTCTGCCTTGGATAACCGGCCACTGCAATTTGAAGAATTTGAAAAGCTGGTTAGGCAAGCTGTATATGTCAGCGCCACCCCGGCAAAATATGAGGTGGAGAGCAGCGGCGGCATTTCAGCAGAGCAAGTGATTCGACCGACAGGTCTGTTGGATCCGAGTATTGAGATTCGCCGATCAGAGGGGCAGATTGACGATCTCATTGGGGAAATCAACAGCGTGACGGAGAAAGGGGAACGGGTCTTCATCACCACCCTGACGAAGAAGATGTCTGAGAGTTTGACCGACTATTTGAAAAACGTGGGCATTCGGGTTAAATACCTTCACTCGGAGATCGATACCCTGGAGCGGATGGAAATCCTGCGAGACCTGCGGCTGGGTGTCTTTGATGTGCTGGTAGGCATCAACCTGCTGCGGGAAGGCTTGGACATACCGGAGGTTTCTCTGGTCGTGATTTTGGATGCAGATAAGCAAGGCTTTCTGCGGACAGAGACTTCTCTGATTCAGACCATCGGGCGGGCAGCCAGAAATGCTCAGGGACGAGTAATCATGTATGCAGACGGTATCAGCGATGCCATGAAGAGGGCCATCGACGAGACGGAGCGAAGACGGGGCATACAGCAGGCTTACAACGAGCAGCATGGCATTACACCGACCACAGTAAAGAAAGCCGTGCGGGCGATCATCGAAGCTACCAAGGCTGCCGAGGAAGAACTGGAATATTACGCCGGCAAGACTCCGCTGGAACTGACCAAGAAAGAGTTGGCGGAATATGTGAAGAAACTGGAAAAAGAGATGAAGCAGGCTGCCGGAGACCTGCAGTTCGAACGGGCAGCTCAGCTGAGAGACTTAATTTTTGAATATAAGGTCAAGCTGTAAGGCCTAACTGATTGGTGGGTTCTTTCCAGGCTTGAAGGAAACGGATAGAATAAGAACGAATACAGATGGAGAAGAGATGACAAACGAAATTATTATAAAAGGTGCTAATGAGCACAATCTAAAAAATATTGACATTACTATTCCCAGAGATCAGATGGTGGTTCTTACCGGCCTGTCCGGGTCGGGAAAATCCTCCCTGGCCTTTGATACCATCTATGCGGAAGGGCAGCGGCGGTACATGGAGAGCTTATCCTCCTACGCCCGGCAGTTTTTAGGACAGATGGAGAAACCGGATGTGGATTATATCGAGGGCTTGTCACCAGCTATATCCATCGATCAGAAGACGACGAGTAAGAACCCTCGTTCTACGGTGGGAACGGTCACAGAGATTCATGATTATCTGCGTCTGATGTATGCCAGAATCGGTATTCCACATTGCCCAATCTGTCAGCGGGAAATCAAGAGCCAATCGGTAGACCAGATCGTAGATAGTTTAATGCTGTTAGGCGATGGGACTAGAGTGACCATGCTGGCGCCGGTTATCCGGGAGCGGAAGGGCGAACACGAGAAAATTCTGGAACGGATTCGCAAGGAAGGCTTTACCAGAGCCCGAATTGATGGTAAGCAGGTCAACATAACAGAAGAAGAGGTCAAGTTGGAAAAGACCTTTAAGCATACCATCGAAATCGTGGTGGATCGAATCGTCATTAAAGAAGGTGCAGAAAGCCGGCTGGCAGAGGCTACCGAGCTGTCTATCGCCCACGGAAATGGCCTGGTGGTCACTCAGATTCAAGAAAAGGATCAGGAAGAAATCTATGATCGGATATTTTCTACAAAGCTGGCCTGCCCGGAACATGGCGTGAGTATTGAGGAGCTGGAACCGAGAATGTTTTCCTTCAACAGTCCTTTTGGGGCTTGCCCGGAATGCAATGGTTTAGGTTTCACTCAGCGCATCGACCCGGAGCTGATTATTGAGCAGCCGGAGTTGAGTATTATAGAGGGATGTCTAAGCAATATTTTTGCTTCCATGGATGTGACTGGCAGCTTCTACCGGCAGATGGTGGATGCTTTAGCCGAAGATCACGGGGTGGACCTAAATACACCATACAACAAGCTTCCTGCCAAGTTCAAAAAAGAACTGCTTTATGGTACAGGCAGCAGACATCTGAAATACTATTATAAGAGTAAGAATAATAATTCCGAATCTTATCGGGATCACCCTTTTGAGGGCGTTATCAATAATCTGGAGAGGCGGTATCAAGAGACCAATTCTGAATATATGAAAGACCGGATGCTGCAATACATGCGCATCACCCCTTGTGAACAGTGCGGCGGTAAGCGGCTGAAGCCGGAGGTGCTGGCCGTAACCGTAGGCGGCAGGAATCTGGCCGAACTGTCGGATATGCCAATTCGGGATGCCATCGCTTTTGTATCAGGATTGAAACTGACCAGCAAGGAAGAAATGATTGCGCATCAGATTCTCAAAGAGATTAAGTCACGCCTGGGTTTCTTAGTGGATGTAGGGCTAGATTATTTGACGCTTTCTCGGGCTTCTGGCACCTTGTCCGGCGGCGAATCCCAGCGGATTCGGCTGGCCACTCAGATTGGTTCCAGTCTGGTAGGCGTGCTGTATATTTTGGACGAGCCTAGTATCGGTCTTCATCAGAAGGACAATGAAAAGCTGTTGAAAACCTTACGGCATTTGACGGACATCGGAAATACACTGTTGGTGGTAGAGCACGATGAAGACACCATGTATGCGGCGGACCACGTAGTGGATATTGGTCCAGGTGCAGGTATTCACGGTGGTGAAGTAGTAGCCCAGGGCAGCATTGAGGAAATCAAAAAATGCCAGCGGTCTCTGACGGGTCAGTATTTATCTGGGGCTAAGGTCATTCGGGTGCCGGAGAAGCGGAGGGAAGGCAATGGTCTGTCTATTCGCATCACCGGGGCCAGGGAAAATAACCTGCAAAATGTAGATGTGGATATTCCTCTGGGAAAACTAGTTTGTGTTACCGGGGTTTCCGGTTCCGGCAAAAGCAGTTTGATTAATGAGATTCTCTACAAAGGTTTGGCAAAAAAGATTTACCGGGCCAAAGACCGACCGGGAGCTCACGACGATATTCTGGGTATGGATAACGTGGATAAAATCATCGACATCAATCAGGCGCCTATTGGACGGACGCCTCGCTCCAATCCGGCTACGTATACAGGGGTGTTTACCCATATTCGAGACTTGTTTGCTCAGCTGCCGGAATCTAAGGTTCGAGGATATGAAAAGGGCCGTTTCAGTTTTAATGTAAAAGGCGGACGATGTGAAGCCTGCGGAGGGGACGGCATCATCAAAATTGAGATGCACTTCCTGCCGGATGTATATGTGCCTTGCGAAGTCTGCAAAGGCCGAAGGTATAACCGGGAGACCTTGGAGGTCAAGTACAAGGGAAAAAGCATTTTTGATGTGTTGGATATGAATGTGTCTGAGGCAGCGGAATTCTTTCAGCATATTCCTAGCATCTCTCGACAGATGGAAACCTTAGAGGAGGTGGGGCTGGGCTACATTAAGCTGGGCCAGCCATCCACTCAGCTGTCAGGAGGCGAGGCTCAGCGGATTAAGCTGGCTTCGGAGCTGTCGAAAAGAAGCACCGGCAAGACCATGTACATTTTAGACGAGCCTACTACCGGGCTACACTTTGCTGATGTGGACAAACTGATTCAGGTGTTGGAAAAGCTGGTGGATGCAGGAAATAGTGTGGTGGTCATCGAGCACAATCTGGAAGTCATCAAGATGGCGGATTACCTTATTGATTTAGGTCCGGACGGCGGAAACCGGGGAGGCACAATTGTCGGTACTGGAACACCAGAGGAGTTGGCCGCTAATAAGGATTCTTATACAGGGGCCTTCTTAAAGAAACTCCTATAACAGTGGAAAGTCACTTACCAGGAAGGTGTCTAAACAGCCAGTTGTTGGAATTCCCCCTTTACACTTGGAGTTTAGGGTGGCATAATGGAGAAAAGCATCGGAGCCCCCTGCCTTAACTAGGTGCAGGGGCTTCGGTGAATTTAGCAGCTCTTTAAGAGAGGCTGCTAAATAAATGATAGGAAAACGGAGGAACATCCCATGACAAAGGGACTTAACCTGACCATGCTGACAGACTTTTACGAGTTGACCATGGCAAATGGATATTTTGAGACAGATATGGCTAATGACATCGCCTACTTTGATATGTTTTTCAGAAAAATACCGGATGGCGGCGGGTTTGCCATCATGGCTGGGCTGGAGCAGCTCATCGAATATCTGAAGGATTTATCCTTCTCCGAGGAAGATCTTCAATATCTGCGAGGCAAAGACATGTTCAGCGAGGAATTTTTGGACTATTTACGAAGCTTTAAATTTACTTGTGACGTGTGGGCTATTCCGGAAGGAACCCCCATCTTTCCGGGTGAACCGCTGGTGACGGTCAGAGGACCACTCATGCAAGCTCAGTTTGTGGAAACCATGGTTTTACTGTTGATTAATCATCAGAGTTTGATTGCCACCAAGGCTAATCGTATTGTCCGAGCGGCTAAGGGGCGGGGAGTTATGGAATTCGGCACCAGGCGCGCCCATGGAGCTTCAGCGGCAGTACTGGGCTCTCGGGCGGCTTATATCGGAGGTTGTATCGGCACGGCCTGTGCCATATCCGAACGGGATTACGGAATTTTGGCCCTGGGGACTATGGCTCACAGCTGGGTTCAGATGTTTGATGATGAATACCAGGCTTTTAAAAAATATGCAGAGATTTACCCAGACAACTGCGTGCTGCTGGTAGACACGTATAACGTGCTGAAATCTGGCGTTCCTAATGCCATTCGCATTTTCAAAGAAATGAAGCCGGAGAAGATGGGGATTCGTATTGACAGCGGAGATGTGACGTACTTGACCAAGCGGGCCCGAGCCATGCTGGATGAGGCGGGGTTGCAGGAATGCAGCATTGTAGTGTCGAATTCTTTGGACGAGTTCATTATTCGAGATGTAATTTTAGAAGGAGCTTGTATCGATTCCTTTGGGGTTGGCGAGCGATTGATTACTTCCAAATCCGAGCCAGTGTTTGGCGGAGTATATAAGCTTTCCGCTTTGGAAAAGGACGGAAAGATGATTCCTAAAATAAAAATCAGTGAGAATGTGGGCAAGATTACTAATCCAGGATTTAAGACAGTATATCGTCTTTTTGACAAGGATACCAACCGGGTTATCGCTGACGTAATCACTTTGGATGGTGAGACCATTTCGGAGGACCAGCCTTATGAGATCTTTGATCCGCAGGCTGTGTGGAAGCGGAAAACTATTGAGAATTTTTATGCGAAGGACCTCCATGTACCAATTTTTAAAGCAGGTCAGTGCGTGTATGAAAGTCCCTCCATCGATGAAATCAAGGAATATTGCCGTCAGCAGATCAGCACCCTGTGGGACGAACTGCTGCGGTTTGAGAACCCGCAGATTTATTATGTAGACTTGTCGCCAAAGTTGTGGCAGACAAAGCACCAGCTTATTGAAGCCCACCAGAACTTTTAAATATCACATAAAAAATACCCGCTTGTTGTATCAGGTCAATAAACCTGGGCAACAAGCGGGTATTTTTATAGGCAGAAAAGACTTAGTCTAACACTAGTGAAGGGGCGGCATATACTCTTGCGTTGAACTCGTTGTCCAACATATAGAGGCCCTTAGGATCCCCTGCAAATAATTCGAATTTCTTTATATTATCGCCAGCATTCTTTTCTTCTTCGCCTTGTTCCTTAACAAACCAGTCGAGAAACTGCATCGTACGGAAATCTCTACTCTGGTAAGCTGCTTCATAGATGGTATTAATGGATTCTGTCACGTACTGCTCGTGCTCTAAAGCCTTTGTTAAAGGCTCTTTAAAGTCGGCGTAACTATTTTCAGGAGCTGCAATTTCTGTTAGAGTAACCTGCGCCCCATTGTTTAATAAGTACTGACGGAATAACAGGGCATGATCTCTTTCTTCCTGCATTTGGATAACAAACCAGTGTTCAAAGCCACTGAGATTCTGATCCGCATAATAATTTGCCATAGCCATATAAAGGTAGGCTGAATAAAACTCCTTATTTACCTGTTCGTTTAATAACCTGGATACTTCTGGGTTTAACATATTATTTCCATCCTTTCTATTATAACTTGAGCAACACTCATATAAGCAAAGTTTCTTCACTTTTGTGCTTTCTTTAATTATATCACAGCCTGTCTTCGGTGAAAATAAAAATTGGAGATATTTTACTTCTATACACCCTTTTGTTGGGTAATATAATTCTTTCTGCGCAGAGGAGATGGCGAACGCAATTTACATATTCTTCACATTTTCTTTTCATTTAATTCACATAACGCTTTTGGAGGCTACACATTGGGGGAGCATAATAGGACCATAAGTTGTTGGAAAATATTGCTGAGAAGCAAGAAGAGAAAGGACTGTAATATGGCGATAGAAGTTTTTAATAGATTCGAAAAAAAATATTTTGTAGGAGAGAAACAGATGATACATGTGCTGGAAGAAATAGAAAAGCACATGACACCAGATAAGAATAATATTGGCCGCAAGACCTACTCCATCTGCAACCTGTATTTTGACACCGCAGATAATCATTTGATTCGTACCTCCCTGTCTAAACCCTTATACAAAGAAAAGGTTCGGCTGAGAACGTACGGGGCGGCAAAGAAGGAAGACATAGCCTTCTTGGAAATTAAGAAAAAGGTGCAAGGCTTGGTAAACAAGAGGCGAACAAAGATTACGGTTCAGGACGCTTTACGTCTTATCGAAAATAGGGGGAAGATTGCGGTGCAGGACTATATGAACGTACAGGTTCTAAAAGAACTATCCTACATGGTGCAGAATTATAAGCTTTATCCAAAGGTAATTATTGCTTACGACCGCATGGCTTACTTTGAAAAAGGTAATGCCGATCTGAGAATATCCTTTGACACCAATGTTCGCTCCCGGCGGGAAAATCTCCGACTGGAAGATGGCGACTACGGACATCTTCTGCTGCCAAGAAATACGTGGCTAATGGAGATTAAGACGTCTAAGGCCATGCCGCTGTGGCTGACTCAACTGTTGGCCGAAGAAGAACTTCGCAGTGTCAGCTTCTCGAAGTACGGAGCAGAATACAAAAAATTTATCCGAATGAACGAAGAGGAAAAGGAGGTTATTTATGCTTAATTCTATTACAGAAAATTTAACGACCACCTTATCCAGTGCTGAAACCACTAATTTAGAGGTGGTGCTGGCCATGATTGTAGCTTTGGGTTTGGGTATTATCATTGCAGCTGCCTATTTAATATCTAATCGATACGCGATGAATCGGAAAAGTTTTTCCATCACCTTGATTATGTTACCAATTATTTTAGCTGTTATTATTCTCTTTGTAGGAAGCAATGTAGCAAGGGCTTTCTCCCTGGCAGGAGTGTTGTCCATCATTCGGTTTCGAAGTGCACCGGGAGATGCTAAAGACATCGGCTATATCTTTTTCGCCACCGCTGCCGGTGTGGGTTGTGGCGTAGGCATGTATCTGGGCAGCAGCCTTTTCGTAGTCTTTATGTCCGCAATCATGTTGATTTTAGAGAAACTAAATCTAGGGGATAATGGCAAATCAAAGAGATTAAAGATTATTATTCCAGAGGACTTGAATTACGAAAATGCCTTTGAAGAAGTCTTTCAGCAATATGCACGCAGACATGTTTTGCAACGGATTAAGACGACGGATTTAGGGTCTCTGTACGAAGCCAGCTATGAAGTAACCTTAAAGGCAGGGACCTCAGAAAAGGAATTTATCGATGAACTGCGGGTGAGGAACGGCAACCTGAACATAACCATGACCCTGGGCGGAGAGTAAAGCATGAAAGCACAGAATGATAGAAGCATAATGGAAATTAAAGTAATTGAGGACGAAAGAGTCAATAGGAGGTACTCCACATGAACAGAGAACTCGTACAGCAGAGTAAAAAGAAACTTATTGCCGGAGCCCTAGCGGGAACCATGATTGTATCAGGATTTGGTATCTCTGTGCTGACCGCAGAAGCGGCGGAAGCAGCAGATGGAAGCAGCAAGTCATCCGCGGTCTTGCTCTCTGAAAAGGATGCCCAGTTGGCAGTCCTGACCCAAGCAGCTGCTGGGGTCAAGGTTTATTCCGACTACACCGCCGGAACGTATCAACAGGTAACGTTAAAGGGAGACAGCATCACCTTTGAGGGCACTGGTGCTACGGTCAGCGGAAGCGACCTGCTGATTCACGCAGGAGGCACTTACGTGCTAAGTGGCACGTTGAACGATGGAGCTATCATCATAGATGATACAGCCGATGAAGAGAACGTCGTGCTGGTGCTGAATAATGCTAAGATTACCAGCAAAGACGGAGCGCCTATTTATGTAAAAAACAGCGGAAAGAATGTGATTATTTCGTTGCCGGAAGGAACTGATAGCAGTGTGACAGACGGAGCCAGTTACACCTACGAATACATCGAGACCAGCACCGACAGCGAAAGCGGAGAGACTTCCTCTCAGCCCACAGCCGCTATTTTTTCTAAAGATGACTTGCGGATAAACGGCAGCGGAAAGCTTACGGTCAACGCTAATTATAAAGACGGAATTGCTGGAAAGGATGACGTGGAAATTGCAGAAGCTACCTTAGTTATCAATGCGGCTGATGATGGCCTTGTCGGCAAAGACAGCGTTGCCATCGCCAGCGGCAGCCTGACCATCAAGGCCGGCGGAGATGGTATTAAATCTACTAATTCTCAGGACACCGCTAAGGGCTATATTGCCATTGCAGATGGAACCTTTGATATCACCAGCGGCAACGATGGCATTCAAGCGGAATCCATCCTGCTGACTTTAGATGGCGATTACACCATTAAGACTGGTGACGGAGCTGCGGCAGCTAGTAAGTCTGCTAAGGAAAATCAGAACTTTCAGGGTGGAGATCGGCAGCAGATGCAGACTCCGAATGGAACGGAAGCGACCAGACCTGCTGATCGGACTAGCAGTGCAGCCATGAACGCAGCCGGACCTCGGCCGGACAATGGCAGTAAGACTAGTAAGATAAATGAACAAACAAATGCAAATAATGGGAATAACAGCACAACAACGACATCAACAGGGAGTACTTCTACGGCGACAGAAGAGAGTGAGAGCATAAAGGCTTTAAAGGCAGGCACAAAAATTGCTATTCAGGGCGGAAACTTCAACATCGACAGCCAGGATGATTCCATTCATTCTAATGATGGCATTGCTATAGCAGATGGAACCTTCCAGCTTGCTTCTGGGGACGATGCTATTCATGCAGATGGCATTCTCAACATCTATGGCGGTGATATCGGCATTACCGCCAGCTACGAAGGCCTGGAAGGTGCGCAGATTAATATCAGCGGTGGGGACATTGATTTAGTAGCCAGCGATGACGGCATCAATGTTTCCGGTGGCAACGACAGTTCTGGATTCGGCGGATTTGCAGCTGGGAACAGCGGCGGAATGACAGAACCAGCCACAGGGGCTACAGCAAAGACATCAAATACTAGTGCCGCCGCTGAAACTTCGGTAAGCGAAACCACGACGACAACGGCGGACACCAACTCCTCGGCTGTGAATTCAACCTTGCATATCAGCGGGGGAAAGATTAATGTCGATGCAGATGGAGACGGCATTGACATCAACGGCTCCGGGTACATGACCGGCGGCACGGTAGCCGTAAACGGGCCCACCAACAACGGTAACGGCGGTTTAGATTATGACGGTGTATTTGAGGTGACAGGGGGAACCCTGGTGGTCACTGGGTCCTCGGGTATGGCGCAGGCCCCTTCTTCGGGCAGTACGCTGAACTCCGTAGCCACTGCCGTTACCACTCAGGCAGCAGGCACCGAAGTGAAACTGGTGAGCAGTGACGGCACTACGGTTATGACGTTCACACCAGAAAAAGAGTTTTCCCATGTGGTTATCAGCTCCTCTGTTATCGAGACAGGCAAGACGTACAAGATCATGGCTGGCAGCACAGAACTGGCTAGTTTTACGTCAGATTCTGTCGTCACCAATCTGTCTGGCGGTGATATGGCCGGAGGCTTCAACGGAGGAGGAATGGGCGGCAGCCCCGGGCAACAGCCCGGTAACCCGTCAAAAGGGAACATGACAGCTCCTGAAAACAACGGGGCCACTACTACAGGGCAGTAATAGTGGGACCCCGGAGGGCTCTGACCGTTTTGCTTGTCCAGTGAGCTGCTGGCATAAATGCTGCTTTTCTTTTGACACAGATGAATTAATGGTGTAAATTTAGGACTAGATGGTATATAATGTTATCATATTACAAGATAATTTAGGAGGTAATGAGATGGCTTTAATTACGTCAAAAGAGATATTTGCAAAGGCTTTAACAAAAGACTATGCAGTAGGCGCATTTAATGTAAATAATATGGAAATTATACAGGGGATTGTGGATGCGGCCAAAGCAGAAAATGCACCGCTGATTCTGCAAGTATCAGCTGGGGCTAGAAAATATGCTCGTCCGGCTTATTTACTAAAGCTGGTAGAGGCTGCTATAGAGGATTCGGGATTAGATATCGTTCTGCACCTGGATCATGGGGAAGATTTTGAGATTTGCAAGAAGTGTGTAGATGACGGCTTTTCTTCTGTGATGATTGATGGATCAAAACATGATTTTGAAGAAAACATTGCACTGACTAAACAAGTGGTGGAATATGCTCACAGCAAGGGTGCGGTAGTGGAAGCTGAGCTGGGCAAGCTGGCTGGAGTAGAAGACGATATCAAGGTGGATGTTCGTTCTGCTACTTTTACCGATCCAGAGGAAGCTGCTGAGTTTGTACAGCGGACCGGGGTGGATTCCTTGGCCATCGCCATTGGCACCAGCCACGGAGCCTATAAGTTTAAGGGGGAACCGTATCTGGATTTTGAACGGCTGAAAAAGATTCATGAACTGATTCCGAATACACCCCTTGTCCTTCACGGAGCATCCACGGTTCTGCCAGAGTTTGTTGCCAAGTGCAACGAATATGGCGGCAATATTCCGGGAGCACAGGGCGTACCGGAGGAGATGATTACTACGGCGGCTAAGTATGGTATCTGCAAGGTAAATATCGATACGGACCTGCGGCTGGCCATGACGGCAGAGGTGCGGAAGTTCTTGGTGGAAGCACCTGAAGAATTTGACCCGAGAAAATATCTGGCACCGGCTAGAGATGCTATCCAGCGCATGGTGCAGCACAAAATTAAAAATGTACTGAACGCTTCCGGTCAACGGTAGAACGCAGCAAAAAGAGGATTCTCCAAAGGGAGAGTCCTTTTTGCGCATTTTTGAGTTGTTCCACCTGCTTGCTCGTTGCCTTATTCGTCGAATCCGTTTAGAAGCTGTCCGTAGTCACGTACATCCTCTTCTTCCTCTTCCCCATTTGGAAGGACGGCAGACATGTTGTTCAGCATGCTCAGCATAGGACCCAGATTCTGAGCCATCTTTTGGAGACCACCTATTTTTTTAAAGCTTTCCATAAGGGATTCGAGGGTATCCAGGTGTTGCTGGGGGCGGCCTTCAGGGAATAAAGGTTTGGCAGTATGTATGGAGTCTTCGATGGTATGGGCAATGTTGCCCTTGACCAGAGGCTCGTGAGCCAGTTCGTTCAGATGGTTGATCCGGTCCAGGGAAGAGACCGTATGATTAAGCCGGTCTAGTACCTTTTCCAGCTGGAACGTATCAAAATGGTTTGGAAAATGGTTGTTCTCCTGATATAAAAGAAGAAAGAGAACAAAGGTGACCACAGGATTCATAAACAGTACCTCCCAGGTGAGACAGTCTCTCTGCTCATAAAATGATATGCTTTATAATATGCAATAATTGGGCTGTTGGTGCATATAGTATAGAGAAAATATCAAATATGGAGGGCATGTGTATGAATATAGATGACAAAATGTTGAAGGACCTAGCCGGGCAAATCGGCATGGGCGGGAAGAGCCCCCGGAGTACGTCCGATATGATTTCGGAAGCGAAAGAAAATTATTCTGGGAAAAGTGACGATCAGCTGTTGCAGGAGATACTTAAATTAAAGCAGGTATTGAAAAAGGACAGAAAGGCTTTTGACAAGCAGATGGAGATGATTAAATCATTGAGACCGATGATGTCGCCAGAGCAGCGGAAGAAGCTGGATGGATTGCTGAAAATGCTTGACGAATAAGATGCAAAAAATTCCCCTTTTGCCGGCAGATGGTGCAGGCAAAAGGGGAAAATTGTTTTTGAAATCAGTTTGGTGTCATCAAGTGAAACTAGTTTCCCGATGGGGTGGTGATAATTTTTTGGATGACTTCCTCTGGAGTCGCATTGGCAGGAATAATGAAGTTACCCGCCTTGATTTGAGAAGCGGCATTCATCTCAGTCAAAAGTGTGTTGAACTGACTGACGGAATCAAATAAACCTACATCCACGAACCTTTGGGCGATGGTGTTGGTCGATTCGCCGTAATTGATGTAGATGGAGTAGGGTGATTCACTGTCACCACCGGTGCCGCCGTTAGTAACTGCTCCGCCACTGGTGCCGTCTCCCACGGGAACGGCCAGGCCAAAGTTGGTGTTGACTTCCTCTTTTTGAGATTGAGCAGCCACAAAAGCTGGATAGTCCATGATATTTCCAATGCTGGCCCAAATGACAAGACTTGCGGCTAGAACGATAAAACAAGCGGTCAATATATCGCTGGTATCATATAAGATATCCTTAATTTTTCTCATAACAATTCCCCCTAAGTTTTCTGTAAACAGTATATACAAATAATTTATCATATTTTAGCGAATAAAAACATAGTTTTTTATTAAATTTTTCTTACGTTGTATATTAGAAGAATATTATGTTATAATGAACTTTGTTAATTGTAACAGCTTCGCTGCAAGGAAAAGTTTATGGAACCATATCTTACCACTGCGGAGAATGGGCGAATATGGAAAGACATGGTATAACGAACGCATGATTAAATTGGTAATAACAGAAAATGAAGATAAGCAAAGACTGGACAGGTTTTTGAAAAAATACTTAAAGAATGCTTCCTTGAGTTACATTTATAAATTGATACGCAAGGATATAAAAATCAACGGCAAGAGGGGAAGTGCCGAGACGGTTTTGGTCCAGGGCGATGAGTTGAGTTTGTATATGACCGAGGAAGACCTGGCTTCCCTGACAGCTGTAAAGAAAGACCAGAAGGCTAAGCGACAGTTTAATATCGCCTATGAGGATGAGCAGTTGCTGGTGGCGGAAAAACCCTTTGGCTTGTTGACACACGGAGATTCCACGGAGAAGAAAAACCACCTGGCCAATCAGGTGATTTCCTATCTGATTGAAAAAGGCGACTACAGACCAGATCGAGAGCGGACTTTTGTGCCTTCTCCAGTCAATCGGCTGGACCGCAATACGACTGGATTGGTGATGTTTGGCAAAAACAGCAGTTCCTTACAGACACTCAACAAGATGATTCGAGAAAAGGGCTATGTGAGCAAGTATTACTTGACTATAGTAGCTGGGGAGTTAAAAGAAGGACTGATTCTTCAAGACAAGATGGAGAAAGACGGTCGTAAAAATATGGTGAGAGTCATGCCCATGGAGGAAGAAGGTGGAAAGGTGATGGAGACCATCGCCCGTCCGCTGATTTGGAAAAATGGGTATACTTTAGTTGAGGTAGAGTTGGTGACAGGCAGAACTCATCAAATTCGAGCACACTTAGCTGGAGCTGGCTATCCGGTTATCGGCGATACCAAATATGGGGACCCTTCGGTGAACCGGAGGATTGAGAAACGATTTAGATTGACAACACAATTCCTTCATGCGTACAAGCTATCCTTTCATGAAGCAGACGAACCGCTCCAGTATATGATAGGGAAAGACATAGAGGGCAGGCTGCCAAAAAATCTGGAAGACATAAGACAGGAATTATTTGATTAGGGGGACGGGAAATGAAAGGATTTATTAAAGAAATACTGATTGCAGTAGTCATTGCACTGGTTATTATGCAATTTATTAAGCCGACTATCGTGAAAGAATCATCCATGGAGCCGACGTTGTATGCTAACAATTATGTTTTGCTCAATAAGCAAGCTTACCGCTTCGGACAGCCGGAGAGAGGGGATATCATTGTATTCCACACCGGACTTAAACTGGAAAACGGCAAGGAAAAAATGCTTATTAAGCGGGTCATCGGGCTGCCGGGAGAAGCTATTACCATCAGAGACGGCCTGGTTTCGATTAATGGAGAGCCGCTGGATGAAGAATACACAAAGGATGGCTTCACTGACGGCGATGTTGAGAATCTAGTCATACCAGAAGGCGAAATGTTCGTTATGGGCGATAACCGGCTGGTGAGCGTTGACAGCAGAGTCGCTGAAGTGGGCTGCGTGAAGATTGATGACGTGCTGGGTAAGGCTTTTGTAAGGCTGTATCCATTTAACCAAATAAGAACATTTTAAGAGTAGGCCGGCTATTGTAAAATTCAAAAAATATGAGAGCTGAACTTGTTTTATCAGGGGATTAGAGATGAAAGGATTCATTAAAGAAATTTTAATAGCAGTAATAATAGCCGTTATTGTTATGCAGTTTATAAAACCGACCATTGTCAAAGACGTATCCATGCAGCCGACATTGTATGAAAATAACTATATCTTATTAAGTAAGCAGTCCTATCATTTTGGAAAGCCAGAAAGAGGAGATATTATCGTATTTCATACGGGGCTGAAGCTGGAGAATGGCAAAGAAAAGATGCTTATTAAGCGGGTTATTGGCTTACCTGGGGAAACTCTCACGATTAAAGAAGGAGAGGTGTATATCAACGATAAAATCTTGGAAGAAGATTATACAAAAGATGGGTATACAGACAGGGATGTGGACAGGTTAACAATACCTGAAGGAGAGCTGTTTGTCATGGGAGATAATAGACTTGCCAGCATGGACAGCAGACAGAGTGAAGTAGGCTGTGTGAAAATTGATGATGTACTGGGTAAGGCTTTTGTAAGACTGTATCCATTTAATCAGATTCAGACTTTTTAGTTGTATGGGATGAAAGCCGTTTGAAGGCTTAGATTGGCTAAATCCTGGCGATGGACTCGTTGGCTGATAAAAAGGGGTGAAAAAAACTAAAATGAAAGAAAAAAAGATAATTGCCAATAATAAGAAGGCTAGGCATGATTACTTCATAGAAGATGTATATGAAGCGGGCATGGTGCTCACCGGAACAGAGATTAAATCTATTCGCAAAGGGAAGATTAACATTAAGGAGAGCTATGCTAAAATCGAAAACGGTGAGCTGGTTATTTACGGTATGCACATCAGCCCCTATGAGCAGGGAAATCGCTTTAATGTGGATCCTCTGAGGCCTAGAAAGCTGCTGCTCCATAAGCAGGAAATCCGCAAGCTTATCGGACTAACTACCTTGAAGGGACTGACTCTGGTGCCTCTCAATGTGTACCTCAATCACCGGGGGATGGCGAAGATGGAATTGGCTGTGGCCAGAGGAAAGAAAAACTATGATAAGCGGGAAGACATCGCAAAAAAGGATGCAGATCGCAGGATGCAGCAGGCCGTTCGCAGAGATGCGAAAACCTATTAAGAGAGAAGGAGACGAGTTCTTTTATGAGAAAGATTAAAATTATTCCGGATGCCCCTTTTTCTACTAACTGCGATGTTGCCGTCATGGATGTGACAGAAGGCAAGGAAAAGAAGCGATGTAAAATTAAAATCGAATATGCAGAGGCTGATGTAGAGCGGATGAAGGCGAAAGGCCCTTCCAAGGAGGATGTGCTGGCAGGCTATAAAGAGCAGATTTACAACGTGGTAAAATACTATATTTCTGGGGATTGGGAATGTATGGATGACTACGAAGCCATCTTGAAAATAATCGATGAAAAGATAACACCATATTTTTAACAAAATTTGATTAGGCAATTTTTGTAACTTTATGTTGCCTTCGGTGATTTATGGTGTATAATTTAAACAGAACACAATTTGAAAAAGAGGAAAGCGTAAAATCAAAAATTCCTATTTTCACATAAAACAGCATAGCTCAGCGCATAATAATCTGTATCCGTTATAGGTAAGATCGAGAAAGAATTGAGGTCGAAGATGAAAGACGTATTGGATTATGCGGATCGGTATATGGACGAGATGGATTGGAAAGACATGGCACTGATGAAAGTCGGTCTGTGCTCCATGGGTGTGGTATTAGGCACATCTGTTTCCGGCAAGGCCAAGAAGCCGGTGCGGTGTGCGGCAAAGTTTTTGTGTGTAGTAACTTGTGTTCCACTGGCAGTGAAAGCCGTAGCCATATTTTTGGATGAGAATCCAAAGATAAAGATGTATTAACAGGGCCAATAAACCTGGGGATGTAAAGGTTTCGACGGGGGTGTAGAAGCCTGATAAGCGAGCCGCAGTTTGCCAAGTCTGCGTTAAAAATGGCACGTTAAATATAAACGCTAAAAATAATAACAATTACGCATTAGCTGCATAGTTCAGCGCCGCGCACAGCGGTAGCGTCGTCGGCCTGCATTCACCCGTAGGTGCATGACCCGGCGTCGACATACGGGAAAACTCTGTGTGAGCTCCTAGTAGCATAGAGGAACAATAGGATAGCCAATTTATGAGCCTGCCAACGGGCGCTTAAAAAGGCGAAGCTTTAAAACATTGGCTGCGCTCGGAGAAATTCATGTGGAAATGCTTTCGGACAGGAGTTCGACTCTCCTCATCTCCACCATAAATTTCCAGTACCTTTTTGGGTAGTGGAAATTTTTTATTAATGGGATAAAGCTTATGGACAATTATCTCATCGAAGACAAGAAAAACAGACCCTATACTCTTTAAAGGTAATGACCTTTTTGACGGATGAGGAGGATGTTAAAATTTGGATAATGTTAATATCGTTTACATACTTTTAATTCTATCCATTGTAATCGTATTATATTTTTTATTATTAGTAGCAAAGATAAGGCAAAAAAAACAAATTCATTATGCTGTCTTGAGTATGACAGCGAGCATACTTATATGGAACATCGCCGTGTTTTTATATCTAACCTTTAAGGATATTAAGTGGTTGTTACTTCTAAGCGAACGTTTATATTTGTTGGGTGCCATTCTCGTATCTATTTCTGTCCTCTTTAGCGGTTTAATATTTGCTCACACAAAAATAAAATTTACTTGGAAGCATGGACTGCTTTTGGTTGTTCCGATGATTTCTATTGTGGTGCTGTTTACGAATCAAACACATCATTTATTTTATACAACCTTTAGCCTGATTCCCTCTGAGCAGGATTATGGTATTTATTTTACGATACATACGATTTATTCCTACCTGTGTATAGGTGCTGGCATGGTTTATTTTGGAGTGTTTTCTATAAAAAACCATGGGGTCTTTTCAACGCAGCCGCTGCTAATTGTTTCAGGAATCACGCTTTCTTTGATTATTGATGCTGTCAGCACCTTTAAAATCTTTAATTGGTCGACTGCAATAGAAAACATCGTCTTTGCCGTCACCATCAGTTTATTTATATTGGCGATGCTAAAGTTTGACTTTTTAAATGTAATACCGGTTGCCTTGCAAACCGTTGTCGATTTAATTTCGGACATCTATGTAGTAGTTAATGAAGACTTTGAAATAATTGATTATAATAAAGCTTTTTTAAATGGTTTTGTCGGAGTTGCCAGAAAAGTTGATGTAAACGAGGTAATTCGAAAAAATTATGATGACGATGATGGGTCAAAACTTATAGGATTTTTGGACGAAGCTGTTCATAAACAAAAAAAGATGAGCTTTGAAATATCCAGGTTTGTAGGTGGGTGCACCATTTATTATATGGTGGAGATCACACCTATTTTTAGCAGTGGCAATCATATAGGAACTATCATCTTAAAGAAAGATATTACGGAGTATAAAAGTAACCTGAAGAAAGTGATGCAGCTTAATGAAAGGCTGCAAGCTTTAGCTACGAAGGATTGGCTGACTCAGTCATACAATCGATACTTTTTTGATGAAAGGCTGCAACAAGAAATTGATCGTGTACATAGATTGCAGGCCTGTAGTCAGGATTCGGACAGACGGGTTAACCACTTTGGCCTGATTATGTTTGATATTGATTCCTTTAAAGCCTATAACGATAATAATGGGCATTTGGCAGGAGATGAGCTTCTGCAAACCATTGTTACTATTGTTAAAGAAATCTTGCATCCAACGGATATTTTATATAGATACGGCGGCGAGGAATTTGCCGTTATTTGTTGCCAAACTTCAGAAAAAGAGATTAAACGGGTTGCAGAAAAGATTAGACAGACCGTAGAGACGTATGATTTTAAATTTCAAGATAAGCAACCAGGAGGAAACTTGACGGTTAGTGTTGGTGCAGTGTACTGCTCAACCACTAATATGAAGAAAGATGATTTAATAAAAAGCGCAGACAATAACCTATACTTAGCGAAAAGCAGCGGAAAAAATAAGGTTGTTTTTTAAATGCAGGAGGATGATTTGAATAGAAAATAGCAGCCCTTTTGCTCCAAGGGGGGATATATGTTCAATATACAAAGCAAAGAAAACCGGAATAGCATATAGCTGTCCTGTATTGAAAATTGGAAAAATACATAATTATATGGGGACAGGCTATACTAATGCCAAAAGGAGGTGTTTGTTTTGAATATAAATAATGACGTAGACTTAGGGGATATGAAGTCAAGAGATGTAGGAAATTTGATTTCAAAGTCGCTTGTGGACATTGGTAAAGAAGTTGCAAATGATTCCAATCCAGGTGAAACAACCGACTATGGTGATTTACCTTCCAGGGCATTGCCGGAGATGGGAAAACAAGCTTTTGCAAACTATGCAGATAAGCAAGGTGCAGAATAGAGTATATTTCTTAAACGCAAACAGTTTAGCTTATGAGGACTTTTAAAGTCCTCTTTTTTTCGTGGAAAAGAAATAAAAATATCTCAAAATTTTACAGACCTGGTATAATAGTGTTTATAAGACGTGTAAAAAAAGAAATTATAGAGCTATTTGCTCGTTTAAAATAGTAGTCATTTCAGAATAAGGAAAAGGAATGGGGAGATGAAAAGGCTCGAAGCACCTAAAAAGATTACTAGAAAAGCAAATAATAATATTACAATAAAAATATCAGGAATGTTACAATAGGAGCGTAGATTTAGGTGCAAATAAGTGGAGATGAACGGAAAGAAAAAGGCCTTGGCTGAGCAATTTATGTAACCCTATCTGGTAGCTGGGGTCTGAGGGCAAGTAGGAGAGACTCGTGATTAAGAAGATGTCCGAGGAGGGACCCAACATGAAAAGAAATATGAAGATTTGGTTTGAGGAAGCGCTGGCGGCAGATCGGAAGAAGCCCATTCCGATTCTTTCATTCCCCATTGCCAGCAAGATGGGTATGACTGTAGCCGAATTGCTGAGCAGCAGTGAGGTGCAAGCCAGAGGAATGAAGAAACTGGCGGACTCTGTGGATTCTTGGATTGCCTTGAGCTTTATGGACTTATCTGTCGAAGCGGAGGCTTTTGGTGCACAAGTGAAATGCGTAGGCAATGAAGTGCCGACGATTATTGGGCAGCTGTTGAGCAGCCATGAAGAAGTCGATGCCCTTTCTGTACCCCAAGTAGGAGCTGCGAGAACGGCAATTTATGTAGAAGGGATACGGCAAACTATGCCCCTTATTACAGACCGGCCAGTCCTTGCCGGATGTATAGGACCTTTTTCCCTGACAGGACGGCTGATGGATATCACCGATATTTTTATAAAATGTAAAAAGGATCCGGAGCTGGTACATAAGGTGTTGGATAAGGCCACTCAATTCATCATTGAGTATGCAAAGGCATATAAAGCGGCCGGAGCGAATGGTATCTGCATGGCAGAGCCTTTAGCCGGGATTTTATCACCTAAACTAATACAGCAATTTTCCTCAGATTATGTTAAAAAGGTTATCGACGCAGTGCAGGATGATGAGTTCGCAGTAGTTTATCATAACTGCGGAAATAGCGTTATGCACCTGCTAGATTCTATTCTGACTTGTGGGGCTAACGCATATCACTTTGGCAATGCAGTAGATATGGAGACGGTGTTGGGCAAAGTGCCAGCAGACATTATTGTCATGGGCAATATTGACCCTGCATCTCAATTTTGTATGGGGACACCGGAATCCATTCGTCAGGAGACGCTGGATAAATTAAAAGCCTGTGGAAGCCATAAGAATTTCATCATTTCATCTGGCTGCGATATTCCGCCTCACAGCCCATGGGAAAATATTGAGGCCTTCTTTGCAGCAGTAGAAGAATTTTACGATAACTGATCGGGCATGCGCAATGAGGATGCAGAGGTTGAGGCGTAAACGGACAAGGAAGAGGATTTGAAGCATGGAATATTTCACGGTCACACAGAAAGAACGGATCATCGAGTTGAATGGGACAGCAGATCAGCTGAACAAAGGATTCCCTACGTCGGTTGAACGGGATCAAGCTTTTCAGCAGTTGGAGCGGGATATGGTTCAGCAGAGCCGGGAGAATATCCGAGAGCTGCTGCAAAAACGGCTTGTGACGAAGTCGGCAGACGTGGGGAGCAGGCTGGCAGGCTGGCTTAAGGGGGAAGGGTTTACTCGGGTAGAGACGCCGACCATTATCAGTAAGCAGATGTTGGCCCAGATGTCCATCAGTGAAGACCATAAATTATCCGAGCAAGTCTTTTGGCTTGACAGTAAGAAATGTCTGCGTCCCATGTTGGCGCCTAATCTTTATGTAGTCATGCGGGAATTAAAACGGATTACCAACGGCCCGGTAAAAATCTTTGAGTTAGGGTCTTGTTTCCGCAAGGAGTCTCAGGGGGCTCAGCACATGAATGAGTTTACCATGCTGAACTGTGTGGAACTGGCGCTGGTGAAGGATGGGGAACAACTGGACGAATTAAAACGACTGGCTCACGCAGCTATGGCGACTTTGGGTGTGGCCCAGGAGAACTATGAATTGGCAGTAGAGGAATCCACCGTATATGGGAGCACTATAGATATCGAGATAAACGGCCTGGAAGTAGCCTCCGGTTCCTATGGCCCTCATTTCTTAGACGGTCAATGGGGTGTTTTTGATACCTGGGTAGGTATCGGATTTGGCATTGAACGGCTGACTATGGCTCTGGAGCAAAGCAAGACCATCAAGCGCTATGGAAAGAGCATTGCCTTTATAGATGGGCAGCCCTTAAATATATAAGTAACGGGCTGATCGGGAAGATGGAAAGCAGGTGGACCATGACCAGATTGAGAACGGAATGGATTGAGCATATGCTGGATGGAATGGATGACTATAATCGGCAGTTGCAGGACAAGATTGGCTTGAATCTGGCAGAGTTGACCTGCAAGACTTGGCATCTGACAGAGGCAGAGTTTGAAAAGGCCAGGAACAATCATCGGATTGCCATCGTGCCTGTTACCCAGGGAGAGGGCATTATTAGCGCTTTTAGTCAATCTGTGGCGGCCATTGTGTACTCCATGGGATTTCAAGCCTTTGTTACGGGATGCAGTGATGTAGACGGCATTTGGGAAGGAACGAAACAGGGGTGTGATATATTCTTTTTAGCGGATGATACCAGATATCTGGCTTTGAATATCAAAAGCGGAAAAGCATCCGACAACAATTATGCCACGGCTTTGGGTTTCATCAATGCTTTGAAAGCTTTGATGAATAAAAAAGGAAAAGATATTTATCAGGAGAAGATTTTGCAGATTGGTTATGGCGCCGTGGGAAAAGAGGCGGCTGAGATATTGCTGAAAGAAAAGGTTGACTTTCATCTGTTTGATATTGATATGGAAGCTGTACAAAATGTATCCCGTCATAAGCTCACAGAAACGAGTCAGCTGAAAGAATACCAATACATGCTGGATTTTACTAATCAAGGAGGCTGGATGAAGAAGGCCTTTCTTCATCCAGATCTTCTATATGCCAGTCCGGGGGTGCCCCACTCCATGGATGAAGAGACACGCAGTTATTATCAAGATCGGGCGGTTCACGACAACCTGGAAATCGGAACGGCCATCATGCTGGGACAAATAATTGCTGGCTGAACTCACCACAGATATGGGGTGCGGATCGTATGGATCACATGGACTCTAAATCCATGAAGCCGGGTGAGACTCCCGGGCACCTCGCCATACTAAACCCACAGGTGTATTGTGGTTTTCCACATATTTCAGTTGGTGCTCCCAAGGCGGGAGTCAGGATTGGGTCAAGAATAGAAGAAGGGATGGGTAGGCAGGGATATGGCAGATAACAAAAAAAGATATTATCGAAAAAACATTGAACTGTTTGTGCTGCTGAATAAGATGAAACTGTGGCCCTCCAGGAACGGCGTGCTTCACGGCATTAAAGAGATTCAACTCCAAGGAAAATACGCTACGGTCACCACTCACTGCGGAAAGACCTTCCAGATTTATAATTCCAGAAATTCCAGAGCTGCCAGATGGCTGAGAAACAAGTGGGCGGTAAGGCCCTGCAAAGAGTGTGCTGTCCCGGAATGGAAACTGGAAAAGTATTCAAAGACTTTTTTTGATTCTCATTATGGCAGCGACTTACTTCACAAGTAGAAGAGATAAGAGTACATCGGATTCCTCTTGATACAAACTGTTTGGACAATAAAAATAGTTTGCATTGAGGGGAATTTTTCTTGCTTGAAAAGCAGTTTTATGATAATATGTCATATGTGACAAGACACATATATATTTATATAAATATATATTGATTTGGGTGAGCAAGAAGAGGTAACTGGAGGATTAGAAGGGGAGATTAAAGATGGAAATGCGGCTAAAAGGGGGACAAGTTCGGAAAGAGACGGTGGCCCAGCGAATGGACCAATTGCCGGCTACGCCTATGATGAAGAAAATATTATTTTTAACCGGGATTGGCTGGATGTTTGATGCCATGGATCAAGGAATGGTTTCTGGTGTTATGGCAGCCATTGGCGCCGATTGGGGCTTGGATGCCGGACAAATCGGCATGCTGGGCAGTTCTGGTATGTTGGGAATGATTCTAGGAGCAGCCTTGTCTGGGATGGCGGCAGACCGGTGGGGGCGACGGACAGTGGTTATGTATACACTGATTATCTATGGTATAGCCAGTGGCCTGTCTGGCTTTGCTGTCAATTACCCCATGTTGCTGGTGCTTCGGTTCTGCACGGGTTTTGGTCTGGGGGGCGAGCTGCCGGCAGCGTCTACTTTGGTCAGTGAGTTTTCACCGAAGAATATCCGTGGGCGCAATGTGATTCTGCTTGAAAGTTTTTGGGCCTGGGGCTGGATTTTGGCAGCGCTGGTGGCCTACCTGATGATTCCGGTGTATGGCTGGCGGGTAGCCTTTTGGGTAGGAGCTGTACCAGCGTTATTTGCAGCCTATCTAAGAAAGGCTGTGCCGGAATCACCAAGGTATTTGGAGGCGGCTGGCCGGCAGCAGGAAGCGGAGCAGTTGGTCGCAATGATGGAGGATCAGGCGCAGCAGATGATGACAGCTGTTGGTGGCTTCCAGGGTGCTCCAGGGGAGCTGCAAAGCGTGGAGCGGCAGGATTGGCAAGATGCCAGCTCTCATCCGCAGGCGGAGTATCCTTCCCGATTATCGCTGGGAGCTTTATGGTCTAGGCCGTATTTACGGAGGACGGCGGTGCTGTGGTGTATCTGGTTTGGGATTAATTTCGGATATTATGGGTTTGTGCTGTGGACGCCATCGCTGCTGGTGGCCCAAGGGTTTGCGCTGGTCAAGAGCTTTGAGTTTACGCTGATTATGTGTCTGGCTCAGCTGCCGGGGTATTTCAGTGCGGCAATTTTGGTAGAGCGGATTGGGCGGAAAAAGGTGCTGTCTCTTTATTTTGCGGGTACGGCTTTGGCCGCCTGGCTGTTTGGGCATGCGGAATCCGTTTCGCAGGTCTTAGCTTATGGCTGCCTGTTATATTTTTTCAGCTTGGGGGCTTGGGGTTGTGTGTATACGTATACGCCGGAGGTTTATCCGACTGCGGCCAGGGCCAGTGGCAGCGGTTGGGCGGCGGCTTTCGGTCGGGTTGGCGCTTTTCTGGCGCCCCTGGTGGTTCCGCTGTTGTATCAGATGTATGGGAGTGAGCGGGGGTATGTGTATATCTTTGGGCTTTTGACGGGGGTATTCGCAGTGGTAGCTCTGGTGGTGGCTGTTTTCGGTAAGGAGACTATGGGTCAATCCCTAGAGGAGTGCGCACGAGACCAATAAGGTATTTTACAATGCTGCTAATTTAGGAATCCGCAGGTTTCATTTTTAGTTGCGCCTGTTTTCCTAAAAATATTTAAAAACATAACTAAGGCAAATTGCGAGTGCGCATAACCCCCATAGGGGGATTTGTTGACAAAGAAAAATAAACGTGATAAGATAAGCATATCCCCTATAGGGGGATATGCTTATTGTATTTTGTGAGAGTATTTACTAATAGTGAACAGCTTCTATATGCAGGTTGAACAGATAGAGCTCTGAGAACGGAACAAAACGGGAGGGAACGTATATGCAAAGAATAAATCAATTTTTTAGTGGAATTCCGATGACTATCGTAGGAGCTGTTTTTTTAGCGGCCAGCTTAGGGGCACTACTCACTCATAACCGGCTTCCCCTGGACCCTGCGTGGGTTACGGTGGTCATTTGCGGCTTTCCCCTTTTGTATTTAGCCATCACCCGGTTGATTTTTCAGCGGTGGATATCCTCCGCCTTGCTGATTTCCGTGGCAATGGTCGCCTCCATTGCTATTGGTGAATTGTTTGCGGCTGGGGAGGTGGCCTTTATTATGGCTATTGGATCTATTTTAGAGGATAAGACGGTGGAACGGGCAAAAAAAGGCTTAAAACAGCTGATTAGCCTGGCTCCTGCCCGAGCAAGGCGGATTAGCCGACAGGGGTCGGAGTTACAGGAAGAGTTGATTCTTGCAGAAGAAATTCGGCAGGGGGATATGCTGCGAGTTTTGCCGGGAGAGGCCATTCCGGCTGACGGCGAAATAATGACGGGCAATACCTCAGTGGATCAATCCATCATGACGGGGGAATCCCTGCCAGTGGATAAAGAGCCGGGGGACAGTGTATTTTGCGGCACCATCAACTGTTTTGGCTCCATTGATATAAAAGCCACTAAAGTGGGAGAGGATTCTTCTCTGCAAAAGCTTATTCGCATGGTCCAAGAGGCGGAAAACAAGCAGGCGCCTATGCAGCGTATTGCAGATAAATGGGCTACCTGGCTGGTGCCTATCGCCTTAGCTATTGCGGTGGTCACTTTTTTAGTTACCTGGGATTTGACCCGGGCAGTGACTATTCTAGTGGTATTTTGTCCTTGTGCGCTGGCCTTAGCAACGCCAACTTCTATTATGGCAGCTATCGGTCAGGCAACGAAGCATGGGGTTATTATCAAATCTGGTGAGGCCTTGGAGAATATGGGAAAAGTGGACTGTATTGCTTTTGACAAGACAGGAACATTGACCCAAGGAAGTTTGTCCATTTCGGAGGTACTGTCTTTTGACCAGCAATTAGAACCAGAGCAGTTGCTGCAATTGACTGCCTCGGCAGAAGCTTATTCTGAGCATCCTTTGGCAAAAGCCATCTTGGAACATGCCCGAGAAAGACAGGTGAATTTGACCACAGCCAGTGGATTTCAAATGATTCCTGGGAAAGGTATTCAAGCAGAAGCCCAAGGCCGGAAACTCTTGTGCGGAACTCAAGTATTTCTGGAAGAACAGCAGATACATATCCCGGAGCATGTGATTCAGCAGCTGAACATTTTCCGCGGACAGGGCAAGGCCCTTATTCTGGTGGCGGGGGATGGAAAGCTCTTAGGCCTTATTTCCTTATCTGATACCCTGAGAGAAACGGCCGCTAACATGGTTCGAGAGCTCCAGCAGATGAATACGCAGGTGGTTTTGCTCACTGGCGATCACGCCCAGACAGCCCACTACTTTGCAGAAAAAGCCGGTATTCAGATGGTGCAGGCTGAGCTTTTGCCAGAAGGTAAAGTTCAAGCGATCGCCCAACTGGAGCAGGAGGGACATTTGGTTTGTATGATTGGAGATGGAGTCAACGATGCTCCGGCCCTAAAGACGGCTAGCGTGGGCGTAGCTATGGGCGGAGCGGGCAGTGATATTGCTGTAGAAGCGGCGGATATCGCCCTGATTGGAGACGATATCCAGAAGCTTCCGTATTTGAAAAAACTATCGTCTGCCACCTTGCGGACGATTAAGTTCAACATTTCTTTATCTATGGTCATCAACTTCTTTGCCATTATATTATCTGTGGCAGGAGTGCTGAATCCCATTACTGGAGCCTTGGTGCACAATGCCGGCTCCGTGCTGGTAGTGCTCAATGCTGCCCTATTGTACGACAGAAAATTCGACTAGGGAAGGGCTTTATAGCTATGGCATAGTTACCATGAAGAGAAAACTTACTGAAAAAGGCTTGGATTGAAAGGACTAGAACCGATGATTGACGAGACAGGGGATTACAGTCATCGGTTTTTTGTATAAATATATCTTGTAGAAAACAGGTATCTTCTTATACCTATTATACAGGCAGGAATCCGGGCACTAAAAAGACTATATGGGTCAGTAAGTAGCTAAATTACGATAAAAATAGCTGGTATTTGTTCGATGCACAAAGATGTGGTACAATTAGCTGACAACATAGGCTCGGTTATGAAAGATACGTTTATAGAAGAAAAGAGACAATTTCTTTGGTTACGGAATTACTTGGAGTATTGTTGATTAAAAAGAGATGGGGGAACAATGAAGCTCACTTTTGTCAGGCATTTAAAGTTAAAAAAATATACGTATGAAAGTGATATATATCGTGCAGAAGCTGAATATACATTGGGCTATGCCTTAAAAAAACTGACAGCCTTTAATAAGGAAAATGAAATCGAGTATGAATTAAAACAGGAGAATTGGTGGCTGAAAGTCTTAACTTATATACCGTTTTGGGAATTGATTTTAGGCATAGGTGTGTTTCCTCCATACAAATTCTATCATAAAGGGATATATTGTGGTAGAACTAGAACTACACTTTGGAAATCATATAGCATTATAGAGATGGAGAATGAGATATATGAGCTATATTTGCACAGTAATAATTATATTTCTATTTTAAAAAATGATGTACAAAGCGCTCTAGTACAAAAGGAGGAATTGACTGTCGCGGAGAGAAATACATATCATTTAAATGTTGATGAGAGTCTAGTGGAAGATATAAATCTTATGTCTCTGTTTATTGCATTTATAGATATTGTCTTTTTCCCACAGGCACCTGAGTTCTGGCTGGAACGCTCAGACAAGACAATCGGCCCTGATAAACTATACTATAGAACTCGCTGGAAGCCTGAAAGTGAACGAGGTGAAGAAAGCGAGGAAGAGCCTGAGAAGAAAAGACGATGCAAGTTGCTTGCTTGGTTTTTTAACGAATAATTGTGCAGGATAACTGATTGCGAACTTTTAGAAACATTGCTTTACTATTCTTGAGTGCCAATTTAAGCGGATTCATTATTTTATAACTGAAAGGAGGTGTTATCATGCCAGAATTGCCAGAAGTGGAAACAGTAAAACGAGTTTTAGAGCCGCAGATCAGCGGCTTACAAATAGAGGGGGTTATGGTCAAACGCTCGGAAGTGATAGCCCAGCCAACATCGGCGCAGTTTCGCGATGAGTTGGTAGGACAGCGAATCCATGGAATGGAGAGGCGAGGGAAGTTTTTGCAAATCTTACTTCAAAGCGGAGACCGGATTGTACTTCATTTACGTATGACAGGCTCGTTGCTTTTAACGCCGCCAGAGGAAATGATAGAAAAGCATACCCACGTAGTTTTTCAGCTGGAGGGGGCAAAGGAACTGCGCTTTATTGATACCCGCCGCTTTGGGCGGTTCTGGCTGCTTCCTGCGGGGGAAGCTGATATCTGCACGGGTATGGAGAAGTTGGGACCGGAGCCTTTTGGAGAAAGCTTTTCTGGAGAATATTTAAAAGCCTGCTGTGCTTCACGAAAGAAAACAATCAAGGAATGTCTGCTGGACCAGCAGGTGGTGGCAGGGATTGGGAACATCTATGCGGACGAAATCCTCTTTGCTGTAAATATTCGCCCCAACCGTCCGGCCAATACCTTGGCCGATGTAGACTGGGAGCGTCTTGCTGCTGCTATTCCAGAACGGCTTTTATACTTCATCGAAAAGAACGAAATTACCCCAGAGGAATACCTAAAAACCAAGGGGAGAAAATACCGCAGCGCACCGTATTTACAGGTTTACGGGCATGCCGGTGAACCTTGTGCTATTTGCGGCGCTTCTCTTTACAAAACAGTCATCAGCGGGCGAAGCAGCGTGTTTTGTCCAGCCTGCCAAAGGGAGAGAGATTAGACGGCCTTTGAGTGCTAGAAAGAGAATTTAATTCCTGTACAATCAGGGGAACTATATAATTTTAGAAACCAAGGCCGGGAACCAATGATTCAGGAGTATGTCTCTTGCAATGATTGGTTCTTTTTATGGAAATAATTTCATTCCAGGTCAGGGAAACGCCTTGTGAAAAAGGGCAGACGGAGATTGGTGGATGTGGTATAATGAATCCTAGGATTAAGACAGCATTGCTGCAAGGGAGGATTCATTGAAATACGCTGCGACGTGGCTTGCGTATTATAATGAGTCCTAGGATTGGAACAGCGTTGCTGCAAGGAAGGATTAAGACAGCGTTGCTGTAAAATAAAGATTGGCGGAGGGGGAGTATGAAAAACGACAATTTTATAGATTTTGGAGAAGAGATTGGCCGGACTGTCCGAAAAGTATTGAACAACCAAGAGTTTCACGATTTGAAGCGAACTATCAATCGGACCATGAACGGTTCTTTTGGCCAAGGGCCCTTTGGCATGGGCAGAGGCTCTTTTGGGCAGGACCCTTTCAACATGGGAGGCGGGCCTTTTTATGGGAGCCCTCAGGATGATGACGCCTTTCCTCGGCTCTCCAAGGACCGGCCTATGGCAGGCACAAATGGGATGGCAGGAAAGGCTTTTGACCCATCGCGATTAACACCACTTTCTAAGGTTGCCAAAAAGGAGGGGGCCTGGACCAGCACCTTGTTTGTGGTGCTGGGGATTTTAGGAAGCATGGTGTCAGGGCTGTTGGTGATCGGATTTTTAGGTGCTGGGATATTTGTGGGGAAGCTTGGGGCTATGTCTATACTGAGTTTCTTGCCGGGAATTCCTTTTGTTTTTAGTTTGTGGCTGACCTCAAAGGGCTTTCAACTGAAAAGCAGACGACGCAGGTTCCAACAATACCAAGCGGTACTGAGCGGGCGCAGCTTCTGTACCATCGAGGAGCTGGCTGTGGCCACTGGACAAGAGTCCAAGTACATCATTCAGGACCTGCGGAAGATGATTAAAGCAGGTGTGTTTAAAGAGGGATACTTGGATGTACAAGAGACTTGTCTAATGACGGATTACAAGACCTACTGTCAGTATTTAGAAAGTGCTAAGAGTGCCAAGGAACGGCAGGAGGTGGAGAAACAAGAACAAGAAAAGTGGGCGGATCATCAGGCTTTGCGGGAGACCATAATGGAGGGAAAGAGCTATATTCAGACCATCAAGGCTGCCAATGATGCCTTACCGGAGCTTGAAATTTCCCAGAAACTGGATAATTTAGAGCTGGTAACCGTAAAAATCTTTGATTATGTGGAAGAACATCCAGAGAAACTGCCGGAAATCCGAAAGTTTATGTGTTATTATATGCCGATCACCTTAAAGCTGGTCAAAGCTTACCAGCAGTTTGATGAACATGCTATGGCTGACGTGGAAGAGATGAAAAAAGAGATTAAGGGGACGCTGGATACCATCAATTTAGCCTATCAGAATTTGTTGAAAAAGTTGATGCAGACCGATATTTTGGATATCTCTTCCGATATTTCTGCTTTGGAAACCATTTTAGCCCAGGAAGGACTGACCGAGAACGAGATGAAAGGACCCGGCGGAATATCTGGTGGCCTTTGATGAGGTTGAGAACAGCCTTTTTATAAAAGATAAGGGAAAAAATAGATACGATGTGTGCAGATAAGTTGCATGTATTAAAAAGGGAGGAAGATTGTATGAGTGAAAATCTAAAAGATATGGATATACTGGCACCTACGCTGACGCTAGAACCTTTTCCAGAAGAAGGTGCCGATGCAGCAGGACTGGCTCAAATGGTGGAGAGCCCTGAGCAGCAGCCGGCTATTCAGGAAACGCCGTTGACGGCAGAAGAACAGAAACTGGTGAACGACTTTGCAGCGAAGATTGAGCTGAGCAATTCCAATTTGATTCTTCAATACGGTTCCGGTGCCCAGAAAAAGATTGCTGATTTTTCAGAGACAGCCTTAAGCAATGTGCGGACCAAGGATTTAGGGGAAATCGGCGGGGCCTTATCGGATGTGGTTCTGGAGTTGAAAAGCTTTGATGCCGACGAGGAGAAGGGGTTCTTGGGAATCTTTAAGCGTTCGGCTAACAAGATTGCTTCCATGAAGGTGAAGTATGAGAAGGCAGAAGTGAATGTGAGTAAAATCTGTACTGTTTTGGAAGGACACCAGATTCAGCTGTTAAAGGATATCTCTATGCTGGATAAAATGTACGATATGAACAAGGTATATTTTAAGGAATTATCTATGTACATCCTGGCAGGGAAGCAGAAGCTGGCGCAGGTGCAGCAGCAGGAATTACCGGCTCTGGAGCAAAAAGCCAGAAACAGCGGATTGCCGGAAGACGCTCAGGCAGCCAACGACCTGTCAGCCTTGTGCAATCGTTTTGAGAAAAAGCTTCATGACCTGGAACTAACACGGATGATTTCCATTCAGATGGCACCTCAGATTCGTTTAGTTCAGAACAACGATACCCTTATGTCTGACAAAATTCAATCCACTTTGGTTAACACCATTCCACTGTGGAAGAGTCAGATGGTGTTGGCTCTGGGGATTGCCAACTCTCAGCAAGCGGCACAGGCCCAGCGCACGGTAACAGATATGACGAACGAATTATTGAAAAAGAATGCAGATACTCTAAAAATGGCTTCTATTGATACTGCCCGAGAATCAGAGCGGGGGATTGTGGACATGGAGACCCTGGTCAGCACCAATCAGAGCTTAATTTCTACCTTGGAAGAAGTGACAAAAATCCAGGAGGAAGGCCGTCAGAAGCGAGCCCAGGCGGAAACGGAGCTAAATCGCCTGGAGGGCGAGCTAAAACAAAAACTGTTGGATATTCGCAAATAATCGGTGCAATTTAGCAAATTTTAAAACAGCAATGACGAACAGAAGGGATAGGGACGATGAAAAAGAAAGCTTTGAGCTGGCTGCTCTGCGCAGCCCTGATATTGACGATGATACCGGCAGGAGCCGTCACCGCTTGGGCGGATACGACGAACAAACCAGCTGCCGCCGCGGAGGTTAATGCCAGCCCAATCACCACAGAAGCTGCGGAGAAAACAGCCGCCGTTACCACTTCGGCGCTTACTACTATTGATTTGAGCAACGCCACGGGCCCGGCTATTTCCAACACCGGAAAGGAACCGGTGCTGGCTTATGTGCCACTGGACAACCGACCGGTAAATGTAGACCGGGTAATCTATGAAGCAGAATCTGCTGGATTTCAGGTAATTATGCCGGAGGAGGATTTATGCGCGACCCGATTGGACGGCCAGCCGCTGAACTCCAACGGAACGCCTTATGGAGACAGTAAAAAACTGATGGCCTGGATTGAAGAGATGGACCAGAAGACCGATTACTTCGTCATTTCTCTGGATCAGCTGCTCTCCGGGGGACTGGTCAATTCACGGACGTTGTATGGTGGGAGCTACAGTGATGAATATCAGATGATTGACAAGCTGGTGGAGCTGTCTCAGAACAATCAGGTCTATATTGTAGATACGGTGGCCCGACTAGCTACTTGTACGGTAGGCTATCAAGGGGCAGATTTGAATACATACAATGCAATGCGTCAGTATAACCTACAGGGGCGGTACGTGCTAAAGAGCCGAGATTTGACGGTGAAGAATATCATCGCCGACTACACCAAGAGCGAAAAGGGCGGCAAGCTGGCGAATAACTCTGTCTATGCCAAAGAAATTAATCACTCGTTAAAAACCCGGGAGCGGAAGCTGAAGCTTATCGACTATCTGCTTTCTATGGATGGAGCCGGGCGGATGAAATACTTCATTGGAATCGATGATTCTAACCCCCAGAACACCATTCAGACCAACGAGGTTAACTATCTGAAGAAAAAACTGGATGGACGGGGCCTGATTTATTCTGGGGCTGATGAACTGGGGATGATGGCCGTGCTGAACCTGATGATTGATTACTACGGGTACAATGTTAATGCATCCGCCACCTATTTCGGCAATACAGAAAGCTCGGGCTCGGGCTCAGTATATGATATGGAGACGGTAAAAGAAAATCTGGAAAAGCATCTGGAGAGCATCGGTATCAACTTAGTAGACCGCAAGAAAGCGGATATTGAAATCGTCGTGCTGACTTCACCCTCCACAGCTATTTTGAATTCTAAATATATCGACCAGGCTATCGACTATATTAATGGCAACATCAGCAAGGGCATCCCAACTATCGTTATTAATTCGGCACCTTCGGCTTACAGCGGCAACTTGGAGTACCGGATGACCAGAGAGTGTGAGATGAGTATGCTGCTGGCTTACAGCAGCTGGGGAACGGTGGGAAATTCTATCGGCCTTGCCTTGTGCAACGGTGTTTCTCGGTATTTGTACCTGCACAGCAGAGATAACAGCAGCGATACAGCAGACATTGCCTTTCTAAAAGGGCTGATTTTCTCCTATGAAAAGGATATCAGCTACATTCGAGGAGGCGGAAAGACTTTATTTAACGATTACTTGACCAGTAACGGCTGGTCTACCAGCAATTTTTACCAGAGCGATGAACAAGTAAAAACAGTCAATGCCGCCTTGGAAAACATGCTGAAAACCTCAGAGTACAACGTGACGGTGGGGGATATCGTGGATAATCTCACCGGTTGTCGGTATTTCAAGGGCTTAGATGGCGAATGTGGGATTATCGGCAAGATTAACCTGAGCAATTATTCCGCCCCGTTTTTCCGAACCTATGAGATTCACTTTGACATCGGCGTGAAGCTTAGCGACATCACCTTAAAAGGGGTCAAGGACGCCCTGACTGTGGATCTGCCTTATATTCCAGCAGCAGGTGAGCTGACATATTCTTACGACTTATATTACATGGATCAAAACGGCAAGCTGCAGAAGCTGCCGGTAATCTATAACAAGCAGACTGGGCAGGTGACCTTTGCCACCAATGCGATGCCGAACTTTTTTACCGCGGTGCTGACGATGGATGCCGACAAGGCGGCCTCCCTCTTTGTGGATGTGCATTTGTCAGCCTGGTATTTTGACTATGTTATGTACGCTTATGAAAAGGGGCTTATGAGCGGTACCAGCAGCAATACCTTCCAGCCATCTAGTCCCATGACCCGAGGCATGATGGTCTATGCCCTCTATCAGATGGCGGGGGAACCGACGGCAAAGAACACTGCTCTTCCAGCAGATGTAAAGGGTTGGTATGAGCCTGCTGCGGCCTGGGCGCTGGAAAAGGGTATCTCTTCGGTGAACAGCCAGGGGCTGTTCGGTGCAGGAGAAGCCCTCACCAGAGAGGAGCTGGCGCACATGCTCTGGCAGTATGGTAAAATTGCCGGATTGGACATGGAGGGTGGCAGCTCAACGGGAGTCTACGGCTATGCGGATGTATTTGCTGTTGAGCCGGAGCTGCGGGAGGCTATGGACTGGACCTGCCGAACTGGCATTTTGACAGGAACCAGCGGCGGGACGCTTTTAGCACCTAAGAGTACGGCCACCAGAGCGGAAGTGGCGGCCATGCTAAAAAGACTTTCCCTGCTTCAGTAAGGCGCTTCCAGAGGGCGCAAGGTTACGAGAACCTTCTTAAAAATAGAAATATGATAAAATCAACAAGTCTGAAAGAAAGCTGATTGCTTTCTTTCGGACTTGTTTTATTTTTGATGATAAATTTTCAAAAGGGTCGCCAAAAAGTAGAAAAAATAATATTTGACTTTTTCTCACAAGAGGTCTAGTATGTATAAGAACAGTTCGCATACGAACTAAAAGAGACGAGGAAAGGGACTAATATGGAAAGACTAAACAAGAAAATACTGCTTATAGCAGGCTGCATGATTATAGCAATTCTTCTGATATTCTTGGGAAGATCTATCATACAGACAAAATCTCCGTCGGTTAGTCAGGACGTCGAGGCGAAACAAGCAACGGCGCAGTTGGCTTATCTGATGGCGGGGAAGGTGGACGCTGTAGAGAGCGCAGATGTATCCACGAAAGCCTCGGGCAAAATTGCTGAGCTAAATGTAGATGTAGGCTCCGTAGTAACCAAGGGACAGGTTCTGGGGCGAATTGATATGCAGGAAGTGCCGGCTCAGATGAGTCAGGCGCAGTCCACCATTGATATGGCCAATATTAACTTGACTAACGCTCAGAGCGGCTACAACCGAACGCAGGAGTTGTATCAGTCTGATATGGTTTCCAAGGAAGCCATGGAGAGTGCACAGAAACAGCTGGACACAGCACAAGCTCAGCTGAAGCAGGCACAGGCTAGTCTGGCCCTGATTAACGCTACTTCTTCCAATGGTGTCATTGTGGCTCCTGTATCTGGCACAGTTACAGCAAAGAAGATTAATCCGGGGGAAATGGCTTCGTCGGGAGCAACGCTTATGACCATCGTCAATCCGGATAAGACGTATATCAGCGCTTATTTGCCAGCTAGATTGTCCGACAAGGTACAGCAGGGGCAGAAGGTGACTATCCGCATCTCAGAGCTGCCAGATAAGCTTTTTGCCGGGCAGGTGTCTCTGGTGGATTCTGTGGTAGATGCCCAAAATAAGAATATTTTAGTGAAGGTAAACATGTTGGAGAATGATGCTGCTGTCAAAGTCGGGATGTTTGCTGAGATTGCATTAGATGAATAAGGCTGGTGAATAAATATGGAATCAAAAAGAAAAGTGCTGCTGGGGTCCGTGGTGGGCGCCATGCTGGTGGCCTTGAGCTGCATCGGCATTTATTATTGGTATCAGGGCAGTTTCTTCGTAACGACAGAAGATGCTAAGGTAACGGGGGATATGGTAAAGGTTTCTCCTCAGATGACTGGGAAGTTGTTGGAGCTCAATGTAGAAGAAGGACAGACCTTGGTAGAGGATCAGATTATTGGCCGTCAGGAGATGGGCAGTTTGGCTGATATTAATTTGGAACAGTCGGTTATTCGTTCCCCTATTTCGGGGTTTGTGCTGAAAAAACAGGCAACCCCTGGAGAATTGGTGTCTACTGGTCAGACCTTAATTATGATGGCTGATCCGGCTAAGTTATACATAAGTGCCAACATTGAGGAAACCGATGTGGCTAAGTTGCAGGTGGGCCAGCAGGTGGACATTACCGTAGATGCTTTGGACGGTCAGAAGATGACGGGGCAGATTCAGTCGATTGGAAAAGCAGCTAATTCTGCCTTTTCCCTTCTGTCCGGAGCTAGCAGCGGCACCTTTACCAAGGTGGTTCAGCGAGTGCCAGTGAAAATTGTCTTTGATGAGGGTCAGAATTACGATGGGCTTCTGCTGGGTACCAATGCCGTAATCAAGATTCACATTCGATAAGGGGTGGTTAACCTTGAAGAAGAATGATGAGCTTTACAAATGGCTGGCTTTGTCGGTGGTGCTGATTGGAACTTTTATGAGTGTTTTGAGCAGCAGCCTGATCAACCTGGCGCTGCCAAAGATGATGTCCGTGTTTGGTGTTACCCTGTCGGATATCACCTGGGTGGTGACGGCGTATTCTTTAGCTATGGGAGCCGTGGTTCCTTTGACTGGATTTTTAAGCGACACCATCGGCATTAAGAAGTTATATATTATCGCCTTGACCATGTTTACAGTAGGATCCGCCTTGTCGGGCATGGCTTGGAGCAACAGCGTTATGATTTTATTTCGGGTAATTCAGGCCATCGGCGGCGGACTGATGAGCCCGGTGGGCATGTCTATCGTCTTTGCCATTTTTCCGGTAGAGGAACGGGGCAAGGCCCTGGGCATCTGGGGGGTGGCAGCTATGGCAGCTCCGGCTTTGGGCCCTACTTTGGGGGGATACATCTTGTCCAACCTGGACTGGCGACTGCTGTTTTACATCAATGTACCTATCGGCATCTTCGGTATTATCTTTGCCTTTCTGCTGCTCCGGGAGGGAGAGAAGAAGCCTTATCAAGGAAATTTTGACTTAATTGGTTTTATCACTTCGGTGGTAGGCATCGTCTGTACTTTATATGTGGTAGGGAAATGGTCTACCTTGAGCTGGAAGGAGATTCATTATCCCATCCTGCTGACCATCGGTATATTCAGTTTGATTTTATTTGTTATTAACGAACTGACTCACCCCAATCCTTTGTTGGACCTGCGGGTGCTGAAACTGTATGATTATGCCTTGAGCCAGATTATCAGCTGTGTACTGGTGATGGCACTTATGGGCGGCAGCTACATTCTTCCTTTGTATCTGCAAAATGTCAAAGGCTTGTCTGCTATGCAGAGTGGTCTGGTGATGCTGCCCTCAGCCATTGCGGCGGCCATTACCATGCCTATAAGCGGGGCAATCTTTGACAAGTTCGGGGCTAAAGTGGTGACCATACCGGGGCTGTTTATCTTGTTGTGGGGCTCCTACCATCTGACGTATTTAAGTGCGGATACGGCCAACGGCACGATTATGATGGTGTCTTTTATCCGGGGAATTGGCCTAGGGTTAGCCATGATGCCGATTAATACGGTGGGCATGAATGCAGTGCCCTTGAACCTGACAGGCAGAGCCTCGGCGTTGACCAATACCCTGCGAAACATATTCAGTTCCATCAGCGTCACCATCGTCGCAACCATGATGACGACTCAAACCAACAGCAATTATGCTCGATTGGCGGAAGACGTGACCTTGTCAAATCAGGCAGTAGCTGGTACAATAAAACAGATACAAGCTGTTTATCTGACTTCGGGCATGACTACTGCTGATGCCCAGGCATCTGCTATCAGTGCTATCGCCGGGGTCTTACAAAAGCAGGCTTATCTGGATGCCATCAATTACACGATTGCGTTTACAGTGGTCACTGTATTAATTCCTGTGGTGCTGGTATTCCTGTTGAGGGCCCAGAAGCAAAAGGAAATTTTTAAGGTTTAGGGAATGAGATGATGATGGACACAAAGAAACAAGAGGAAAATCCCTTGGTGGAATCAGCGGAGCAAATTGCTCGGCTGCTGAAGACTGCCCGTAAAGAGCTGGGAGATTATACCTTTGAAAAAGCCAGGCAGTTTGGGTTTACTGGGCCACAGCTGTTTTTAGCCTTTGTACTCCAGAAACATCCAGGCCTCAGCCTTCAGGAACTCAGCGATAAGCTGAGCCTGTCCAAAAGTACGGTTTCCGGCATGGTGGATCGGCTGGTAGGACAGGGAGATGTCATCCGGGAGATTGCACCGGGAGACCGTAGAAGTGTAAAGATTTTTTTATCTCCTGATTTTGCACAACGCCACAATTTATTGGAAATCAAGCGACAGTTGATGACGGACTTGATTCGCAACGTCCCAGAGGAGGATTTAGAGCTGGTGACCAAGGGCCTGGAGAAAATCTGCCAGATTGTGCAGAAAGCAAAATCCGAATCAGAACCAGAATTGAAATGAACGATCAAATCGGAATGAAAAAACAATCTATAAATGAATAAAGGAATCCCCGCCGATGCTCCTCTTATGGACGCGTGGGCGGGGATTTTTAGCGGAGAAGGTTTTGTGGTTTCTCCGGAATGAGGAATGTGGTACACTATATGTGGAAGAATAGAGAATATATTATGCGGGTTCGCTGTGGGGGCATGTTGGGAAAGTCGTCAGCGGTGCAGTCTGTATGGTATGAGGCAGAAATTAGATAGGAGCTAAATATATGATGGATTCAGTGATGGATATAACAAATAAGATTCAGGAATTACTAGATAGTTCAGAAATATGCAGACAGGAAGCAGCCCGGGTAGAGAAACTTCGTCACAAGTTGGAGGCCCAGGAAATGACCGTGTCTGTCATCGGCCAGTTTAAACGGGGCAAGAGCACGTTGGTCAATGCCATTTTGCAGGAGAAGCTGCTGCCGGTGGGCATCGTTCCGGTAACTTCCGTGGTGACCAGGATTCAATATGGAGAGCCGTCGGCGTCAGTACACTTTGATAATGGGATTATTCAGCCCATCGATTTGGAGCAGCTGCCAACTTATATTAACGAACAAGAAAACCCCGGGAATCGGCTATGTGTCTCCTCGGTGAGCCTGCATACGCCGGCGCCTTTCTTAGAGGGCGGCGTAACCTTTGTGGATACTCCGGGAGTCGGTTCTGCTCATCAGCATAACTCAGATGTGGCTTATGCCTTTGTCAAGGAAAGCGATGCGGTTATCTTTATGCTTTCTGTGGACAGCCCCATCAATCAAATTGAGATTGATTTTTTACAAAATGCCAGGGAGCATGCCGCTAAATTTTATTTTGCCGTGAACAAGATTGATCAGGTGGACCCAGAAGATTTAGACGCTTATATAGCTTATTGCCGCAAGCTATTGTGCAGCCTCATGGAAGTCGATCAGGTTTCCCTTTTTCCAGTGAGTGCTAAATTTGGCACAGGTCTGGCAGAACTGACAGACCGCCTTCAAGAGGATTGTCAGACTTCTGTCCGGGAGATTCTGGAGGAATCTGCGGCCAGGAAACTAAAAGACATTTTAGGATCTGCTTTGTCTCGACTAAATCTGTATTGGACAGCCCTAAAAATGCCAATCGGCAAAATGGATTTGCGATTTCGGAAGATGACGGAAGTTTTGAATCAGCTACAGGAACAGGGCCGGCAGGCTGCCTTAAATTTGGACGAGGCAGGTGATGCAGGCCGCTATGTCGATGCCTCCAATCTGCTGGAGTTGGAGTTGAACCGGATGAAGAAGCAGCTGTCTGCTTCGGCAAAGGAACTTTTTGGCTTGGAATATCATTATGAACTGGCCGAACTGGATCTGGGAGAGGGATACCAGCAAGCCGCTTCTGGAGACAGTCTGGAAAACTTAAAGAATAAGTTTTTGAGTCAGGTCCAGCAGTTGTGCCAGGAGATGGAAAGTACCTTGAATCTGATTCTCATGTACCGAGAGAAGAATACAATCACCGTAGCCAGACGGATGGAAGACTTGAATAAACTGAACCGGCAGCTGAGGGACTTGAAGAATCGACTTTAGCAGAGAGGGCTCGTTGAGCCAGGAATGGGCAGGAACATGAGAAATTCCTTTGTAAAAAAGACTATTGTCACGGTGCTGATTATCAGCCTTATTCCTTTTGCCATCTTTACCGCTATTTTAATCAATATGGTGCAGTCTTTTGAAGAGGAACGCTTAGAAGACAGCCTGAATATGATTATTTCAGAAAAGATGCAGACCATGAAAAAAGACCTGCAGAAGGTGGAAAGCGAAGTGAACAATCTGGCCCAGTGGGCCCAGGAGACGGCTCACTATCCGGTGGATTCTGCCCAGCTTTCGGCTGACTACCAGCGAAACAGACAAAATGTGCTGGAAGCTTCCGGGAAAGAGACGAGCACCTATCTCCCCAGTCATATTCCTTTGACAGAGGAAATCGCTACAGAGATTATCCAGACCGAAGCCATGGTTCCAGCCATGGCCAGCATGGTTCGGCAAAACGGAGAGCTGGCGTATGTGTATACGGTCACCGCTAGAGGCTTTATGCGGGTATACCCATATCTGGACAACCAGATTTTTGCCCCAGACCACGATCAGCGAACGGATCCCTTTTACACCATCGCTAATCAGCCTCACAATTTGAACAGTGCGAACTGGACCAAGCCATATTACGACTACGGCGGAAACGGCTGGATTATCACCTGCTCCCAGTCTTATTACCGGCAGGATGGCACCTCGGGAGGTGTAGTCTGTGCTGATGTGATTCTGGACAAGCTGGTGCAGTCCATTGTGGACTTCCGCATTGGAGACAGCGGATTCGCCTTTATTATCGATGAAAACGGCGGAGTCGTGTATCATCCCTATATGGAAGCAATCAAAGGGAACATGGGTGACACCTTTCAGATTAATTATGCTGAAAATTATCAGGAAAGTCCGGTGCGGAAGCAGCTTTTAAAGGCCATGCAGGCCGATAAGTCTGGTTTGGTCAGCTTCAATGCCGAAGGTCGCAAAAAGGCGGTGGTCTTTGAGCGGCTGGACACCATCGACTGGATTGTGGGCATTGAAATCGACAAGGAAGAATATTCGGTAGGCCGGGAATACCTGACGGTAGGAGTCTGGGCTGTCTTATTTATTCTGCTGATTCTGGTCAGCATTTTGGGGTCTTTACTGTCCAGGCGAATTATCGCCCCCATTCTCAAGCTCACAGAAAATGTAAAGAAAATGGATCAGGGCAATTTGGTGCCGCTGCCGGTGGACACCTCAGATGAGGTGGGGATGCTAGCCTCTGCTTTTAACAGTATGGGGCAGAAGCTGGGGCAGTACACGGGAGAATTGATTTACAGTAAGAATCAACTGGAATCGGTGTTTAACAGTATCGATGATACGATGATGATTTTAGATGGAGATTATGGCATTAAGAAGATTAATAAGGGCCGACTGGAGGAGGGGGGCCTGGCATGCTGCTATCAAATCCTTCGAGGGCAGGAGGAGCCTTGCCGAAACTGTCCTGTGGGTGACACGGCGAGATTGCTGAATAAGCATAAATCGGAGGTGGCCTGCGGCGGAGATATTTTTGAGGTGGCCAGTTATCCCGTGTTGGATGAAGAAGGCAAGTTAAAGGAAATCGTGGTTTTTGAAAAGAGCGTTACGGGAGAGAAGCTCATGGAAAAAGAGCTGTTTCAATCGGAGAAGATGGCCGTTATCGGTCAGATGGTAGCCGGTGTAACCCACGAGTTAAAAACACCTCTTGCTGTAATCAAGGGGGCTTCCTTTCTATTGAAAGGCGGTGCTGATGGCAAGGAATGGGAGGAAATCATGGGAGAGATGGATGCCAATCTTGCCAGGGCAGAAAAAATTGTCTACAACATGCTGGATTTCTCCAAATCCTCCTGGGGAGAAAGCCGATTACATGACAGTCGAAAGTTGCTGGACCAGTTGTATATGCTGGTGCGGCAGGAATGTGTACGAAAAGGTATCAGTGTTCAGCTGAACACGGGAGAAGAACCAGTCAATGTGTTCGGCAACAGTGATTCTCTTAAGAACATCTTTTTAAATATTATGACCAACGCCCTGGAGGCCATGGAAGAGGGGGGCAAATTGACCATTCAGGCCAATTATACCCAAGAAGGAAATGTCTGTGTATACTTCCGCAATACCGGTACACAAATCTTGGAAGAAAACTTAGGGAAGATTTTTGAGCCATTTTTCACCACAAAAGAAAAAGGTACGGGCTTGGGACTGTGGCTGGTTTATAAAGAAGTGATTCGAAGCCGGGGAAGTATTAAGGTCACAAATCAACCGGATGGAGTAGAGGTGAGAATCTTGTTGCCTGGTGGGCCGGAAGAAAACAATGTGGAGGGAGACGTCCGTGTATAGTATATTGATGATAGACGATGATGCCAGTTTTTTGAATATTTACAGTAAGATTATTTCCTCCAGAGAGTACGCCGTCGAAACTTGTACAGATCCGGTGGCTGCTTTGAAGCGCTTGGAGACGGAGAGCTTTCACATGGTTATTTTAGATGTAGTCATGGCGGAGATGAATGGAGTAGAGGTCTTAAAAAGAATTAAGGAGAAAAATCCAGATCAGCTGGTGATGATGCTCACGGGAGAGGGGTCTATCACAGGGGCCGTGGAATCCATGGAAAATGGAGCATACACGTACATGATTAAACCAGTGGAGATTGACCAACTGCTGCTGAACATTCAAAAGGCAGAGGAGTTTTTGAGGCTTCATGAAGAAAATGCCCAGCTGCGGACTCAATTGAAGGATATGACTAAAGGCTTGGCCGTAGTTGGCTGTTCCAGCTCTATGGAAGAGTTAAAGAGGCAGATTGCTCAAATTGCCCCCACCAATTCCAGTGTGCTCATAACAGGGGAAAGCGGGACGGGGAAGGAGATTATTGCCAATTTACTTCATTGCAATAGCGAGCGCAGGGACGGTCCGCTAATTAAGGTAAACTGCTCTGCTCTGGCGGAAAGCGTATTGGAAAGCGAATTGTTTGGTCATGAAAAGGGCGCTTTTACGGGAGCCATCGCTGCCAAAAAGGGCCGCTTTGAAATGGCCGCAGGGGGAACCTTGTTTCTGGATGAGATTGGTGACATGCCGTACTCCCTCCAGAGCAAACTGCTGCGGGTTTTGCAGGAGAAAGAGATTGAACGGGTGGGGGGGACCAAGACCATCCAAGTGGACTTTCGGCTGGTTTGTGCAACAAACAAGAATCTGCAAGAAGCCATTGCAGAAGGCAGCTTCCGGGAGGATTTGTTCTTCCGTATAAATGTGGTGCCGTTGACCACCACTCCTCTGAGACAGAGGACAGAGGATATTTTACCAATCTTAATCTATTATCTGGATTACTATGCGGATGAAATGAGCAAGCCAAGAGTGAACCTCAGTCAGGAGGCTAAAAACGCGTTGCTCCGATATTCCTGGCGAGGCAATGTACGGGAACTGAAGAATCTGGCAGAACGGTTGATTGTCTTTTCCAATGGGGAGATTATAACCGAGGCGATGCTGCCGGAGGAACTTCGTCAAGGGACTGAAAATCTGGTTTCGCCTCAGGCCACTGATTTCGCTTCTGTTTTTTCTTCTACGGATTTGCGGACTGCCAGAAATCAGTTTGAACGCCAGTTTATTTCGGAAATGCTCCGGCAGAACCATGGCAACGTGACCGCTACTGCTGACCAAATTGGCATTGCCCGTAAGAACCTGCAAGTCAAGATGAAACAACTAGGCGTGGACAAACAAAGTCATTGAGCTAGATGCTACGAAAAGGTAGCACATGGGCTGAAAAGGTAGCACTAGAGGTTGAAAGTACCGCTGATTTAAAACTTCCATCGGAAGCCAGCCGGGTGATTTATAAACATTCGGCTGAGCCCCGCCTTGGAGCTGTGGGAAGACCCGGAAACGCGTATTATCAGTCTTAACGGCTTTGCTTTTATTAAATACGGCATTGCCTGTCCATTGATGAAAATTCCCTTATTATCTCAAAGAACGAAAATAAATAGAGTTTGGCATGAAATTTGCTTTTTATATAGACAGTAAAAAGCTTTTTTCTAATCGCTATTATTCAGTTTTTTAAGAGAGAGGAGAATTTTCATGAGTGAGCAAATCAAAAATGCCGATTCACCCCAGCAGTTGAAACGAGTGCTCAAGCTGAAAGACCTGGCCATTTACGGCATCGCCTTTATGACCCCTATCGCGCCGGCTTACATCTACGGCAACGCATCCCAGACTACGGGGGGAACCTTGGCTATGGCTTACCTGATTGCCATGGTAGCCATGCTGTTTACAGCGACCAGCTACGGTAAGATGGCCGGCGCTTTTCCGGTGGCCGGTTCCACGTATTCCTATACCCAGAAGGGTATCAATCATCATTTGGGATTTTTTGCTGGCTGGGCCATCTATCTAGACTACGTTCTGGTACCGCTGATTGTATTCATCACGGGGGCCCTTTACGCTAATGCGGCGGTGCCAGAGGTACCGTATTTCGTTTGGGTGCTGATCATCGCTGGCGTAGTAACGGTGGTCAACTGCATTGGTGTACAGATGGCTGCTAAGACAAACCTCATATTGGTGGCGGTTATGGGCGCCATCGTTATTATGTTCATTGCTGTCTGTGCCAAAGCCATTCTCGGAGGCGCAGGAGAGGGAACCCTGATTTCCGCTAAGCCATTTTTTAATCCAGGTGTGACCAATGTGAACTTGTTGGTGGCCGGAGGAGCATTAGCCTGCTTCTCCTTCTTGGGATTTGATTCCATTACCACCATGGCAGAGGAAGCCGTCCAGCCGAAAAAGGATATTGGCCGGGCTGCTATTATCGCCTGTTTGGCAGGGGGCATGATTTTCGTCGTGCAGGCTTACGTAGCTCAGCTCGTGTGGCCGGACTACATGTCCTTTGAAAGTACGGACACAGCACTCTTTGAAGTAGCACAGTTGGCAGGGGGTACCCTGATGGCAGGGCTGTATACTTTTGCTGTCATTCTTTCTACCTTTACAGCAGGTATCGCTGGTCAGTCCAGTGCCGCTAGATTGATGTACGGCATGGGCCGAGATGAGGTGTTGCCAAAGAAATTTTTTACCTACCTGCATCCGAAATTCCAGACCCCAGTGTGGAACATTCTGATTATGTGCGTGGTTGGTATCGTAGGATCCCTGTTGCTGGATTTAACGCTGGTTACAGAATTGATGAATTTCGGCGGACTCTTTGGCTTTATGTGTGTAAACCTGTCCGTAATTGTTTATTTCTACTTCCGCAAGAAAGAGAAGAAGGTATTTAAATATTTAATTTTGCCTGCCTTGGGCTTCTTAATCTGCGGCTATCTGTGGATTCATTTGTCTAAGCTGGCCTTTGTAGTAGGATTCAGTTGGCTGCTGATTGGCTTTGTCTTCGCTGCTATATCCACGAAGGGCTTTAAAATTAAACCTAAAATCTATGAGGAATAAGCCTGAGAAACCCTTATATTGCGGTAGTTGTACCGCAGCTTGATTCAAGAGAGGTTCCTGAGAGGGAAGCCGGCTACAAGAGTATAAAGTATAAATTGACGTGCATGAAAAAATACAGCACAGGAATCACAAGGAGGATGTCCATGAAACCGAATCCAAAGTATATATCTTACTATTATGAAACGATGACCGAATGGCCTGACATTATCGTAGACCCGAAAAAGACGGCGCTGCTGATTGTAGATATGCAGAAAGAATTTGTCTCCAGAGAGATTGGTGAATCGATCACTTTCCGAGAAATGGGAGAATGGGAACGGTGGCTGCCTTTCCACGATCGGTTGGATGACATCGTTATTCCTAATAATGTGAAGCTGCTGGAGTATTTCCGAGAGAAGGATATGGCGGTGACCTTTGGTCGAATCGCCTGCCTGAGACCAGACGGAGAAGACCGGACTCCGGTGCAGAAGACCGAAGGCTGGAATGGCATCTTCCTCTATGTCAACTCCGAAGAAGCAGAGATGATTGACGAGCTGGCACCGCTGCCTAGTGAGATTGTGGTCAACAAGACGACGGACAGCGTGATTTCTGGTACCAATTATTCTCGTTTAATCCGTAATCTGGGTATTGAGACAGTGGTGGTAACCGGAATTGTCACCGACCAGTGCGTAGCAGGAACCGTGAGAGGCTTGGCAGACGACGGCTTTAAAGTTATCTGTGTGGAAGATGCCTGTGCGGCAGCTTGTATGGAACTTCACGATGCAGAGCTGAAAATCATGAATAATCTGTACTGCAATGTACTGTCTACAGAAGAGACGATTGCGGTACTGGAAGGTAAACTGAAATAAGATTGAACTGTCAAAGCAGGGTATTGTTTAAGTCAAACAATGCCCTGGTTTAGTGCAGATCTCTGTTGACAGCCAAAGCATCAGCGTATAAGATAAAGACATAATTTGAATGAAAAGGTGATGAATGTCCGGCGGGTTGGATACCACAGAATCGGTGGTGTAGGCGCGGCTGGAAAAGAGTGAATAAAATCAACTCAATAGGTGTAGAGCAACCGTTTAGCGGTTCTGTTTTTATACCTGCTGTTTGATTCTATTTTACTCTTAAACGGATTTTCACGTAAACAAGATGAGCCGTAGAGTAAATTCTACGGCTTTTTTTATTTGATTAATGCAAAGGAGGATCTTTATGTACAACAATATTTTTAGGTGTTTGCAGCGTCCAACTCTTTATAAGCAAAGTGAGGTCAACTTCTGGGATGACGAACATATTTCAAAGTATATGCTTAAAGCTCATCTGAATCCAGATTACGAAGGAGCAAGCCGAAAATGGAGTTTTATTGAGCAGTCTGTAAAATGGATTCAGGAGATGACCCCACCTGCCCAATACCGCCACTTATTAGATCTTGGCTGTGGGCCGGGTCTATATGCTGAAAGGTTCAGTAAAGCGGGATATAAAGTGACTGGAATCGATTTTTCAAAGAGATCCATCGCGTATGCCAAGGCATCCGCGGAGGAACACGGATTAGATATAACTTATCTCTCGCAGGATTATCTGAAAATGGATTTTAACGAGACCTTTGATTTGGCCACGTTTATTTACTGTGATTATGGGGCTTTATCCACTGAAAATAGAAGGGATATACTGCAAAGAATATACCACAGTTTAAAAAGAGGTGGAAAGCTTTTATTCGATGTATTTTCCATCATAACGTACAATGAGTTTCAGGAAACAACGAACTGGGCAGTCCATGATGAGGGTGGTTTCTGGAGTGCAGAAAAATATCTTTCATTAAATGCACAGTATAAGTACCCCGGCCACGTGACATTAGAACAGACCCTTGTCCTTACGGACCAAACAATCAGAGAATATTGTATCTGGAATTGCTGCTTCACCTTGGAAATGCTCATAAAAGAAGCACAGGAAGCCGGTTTTAACAAGGTTGACGTATTCGGTGACGTGACAGGGAAACCTTATGCAAAAGATAGCCCGACTATTGCGGTTCTCTTGCACAAATAACAGCGAATTACAATTCAATTAGCGGTGTTCTCGTCCGTACAGCAAAGCTCCCAGCAAAGCGGCCACGGGAATAATCAGGATGCAGCCTGCACCGCTTAGGGTAATGGAAAGAAACTCTTGGCAGAATTGCTTGGAGTTAATCATCTGAGCAAAGGTGGAATCGTTCATAAACTGAATGAACAACGTGAGATATTCTGCGATGTAGATGAAAAACAAGGTGTTGATTGTGGAACTGAGAATATCCCGGCCCATATGAATACCAGACTGAAACAGCCGCCCTCTGGATAGACCGGGATTGTTCAGGTGGACCTCATAGAGGGCAGAAGCCACCGCTAGGGCCGTATCGATGATAGCACCAATAAAGACCATCAAAACTACGGATATTTGAATGTACACCATGTTCCGGTGAATATTCCTGGAATATCCGTTAGAGTCCTGGATCGCCAGCTGGTCTACGGGAAAACCCTGGATGTTGGACAGCGATACCAGATGGAAGATCACTGGCAGCATAAGGGCAATAACCAGCAGTACAGCGGCGAAAGCCAGTTTGCTTTTGATATTGACTTCATTTTGATAAAAAAGAGTCACTAAGCTGATGAGGATGCAAGCCGTCAACGTACACAGCAGGGGATGGAGTCCCCGGTTGATAGCGAAAATAGTACACAGCAGCAGAAGGCTGTTAAAGCCCAGGGTAACCAGGGACTTAGCTGTTCGCTCGCCGCCAATCAAGAGAATGGCAGCCATGAGGATAATAAGCAGTACTATTAACATGCGGCAGCCCTCCTTCCGTGAAGCAGGTAGACGGCCAGAATGGAAAAGGGAATGGCCGCGACTGTGCCGATACTGCCAGTAAGGAATCGAGCTACTTCAAAAAACACCTGGTAGTGGAGTACCGTGAGAAAATGAATGTCATTCTGCATGGATAAGACAAACAGTGGAATACAAGCAGACACGTTGGTGAAAAAGACCACATTGATCATGGTGCCGGTTATGTCCTCACTGACTTGACGACAGGAGGAAATTAGTGCCTTGCGGGAAATTTCCGGGTCTTTTCGCAACAGCTCTGAGGCACAGGCGGTAATCGTCACGGCGATATCCATGACGGCTCCGGCACAGCCCATGAGGATTTCGGAGAGGAACAGTAAGTCCGCATCGGAACGCTCATAAGGGTGAATCAGATATTCTAAGAATTCATAATCCACTGCTGGGGTACAGCGCATGACCAAATAGGAAAGTGCCGTCACAAAGAAGATGGAAGCTAGGGAGGCACACAGCGCCATAAAGGTGGCCCAGCTTCGTCCGTGAATGAGGAACAGTACCACGGCACAGAAAAGCACCGACATGAAGACTGACAGCAGAAGCAGGTTCATTCCGCTGTATTGAAGCCGAAGCAAGATGTAAAACAGCAGGATGTTCAGTGTTAGGCAGAGCACCGTAAAGAAGCCCTGGAGCCCACCGACAATGAGCAGCAGATCCACTAGCAGCAAGACTGCTGCCGCCACATAATGATCCCGTTTTACCCCAGAAATGGTGCCAGTGAGTGTGTCGTTGTCTTCAGTTACGTAGTCTACAAAAAGACAGGTCCCCGCTTCATATTTGTCATCGTATACCAGGGATTCACCATAAGTATTTTCTAAAACAGCAGGCTGTCCTTTATAAGGCCCATTTTTCACCGTGCCTTGTATGTCCTGTCGATAATACCGCTCTTCCTGACCTACTGCCGATGGCTTGCTGGTAACATAAGTATCTGTTGTGGCTGTCACTTGGACGATAGTGGTCTGGTACAGGTTATAATCCGTTGAAACCAGAAAAAATAGCAGCAGGCTGACTGCCAAGATGAAAATATTTCTAACGAAGAAGCCTGGTGTAATGTTCAGCTTTTCAGCAGCTGGCTTAAATTGTTTTGTCAGGCTGGCTGAGCCAGCTAATTTAGCTGAGCCAGTCAGATGGGTCAGCCTAAATCGGTGCCATAATCCAGCTGATTTCTGTGCTCCGATTGGTTCCGTTTCTTTATTTCGTTCTCTCATACGTTCTCCCTACATCCTCTTGAAAAGATATACAAATTATAGCTCGATTCCAGCACCTTGTCAAAAGGTGCTGGAATCGATTGACACTTGAAGTTATTTAAAGTAAAATATATGTACGAATTAGGTTAAACGTTTAACCGAAGCGAGATAAAGGAATTGCTATGAAGAAGAGCATTACCATTAAGGAAATCGCTGAAGAGGCTCAGGTCTCTATTGCCACTGTTTCCTTGGTGCTGAACAAAAAGGATAAGAAAATTAGCGAAGGAACTCGAGAAAACATCCTTCGCATCGCACAAAAATATAATTACACGCCTAACACCATGGCCAGAAGTTTAATTACTCGACAGACCAGGACCATTGGACTGATTATACCAGACATTGTTAACCCCTTTTTTCCGGAAATTGCCAGAGGGGTGGAGGATAAGGCCAGTCAGCTGGGCTACAGCGTCATTTACTGCAATACAGATGACAAGATTAAACGCGAAGATAAATACATTCACGTGTTGATGGAAAAGATGGTGGACGGGATTATTTCCGCCCATTCCGCTGATCGAGAGGAAGGCTTTGACGGTTTAGCTCGATGTAAAGTTCCTGTGCTGCTCATCGACCGGGATTATGATAACAAGAACGTCATCGGCCGGGTATTAGTGGATAACAGAGCGGGGGCCTATCAGGCCACCTCGTATATGCTGAAACAGGGTTATCGGCGAATTGCTTATATCGCAGGCTGCATTTCCACCGCTACGGCTAGAGGACGGCTGGAAGGCTATCATCAGGCGCTGGAGGATTGGGGCATTGGACCGGAGCATCGGTACGTCAAGGTAGGAGAATACCGGATGCAGTGGGGGATTGAGGCGGCAGAGCAACTGCTTCAAGAAAAGACCCCCATGGATGGCATCTTCTGTGGAAACGATTTGATTGCCATCGGCGTGATTAAAAAGTTGAAAGAATGGGGATTGGCTGTTCCGCGAGATATGGGGTTGGTAGGCTTTGATGACATTTATCTGGCCAGCTTGGTGGAGCCGCCGCTGACGACTATTAAACAGCCTAATTATGAGATGGGTTACCGGGCTGCGGAGATGCTTATCCGACATATTGAAAAACTCCGCGGGGAGGGGGACACAAAGAATGAGAGCCAGCAGACCGCAGCGGAAAGCACCTTGTTTCTCCCTACGGAGCTCATCGTGCGCCAGTCTACAAAATAGAAACATCTTTCAATAAAATACAGATAACTCCATAAAAATTTTTATAAAGATCAAAGAGGTACAATCCAATGAAGAAAACATTTTTACTGAACTCAGAACTCTCTTACTGCATTTCTAAGTTGGGACACAAGGACAGCCTGGTCATCGGCGACGCAGGGCTCCCTGTGGCAGAAGGGGTCCAGCGCATTGATTTGGCGGTATCAGAGGGAATCCCTTCTTTTATGCAGGTGCTGGAAGCCGTGTTGGCAGAGCAGAAAGTTGAAAAAATCTTTCTGGCGGAGGAGATGAGGACGGCCAGCAAGGATCTTCATCAGGAGGTTTTAAACTTGTGCAGCCAAAATCAGGTAGGGCTGGAGGTGGAATATCTGCCTCACGAAGACTTTAAACAGCAGACAGAAAGCTGTAAATGTGCTGTCCGTACGGGGGAATTTACCCCTTACGCCAACGTGATTCTCGTGTCGGGTGTAGTTTTCTAAATGGAGGGGAACATGTATAACAAGATTGTGACCATGAAGGGTATCACCAAAGAGTTTTCCGGCGTTACCGTGCTGGATCAGGTGAACCTGAACATCTACGAAGGCCGGATTATGGCCCTTCTGGGAGAAAATGGCGCAGGAAAGTCTACTTTGATGAAAATTCTTACCGGGGTTTATCAGCGAACGGCCGGGGAGGTTTTACTAAACGGCCAACAGGTGGATTTTAAGAACACAAAGGAATCTCAGGATAAAGGCATTGCTATCATTCATCAAGAGCTGAATCTGATTGGGCATTTGTCCATTGGGGAGAATATTTTTCTGGGCCGAGAACCGCTCAACAAGATTGGTAAGATTGACTGGAAAAAATTATATGGGGAAGCAGAAAAGTGGATTGCCATGCTGGGACTAAATGAAAATCCCAGAGAGCTGATTAATAATCTCAGTGTGGGAAAACAGCAGTTGGTGGAAATTGCCAAGGCCCTATCCCTAAATGCGAAGATTCTCATTATGGATGAGCCGACAGGGGCCTTGACCATTTCTGAGACAAAAAAGCTATTTCGCGTTATTGGAGATTTAAAGGCCCAAAATCACAGCATCGTCTACATATCCCATCGGCTGGAAGAAATCTTTGAAATTTGTGACGACATTACCGTGCTCCGAGATGGGCAACTGGTGGCTGAAGTGCCAGTGCCTCAGGTTACGGAGGAGAAACTCATCGAGATGATGGTGGGCAGACGGCTAGAAGAGCAGTACCCCAAGTCTTGCGGAGAAGTAGGCCCTGTGATTCTAGAGGTGAAAGGCCTGCAAAATCAGTTTGTCAAGGAGGCATCCTTTACCCTGCGGCGGGGGGAGACCCTTGGCATAGCAGGGCTCATGGGTTCCAGCCGAACAGAGCTGGCCAGAACGATCTACGGAATTTACAAGATGAACAAAGGTGAGCTGCTGCTACATGGTCAAAAGCTTCACATTGCCTCTCCCAAAGATGCCTTACAGGCAGGAATTGCTTACGTGTCCGAAGATCGAAAGACGAATGGCATCGTCTTAGGCTTAAGCATTGGAGAGAATATCACCTTAGCCTCTCTACGCCAGGTCAGCGGACTTCTTGGCCGTGTGCACCGATCAAAGGAGGAGCAGGCCAGCAAGGCGTATATGAACGATTTATCTATTAAGGCCAGCGGCTCCAAACAGCTGGTAAAATATTTGAGCGGCGGCAATCAACAGAAGGTATCCATTGCTAAAAACCTTTTCACTAAGCCTAGCATCCTCATTTTGGATGAACCCACCAGAGGGGTGGACGTAGGGGCAAAAAAGGAGATTTACAACCTGATTAATCAGTTTAAGCAAGATGGGGTCAGCATCATTATGATTTCTTCGGAGATCCCGGAAATCTTAGGTATGAGCGACCGAGTGCTGGTCATGCACGAAGGCCGGGTCAGCGGCATGCTGAACCGAGAAGAGGCCAATCAGGAAAGTATCATGAGTTTAGCCGTAGGGAAGGGTGTGTCATGAAATTGAAAGGAATGTCTAACCGCAGTGTAAAAGACAGAATACAAAAAAATAAACCATTGATTGTTTTACTGATTTTAGTTCTCGCCATGTCTTTATTGAGCGACAAGTTCTTTACTTGGAGAAACCTGCTGACTGTGCTGAGACAGACCTCTATCAATGCTGTCATCGCAACAGGTATGACCTTTGCTATCCTCATCGGCGGCATCGACTTGTCGGTGGGATCTGTTCTGGCTATCTGTGGTGCCATTGCGGCCAGCCTTATCGCTTCCGGCACAGACCTGGTTTTGACCATTCTCATTACCTTGTTCTTAGGGTTGGCTATCGGAGTAGTGAACGGTTTGTTGATCAGTAAGGGTCGATTACAACCGTTTATTGCGACTTTAGGTACCATGACTCTCCTGCGGGGAGCTACCTTGGTGTATACCCAAGGCCGACCCATCGGCACCAGCGGGGGTGCAGACAGCGTGATTTTTGGCAAGATTGGTTCAGGCTATATAATGGGTTTGCCGATCCCTATCTATATCATGATTGTGGTCTTCATTATCGCTTATTACATCTTGCGCCATTTGCGCACAGGACGGTACATCTATGCTTTGGGCTCCAATGAAGAGGCCACCGTTTATTCCGGTATCAAGACAGATAAGGTAAAGTTGTTTGTCTATGGGGCTTCCGGCATGCTGGCCGCTTTGGCAGGAATCTTGGTCACGGCCCGATTGGGTTCGGCACAGCCTACAGCCGGTGCTGGTTACGAATTGGATGCCATCGCAGCTGTTGTGCTGGGGGGCACCAGCATGGCTGGCGGCGTAGGAACTATCGGTGGAACAGCCATCGGTGCTTTGATTATCGGCATCTTAAACAATGCCTTAAACCTGCTTCAAGTGCCCTCGTATTATCAGGATGTAGCCAAAGGTGCGGTGATTCTCTTTGCTGTTCTGCTGGACAGAAAACAGAAGGCAGCCAGATAAACTTTATGTGGATATTTAATCCATGGGCGGTTAAATATATATGGTATTAATGTTAAATTAGGAGGATGAAACATGAAAAGAATTCTAGTGGTTTTGTTGGTGCTGGTTATGGCATTGGGACTGTTTGGCTGCGGCGGCGAAGCGACGAATCAGGACGATGAAGGCGGCACGACTGCAACTATCGGTCTGATTGTATCGACTTTAAACAATCCGTTCTTTGTGGACCTGAAAGACGGAGCCCAGGCCAAGGCCGATGAACTGGGGGCTAAGCTGGTAGTTCTCGATTCCCAGGACAACTCTGCAACGGAGCTTTCCAACATGGAAGACTTGATTACTCAGGGAGTAGATTTAATCTTGATTAATCCGACCGATTCCAAGGCGGTGGGCAGTGCGGTAGCTGCGGCCAATGAAGCAGGCATCCCCGTTATCACCCTTGACAGATCCGCTGAGACTGGCGACGTGGTTTGTCATATCGCTTCTGACAACGTAGCTGGTGGTAAACTGGCTGGTGAGTTCATCGTCAAAGAACTGAACGGTGCAGGCAAAGTGGTTGAACTGGAAGGCGTGCCAGGAGCTTCTGCTGCTATCGACAGAGGCACAGGCTTTAATGAAGCAATCGCTGAAAGTGACCTGGAAGTAGTAGCAAAGCAGACTGCTAATTTTAACAGAGCAGAGGGCCTGTCTGTTATGGAGAACATCCTGCAGGCACAACCGGAGATTGACGCCGTATTTGCTCACAATGACGAGATGGCGTTAGGTGCACTGGAAGCGATTAAGGCTTCTGGCAGAGATATCATGGTCGTTGGCTTTGATGCGACGGACGATGCGCTGGCCGCTGTAAAGGCTGGAGATATGGCCGCTACAGTACAGCAGCTGCCGAAGGAAATCGGCGCCTCTGGCGTGGAGGCAGCTATGAAGGTGCTGGCTGGTGATAAGGTAGACGCTTCCATTCCAGTAGATCTTTCACTGGTAACCGAATAACTGGCAGGCCGGTCCTTCGGAATTAATCTTATAATAAACGAGAAAAAGCCATGATGAGGCAGCCCATATATGCTTCATCATGGCTTTTTCGTTCAGTAGATTTCCGGAGGTTTTTCCTCAAAAGGCTGGACTGATTTGAAGGTCTTGTAGTATACTATATTAGATTTGAAAGGGTATCGCTGATTTTGCAAGGGCGCTACTGCTCAAAAAAGAAAGGATGCTGTAAAAATTGAAAGATAAATTTAAAGAGAACATTCAAGATATAGTAGAAGATATTACCAAGAATTATTTGACAGAAGAGCTATTTCTCGCTAAAGACTCTATGAGATTGCCGGATCGGAATGTGATTATTCAGCTGCTGAAGGAACTGCGGGTCATTATGTTCCCGGGATATTTTGCCTCGGAACGGATGGACTGTACCTTGGCGCCATATTTCATCGGTCAGCGGCTGTCCAATTTGTTTGAAATGCTGTCCAAACAAATTCAGCTGGCCTTGGTTTACACCAATAACAGCAAAACGCCGGAAATCGTAGAAGAAGCGAAGGATATCACGGTGGAATTCTTACAGCAGCTGCCTAAAATCCAGAAGCTGCTGCTGACAGATATCCAGGCAGCCTATGACGGAGATCCAGCGGCAGGAAGCAAGGAGCAGATTATTTTCTCTTATCCTGGTTTATACGCTGTCTTTGTTTATCGCATGGCCCACGAGCTGTATATCCGCAAGGTGCCGTTTATTCCTAGAATTATGACAGAGTATGCTCATAGCCGGACTGGCATCGACATTAACGCAGGAGCCAGTATCGGCAAATACTTCTTTATCGACCATGGTACGGGGGTGGTTATTGGAGAGACTACCATCATCGGCGATAATGTTAAGCTGTTCCAAGGAGTGACCATCGGAGCGCTGTCCACCAGGGGCGGTCAGGCACTGGCAGGCGTTAAGCGCCACCCGACCATTGAAGATAATGTAACCATCTATTCGGGAGCTTCCATTTTAGGGGGCGAGACTGTCATCGGTCATGACTGCGTCATCGGCGGCAGCGCGTTTATTACGGAATCGATTCCTCCTCATACAAAGGTCAGCATGAAGAATCCAGAGTTGAACCTGCGGGGAGACGATAGAGAGGCATAAAAAGAAACGGATATAGTAAAAAACTGACCTTACTGATAAAAGCAAGGTCAGTTTTTTTATTCAATCGAAAATTTCCATAGGAATTTCGCTGTCAGCATCGATGGATTTGACAATGTGCAGCGCTTCTGTCTGAGCTAGGTTAATCTCCATGCCGGCAGTCAGCTTCTTTGAGGATAGGATGCGGATAATAGGATCCAGCATGCAGCCAGGGGTATTCTTGATAACCAAGGCAATAGAGTCGTCTGTCAGCCGAACCATAGTGCCTACCGGGTAGACGGATATGGTCTTAAAGAAGGCATTTAAAATGTCCGGGTCAAAATGGGTGCCAGAATTGCTAGCCATGAAATCTAAGGTATCTTTCGTTTGCCAAGCAGGCCGATAGGAGCGAGCTGTAGTCAACGCGTCATAGACGTCTGCGACGGCTAGTATACGGCCGCACAGAGGAATGTTAGCACCTTTCAATCCGTTCGGATAGCCTGTGCCATCATACTTTTCGTGGTGGCTGGCGATACCGTCTAAAACAGTCAGGGAAATCTTCATGGAGCTCTTCAGCTTGTTGACCGCTAGGGTCGGGTGATTCTTCATCACAATAAACTCATCTGTGGTTAGAGAGGAGGGCTTATTGATGATACCAATGGGAATCTCCAATTTGCCAAAGTCGTGCATCAAACCAGCAGAGGTCAGTTCTTGAAGAGAAACGCGACTGTAACCCAACTGAATACCAATCAAGGTGGCTAAACTCGCCACATTGATGCAGTGAGAATATGTATAGTTATCGAAAGTTTTAATTTCGACCATGTTTAAAATGTATTCATCTTTAGAGAGGATATGATCCATCAGGGAACTGGAAACATTTATTAAGGTGTTGGCCATTTGTGACGTAATAGCGGACTTCGATACAAAATTTCTGCATACGCTTTTTAAATCCGTAGTGATTCGCTGTTTTAAAACAGGATCTACGAAGCCTCGGGCGATAATGTCCTCACTGTATTTCGTTTTAATATATATGCCTGGAATATTTAGAGCCCGCAACCTTCGGATATATCGGATCGTCAGTTTCTGATCTGTCTGAAGTAGGGGAACTACCGATACCTCATTCATTACAGTCTGGCCGACTATCATACCTGGTTTAAGCTGATTTGTCTGTACAAAAATCATGGGAAACCTTCCTTGATAAAAATCTTATCCTTTGCCTTTTTCAGGAATATCCGGAGAAATTCTAAAGTGAACAAGACAAATTATATGATAACACAACCTGGCGAATTTTGCAAATAAAGATAGATTGTGCTGTGATAAAAATAGTATTTTTTAAAAAAAGAGTCGGTTCTGTTGCCTAAATTTAAAGAACCATTTTCTAGAAATTTGATTCTTTTTTATTCAAAATCAGCGGCGGCCTCGGTGGACATATTTAGCAGGATATGGTATATTTATTCAGTGAAAGTCACATCAACAGGCTTTCTATTTGTAGGATAGAAAGAGCAGATAACATATAGCAGATAAATTTTAGCAAGGTGAAAGATGTATATGAGATGTAAGGTATTTACAAAGGAATCGTATCAAATCAGCAAGTGGTCCGGTGGGGTTACTACCCAGTTGGCAATCTATCCAGAGACGGCCAAATATGACCAGCGGGATTTTATGTGGCGGCTCAGCTCCGCTACGGTAGAGATGGAGGAGTCGGATTTTACACCCCTGCCGGACTACGACCGGGTGCTCATTGTGCTGGAAGGGGAAGTCGTGCTTTCGCACAAAGATATCCGGGTCAGCAGACTAGCAGCCTATGAGCAGGACCGATTCAGCGGAGGGTATCAGACCAGAAGTTTTGGTAAAATTACCGATTTCAACCTGATGGTGCGAAAGGGCAGCCAGGGGTTCGCTGAGGTACTGCCTGTGACAAGGGATGGAAAAGAAATCGTTTTAGAAGACTGCCAGGGATATAAGAAGATGAGTCAGGGTTTTTACTGTGCTGAGGGTTTTTGTGACATTCGGCTCGGTAAGATATTTTGTCAGCTAGCGCCGGGAGAACTGCTGATTTTGCAGGGAGATTACGGTGCGGTACAACGTGTAAATGTCAGGGGAGAGGGCAAGGTCATCTGGACCCAGATGTATTACAACGAGTCATAGCGTGGGGAATGAAACAAACGCTTAAGACGCGTAGATACATAAAAAATTAGCAGGTTAAAATAGGAACTTAGAAGCAAAAAAGGACAGGCACAGCCCTTGATTGAGCGGTATGCCTGTCATTTTTGTGTTGAGATCTTGTTCTGTTTTCAGAGAATGTCTTTAAAACAGATATTTGTTCGATCAGCTTATAACAGATCGATGACTTTCTGAATGTCCTCTTCCGGTGTGGCCCAAGAGGTTACGAAGCGGATACAGTATTCCTGTGTTCCCACAGGGCCTTCTTTTTCAAAAGAAATGCTCTTTTCCAACTCTGCCACCAACTCATTTGGGAAGATTGGAAAAATTTGATTGCTTGGGGAATTGGTAATAAAGCGGTAACCCTTGGCAGCAATTCCTTCCCGGAGCATTGTTGCCATACGATTGGCATGCTGCCCCAGCTCAAAGTACAGGTTGTCTTGAAACAACGTTTCGAACTGAACACCCAAAAGCCGCCCTTTGGCCAGCATGGAACCGGTTTGTTTCATAATCCACCGAAATTCTTTTTTCAATTCTGGATTTAAAAGAATTAAGGCTTCTCCGAAGAGTGCACCGTTTTTCGTGCCCCCGATGTAGAACGCATCTGTCAGCTGAGCGATGTCCTGAAGGGTCAAATCATTTTCAGGAGAGGTGAGGGCAGAGGCCAACCGGGCTCCGTCCAAATACAGGTATAAGCCGTATTTGTCGCAGCGCTTGCGGATCTCCTGCAATTCTGCCTTGTTGTAGATGGTACCCAACTCGGTGGTGTCGGAGATAAAGACCATCTTTGGCTTGACAAAATGCTCGTCCTCATGTATGCGGATTACTTCATCAATATCATCTGGATTCAGCTTGGCGTCGGTGGTTGGGGTCGTGATAATCTTATGTCCCCGAGCTTCTACCGCTCCTGTTTCATGAACGCAGATATGAGCTCTGGCCGCGGCGATAACAGCTTCATGAGGCCGCAGAAAGGCGGTAATAGAGGTGTAATTGGTCTGGGTGCCGCCTACGAAAAAGTGGATATCGGCATCGGCTCTGGCAATCCGCTCTTTGATCAAGGCTGCTGCATGGAGGCAATGGGGATCCTCTCCGTAGCCTACGGACTGCTCCATATTAGTAGCTGTCAGGGCATCCAGAATCTGGGGGTGAGCACCTTCGCTATAATCACATCGTAAAAATATCATAGAATGGTTCCTCCTGTTGCTATAAATTTAATCAGGGTAATAAGTAATGGTTTTCTTTTAGTCTACTCAAGCTGCAAAGAAGCTGACGGGCAGACCATATGCAAGAAAGAGACAAATCACTGATTTGTACTGATTCTATTATATATGAAAGCGGGGAAAGTGGACAGACAAATATAGTAAATATTTCTTGATAGGGGCGAGGCTTTTTCGTAGAATGAAGGCAGCTTGTTTTGTTAAGCTGATTAAAGAAAAAGGAGGATTCCTAGAAACGACATTGCCATCCCCGGCAACGGTTGGCTTCCAAAGCGGATACCTGAAGGTACCTTACTAATTCACTTAAAGAGGGAAGCCAATCGATTGGTAGTCGGAAGGGCAGACCGGGGCCCTGTAATAATAAAGCCTTACTGTGGACTGGGTTTCAACGCATCCGCCGTGAGCGGCGCAGCACCCGGTTTTAGTAAGGCTTATTTTAGCAGTTCATCGCAGGACATGCCCAAAACTTTTGCAAACGCTTTTAATTCAATATCAGTGACGAAACGTTCGCCGCTTTCGATGCGCTGTATGGCGTTCTTATCCATATCGATGCCGTGAAGCTGCATCTCATCGGCCAGCATCCGCTGAGAATACCGTATGGGCTGTTCTTTCCGGAACGCACGGATTTTTTGGCCGCAAATATTGTTGGTGCCATTGTGATTTCTTGTGCGATACATGGTTTCCTCCTCATTTTAGTGTATCCAGTACAATTTCCAAAATACATTGTGAATACAAAAATTATATGATATAATGATAAATGAAATGACACATCGTATATGTCAAAAATGCAATGGTATTTAAATAAAAGTCGAGTTCAGTTGGGGAAATTTTTGATGGTAGAGAACGAAGAAAAGTTTGTGCTCGTCTGTGAAGATCGGGCATTTTTGAAGGTTATGACAGAGACCTTCGGAGATGACTATCTAGTAGAATCGGCGGAAATTTTAAAGGAAGAGCAGACACTGGAAAAATATAGAAGACAGGTGAAGCTGATTGTGGAGGCGGTTCCTTCCTCAGAAAAGGACTGCGCTTTTCTGGAGCAAAAGCTTCGGCATTTTCAGACAGATGAAATGATGGCTTTTGTGCTGACTTGCCGGCCTGGTCAAAAGCGGCTGGCGGCCAAGATGGCAGAGCTGGAGGTGGCAGATATCCTGTTTTTGCCTTGCGAAGAAACCATTCTGCGAAAGCGGATTGGCAACATCATCAAGCTTATGTTCTTGAAAAAACAAGCACTGCGGGATCCCCTGACGAAAGCCTATAACCGCAGAGGTTTTGAAAAACTTGTCCAAAAACTGTTGCGAGAAAGGCTGGAAAAAGCCGCCTTCATTATGATCGACTTGGATGATTTTAAGCGGTTTAATGACCAGTATGGTCATCACATGGGCGATCAGGTGTTGACAGGCGTGGTGGGTACCTTGGAGCAGGTGCTGGATCGGGAGGATGTGGTGGGACGCATGGGAGGCGATGAATTTGCTATATTTATTCCTCATGTAGGATCTCCGGAGGCCTTTCATCAAAAATTATCCCTTATTTTCAGGCAATTGGAGATTCAGTGGCTGGAAGAGGAAGACGCAGTCCAGGTGCTCAGTTCCATGGGCATTTCTTTTTTTCCAGAGCATGGCCAAAATTTTGAGGAATTGTATCGCCGGGCAGACGAAGCACAGTATCGGTCGAAGGCCGATGGCAAGCACCGGATTCGCATATACGGCGAATGACTAAAGTAAACGTACCTATAGACAGGTAATAAAATAAAGGCAACGAAAAGGCTGTTTAACCATAAATTTGTTAAACAGCCTCTCCTGTTTGCACACCGAACCACACTTGCAGTGCGAATGCCCGGCAGGCGCCATACAAAAGGTTTCCATTCTATTTGGAGGATTTGGAATGATATTTTTCTCTAGTGGCTAGACCTCCACGGATATGCCGTTCGGCCTTATTGGTGTCGAGGACAGCTTTTACCTCTGCGGCGAGACCAGGATTGATCTCATGGAGCCTTTCGGTAATATCCTTGTGCACTGTACTCTTACTGACCCTGAACTTCTTGGCAGTCGCCCGGACTGTAGCATTTGTATCGAGAATATACCTGGCCAGTTCCAGGACTCTTTCTTCTATGTAATCCTTCATATTAAATACTTCACCGCCCCTATCATTTATTGGATTCGATCTAATGAGTTCGATATCACAATATATGCGGAAGAATTTACAAGTATGAGGATTGTTTTCTAAAAGCTTGCATGGTAAAATAAAAGCTATGATGGAATGCGGAGTTGCCGTAAATTATTTGTATACAAGGGAGAGACGATGGATAAAAACATTCTTTTTAAAGTGGACACCACCATGGAGAAAGAGGATTACAAAAAATTCCTCTATATTGCCGCCTTTCGGAGAGACTACAAGACTTTTTTACTGATGCTGGGCCTGGCAGTGTGCGGTTCTTTTATGATGGCTTCTGCAGGCATATCCATGAATGCCTGGAAGTTTGCTCTTTTCAGCGTTTTATTGTTCAGCCTTGGCTTTGCTGCCATCTGCCTGCGCATTGAGCTTCGGTATCGACAGCAGGTTAAGGCTGATTCCCGTCGGTTGTTTGGCGGCTGGACACACATAAGCTTTTATAATACTCACCTCAAGGCAGAAGCTGATATGGAAGCCGGAAAAAGCAAGCGCGATTACGGAAAATTCTACAAGCTGATTGAATCCAAGAGCTATTACATATTCTACTACAGCTCTAATGCGGCCACTGTTTTACGAAAGGAAGATTTGCCAAAGGGAAAGGAGGAGGCTTTCAGAACCTTTATCCTGGACAAATTTAAGGGCCGGTATAAAAAAATATAAAAAGTTGTTGCGGCTTGATCCTTTAGGGAATATTACTGACTGCATAAAATTTATTAATTGTTCATACATTCAACACAAAAAAGCAGTAAAATGATATTATGTGAAAACATGCAATTTTAATAAGAACCATGGAAATGGTAGAAACGGAGATTTATTTTTATGACAGGTAAGAAAAAAGGGGAACAGGGAAAATGTTTTATTTCTAAGCTATTGTACGTAGTAGCGGCACTGGTGGCCGTGCTGGGAATAGGTATGCTGGCAGCCAATGTCTACGTGTTTAAGACCACGGTAGATCAGTATGTGATGCAGGGTTATCCAGCGGCGATGGTTATGTCCAGTATGATTCCATCTCAGCTGCTGCCGAGTATCTTTGAGGCACTGGGCATGTATGGTGGTATAACCTGTGCGCTGGTGGGCTTAGGAGCTGCCAATAAAAAACTGTCTGTTATAGCAGCAGGAGCAGCCTGTGAAGCGGATGATGAAGAAGCTGTTGACGAAGAGTTAGAAAATCAGGAAGAAGGCACAGCTGCTGATGAAGTCATGAATGACAGCCAGGTAGAAAGCAATCAAGAGGACACCGATTTAGAAGAAGAGGCAGAGCAGGACAAATAAGCTTTGCCAGAAATTACAGCATATGCTTTCGGATTTAGCCGCTGAAAAGGCGGCAAGCAGCAGAACGGAAGGACGATAGGAGAGCCGAAGCCGTGGACAACAGTCCGCGGCTTCGGCTCTGTTTGCAAAAACACAAGATTTTCCACCTGTTTTCTGGCAAGGTTCTTTTATCTATATCAATTTCAAATTAAAGTTACAAAAATTACAACTTTAGTATAGCATATTTTAACAAAATATTTTAAAATTATAGGAAGGAAACTCAGGAGAGCAGAAAGGAGGATCATTGTGGCGAGCAAACAATCTCCATACGATGCGTTAATGGCTAATGTAAAGAAAAGTGAAGATTACAGCGACAACTTCAATATGATCATCAATAATCCGTACAGAATTCTGGGTGCTTCCACCTATTGCACTGAAGCGGAACTGCGGGACATCTACCAACAGTGGGAAAGCGCCCCGGATAAATATAAACCAAAATTTGACAAGACTAAGCTGGGCCCCCCGGAGCGGACGGAACAGAATATGAATTGGGCCTTGGAAAATGCCGACAGCTATGTGTATAAAATCTTCTGGTTCTCTGACGCGGAAATTGCTTCCAGGTTGGGAAACAAGGGAGACTTTATTGAGTTTTTCAGCAAACCTCAGAGCATTAATTCCACAGATTACAATTCCTTTTTAGCCCAGTACATTTTTTTATGTATTTTTGATAGAAATTTCACGATGGCTCAACAGTGGACCATCATGCTGAATCTGATTAACGAGCTTCTAAATGTGTCTGTTGGTCGGTTCTGGGGATTTTTTAGCGGCAATAAGATTGAAGCCATCGATAACAACAAGATGGCCTTTCTATATAACGAGTTTAAGGATAATATCCTTTATCCAATTCGGGAACTTTTAGGCGGCGCCAACAGCAAAGTGGTTTTAGAGGAGATCATCCATATACACAAGCTGCTGGCAACGGTGCAGAAGCCACAGTTGTCTTTTTCCAGGATACAAAATCAGGTATACGAAAAGATGGAACGTTGGTTTGTCAAGGAGTCCGATTATGTCAACAATGTTCTTTTAGCGAAAGTTACCGGGGTTAGTGCCAGTTCCATGGAGGAGAAGCTAGCTATCACCAACGCCTGCAACTACATCATCAATACTATTGCGCCCCAGTTTCGGGTTCTGGTAGACGACATTATACCGGAAGATCATCCGGTAAACACGAAGCTTCGGATGATGTTTTCCGGCAAGTTCATCGTGGTGTCCAAGATTCTCAGCAATGCGGGCATGTACCACGAGAGTTTGAATCTGTACCAGCTGTTCAATCAGCTGTTTGCAGATGATTATATCGCCGGAGAGATTAACACGTTGAGCAAGCTTATCAAGCAGGATGAACAGACTAGGATGGCCCCCCATGCGGCTTCTACCCTGATGGGCAACCCGGTGCTGATGGATGAAAGTTTAGCGCCCCCGGCAGAACTGGGAGAACTAGAAGCTCTGGAAAAGGAACGCAGAAAGGAATTTTTTAAGCGAAATGTCCGCACAGGCATTGACTATAAAGAGGTCATTCAAGGCGTGCTCAACAACGAGCTGCGTTTGGTGAAGGATGAGGAGGAAGATGTACCGCTCATTGATCGGGTTATGGAGGAAGCAGCAGCAGAAGCGGAGGCTGAGACCGTAAAACTAAGATGCACCATTGAGGAGCTTCAACGCAAGCACGAGCAGGAGATGCGGGATAAGATTGAAGAATTGAACCGGGAATACAAGCAGAGCATGAAAAAGTGGGTTCGGGCCATTGTAATTATTTTGGTGCTGACGGTTTCTTCCGTAGGGGTGCTGATTCACGAATTTACTAAAAGTGACATCCCCTCTGAGCTGAACGATGCAGCAGCCTCTTCCGCAAAGGCCGCGGCGTTGGAAGAGACACTCAAGACGGAAAAGACCGAAATTGATGATATGGAAGCCAAGATGTCGGAGCTCAATGCGGATATTGCACAGCTGACTCGGGATTACGAAACCAACAGCGACGAGACTTATGCCCAGCAGCTGGTGGACAAGAGGGCTGAATATAATGACTTGCTGACCCAGCATAACGAAAAGGTAGCTGCTTATAATAAGCATTTACAGGAGTACAATTCGACGCAGAATTAAGGGCTGGGAATGTTGATAAAACTAGGACCGTCAGAGCAGGGGGGCGAGGGAGCAAAAACCTTGCCAACAGTGGGGAACGGTGCAAAAACATCTCTTGTTTTCTGCAACAATTTGTGATACTATTCTAGTATATGTTTACAATTCAGATAAGGAAAGAGTGTATATGAAAGAAAGAAGTGTTGCTTTTTATAAACGTTTAATTATATTTACAGCTCTTTCTATCATCATGATTATAGCAGGTTTACTAACTTTTTTCATCGGCAGTGCCCTGGATCTTTGGGGCAGCCCTCCAAAGGAAGAGCAGAATTTGCCTGCCATAAGTTCTAGTACGGACCAGCAGAAGGTGGTTCAGTCGGGAATGGAAAAGGAAAACACCACGACGAACCCTGCTGTGTCGGCGCAAAAAAATGCTGAAAAGGGGAACGTAGTCTACTTGACCTTTGACGATGGTTCTTCGCGAAATACCGATGCCATTTTAGAGCTGTTGCAGGAGGAACAAGTGCCAGCCACTTTCTTCTTTAACACCAGCGAAAAGCAGACGGCGGACAGCATCATTAAAAAAGCCTATGATGCCGGACATGCTATCGGGGTGCTCACTTCTACAAGAGGAAGCTACAATACGCTGTACGCTTCGGTGGAAAGCTATGTGGCCGATTTTAATCAGTCCTACAATCGAATTCTTCAGGTGACCGGACAGGCTCCATCGATCTTAAGGTTTCCTGGCGGCAGCATCAATGATTTTGACAGGGATAATTACAAGGATTTGATTCAAGAAGTGGAGGCCAGGGGGCTGGTCTACTTCGACTGGAATGTCTGTGCCGATGATGGTTCGGCCAATATATCAGCACAGGCTATGGTAGCCAAAGGGACCCGCCTGCCCAAAAGAGCGGATACGTGTGTGGTGCTTATGCATGATAACGGCAATAGCAGCGCCTGTGAAGCCTTAAAGGAAATCATTGGATTTTATAAAGAAAATGGATATGCCTTTGAAACGCTGACAGCAGATGTTCAACCCATCACCTTTTAAGACGGTAGATAGATATTACAGGAAATTTATTGGAGGCGCCAAAAATGAGTAATAAAGGAAATTTTAGCCAAGCGATGCGAGAAATTCTGGGAATAGACTCTTCTCAGGATAAAGGAAGAATCGACGAAGAGACTGTCGAAGCACCGGAAAGCAGCGGAGGTTATATGGCTGATCGTCAGACTCCAATGGAACCGGTTGGCAACGACCGCTTAAATCAGGATTTCAGTCAGGCTTTCAAGCAGAGTGCACCTAATACTCAGAGCGTGGGCGGAAGAACCTATGGGGGCACAGAACCAGGCTTAGGAAATGATACATACCAGTCACAGTGGAGCAATTCCGGCGGTGAGGAACCAGCCTTTTATGAACGACCAGGTTTTAGCCAGTCTGCTCAAAACAGCTTCTCTGGTGCCTTTAATGGAGAGCCGCCTAGGGGGACCGGCAATGGAAATGGCGGTTTCGGCGGCGGCGGAAACTTTGGAAATACCATCGGGCCAGGTCCGGAAGAACCTTATGGGGACGGTGAAGTAGGAACCACCATCATTACGAGAAACACGGTGGTGGAAGGAAATATAAAATCTTTTGAAAACATTGAATTAAACGGTAAAGTTAAGGGCAAAATTGATACGACAAAGAATGTAGGTGTATCGGGTTTTGTTCAAGGTGACATTGAAGCAACAGATATCCTTCTGGAGGGGGCCCAAATCAAAGGAAATATTAATTCCAAGGGGGCTTTGCTGATGGATAAGGACACGCTGCTGGTTGGAGATGTTGCTGCCCAAAACACCCGAGTAGACGGTAAAATAAAGGGCGAAGTGAATATTGGGGGCAATGGTGAGTTTCTATCAAACTCGGTGGTTGTCGGAAATATTACAGTATCTAACTTTTATGTACAGTACGGTGCGAGAATGCAGGGTTACATCAACACCAATTTCTCTAAGAATGAAGAGGACAGCATCTTTGGCCAGATCGTAGGCAGTTGACCTGTTGCACAGCATAAAATGAAGACTATTGTGCTGCTCTTTAGTGATCATTGCTTAAAGAGCAGTTTTAAATTGAAAGGAGAAATCAAGTGGGATTTTCGTCAGAAGTTGGAATTGACCTTGGTACGGCCAATGTTTTAGTTTATATCAAAGGGAAGGGCGTGGTTCTCAACGAGCCTTCTGTAGTAGCTATCAATCAGGACAACAATGAGATTTTGGCTGTAGGGGAACAGGCCAGACAGATGTTGGGGCGGACGCCGGCTAATATTGTAGCTGTTCGTCCGTTGCGTGACGGTGTTATTTCTGATTACGATGTGACGGAACGCATGTTGAAATATTTTATTAAGAAAACCTGTGGAAACAGTCGTTTCTTCCGGCCGCGGATCATGGTCTGTGTACCCAGCGGTGTAACAGAAGTGGAAAAACGTGCGGTGCGGGAGGCGGCTACTCAGGCAGGCGGTAAGGATGTCTATCTGATGGAAGAGCCAATTGCAGCGGCTATCGGAGCGGGGCTGGATATTGCCAAACCAGACGGGGTTTTGGTTATAGATATCGGCGGAGGAACCACAGATATTGCGGTGATTTCCCTGGGAGGTATCGTGGCCAGCTCTTCTGTAAAAATTGCTGGAGACAAATTTGACGAATACATCGTAAAATATATGCGTAAGGTTCACAAGCTGTACATTGGCGAACGGACAGCGGAAGAACTGAAAATGACCATCGGTACGGCTTATCAGAGGGAAGAACCTATTTCGATGGAATGCCGAGGCCGAGATCTGGTCAGCGGTCTGCCAAAATCCATCGAGGTTTCTTCTGCGGAAATGATGGAGGCTCTGGAAGAGCCTTTACAGACCATCTCTGAGGCCGTTCACTCGGTACTGGAGCGGACACCGCCGGAACTGGCAGCGGACATCAGTAACTCGGGCATTGTTATCACCGGAGGCGGAGCTCTGCTGTACGGTATTGACAAACGAATTCAGGAACGGACAGGTATTGAGGTACGTATCGCAGAGGATCCGAAGTCCTGTGTGGCCATCGGTACCGGCGAGGCCCTGGATTCTCTAGAATTTATGGAAACCAATCAATTGAATAGAAAGCGCTCTAACTTTTAAAGCGCAGCAGGAAAAAGCTCTCAAAAGGAGGGCTTTTTTCTTGTCAAATGAAGAAAAATGTGAAAGAATGAAAACAAAGAAACTCGCAACGAAAAAGAAAGCGAGAGAATAAGAAACAGGGTCGAGCCACGGAAGTACACAAGAAAGAAATGCGGAGGGATACATGAAACTGGAATTGATTGCCACAGCCACTTTTGGGCTGGAAGCTGTTGTAAAGCGCGAGATTGAGGCGCTGGGCTACAAGATTTTGAAGGCAGAAGATGCAAAAATAACTTATATGGGCGATGAGCGGGCCATCGTCCGCTCCAACCTGTGGCTGCGGTGTGCGGACCGCGTACTGGTCAAGATGGCTGAATTTGAAGCTTTAGAGTTTGAAGATCTCTTTCAGACCATCAAAGGCATCCCTTGGGAAGAGTGGATACCGGCGGACGGGAATTTTAAGGTGAATTGTTCTTCTGTAAAGTCCAAGCTGTTCAGCATGAGAAGCTGTCAAAGCGTTTCAGAAAAGGCCATTATCGAACGACTCAAAGAAAACTATGGGGTAGAGCGTTTTGAAAAGACCGGAGCAGAATACGTGGTGAAGGTAACTTTGCTGAAGGACCGGGCAACCATTACCCTAGACACGACGGGGGTGGGTCTCCACAAGAGAGGGTACCGTCAGAGTGCTGTGACAGCACCTATTAAGGAAACCTTGGCGGCGGCTATGGTACAGTTATCTTTCTGGCGGGAAGGCCGTTTGCTGGTGGACCCTTGTTGTGGATCAGGTACGATTCCTATCGAGGCAGCCATGCTGGAGAGAAATATTGCGCCAGGTCTCAACCGCCGCTTTGCTGCGGAAGGCTGGCAAGCCATTGATGAAAAACTGTGGAAAGAAGAGCGCAAAAAGGCTTTTGAGGAAATTCGGCAAGATAAAGACATTCGGATTCAGGCCTATGATATTGATCCGGCGGCTATTGAGGCTGCCAGAGAAAATGCTGCGGATGCCGGAGTAGAGGATTGTATTGAATTTAAGCGGATGAACGTGTCAGAGTTGGAGGCTACAGAAATGAGCGGCGTTATTATCACCAACCCGCCTTATGGAGAGCGGATTGGGGAGAAGGAGCAGATTCGGAAAATTTTCAATAAGTTTAAAAGCTTTATGAAGCAAAATCCCAGCTGGTCTCTGTTTATGATTACGCCAGACAAGACCGTAGAAAAGCAGATATTTGGGCGGATGGCTGACCGACGGAGAAAGCTGTACAATGGAAACATGGAAGTCTGCTATTATCAATTCCACGGAGCCAAGGTCAAGAAAGAAGAAGAGAAGAACCAAAAAGAAGAAAATTAACAACGAATTAACAGTGCATTAACATTGGAGACGTTGATAGAAGCTGGAAAATAGCATAGAATATGGCGAAATAAGCATACTAACAGAGAACATATTATGAAGATTGGGGTGCGAGACATGTTCTATAAAATGAGTACGGAGGAGACGCTGGAACAGCTGAATTCCTCCAAAGAAGGACTAAATGAAGAGCAGATCAAAGCAAATGAAGAGAAGTATGGGCTGAATCAGCTGGCAGAAGAACGCCGGCAGGGGGTTCTGAGCGTGTTCTTTTCTCAATTTAAGGATTTATTGGTGTTGATTCTGCTGGTGGCGGCGGCCGTCTCCATTTTTACGGGAGATTTGGAGAGTACCTTGGTCATTCTAGTGGTTATTGTGCTGAACGCTGTGTTGGGCACAGCTCAGCATTTTAAGGCAGAAATGTCTTTAAACAGCTTGAAGAAATTGTCATCTCCCTTGGCTAAAGTTATGCGAGGCGGACATCGGCGGGGTATCGAAGCAGCCCACATCGTGGTAGGAGACATCTTGGTGCTGGAAGCTGGAGATGTGGTTCCGGCAGATGGGCGGCTTTTGGAGAGCTATTCCTTGCAGGTCAACGAAAGCTCCTTGACAGGAGAGACGGAAAGCGTTAGCAAGATCACGGATGCCATTGAAGGCAATGTGGTGTTGGGGGATCAGGATAACATGGTGTTCTCTGGCACGCAGGTGACCTATGGCAGAGGCCTGGCAGTTGTTACGGGCATTGGTATGAACACGGAGCTGGGGAAGATTGCTCAGCTGATGAACGAGACGAAAGAACGGAAGACTCCGTTACAAGTCAGCCTGGACGCCTTTGGCAAGAAGTTGTCTTTTATTATCCTGATTATCTGCGCCGGCATATTGGGCCTGTGCATCTACAGAGGTATGGATTTACTGGACTCTCTGATGTTTGCCGTGGCTCTGGCGGTGGCGGCCATTCCTGAGGCGCTGTCCTCTATCGTGACCATCTCTCTGGCCCTGGGAACTTCCAAGATGGCTAAAGAGAACGCCATCATGAAGAACCTGAAAGCAGTAGAGAGCTTGGGCTGCGTATCTATTATCTGCTCGGATAAGACGGGAACGTTGACGAGAAACAAGATGACTGTGAGAGACTTGTTTCTGGCAGGAAAAGGGGAAGATTCCAAGGAACGTCTGCTGCTGAGTGCTCTGTTATGCAATGACAGCTCGGTGACTGATGGAAAAGTCTTAGGGGACCCCACAGAGACGGCTCTGGTGGAATACTATTTGAAGGAACACGGAGAGAACTATGCACAGTTGTGCAGCCGCTATCCAAGAATAGCCGAGCTGCCTTTTGATTCCGATCGGAAGCTTATGAGCACGCTCCAGCAGATTGGTGGTGAGCTGGTGATGCTTACTAAAGGTGCTGTAGATGCCATGCTTCACCAAGCCTCTTTTATTTACAGCAATGGCCAGGAACGGCCTATCACTCAGGAGGATATTCAATTAGCACAGGAACAGAACCATGCTTACTCCGAAAAGGGGTTGCGGGTGTTGGCTTTTGCCCAGAAGAAGCTGAATAAAGAAACCCTGGAATTAGGAGATGAAACGGACTTTACCTTTATTGGTCTGATGGCTATGCAGGATCCGCCTCGAGAGGAGTCTAAAGCGGCTGTTGCAGACTGCTTGACCGCAGGAATTATGCCGGTAATGATTACAGGGGACCACAAGGTTACCGCTTCAGCTATTGCCGAAGAGGTGGGCATCCTGAGACCGGGCCAGCGAGCCGTGACCGGCATGGAGCTGGACGAAATATCTGACCAGCAGTTAGATAAAGATATAGCTGAAATTGCCGTCTATGCTAGAGTAACTCCAGCTCATAAAATTCGTATCGTGGATGCCTGGCAGAAGAAGGGCCATATCGTGGCCATGACTGGAGACGGCGTTAACGATGCACCAGCTTTGAAAAAAGCAGATATTGGTGTGGCTATGGGCATAACGGGAACGGACGTATCCAAGGATGCGGCCTCAATGATTTTAACAGATGATAATTTTGCGACTATTGTCAAGGCTATCGCTAACGGCAGGAATATTTATTCTAACATTAAGAATTCAATCAAATTCTTGTTGTCAGGCAATACCTCGGGCATATTGGCAGTGGTTTATACTTCCTTGATGGCGTTGCCTATTCCGTTTATGGCGGTGCACCTGTTGTTTATCAACCTGATAACAGACAGTCTGCCGGCTATTGCCATCAGCATGGAAAAACCAAAAGCAGATTTGCTTCAGGAACCTCCGCGCAGAAGTGATGAGCCAATTTTAACCAAGAACTTTCTTACAGAAATCGGCATACAGGGATTGCTTATCGCTGCATTTACTTTGGCCGCTTATTATCAAGGACTGACTATCAGCACGGCCACCGCTTCAACCATGGCTTTTGCAACTCTCTGTTTCGCTCGACTGTGGCACGGGTTTAACTCCAGAGGCAAGCAGTCAATCTTTAAGATGGGCCTGTTGACCAACGTATATAGCTTAGGGGCATTTGCCCTGGGCACGTTGTTATTGTTTGCCGTATTGCTGATTGATCCCCTCCAGAGTTTGTTCCAGACGGTGGATTTGTCCCAGGGTAATTTGACTTATGTTGTCGGCTGTGCGCTGGCACCTACCGTGCTGATTCAGTTAAGCCGGGTTATTCGGGAGCTGACCCAGAGAAAAACGAATGAAGTGAAATAAGATAAAATAAATTTAAACTCTATGCTTTAAAAAGCGCAGCCAATCTGGCTGCGTTTTTTTGCATCAGATGATAGAAAGGGATTGTCAGTAAATAAAATTTGATATACCATAAAAATATAGGCAAGCTCAGAAAATTTCAGGAGGAATACGACGTGAAAATGAAATCCATTGTGCCAATGTGTATTTTATGTATGCTACTGTTTCCAACCATAGCATATGCTAAATCTGTGACAGTTACGATTCCAGAGTTCCCGGTTATTATTAATGGACAGGCAATGGAGAGTAAGTATAATCAATTCCCCTTACTGTTATACAAGGATATTACCTATTTTCCGATGGCCTATGACTATGCAAGATTCTTAGGAGTAAAGGCCAATTGGTATGAAAAAAGCCGCAGTTATGGTAATAAAGGCGTTTTGTTTGTTGGTGTAGCCGATTCGGCGGCTACAGAATTGAGTATTATTTCAACGAAGACTTTAAATAAGAAAACCGGGACCGCCACAGTTGCCGAGTATGGTCTGGCGTTAAATACGACAAATCCTCAAAGATATCTGAATAACATGAACGAATCCTACCCCATTTTGAACTTTCGTGGTATCACCTATTTCCCGCTGACATGGAGGTTTGCTGTTGAAGAATTTGGCTGGAAGTACTCCTATGATAAAAAGACTGGCCTGCAAATTGAAAGCGGTAATCCTTTCCGCCCGGTTATTTCTGACAAAGTAATTGGTGCGACACTGCCTCGGGCAACAGGTATGGATTATTATTACGGCAAAGAATATTACGTAGGATATCCCACAACGACTTTCGATAATAATTATAAACTTGTGATACGAAAACGTGGGCAGTTGGAACAAGAATATAGCTTGGTGGATCAAATTCAAGGAGATTTTTATTTCAATATGAAAAAGAATGAAAAGGGAGCTTTTGTAGATTCAGACCCCGCTATAACAGGTAATCTCTTTTCAATTGGCTGTAGAAAAGTGGATATGACTGGAGAACGCTACATCGTATTAAAAATAGATTTAAATACGGGAAAAGTCATTTCTCAAGAGGGTACCCCGCAATAGCGAATGAAACAGCAAATTAAAATAGTATTGTGAATATATAAATGCTGGAAGAAGTTTACGCTACTTGGAAATCGGACTGTAGATAAGGAAAAAACTTGTCTACAGTCTTTTTAGCGTATGAAGCATAGGTGCTAATCTCAATGAGTATTGAGATGGTAAAAAATTATGCTAGCGCCAAATTTTATTCAAAAATAATAAATAATGCTTGCATAAAAATAATAAAAAAAGTATAATTATTGGAAGCATTGTGCAGGAAAAGAAAAAGCTATTGAAAAGTACAGAGAAATCAGGAAAGGAAAGGTCGTAACATGGAAGCGCTGTTATATTTGGAAGACGGAACGGTCATCACAGGAAAAGGGTTCGGATATGAGGCTACCAGAGTGGGCGAGCTGGTTTTCAACACCGGCATGACCGGGTATCAGAAGACTCTGACGGACCCCTCTTACATGGGTCAGATTATCACCATGACGTATCCCCTCATCGGGAATTATGGAATCAGCCTCATAGACAATGAAGCAGATGGGATTTATGCTTTCGGATTGGTGGCAAAGGACATATGCTTTACCCCCTCCAACGCCAACAGCGTCATGAACATAGATCAGTGGCTGAAGCAGATGAAAGTTCCCGGTATCTGGAAGGTGGACACCCGGAGCATCACCAAAAAAATACGTAAAGAAGGAACGATCAAGTGTGTTATCAGCACAGAAGGCATCACCGTAGAGGAGGCTAAGAAAATCTGTCAGGAGACGGCGCTCCGCAACGATTGGATGAAGGCGGTATCCATCAAGGAAAAGCGGATCATAGCCGCTCCTGATAGCATGGAAGGCATCAAGAAGCGGGTGGCTGTGTTGGACTTCGGTGTAAAAAAAAGTATTTTAGAGAGCTTGAACAGCCGTGGCTGTGAGCTGCATTTATTTCCCTATGGTACAGGAGCCGAAGAAATTTTGGCCATGAAACCAGAGGGTATTTTTTTGACAAATGGGCCGGGGGACCCGGAGGAGGCCACAGAGGCGATTGCTGTCACCAGAGAAATCATGGGCACGGTGCCTACCTTTGGCATCTGCATGGGCCATCAGGTGCTGGCCTTGGCCGCAGGAGGCAAGACCTATAAATTAAAGTATGGACATCGAGGCGCAAATCATGGGGTCTACGACAAGGAAACCAATCGTTCTTACATTACCTCTCAAAATCACGGATACGCCGTGGATTCGAATAGTATTATCTTAAAGGGGATGGAAGTGACTCACATTAATCTTAACGATGGCACTGTAGAAGGCATGAGACACCGAGATCTGCCCATATTCTCTGTGCAATATCACCCGGAGGCTTCCCCAGGGCCTAACGATAACCAGTACTTATTTGATAAATTTGTGAATATGATGAAAGGCGGTGTGCTATAGTGCCAAAGAAGAACTACTTGAAGAAAGTGTTAATCATCGGATCAGGACCCATTATCATCGGACAGGCCGCCGAATTTGACTATGCGGGAACCCAAGCCTGCAAGGCCATTAAGGAAGAAGGCATTCATACGGTTCTGGTTAACAGCAATCCGGCGACGATTATGACCGACCGGGGCATTGCGGATACCGTATACATGGAACCCTTGACGGAAGAGGCCATGCAGCAGATTTTGCAGAAAGAGCGGCCTGATGGGATTTTGGCTGGATTTGGGGGCCAGACTGGTCTCAATCTGGCTATGGAGTTAGACGAGAAAGGTGTGCTCCAAGAATTGGGGATTGAGCTGCTGGGTATCAATAAGGATAGCATACGCAAGGCAGAGGACCGAGAAGAGTTTCGAGACTTGATGCTGGAAATCGGAGAACCTATCCCCAAGAGCATTATTGCGACCTCTCTGGAGGAATGTCAGAAATTCGTACAAGAGGCTGGCTATCCGGTGATTATTCGTCCGGCTTTCACCCTAGGAGGCACTGGGGGAGGCATTGCCAGCAATGATCAGGAGCTGGAGCTCTACTGTCAGCGGGGACTGGAAAGCAGTGCCATCGGCCAGATTTTGCTGGAAAAGTCTGTAGCAGGCTGGAAGGAAGTGGAGTATGAGGTGATGCGGGACTCTAAGGATAACTGCATCATCATTTGTAGTATGGAAAATCTAGACCCGGTGGGTGTCCATACAGGAGACAGCATTGTGGTGGCACCGACTCAGACCCTGCGAGATGAAGAATATCAAATGCTGAGAGACTCCTCTCTTAAAATCATCAGAAGCCTAAAGATTGAAGGGGGCTGCAACGTACAGTTTGCCTTGAATCCCATCACCAGTGAATACATCGTTATCGAGGTTAATCCTCGGGTAAGTCGGTCCTCTGCACTGGCTTCCAAGGCAGCGGGTTATCCCATCGCCAAGATTGCGGCCAAGATTTCTCTAGGGTACAATCTAGACGAACTAAAAAACTATGTGACCCAGAGCACCAGTGCCTGTTTTGAACCAACTTTGGATTATTGTGTGGTGAAGTTCCCTAAATGGCCTTTCGACAAGTTCGGTAATGCCTCTAGAAAGTTGGGAACCCAGATGAAGGCCACCGGCGAAGTCATGTCCATCTGCCGAACCTTTGAAAGTGCTTTGCTGAAAGCCGTCACTTCCCTGGAAGTGAAATGTAATGGCTTGCGGGTACCTTTCGTTACCAAGTTGGAAAACCAGCGACTGATTAAAAAGCTAGAAGCCTGCGATGATGAACGGATTTTCTGTGTGGCAGAAGCCATGAGAAGAGGCTATGATATAGAAAAAATCTTTGAAAAGACCAAGATTGACCGATGGTTCCTGAATAAGATTCAAAATATTATTTCCATGGAAAAGACTCTTGCCAGCCGGGAGCTGGACGCAGAACTGCTGCTGGATGCCGAAAGCATGGGGTTCACGGATGTGGAAATTTTAGCGCTGACTGGCACGTCCAGGGAGGTACTCCAGGATATGCGGGTCTATAACGATATTTATCCGGTCTATAAAGTGGTAGATACCTGCGGGGGTGAGTTCGATGCGGTGACCCCATATTATTATTCCTGTTATGAAGGGGAGGATGAAAGCTGCATATCCGCTAATAAGAAGATACTGGTCATTGGTTCAGGTCCAATTCGTATTGGACAAGGTATCGAGTTCGATTATTGCTGCGTACAGGGTGTGTGGGCTATCAAGGAATTAGGCTATGAGGCCATTTTAATGAATAATAATCCAGAGACGGTAAGTACGGATTTTGATACATCAGATAAATTGTATTTTGAATCCCTTCACGTGGACAATGTCATGAATGTCATCAAAAAGGAAAGGCCTTACGGCGTGGTGCTTCAGTTTGGCGGACAGACCTCTTTAAATCTGGCGGAGCAGCTTCACAAGCGGAGTATCAAGTTGCTGGGCACGGGGTTTAAATCCATTGATTTGGCAGAGGACCGGGAAAAGTTTAACGACTTGCTCCAGGAGCTGGGTATTCCTACCCCGGAGGGTTGTGCGGTCACGGATGAGGATAGTGCTTTTAAAGTGGTGAAGCAGCTGAGTTATCCAGTAGTAGTGCGGCCATCCTATGTTATAGGAGGCCGGGCCATGCAGGTGGTGTACAGCGACGAGGAGTTAGGTAAATACCTTAGAGAAGCCGTTTCTTTGACCAAAGAACATCCAGTTCTCATCGATAAGTATATCCAAGGCAAGGAGATGGAAGTAGACGCTATCTGTGACGGAGAAGATATTTTGATTCCAGGCATCATGGAACACATCGAGCGGACCGGTGTCCATTCGGGAGACAGCATGACGGTGTATCCGCCACATACCTTATCACAGGCCACTATTGATACGGTGTTGGATTATACGGAGCGCATAGCCAAGGCGTTGAATGTGCTGGGACTAGTGAATATCCAGTATGCCTTCGATGGACAAAAGGTCTATGTGATTGAGGTGAATCCTCGAGCCTCCAGAACGGTGCCGATTCTTAGCAAGGTTACCGGGGTGCCTATGATTAAGCTGGCCATTTCCGCCATGCTGGGGAAAAAGCTGAATCAGTTTGAATATGGTACAGGCCTCTACAAGAAGTCCGGCAAGTATGCAGTAAAGGTTCCTGTATTCTCTGGGGCTAAGCTTACTGATGTGGATGTAACCCTGGGGCCTGAAATGAAGTCCACCGGAGAAGTTTTGGGCATTGACGAAGAGCTGTCCAAGGCGATTTACAAGGGCTTTCTAGCGGCCAACATTCGTATACCGATTCAGGGTGGTGTATACTTTGCTTTGCGGGATACGGAGCGGACGGCGTATACGCTGAAAGTGGTAAAGATGTACCGGGAGCAGGGGTATCAACTGTACTGTTCTCCTTGGACTCATTCGTATTTTGTTGAAAATGGTATTGAGGCGGTGCCTTTGGAGGCGGAAGAAGCAAAAGGCATGATTGGCCAGGCGATTCAAATTTTCATCAATGTGCCAAGTGTGGCTAACCGGCCGGAGCGAGAGGACTTCATGCTGCGGCGAAAAGCAATTGAGCATGGTTTGCCGGTGCTGACCTGTATGGATACGGCAGAGGCCTTTATGACAGCGGTAGGGTTAAAGGCAGCTGGGACTCAGCTGGATTACTGTGTCTTAGGTTAATAAGAGGAGAACGCAATAGAACGCATTTCATGGTTTAAGAAATCGCACGTCCATTTACAGAGAAGATAAAAGGGGCCCTTCCGGCAGTACTGGAAGGGCCTCTTTTTATGTGCAGCGGTTTGAGCAATCAAACCTTAGAATGGTTGAATGGTTTTGTTGTACAGCATAACGATAGACAGAAGGAAAGCCGAAACCATGATGACAAATGTAGCTTTGTCGGCTACGGAAGGCAGCAGGGCAACCTTCTGTTCTTTTCTGGTGTACAGATACAAGAGGATACCAGGACCGTACAGCAAAGAAGAAATCAGAATGTAAGTGACTCCGCTGGCATACAGTAACCACGCACCATAAATTGTACCGATAATGGCGAAAAACCACGATTTAGCTCGTTCACCAGCGCTTGCATTTTCCAGTCCGTCTCCCTGTATGTTAATCTTCAAGAAATACAGGGCCGAGAAGATATACGGGAACATGATGGCACTGGTAGAGAGGGTATAACAAGCCTGATAAGAGGATTCGTTGAAATATACGATGATTAAAAACATTTGTACAATCAGAGTGGTAATGATAACGGAAACCACTGGAGAATTGTTCTTATTTAATTTCGTAAACATTTGTGGGAAGCATTTGGAAAGAGCTGGACCGTAGCCGCTGTCGATGCTGAGGATGGAATAGGTAAACATAGCGCCACCCAGAGAAATGATAACGGCGATGTTGACAAAAGCTGCCCCCCAAGGGCCAACTACTGCAGCCAACACGCCAGCCATTGGCGGGTTGCCTAGTTCAGCTAACTCGGACTGTGTGAGAACACCCATGCTCAGCATAGAAATCATCAGGTAGAGCGCAAGCAGACACAAGAAAGATATGACGGTAGCACGTCCGGCGATGGCTGTGCTCTTGGCACGTCCAGAGATAACAACAGAACCTTCTATGCCGATAAACAGCCAAACGGTCACGTAAGCGGTGGATTTTACTTGTTCTAATAAGCTCATATCACTGTTGGAACCGCTGAAGTTTTCCATGAAAACCGCAAGATCAAAGGCCCGTGCCACAATAATGGCCACGACCATAACCAGGATAGGCAAAAGCTTTGCTATAACGACGATTACATTGATGGTGACGGCCTCATTGACGCCCTTCAGAATCAGCAGGGCTAGAAGCCATATAAACGCAGAACCACAGAGGATAGATATAAAATTGCTGCCGGATCCGAATACCGGGAAGAAATAGCTTAAAGCTGAAAAGAATAAAGTTACAAATGCGATTTGGGCTAAAATGGCACTCATCCAGTAGCCCCAGGCTGCGTTAAAGCCGATGTAGTCGCCAAAGCCGTGCTTGGCATAGTTGTAAATACCGCTGGTCATTTCAGGCTTTCGCACGCTGAGTTGGAAGAAGCACATGCACAGACCCAACATACCTACACCACAGATGAGCCAGCCAATCAATACCGCTAGGGTATGTGCTCCGCCTGCTGCAAAATCCCCTGACAAGCTGAACACACCGCTGGCTAGGGTGGTGCCTATGGCAAACATGGTTAATCTTAACGTGCCGAGAGTTCTAGTCTGATCTAAAGAATTATCTTTCATATAAAAGGACTCCTTTCCGGAATAGAATAATATCATCAGAGGGTGACAGGCACCCCCTGATGTATGCTACATAGTGTTTAGTTATTCTAATTGGTATGGAAGTGATTCTTTGATTGTCTGCGGAACTAGAAGCGCAGGGACAGGCAGCTGAGCCCACCATCCAGCTTTCTGTATTCAGATGTATCAACCAAAAGAACCTTATAGCCGGCATCCTTTACTACTTTTTCAACAGTTGGATAGCCTTCTGGAACGATAACTGTTCCGTTCATCCAGATGCAGTTGGCCGCATAAGCCTCGTCATCCGGAATGATAAGCTTATTGTATTTGGAGAACTCTGGCTTTTCAATAAATTCGCCAGAAACCAGCATATTATTGTTTTCGATATAGTTTACGCCAGTTTTTAAGTGGAGTACTTTTTCCAGAGGGACTTCGGAACCGGTCAGGCCGTGCTTTTCTAAAATAGCGATGAACTGACGGATGCCTTCCTCATTTGTTCTGGCAGAACGTCCAACGTAGAAATGATCGCCTACCATCATAACATCGCCGCCATCCAGTGTTCCAGGGTCCTGAATGTACTCAATTTTGTCGTCGGAGAAGAACTTTTTAATCGCAGGCAAAATTTCTGCTTTCTCGCCGTTTCTGCTGTCTGCACCTGGATTGGCGATGATAGCACACTTGCTGGTGATAACAGCCGGATCTTCTACAAAGCAGGAATCTGGAAAGTCTTCCAGTGCTTCTAAAACGGTTACTTCAACCCCGCACTGCTTCAATGCTTCAATATAATTGTCATGTTGCTTTAAAGCCAGTTCATAATCAGGTTGGCCTAATTCAGGAGCAGAGGTGATACCTTCTACCATAGCTTTGCACGGTCTTCTTACGATACAATTTTTAAACATTCCTTTACCTCCATAAATTGTGGTTCATTTAATTGAAACTTAATTAATTAAATTTTCAAACATTTCTTGCATATATAATATATTGTATACGTATAATTGTCAAGTTCCTTTTTTAGAATTATATATTGTATATTATATATCGTATTTTATATTCTTGATTTTGTTTGTCTGTGGTGATATCATGAATCCATACTACAGTTGACACACATCGAAGTAGTGTGTGCAGAGAAAGGCTTTTTATGTATAAGTTTCAATCCTTAAAAGATCACGTGTACAATTACATTGCCCAACAGATACTAGAGGGCAATCTGCTGCCGGATGAAAAAATCAACGAAAATAAGATTTGCCAGGAGCTGGATATCAGCAGGACTCCGGTCCGGGAAGCATTGATTCAGCTGGCTAGTGAGAACGTGCTGGAAAACGTTCCGCGAAAGGGATTCGTTCTGCGAAAACTGGATTCCCGGGAGGCAGCGGAGATATACGAAGTGGTAGGTGTCCTGGACGGCTATGCCGCTACTTTGGCTTGCGGCAAGTTGTCGGAAAAGACCTTGAAGGACATGGAGTTTTATATTGAGAGCATGGATTTGGCTATCCATTCCGGAAATTATGAAATGTACTACAAACAGCAGGAGATTTTTCATCAGCTGTATCTGGTCGAATGTGGCAATGATACGCTGATTGACAGCCTGATTAAATTGAAGAACAAGTTTATGACCAAGAACTATAACCTTAATCATATTATGGATCTTGAAAATGTATTGCAGGAGACCAATGACGAGCACAAGGTTATGTTGGATTTATTCCGCAGCAACAAAAACTCCGAATTAGAGCACTATATCCGCTCGGTTCATTGGGACCCGACTAAATCTGATACGGAAGTGACCAATTGACGGATTTCTTCAAAAAAGGAAGAAAAAGTAAAGATATAGAAAGTAAAAAGGGCAGGAGGCAGTTCAGGTCGCAGCAGGCGACAGACTTCCCTGCTTTTTTTGTGGGCGTGACCGTAAGCGAGAGGAGGGAACCTTATCGAGGCAGCGAAAATATACTATATAGAGGTGAACTATATGAGGACATTAAAAAGGATAAATAATTCGAAAAACTTATACCAGCCAGCAGGCAGCTTGTCTAATAAGGAGAACCGTCCAGAGGCAAGCCAAGAGGCAGAAGGAATGAGGCGCAGGCAAATGGCCAAGAACGCCTTTGTAGAAGATACATTTATTCGTAATCGAACAGGTTTTGTGACTATTTCTTATGGGGCTATGGGGCGGAACCGTATTGTAGAGACACAAGTTGTGACTCTAGTGGTGGAAAAACAGACTCGGATATGGGATCAGTTCGGCAACCGAATCGGCTTTCGTGAGTTGAATCCGGGCATGGTGATAGATGCCAGTTTTTCGGAGGAGATGACCAAGAGCATTCCTCCCCAAGCCCGGGCATACACCATCACCGTTGTTCGGGAGCGAAAATCGTCTATTATAGACGAAGGCCGGGTAGTAGAGGTGACGTCAGATGGGCGATTCGGCTATATTCTCACCGGTATGGCTAACAATCCCAATCGGCAGATGCGCTACGTGGTCAGCAATGAGACGAAGCTGCGGGATCGGCAGGGAAACCGAATCAATTTGATGGCTATCCGACCGGGGCAGATTGTGAGGATTGAAAGAGAGGCTTTTCAGACCGCAAGTATTCCCCCTCAGACCAGTGCACTTTCTGTGCAGGTTATTTCTCGCTGAGGCAGCTGAGACAGATGAAGAGGTACGCCGCAATGTTCATGCAGCGTACCTCTTCGTTGGTTGTGTGACCTGAAATAAAAGCCGTAAGATTTAATTATCTTACGGCTTTTCTCTAGATCTGAAAACATTATTTTTTATAGGAGGCCTTTTGGCCTAGGGATTCTTCTTTGTACGCTGCCAGCAGGTGCTGACTATATATTCTCTAAAGCCTGTTCTACCTTGCAGATACCCTTTTGGATCAGACAGGCGGCACTTTCAAGACTTTCAGCGGCTTCACATAGCCTTCTGCAGCAAAGCGCATTCAAGGCTCTGCAAGCTTCTTCCAGTCCTTTGCGGAGGCAGCAGATGCCTTCCCGAATGTCGCGGACTTCCTGACAGTTCAGGTTATTTTCTGCCTGACACAGACCCCGCTCAAGCTGACAGATGGCTTCTTTGATTAGACAAATCGCGTTGTTCAAAAGTTGCTGGGCTTCGCATAGCTGGCAGCACTGGAGCGACTGCAAGGCTTCGCATAGACAAGCCAGCCCTTTTCGCGCGTTACAGATACCTTCACGAATATCTGCTATGCCTCTTATGCAATTACAATTCATATTTCATTCCTCATTTATATGATATTACCCAATGATAGGGTTACTACATTATATGAAGAAAGTTGCTTTCTGCTATCATTCTTTTTCCCAGCTATGAGAAGATGACTGTTGTTCCACCTTGAGGCTGGCTTGAGCTTCCTGCCAATGGACCCATTTCAGAAGGAATGTCTGGGTGATTCCTGCCAGGGGTACCGCCAGAATCATGCCGAGGATGCCCCAGTAATAGCCTGCGACGGAAACGGCCAGCAGGACGAACAGCGGATGAAGCCCCGTGGTAGAGCCTACAATTTTAGGATAAATTAGATTACCATCAATTTGCTGGACGATGAGCAGAACGATTACCGCTGTGATGCCCTGGGTCAGCCCATCGGTAAAGGCCCCCACGATAAAGGCTGGAATCATTCCCATAATCGGCCCAAAATATGGGATGATGTTGGCCAGACCGGCAAAACAGCCGATGAAAACAGCAAAGTCCAATCCCAGGATAGACAGTCCTAGGGAAGAGATAATGGCCACAATCAAGGAATCAAGCAGGGCACCTCGGATAAAGGCAGAGAGCACACTGTTGATATCATTTAAAGTCTCTGTCAGCACGGCATTGGCTTTTTGCGGTAGAGTCAAGTGGAGAAATTTTCGCCACAGGCGGGCGAAAAAGTCCTTATCCATCAGGATGTAGATACTGATAATCATGCCGATGACCAGGTTGACGATGCTGCCGCTAATGCCGGTAATCCAGTTGATGGCTGAACCAGCACTAAAATGAGTGGACAGCCACACCATTCCTCGATTCGCAAAAGCTTGAACGTGCTCTGCCAGGCCCATGTCAGGAAGACCTGCAATCCAGTTTTTGATGCTGACCTCATAGGTAGAAACATACTCCACCACCGCATTGACCATGCTGTCGATGCCAGAAAAAACAAACTGACCTAAAATCAGTACGGCAAAGGCATAGATGACCATGACGATAATCGCAATGAGGATGATATAAGTCAGAAGGACGCTGATCAGCCGCTTGGTCTTCTCCATTTTAGCTAGTCGGGCGGAGTCCTTGGTATGGGTAAAAATAATCTTACTCATCAATTTTTTATTAATCATATCCACTAGAGGACTGAGGAGATACGTGAGAATCAGACCGATAAACAGGGGATTCAAGGCAGAGCCCAGGCTGGAAAATACAGCCAATAACCCAGCGGTCAGATTATTGAAGTTTTTTATGATGAAAAACAGCGCGTAAAGCACGGCAGCGGTAAAGGCTATAAAAATGCTGTACTTCCACCAATGCTTTTCCGGCAGATATTCTTTAAATTTTGTCATACTTGCACCTTTCAACTTTAGATAGTATCATATGTATAGGTAAATAAGCCGGAATACCGGCATTCGGAGCTGAAACAGAGAAAGGCCCTGAAACAGTCTTATAGTAGAAATTATATCCATTATTATATCGTTTCACACAGGGACAGACAAGGAGAAAAGAACGAATTATGAAAAGTATTCCTGAATTGTTGGCGCCTGCAGGGGGAATGCGGCAGTTGAAAGCTGCCGTGGAAAACGGAGCGGACGCTGTGTACCTGGGAGGAAACCTGTTTAACGCCCGTATTCATGCGGACAATTTTAATCGAGAGCTTATGGCGGAAGCAGTGGCTTACGCACACTTACGAAATGTAAAAGTATATGTGACCATGAACATTCTGGTGAAGACCAGTGAGCTGGAAGAAGCGGCGAACTATGCCAGGGAATTGTATGAACTGGGGGTAGATGCACTTATTGTTCAAGATTTAGGGCTTGCCCGGCTTTTGAGAAGGCGTCTGCCTGAGATGCGATTACATCTGTCTACCCAGGGGACTGTCTATAACCTGTCCGGGGTACGGATGGCTAAGAGGCTGGGCTTTCAGCGGGCAGTGCTGGCCAGGGAGGTCACGCTGGAGGAGATAAAGGATATCACTCGGGAGCAGATGTTGGAAATCGAGGTCTTTGTTCACGGCGCGCTCTGCATCTGTTATTCGGGCCAATGTCAGATGAGCCGGATTTTGGGCGGACGCAGTGGGAATCGAGGGCTTTGCGCCCAGCCATGCCGACTGGGCTTTACGTCGGTGAAGAGCAGGATAGACCAGGAAAAAGAAGAGGGTTCCCATTTGCTGAGCCCCAAAGATTTGTGCGCCATTGATTATTTAGATCAGCTGGCAGAAGCCGGTGTAGATTCTTTGAAAATTGAAGGACGTATGAAGTCAGCTGAATATATAGCTGTAGTAACGGGCATCTACCGAAAGTATTTAGATGAATATCGGGAGAATGGCTGCTATCAGGTGTCAGAGGAAGATCGGCAGAAATTGGAGCAGGTATTCAACCGGGGCGGCTTCACGACGGGATATCTGGAAGGAAATCCGGGAGATTCTCTTATGTGGCCGGAGCTGCCTAAGCATCAAGGGGTGTTTGTGGGCAGGGTCTTAGGCTCAGCAGGCCGAAGTCTGATTGATATTCAGCTAGAGCGGGACTTGGCTATGGGGGACGGCATTGAAATCCGCAATCCACATATGCCCGGCAATGTGCTTAGCTATTTAAAAGATCTAGGAGACGGCAAGGTACGGGTAGGAGATATACGGGGGCCGGTAAAACCTGGGGATAAAGTGTATAAAATCACAGATAAAAAGCTCATGGAGGACGCCCGAGAGAGTTTTGAGGATGCCAGCAGCCACCGTATGCAGCAATATAAGAAAATTCCGGTGAACGCTGTTTTTAGAGCCGAAATTGATCGATATCCGCAGTTGGAGCTGCGGGAAGGAGCTTTGTCTGTCCAAGTGACAGGCAAGGTGAAAGTAGAAAAAGCGTTGAAGAGGAGTATTGGAGAAGAGGACATCAAAAAGCAGTTGAGTAAGACCGGGGATATGCCTTTTAAGCTGGGGGAATTAAAATGCCATCTGGAGGAAGGATTGGCGTTGTCAGCTTCAGCCATCAATGAACTTCGGCGGGAGGCTTTTCAGCTGTTGATGACGGAAAAGGTTCGAGGCCGCTGCTTGAATCCGCAGCAGCAGGAACTTTTTTCAGAGCAGGACGTTGTCTGTCCGGAAAAACCGGAGGAGGCCTGTTCCGTTATTTTCTTAGCTGGCCAGTTGCAGGCTGAGGCTGGGGGCCTTCAGGTGGAACTTTATTTTCACACCTTGGATCAGCTTCGACTGGAGACGATTCAGCAGGCCGAAGAGCAGCTTCGACAGGTGGGCTTGGTTCCGGCAGGTTGGCGGGTCTATGTCCCGTTGTATGAGTATGCCGCAGAACGCCAGCGGCAAGGAACGGAAGGGGATTTGAGCATCAGGCTGGCGAATATTCGGCAGGGGTATGAGCTGGAGGTCACTCCGTATTTGCCTTGCGTGACGAAGGGCGCTTGGGATGACTACGTAAGGGCCAATTTTGAATCGTTGGTTTTGCTCTGTCAGGATTCTGGTATCGCTATGGGCAATTTAGGATGGATCAGCGAATTTCAGCAGGCTGGAGTACCGGTATATGGAGATTACGGGCTAAATATATTTAATGAAGAGGCGGCTGCATGGTGCCGGGAAATGGGTCTAGCCGATTTTATCCCTTCTCATGAAACGTACAAAAGTTGGGAAGGAAGCAATGCAGAACGGTGGACAGACACCTTTGCCGGCGATATTCCCTTAATGGTCAGCGAACACCTTTTTTCACAAGAGCCGTTTATAGACCGGAAGAACCAAGCATTTGCTTTTGCTGAAGACGCTCTGGGCAGCAAGAGCATGCTCCTGAGAAAAGAAGGCCTTTCTATAACCGAAGAGCTTCAGAGAGGATGCGGAAAAAAACTACGCATCTATTATAAGTAGCAAAGCGAGAGAGAACAGGCAATATTATATAGCAGCTAAGGTTTATATTTATAGTACAAATAGGAGGTGGAAGCTGTGGTCACAGGAAAAGTACATTCTTTTGAATCCCTAGGGGCAGTAGATGGACCGGGGCTCCGACTGGTGGTGTTTTTGCAGGGCTGTCCTGCAAGGTGCAAGTATTGCCACAATCCAGATACTTGGAGTCCTCAAGGCGGACAGGAAGTGGGAACAGAAGATATCCTCCAACGGGCTAAGCGAGGGCTGAATTATTATGGGGATAAGGGGGGCGTGACCTTTTCTGGGGGAGAACCGCTTTTACAGGGGGCCTTTCTCCGGGAAGCTTTGTTGGCTTTAAAGGAAGCCGGGATTCATACCGCGATTGACACCAGCGGTACGTATGTAGATGAATTTACAGATGGCGCGGTAGACGCTTGCCAGTTAGTTCTGCTAGATGTGAAGCATACCCAGCCGGAAGGATTTCGGGACTTGACAGGACGAGGACAGGAGACTCTTTTGCAGTTAATTGATCTAATCAATAAATACGAGAAGCCTGTATGGGTACGACAGGTGATTATCCCGGGACTAAACGATACAGAAGCAGACATCGTTCAATTAAATCAATTTATCCAGCGAATTCATCGGATTGAAAAAGTGGAACTGCTGGGATACCACAGCATGGGTGCAGAAAAATATGAAGCGCTGGGGATTCCTTACTCGCTGAAAAAAGTCTTGCCTCTGGATGGAGATGTTTTAAAGCAATTGCAGAGCAAGGTAATATATGGTAGGTGAAGAGTGACAAAGCAGGCAATGATGAATTTTGTCTAGTGAAGGGGATATGCGGCGAAAACGGCTGTAGAACGCCGTTTTGAGGGGAAGGAAAAGGCGTGTTTTCTGGCAGTTTAATGAGAAAGAAGAAAAAAATTGAAAAACTTGCGGAAAAGTGTTGACAAAACATGTGAGCTTTGGTATTCTAATATAGCTGTCGCAAGTGATCGCAACGAAAACGGCGCAGCATGAACCTTGAAAACTTCATAGTGTAAAAGAATTAGTCAAGAGAATATTAAGTTATTCTCCAAACTAAGTACAATCAATCAGCATGATTGGTAAGATAACCAAACTTGTTTTGGAAGTCAACGTACAATTTCTTAAAAACAATAATTCTAGGATTTACGGAAACGTAAAGAATAGAACAAGCAAACGCAAATGTGTTTAGCTTGAGTCGAAAGACAAACTTGATTTGAATCAGAGCAATCTGACTTAAATACCATTTACAAAGAGTTTGATCCTGGCTCAGGATGAACGCTGGCGGCGTGCCTAACACATGCAAGTCGAGCGAGAAATTTACAAACAAATCTTCGGAAGAGTGCGTAAATGGAAAGCGGCGGACGGGTGAGTAACGCGTAGGCAACCTGCCTCATGCAGAGGGATAGCCTCGGGAAACCGGGATTAAAACCTCATGATGCAAGGAAAACACATGTTTTTCTTGTCAAAGATTTATCGGCATGAGATGGGCCTGCGTCTGATTAGCTAGTTGGTAGAGTAACGGCCTACCAAGGCAACGATCAGTAGCCGACCTGAGAGGGTAATCGGCCACATTGGAACTGAGACACGGTCCAAACTCCTACGGGAGGCAGCAGTGGGGAATATTGCACAATGGGCGAAAGCCTGATGCAGCAACGCCGCGTGAGCGAAGAAGGCCTTTGGGTCGTAAAGCTCTGTCCTTGGGGAAGAAACAAATGACGGTACCCAAGGAGGAAGCCCCGGCTAACTACGTGCCAGCAGCCGCGGTAATACGTAGGGGGCGAGCGTTATCCGGAATTATTGGGCGTAAAGAGTGCGTAGGTGGTCTTGTAAGCGTGGGGTGAAAGGCAGTGGCTTAACCATTGTAAGCCCTGCGAACTGTGAGACTTGAGTGCAGGAGAGGAAAGCGGAATTCCTAGTGTAGCGGTGAAATGCGTAGATATTAGGAGGAACACCAGTGGCGAAGGCGGCTTTCTGGACTGTAACTGACACTGAGGCACGAAAGCGTGGGGAGCAAACAGGATTAGATACCCTGGTAGTCCACGCCGTAAACGATGAGCACTAGGTGTCGGGGTCGCAAGACTTCGGTGCCGCAGTTAACGCATTAAGTGCTCCGCCTGGGGAGTACGCACGCAAGTGTGAAACTCAAAGGAATTGACGGGGACCCGCACAAGCAGCGGAGCATGTGGTTTAATTCGAAGCAACGCGAAGAACCTTACCAGGACTTGACATCCCTCTGACAGTCCCTTAACCGGGATCTTCCTTCGGGACAGAGGAGACAGGTGGTGCATGGTTGTCGTCAGCTCGTGTCGTGAGATGTTGGGTTAAGTCCCGCAACGAGCGCAACCCTTGTCAATAGTTGCCAGCAGTAAGATGGGCACTCTATTGAGACTGCCGTGGATAACACGGAGGAAGGTGGGGATGACGTCAAATCATCATGCCCCTTATGTTCTGGGCTACACACGTGCTACAATGGCTGGTACAGAGAGACGCAAGACCGTGAGGTGGAGCAAATCTCCAAAACCAGTCCCAGTTCGGATTGTAGGCTGCAACTCGCCTACATGAAGTTGGAGTTGCTAGTAATCGCAGATCAGAATGCTGCGGTGAATGCGTTCCCGGGTCTTGTACACACCGCCCGTCACACCATGGAAGTTGGGGGTGCCCAAAGTCGGCCAGTAAATAGGCTGCCTAAGGCAAAATCAATGACTAGGGTGAAGTCGTAACAAGGTAGCCGTATCGGAAGGTGCGGCTGGATCACCTCCTTTCTAAGGAGACTAACTTTTACACTATGAGTTTTTTTCATGGGCTTGTAGCTCAGGTGGTTAGAGCGCACGCCTGATAAGCGTGAGGTCGGAGGTTCGAGTCCTCCCAAGCCCACCAGAACTTTAAAAAGTTCTAAACGTACTTTGAAAACTGAATAATATGCAAATAAATATCAGAAGTGTTAATAACACACAAAAATAGATACGAAATCGAGGTTATCGAAAGATAACAAAAGAACAGTTAAACTAAGACAAGTCTTTTTAGAATTGTTAAGGGGAAACTACGATTTCAACCGAGAAACCAGAAGAAATGCAAGTCTTTACACAAGTGTGAATGACGAAGTTTCTTAACAAACTAAATCCTGTTTAACGCTAAACAGGTAAATTGCTGGTCAAGCAAATAAGAGCATAAGGTGAATGCCTTGGCACTAGGAGCCGATGAAGGACGTGGCAAGCTGCGAAAAGCTGCGGTGAGGAGCAAACATCCGTCAACCCGCAGATGTCCGAATGGGGGAACCCACCTATGGTAATGCGTAGGTATCCTATGATGAATAAAATAGTCATAGAGAAGGTAACCCGGGGAACTGAAACATCTAAGTACCCGGAGGAAGAGAAAGAAACATCGATTTCCTAAGTAGCGGCGAGCGAAAGGGAAAGAGGCCAAACCAGTGCTTGCACTGGGGTTGTGGACACTCATCACGTATGGCGTGTATAGTCAAAGTTGTCTGGAAAGGCAAACCGAAGAGGGTAAAAGTCCCGTAGACGAAATGCACAAGATGCAGAGTGAATCCAGAGTACCACCGGACACGTGAAACCCGGTGGGAAGCCGGGGGGCCCACCCCCCAAGCCTAAATACTACCTAGTGACCGATAGTGAACAGTACCGTGAGGGAAAGGTGAAAAGAACCCCGGGAGGGGAGTGAAATAGAACCTGAAACCTTATGCTTACAAGCAAAGGGAGCGCAAGTGACCTTGTACTTTTTGTAGAACGGGCCAACGAGTTATGGTATGTAGCAAGGTTAAGGTGCTGGAGCACTGGAGCCGTAGCGAAAGCGAGTCTGAATAGGGCGGTTAGTTGCATGCTGTAGACCCGAAACCGGGTGACCTATCCATGTGCAGGTTGAAGCGAGAGTAAAATCTCGTGGAGGACCGAACTCATGTCTGTTGAAAAAGGCTGGGATGACGTGTGGATAGCGGTGAAATTCCAATCGAACCCGGATATAGCTGGTTCTCCTCGAAATAGCTTTAGGGCTAGCCTCAAGGAAAATGATACTCGGAGGTAGAGCACTGAATGTTCTAGGGGCCTTCACCGGTTACCGAAAACTATCAAACTCCGAATGCCGAAGTATTAAACTTGGGAGTCAGACTATGTGAGATAAGTTTCATAGTCGAAAGGGAAACAGCCCAGACCAACAGCTAAGGTCCCAAAATGTAAGTTAAGTGGAAAAGGATGTGGAGCTGCATAAACAGCTAGGATGTTGGCTTAGAAGCAGCCACTCATTTAAAGAGTGCGTAATAGCTCACTAGTCGAGTGGCTCTGCGCCGAAGATAAACGGGGCTAAAACTTACTACCGAAGCTTTGGAATTATCGTAAGATAATTGGTAGAGGAGCATCGTATGCGGGCAGAAGCGAAGCCGGAAGGCTTGGTGGACTGCATACGAGAGAGAATGTTGGCATGAGTAGCGTAAGGCAGGTGAGAATCCTGTCCACCGAAAATCTAAGGTTTCCTGAGGAAGGTTCGTCCACTCAGGGTTAGTCGGGGCCTAAGCCGAGAGCGAACGCTGTAGGCGATGGACAACTGGTTGAGATTCCAGTACCACCGAAATTCGTTTGAGCGAAGTGGGGACACAGAAGGATAAGCTGAGCGCACCGTTGGTAGAGTGCGTCTAAGCGTCAAGGGAGAACAGGTAGGCAAATCCGCTTGTTCAATTCTGAGGCGTGATGGGGAGGGAAATAAAGTACCGAAGCAGCTGATTTCACACTGTCAAGAAAAGCCGCTAGCGAGAATGTAGGTGCCCGTACCGTAAACCGACACAGGTAGATGAGGAGAGAATCCTAAGGTGAGCGAGAGAACTATTGTTAAGGAACTCGGCAAAATAACCCCGTAACTTCGGGAGAAGGGGTGCCTGCGAAAGCAGGCCGCAGTGAAAAGGCCCAGGCGACTGTTTACCAAAAACACAGGTCTCTGCAAAAGCGAAAGCTGAAGTATAGGGGCTGACGCCTGCCCGGTGCTGGAAGGTTAAGGGGACTGCTTAGGGTAACCGAAGGCATGAACTTAAGCCCCAGTAAACGGCGGCCGTAACTATAACGGTCCTAAGGTAGCGAAATTCCTTGTCGGGTAAGTTCCGACCCGCACGAAAGGCGTAACGATCTGGGCACTGTCTCAACAATAGACTCGGTGAAATTGTAGTACCGGTAAAGATGCCGGTTACCCGCAGCAGGACGGAAAGACCCCATGGAGCTTTACTGCAGCTTGATATTGGATTTCGGCGTTGCATGTACAGGATAGGTGGGAGGCTACGAAGCTAGGACGCCAGTTTTAGCGGAGCCACCGTTGGGATACCACTCTTGTAACGTTGAAGTTCTAACCATGTACCGTGAACCGGTACTGGGACAGTGTCAGGCGGGCAGTTTGACTGGGGCGGTCGCCTCCTAAAGAGTAACGGAGGCGCCCAAAGGTTCCCTCAGCGCGGACGGAAATCGCGCGAAGAGTGTAAAGGCAGAAGGGAGCTTGACTGCGAGACCAACAAGTCGAGCAGGGACGAAAGTCGGGCTTAGTGATCCGGTGGTACCGAGTGGAAGGGCCATCGCTCAACGGATAAAAGCTACCCTGGGGATAACAGGCTGATACCGCCCAAGAGTCCACATCGACGGCGGTGTTTGGCACCTCGATGTCGGCTCGTCTCATCCTGGGGCTGAAGTAGGTCCCAAGGGTTGGGCTGTTCGCCCATTAAAGAGGTACGCGAGCTGGGTTCAGAACGTCGTGAGACAGTTCGGTCCCTATCCGCTGTGGGCGTAAGAAATTTGAGTGGAGCTGTCCTTAGTACGAGAGGACCGGGATGGACATACCTCTGGTGCACCAGTTGTCTTGCCAAAGGCATAGCTGGGTAGCTACGTATGGAAGGGATAAGCGCTGAAAGCATCTAAGTGCGAAGCCCCCCACAAGAAAAGATTTCCTCCAGAAATGGTAAGACCCGTGAGAGACTATCACGTTGATAGGTCGGAGGTGGAAGTGCAGTAATGCATGGAGCTGACCGATACTAATAGGTCGAGCGCTTGACCAAAATGGTTTCAAGGAAAAATCTGATAGAACAATGTATATTATTCAGTTTTGAGAGTACGCTCTCAAGTAAACAAGCTAGAATCTAGTGACAATAGCGAGGAGGCTCCACCTGTTCCCATCTCGAACACAGTAGTTAAGCTCCTTAGCGCCGATGATACTTGGCGGGCAGCTGCCTGGGAAAGTAGGACGTTGCTAGTTTGAGAAAAAAGACATTCCGAAAGGGATGTCTTTTTTCTATGGGTAGAGATATTATCCTTTGCCCCCAGGACAAAACTAAATTGTTTTGTAAAAGGCTGACGTGATATGCTATAATATAATAAACCCGACTGCTTAGGTTTGGTGTTGACTATTTGAAAGGAGGGAAAGCTCATGACGTTTTTTAAAATTCTTTTTATAGCCCTTTTAAGTTTTCCTATCCTTTACGTGTCCATGATCTTTATAGCCAAATTGACGGCGGAGACGAAAAAGAAAAAATAATTAGGAGTTTGTAGTATGAAAAGGGGACTGTTTATCTCGATTGAAGGACCAGATGGCTCCGGCAAATCCACACAGATCAACTTATTGAGAGATTTTTTTAATTGCCAGGAAAGAGCAGTCATTTTGACTAGAGAGCCCGGTGGAACTGTTATCAGTGAAAAAATCAGACAGATTATTCTGGATAAGGAGCATACGGAAATGGACCCCATGACAGAAGCTCTTTTGTATGCTGCGGCCAGGGCCCAGCATGTAGCAGAGATAATTAAGCCTGCACTGGAAAAAGGCATAACGGTCATCTGCGACCGCTTTGTAGATTCCAGCATAGCTTATCAGGGTTATGGCAGGCAGTTAGCCCAACCGGTTCAGGTAATTAACGAATATGCAGTAGCTGGATGTATGCCTGATGTGACCTTCCTGCTAAAAATTGATCCCAGTGTGGGGAAAAAGCGTATCCGGGAAGAAGAGCAGGATCGGCTGGAAAAAGAGAAGCTGGAATTCCACCAAGCTGTATTTCAAGGTTATTTAGCCATGGAAAAGGCTTATCCTCAGCGAATTATCGGCATTGATGCTTCTAGGAGCATCGAAGAGGTGAGCCAGGATATACTGGTACACTTAAGTCGTCTAAGCAAAGACTTGCAGCAGACGGAAAGATAAGAGAGAATGATCTTAAGAGATATTGATAACAATAGAAAATTAATGGAGCGGCTGGGTTACCTTTCGGCTTCACAAAACCTTTCTCATGCGTATATCTTTGAAGGAGATGCCTGTGTAGATAAAGAGCTGTTAGCAAACTGCTTCATCAAGGCTATTCTTTGTGAGGAGCATCAGGGAGAAGGCTGTGACAGCTGTATCTCCTGCAATAAGATAAACCATGGGAATTACGAGGATATTCTCTACGTGGCAGCCGATGGGAAAAGTATTAAAGATGAGGCGATTGAGGAGCTTCAGGGAAGGCTGCAAAAAAAGCCTTTTTTTGGAGATCGAAATATTGCCGTTATCAAGCAGGCGGATACCATGACTGTGCGGGCGCAGAACCGCCTGTTGAAGACCTTGGAAGAGCCACCTAGAGGAACGATTCTCATCCTATTATCGGAAAATACAGAGAATCTGATTCCAACGATCTTATCTCGGTGTGTAGCATTCCGGGTAGAGCCTTTTGAGACCCCGGAGTACGGACAGATCAAAGAAAATGCTCAAGAACTGGTGCGAATGCTGCTGAACCGAGATCCCTTTTATGCCTTGAAAGCCAAGCTGGGACAAGTTGCGGAGGATAAAGACGCAGCGATGAAACTGCTGGACGGCATGGAACTGATTTATAGAGATTTGGCCATCGCCAATACGCGGGAGAGCCGAAATTATACCAAGGAATCCATCTACCGAGCGGTGGAATGGATTGAAGAAGCAAGAAGAGATTTGCAAAGAGGCATGAATACAGGCTATGCCATGAAAAATTTGATGATAAAAATTGGAGGATAGATAATGGTAAAAGTAGCGGGCGTGCGGTTTAAAAAAGCGGGAAAGGTATATTACTTTGATCCCGGTGATTTAGACATTAAGCAGGACAGCAATGTAATCGTGGAAACTGCTCGTGGCATGGAGTACGGAACGGTTACTTCTGATATAAAGGATGTGTCTGAAAGTGAGATTGTGGCACCCTTAAAAAAAATTATGAGGATTGCCACCGAGAAAGATCGGGCGCAGCATTTGGAAAACCTCAAGAAAAAAGAGCGGGCCATCACCCTTTGTCAGGAAAAAGTAAATAAGCATAAGCTGGATATGAAGCTCATCGATGTGGAATACACCTTTGACAACAGTAAGATTATTTTCTACTTTACAGCGGACGGCCGGGTGGATTTCCGGGAGTTGGTTAAAGACTTAGCCGGCGTGTTTAAAATGCGGATTGAGCTGCGGCAGATAGGTGTCCGAGACGAGGCGAAGATGGTAGGCGGCATCGGCAGCTGCGGCAGAGGCCTTTGCTGTCATACTTGGCTGCCAGAATTTGAGCCCGTATCCATCAAGATGGCCAAGGTGCAAAACCTGTCCCTGAACCCTACAAAAATATCGGGCATCTGTGGCAGACTTATGTGCTGTTTAAAGTATGAAAATGACATTTATATGGAATTGCGCAAGGGTATGCCAGAGGTGGGAGAACGAATTAAGACAGCAGATGGAATTGGCGTCGTGTTTGACTCCAATATTTTGGAAAATAAGGTTAAAGTTCGGCTGATTTTAGAAGAAAAGACGGCAGATAAGCCGGAGAAGCTCAGCGTAGATTTCTATACCTATAAAAAGCAGGAAATCAAGCGTATGGATCACCACCGAAAGAAAGAGAGCAACAAGGATATTCTGGAGGATCTGGACGATGATCTGCTGGATGAAATCAAGAACTTGTTGAAGGAGTAATGACGGTATGTGGGATAATTTTCTCCTGCCGGGTGAGCGGGTAGATGGCACTGGATTCGGGCAGCTAAAGCTCATTCAGAAGCCGGAGGAGTTCTGCTACGGAGTGGACGCTGTTCTTCTGGCGGATTTTGCGGCCAAGGCTGCCAGAGGCGGCAGTGCCGTGATGAAAGCCGTAGACTTGGGTACCGGCACTGGCATCATTCCGTTGATTCTCAGCCACAAGACCTCTTTAAATCAGATTTATGCCGTGGAAGTTCAGCAGCCTTCCTTTGAAAGGGCTTGCCGAAATGTAGAACTGAATGGACTGAAAGAGCGGATTGTCGTAGTCCGGGAAGATGTTTTACACGTAGAAACCAATCTATCTCATTGGAAAGGAACGTTTGACTTGGTTACCACCAACCCACCTTATATGATCGGAGGGGCGGGGCTGACCAATGGTAATTCGGCCAAAACCACAGCTAGACACGAGACGACTGCTGGGCTGGAGGATTTCATCAGGACGGCAGCCTCTTTATTGAGGGATAAAGGACAACTCTTTATGGTTCATCGGCCCAGCCGGCTGGTGGACATTTGTGAAGCTTGCCGTAGATATAAGGTCGAACCCAAGGAGCTGCGGTTTGTATCACCTAATAAAAATACAAAGCCCAATATCCTGTTAATACGCTGTGTAAAGGGAGGAAATCGGGAGTTGAAGCTGCTGGAACCTTTATACGTTTATGAGGAAGATGGCAGCCGTTATACGGAAGAATTGATAAATATATATGAGAGATAGAGGCAGGGGCAGGACAGAAGTCAAGCTCCTGCTTTTTCATAACATAAGAATATCGCTTATATAAATTTACAGATATATACGGAAGCTAGTACGCTGACAATATACCCGACCAGACCAGCGGCAAAGGAGTGCCGCATCTTCTTTACGGCAGTAACCCCAAAATACAGGGCTAAAACATAAAAGATGGTTTCACAGGTGCCGACCATGATGGCTGCGCAGGTTCCCGCAAAGCTATCGGCACCGTTATCTGCCATAATCCGCTCCATAAGCACCAGAGAGCCGCTGCCGGAAACAGGACGCAGCAAAATAAGGGAAATCAATTCTTTTGGAATGTGAAAAAAGTTGAAAAGAGGCGAAAGAAGGCCCTCAAAAAATTTCATGGCTCCAGAGGAAACTAAGGCTTCAATTCCGACAAATATGGCAATAATAAAAGGCATGATGTCCACTGCTGACCGCAGTCCATCCTTCGCGCCATCTACGAAGCAGTCATAGATGGACACCCGTTTATACAGTCCGTAGACGATAACCAGGGTCAGGATTCCCGGAATAAAAAAATAGGATAGGGTGCTCAAAAACTGTGACATATGGATTCTTCCTCTCTTCTGAATGGTTGACTGAGGCTCTTACAGCCGTTCTAGGCCTGTTTGGGGGGCAACCCTATGGTTTAGACTGTCGCCGCTCAAAAAACTTGCATACTAGGATGGAGGCTGCCATGGATAGAAATCCTACCAGGATAGAAGGAATGATGATGGATGAAGGGTCAGAGGAGCCCAGCTGTGATCGAATCTTGATAACGGTAATAGGCACCAGCTGGATCATAGACATATTCAAGGCTAGAAACATGCACATGGTATCACTGGCTGTATCACTGTAATGATTTTCGGCATCTAGTCGTTCCATGGCCTTTAGAGAGAATACCGTGGCGCTGTTTCCAGCACCAAAAATATTGGCCATGAAGCTCATGAGCATGATGGCAATGGTCTCGGCATTGTGCTCCTTGGGAAAGAGGTAGCGGATAAAGGGCATGACGAGACGGGCTGCCGCATCGATGAGCCCAGATTTTTCGGCTATTTTCATGATACCGCACCAGACGGCCATAATACCAGACAGACCGATGACAAACTCCACCGCGCGGGTACAGCTGTCTAAAAGACCGTCTGTAAAAGCGGGAAGCGTATTGTTAATTAAGGAAAAGAAAATGCCGATGCAGACCATTCCTGCCCAAATATAGTTCATCAATGTAAATCACCCCTGTTATTATTTTATGGAGGAAATATCGCTGAATGTTTGATATTTCATAGATTTTATAAAAAGCTACGATTTAAATGAGAAATCATGTGAACCAAGCACGTCTCATAGCGGCTTTTTTATTCCACCAGTTATAATATTATTCTGGAGTTTAAAATAAATGTTGAATTTTTACAAATTTGGGTAGATAATATACATACCGAGAGGGAGGTGAATGTATTGGAGATAGCCTTAACCTTGAAAGACTTAGGGTTGATTTTAATAGGGACAGGCCTCATCGTGCTGTTGATGTACTGCATTGGTTTTATCAGGCACCTGACGGTAACTATTAAGCATACCAATAAGATTTTAGAGGACACGCAGGTAATAACGGCCATAGCTTCTGAGCGAGCCCAGGAGCTGGATGAAGCGGTGGGTGAGGTGGCTCAATCGGTCAGTCAGATGGCAGACGTCATGAAAGGAAACCAGAGCACCATAGCGGCTTTGTCTTCCATCGTAAACGCCGTCATGTCTCTGAAAAATATTTGTACAAAGAAAAGCGATTCGAGCGAATAATTATAAATTCGGACGTTGACATTGTATAACTTGAATGTTAAAATTAGGAAGTACAAAAAGAAGTGTAAAGAGAAGAGCTTTGCATAGAGAGGAGGAGTAAGAATGAAAGCTACGGGCATTGTTAGAAAAGTGGATGAACTGGGGCGTATCGTATTACCTATTGAGTTAAGAAGAACGCTCAACATAGAGATTAAAGATCCCATCGAAATCTTTGTAGAAGGGGAGTACATTTTGCTGAAGAAGTACGAACCAGCTTGTGTTTTTTGTGGTAACGCAAAGAATGTGAAGCATATCAAGGATAAGAATATCTGCGAGGATTGCATTAAGAAAATTAAAGAACTGTAATTTTTAACCAAAGGTGAAATAAAAAGACCTCCGGTATTCCAGCAAAAAAGCGCTGGAAGAAAGGTGGTCTTTTTATTTACCGCAAATTTGTCATGGAATAAGAGAAGGGAAAAGCAAAATCTTACAGTTGTGTTACAAATATATTTTTTCTAACAAAAGTATGATTTGGTGTGATATTATCATAATAAAGTAAAGAGAAATGCATACTTTAATATGGATATTGTGAAAAAGAAGGGGATCAAAATGAAGACGATGAAAGCCATGATGTGTGTTGGATGGATTGTTGTGCTCACTGCGGCCATGCTGCTCTCCGGCTGCGGCGACAAGAACCAGAGCGGTTCTACCATCGATGAACCTGAGATCACCGCAGATTATCTGGAAGGTGATTATGTTAATCAGTTGCTGCGAGATGGAGCAGAGCATGTCTTTGGCAGTATTAGTCTTTCAGAAGGGGCAGATGGTTCTACAACGGTACAGGTTGCGGCCAAAGAATATGTAGAGGACCCGGATCAGCCCAACGGATTTTTCATTGAAGATAAAAATTACAGCGTGTCCTATGGACTGCCTGCGGAAGCTCGGTGCACTTTTTTGTCAGGAGGCTCCAGTCTGCCTCAGGTGATGACAGCAGAGCAATTCGTCAAGGCATATCAGGAGGATGTAGCAGAGTATAGCCAGAAAAATTCAGGTTATGCTAATCACAAATTGTATGATATGTACATTATGGGAGATCAAATCGAACTGATGTTGGAACGGTATATTCCATAGTAAAATAAATTTTATAGAGATTTATGTAAAAAGGTGTGGCGGACGCTGCACTTTTTTGTATATAATTAGATGATATACGAAAGAAGAGGTTTTCTTTAGAAAAACCTCTTTATTGCCACTAAGTTTTGACACGGTCCAATCATAAGATAAGGAGGACATAATATGCCGGTTCCAAATCCCGTTGCATTTACGCTTTTTAATATAGATATCAGGTGGTATGGTATTTTGATTGCCATAGGCATCATCTTAGCGACACTCTTGGTGTACAAGCGGGCGCCTCGCCACGGAATTGAAGCGGAGCGCTCTTTGGATTTCATCTTGATTTGTGTACCTGTAGGTATTCTAGGAGCGAGACTGTATTATGTGCTTTTTAACTGGACATATTACGGAGGCGATTTTTACAAGATTATCAATATCCGGGGAGGGGGTCTAGCCATTCACGGTGGACTGATTTTCGGTCTGCTGGCAGCTGCGATACTTAGTAAGATATGGAACTATAAGCTGCTGGATTTACTAGATTTAGCTATGCCTCCTGTAGCCTTGGCTCAAGCCATTGGACGCTGGGGCAATTACTTCAACTCAGAGGCCCACGGCGGACCTACCAATTTACCCTGGGGGATATTGGTGGACGGACAGCGAGTGCACCCGACCTTTTTATATGAATCCCTGTGGTGCTTGCTGCTCTTTTTCCTTTTAAGCTATGTAGACAGCAACCGCAAGTTTGCTGGACAAGTGCTCTTGATGTATGGCATTCTCTATTCTCTGGAGCGGTTTTTTGTGGAATATTTGAGAACGGACAGCCTGATGCTCTTCGGCATCATCAAACAGGCGATGGTCTTTAGTGCGCTGGTGTTCGTCCTCTGTCTGGTGGTCTATATTATTCTCAGCAGGCGTTCCAAGCGAGCAGGCAAGATTTTCTACGGAAGCTACAGTAAATACACCGGAAAGTTTAAACAATAATATTAAGGAGAAAAACATGAAATTAGGAATAGTTGGATTACCAAACGTAGGGAAGAGCACGCTGTTTAACGCCATTACTAAAGCCGGCGCAGAAGCGGCGAATTATCCTTTTTGTACCATTGAACCCAACGTAGGCGTAGTCGCAGTACCAGATCAGCGGCTGCAAGTGCTGACGGACATGTATAAAGCTAAACGAACCGTCCACACCAGCATTGAGTTTTACGATATTGCGGGATTGGTAAAGGGTGCCTCGAAGGGAGAAGGTCTGGGCAATAAGTTCTTGGGCCATATCCGGGAAGTTGCGGCTATCATTCATGTGGTGCGTTGTTTTGAGGACCCCAACGTGGTTCACGTAGATGGAAAGATTAATCCATTATCGGATATTGAAACCATTAACATGGAACTGATTCTCTCCGATATGGAGGTAGTGGAACGGCGGCTACAACGAACGCAGAAAAATCTGAAGGGAGATAAATCGCTTCAGGGGGAGCTGGACATTTTGCAGAAAGTTCTATCGGTGTTAGAAGAGGGCCTATCGGCTCGAACCATGGAGCTGACAGAGGAAGAAGAAAAGTTCGTGAAATCCTTGGAGCTGCTTTCCTACAAGCCTATCATCTATGGGGCCAATGTGTCGGAGGAAGAGCTGGCAGAAGGCAGTGAGAATGAATATGTGCAGCAGGTTCGCGCCTTTGCTGCTACGGAAGGCTCTGAGGTGGTGGTCATCTGCGCTAAGGTAGAGGCTGAAATCTCTGAGTTGGAAGAAGAGGAAAAAGAGATGTTCCTAGAGGAGCTGGGTATACAGGAATCTGGCTTGGATAAGCTGATTAAATCTTCCTATCACCTGCTGGACCTGATCTCTTTCCTGACAGCGGGAGAGCCAGAGGTGCGGGCCTGGACGATTAAGCGGGGAACCAAGGCTCCTGGGGCAGCGGGCAAGATTCACACGGATTTTGAACGAGGATTTATCCGGGCAGAGACCATCGCTTATGACAAACTCCTGGACTGTGGTGGTAATTTAGCTACGGCTAAGGAAAAAGGGCTGATTCGCTCGGAAGGTAAGGAATATGAAGTAAAGGATGGAGATGTAATACATTTCCTGTTTAACGTGTAGGAATTTTAAGACCCCGGAAAATCAATGAAAATGTTGATTTTCCGGGGTCTGTTTATTTTTTTATTCCCTTTTAAGGTTCTTTCAACGGCCTAAAAACTCCCTGAATCATGTCGGTGCGCATCCGGATTGCACCAGGATTGCACCAAGAAAAGTTTCAAAAATTTACCTGACACCTATTCGTGAAGACGCAATTCGATCAAATTGGCGACAGAGAATTATTAGTAATCGGAGTCGGAACTGTCGTTTCCCAATTCTTCCCGAGTGCCAACGGGATGAACATCTGCTGAGGCAGGATTATAAATATCTCCATCTTTGCTGGAGCGAGTTTTCACATTCATTTTATCACCTCCCTTCAAAATTAGGATAACCAAGAAATTTGAAATTATTTTTTACTAGCCATTCTAAGTTTAGAGGTCAGCCAATTTATACCTGTAAGAAAGAGTTCTCTGTGTTGGAAAGTGGGCAAATATCTCGATGTGACACATTTTGCTGAATTATGTCGAAGCATATCTGTTGAAATATGGAATAATTAGGAATATGATAAAACAAAGAGGGAGAAAAGGAACATGTATAAAGGAAGAACAATAAAAAGGCTTGTAGTTGAAGAAAGAGATGTTTTTGGGAATTTAATAAGTTGTACGTCAAAACTGTATAGTTACAACGACGGCATGGAAAATTTACAAGGAAGAGAAACCGAAGAAGTTGTCAAAGAAGTGCACCGAGAAGGATTTGTGCAAGTTGAGTTTTCAGGGAGGAAACCAATTGTTTTTTATTGATAGGGATTGTTCAATTTTTACAGTAAAGAATGGTTGCAGCCTAATTCGCTAGCAAAATCTGAAGACGGAAGCGTAACTTTATAAAAAATTTTAAGCACTTTGGAAACAGAGTGCTTTTCTTTTGCCAGTGAGCAAGGCGCCCTTCTTTCTTGGGCTTTACAACATTCGGCAACTTAATGTATAATGGAATGAGTTTGAAGAAGTCGGCAGGGGGCGGTGCAGCTAGGGCACCAAAGGAGGAGAATATGGAACTGGTAAAAGAGTTAAATAAATATTTTGATCATACACTGTTGAAGCCGGAGGCTACAGAAGAAGATATCCGCAAGCTTTGTGCAGAGGCACTAGAATATAATTTTTATTCTGTCTGCGTAAATGGCTGCTATGTCGAACTGGCATCTAAGCTGCTGGAGGGATCTGACGTAAAGGTGGCTGTAGTGGTAGGCTTTCCACTGGGGGCAGGGGCTACAGAGGCCAAGGCTTTTGAAACGGATTGGGCTTGTGGTTTGGGAGCAGATGAAGTTGATATGGTCCTGAACGTAGGCGCTTTAAAAGAGGGACGTTATGAGGACGTAAAAGAGGACATCCTCTCCGTCGTGACCTTGGCGGAGGAAAATAATGCGATTGTTAAGGTAATTCTAGAGACTTGCCTGCTGACAGATGAAGAGATTATTAAAGCGTGTGAGCTGTCTGTGGAAGCAGGCGCCGCTTTTGTAAAAACGTCTACAGGGTTTTCTACTGGCGGTGCTACGGCCCATCATGTAGCCCTCATGCGTCAAACTGTGGGCAATCAGGCGCAGGTGAAGGCTTCCGGAGGAATCCGTGATCTAGAGACAACTTTAAAGATGATTGAATCTGGAGCAGATCGGATTGGAGCCAGCGCTTCGGTGGCGATTATGGAGGCCTATCGACAGAAGTAGAAATTGGCGGCCAGCGGCCGCTTTCTTTCTATAATTAAAGCCTAGTAAAACTATAGAAATTGTAAGAAAAGGAATAAAGAATATGTTGGATCAATTTTCAAGAACGCAACTACTGCTGGGGCAGGAAGCTATGGACAAACTAAAGAAGGCCAGAGTGTTGGTTTTCGGCATTGGCGGTGTAGGAGGTTATACGGTAGAAGCTCTGGTTAGGAGCGGAGTGGGGGCCTTTGACTTGGTGGATGATGATACAGTATGTCTGACCAATTTAAACCGTCAGATTATCGCCACGAGAAAGACCGTAGGCCAGTATAAAGTAGATGTGATGAAAGAACGAATATTAGATATTAACCCAGATGCTCAGGTTCAGGTACACAAATGTTTTTATTTGCCCGAGACGGCGGATCAGTTCGACTTTTCTGCCTATTCCTATGTGGTAGATGCAGTGGATACAGTATCCGCTAAAATTGATATCATTGTCAAGGCAAAAGAGGCGGGGGTACCGGTAATCAGCTGCATGGGTGCTGGAAATAAGTTGGATCCTTCCCGGTTAAAGGTAGAAGATATTCACAAGACTTCCATGTGCCCTTTGGCTAAGGTTATGCGCCAAGAACTGAAAAAGCGCGGCATCAAAGGGGTAAGGGTAGTTTATTCTACCGAAAAGCCAAAGCTGCCGCTGGAGGATCAGCATGCCAGTTGTAAAAACAACTGCATCTGCCCCCCAGGCTCACAACATACCTGCACTCAGCGAAGAAGCATTCCTGGCAGTACGTCCTTTGTGCCCTCGGTAGCGGGCCTGCTCATAGCTGGGGAAGTTATTCGGGAGTTATCTGGCATAGGGGATATAACAGAATAGAGGACGGTCGAGAGACCAGCCGTATACTATAGAGAAATCTTCATTTGGTTATAGGTGATGCCTATGGCTAGATGAAGATTTTTTGCATTACTGATTTCTTTTAGTTCTTGTTATAATGGAAGACAGGCAGGAGTTCTTTCTGAAAAAAGGGAAATGCCTGCGCAAATTTACTGAAAATTTATATTGACAGATGAAAGTACCCATACTATAATTTAATTACATATAAAACCTATCGGATAAGTAGGAATATAAAATTAAATTAGCACCCAACGGCGGAGCGATGATAGCGGAAGTCATAGGGGCCATATAGAATAGGGAGGTAAATACTATGTCAAAGATTAAAGAAAGCGCAGTAGAACTTATCGGGGGAACGCCATTGCTGAAATTAAACCGATACAGCCAGCGGGGCGGGGTAAAAGACGTTACCATTCTGGCAAAATTGGAATACTTGAATCCGGCTGGATCCGTTAAAGATCGAATTGCTTTGGCCATGATTGAAGATGCAGAAAAGAAAGGGATTTTAGCGCCGGGAGCGACGATTATTGAGCCCACTTCGGGAAATACCGGTATTGGTTTAGCGGCTATTGCCGCAGCCAAGGGATACAAGTCCATCTTGACCTTGCCGGAGACCATGAGCGTAGAGCGGAGAAATCTGCTGAAAGCTTATGGTGCTGAGTTGGTGCTTACAGATGGAGCCAAAGGCATGAAAGGCGCTATTGAAAAGGCAGAAGAACTGAAAAGCAGCATTCCGGGTGCTGTTGTTCTAGGACAGTTTGTAAACCCAGCTAATCCAGAAGTCCACAAAGCCACTACGGGACCAGAAATCTGGCAGCAGACTGACGGCAAGGTTGATATCTTTATCGCAGGTGTCGGTACGGGCGGTACAATCACTGGTGTAGGCCAATACTTGAGAGAGAAAAATTCGGATGTACAGATTATCGCTGTAGAGCCAGCAGCCAGTCCGGTACTGTCAGGGGGCGCCCCAGGGCCCCACAAGATTCAGGGCATCGGAGCCGGATTTGTGCCAGTAGTATTAAATACGGATATCTATGATGAAGTTCTGCCTATTGAAAATGATGACTCCTTTGCGGAAGGCAGAGAATTTGCTGTCAGCGAAGGCATCTTGGTGGGTATCTCCTCAGGTGCAGTCTTAAAGGCAGCTAAAATTGTAGCAGCTAGGCCAGAAAACAAAGGCAAGACCATTGTTGCCTTGCTGCCAGACTCCGGGGATCGCTATTTGTCTACCCCACTGTTTGGAAACTGATTGTAGAGGAAACTTGTAGTTCCCGTTTAGTGGCATTTTAACTGTGGCTTTTATGAGATTCCGCTAATACTGTGAAAGGTATTGGCGGAATCGTAAAACCCCAGATTAAATTGCCCTATTTTTTTAAAGTTAATTCATATTAAAACGATATGAAAAATATGAAAGGAGGAAGAGCACATGAGTGTCCCTGAAATAAAGATTGAAAATGTATCTATGATATATGAAGCCTCCGGAGAGAACGTTACTGCCTTGCAGAATATCAATTTGGAGATTCAACAGGGAGAATTCATCTCCCTGTTAGGCCCCTCCGGCTGTGGGAAGACTACCCTCCTGCGAGTCATTGGCGACTTGCTGCAAGCGACTTCTGGTCAAGTATCCATTGGCGGCAAAACACCAAGCCAGATTCGGAAGGAAAAGAGGTATGGCATGGTTTTTCAAAACCCAGTCCTGTACGATTGGCGAAAGATTAAGGATAACGTTGCGCTGCCTCTGGAAATGATGAAGGTGGACAAGGGGGAGCGGGAGCGCAGGAGTCAGGAGCTGCTGGCCCTAGTCGGCCTAGAGGAGTTTCAAAACTGTTACCCCAGAGAACTGAGTGGCGGCATGCAGCAGCGTGTTTCCATTGCTCGGGCACTGGCCGCCGATCCAGAAATCTTATTGATGGATGAACCTTTTTCTGCCCTGGATGAGTTTTCCAGAGAAAAGATGAATGAAGACATTTTGCAAATTTGGAGTCAGACTAAAAAGACCGTGGTCTTCGTGACCCATAGTATTCCAGAAGCAGCTTTTTTATCCGACCGGGTGTGTGTGCTGACTCCCCATCCGGGCAAGCTAGCTGATATTATTCCGGTTCCTTTTCCACGGCCCAGAAGCCGAGAGTTGCGAAATAAGGCTGAATTCTTCCAGTTGGTGTCCAGCATCCGGAACAGTTTTCAGGAGGGGCTCACATGAAAAAGCTGCGCATTCTTTTAATCTTTGTCTTCTTAGGCCTCTTGTGGGAAGGGGCTGCCTGGGCAGCTGATTCTGCTTCGGGTCTTGGCAGCTCGTGGATAAAGCTTCCATATCTGCACCATGTCTTATTGGCTATGTTTCAGGAACGACAGGTGCTCTGGCCTCAGAGCATATCCACCTTAGTCAGTGCAGGAAAAGGGTTTTTGCTGGGGGCATTGGTCGGGGTACTGACAGCCATCACTATGAGCGGATCCAGGTGGGCAGAAAAAACAATCTTCCCCTATCTGATTCTGGCCCAGATGCTCCCAGTGCTGGGGCTAGCCCCTATGGTGTTCGGCATGGTACGGGACGGGGATTTGGCTCGCGTTATCATCGCGGCATATATTACTTTTTTCCCGGTTTCTGTAAATATGCTAAGTGGGCTGAAAAGTGCGGAAAAAGAAAAGCGGGAGCTGATGTACAGTTATTCGGCCAGCAAGATTCAGCTATATAGCAAGCTGTTACTGCCGTCGGCTGTGCCCGGGTTATTCACGGGTTTAAAGATAGCGGCACCGCTGTCTATTACTTCGGCTATTTTGGTGGAGATCATGGGGGCAAACAGTGGTGTAGGCATTTTAATTTTAAGGAGCCTTTATTACGGTTCTGCTCAGGCAGCAAACTTTTGGGCCACCGTTTTGGACAGTGCTTGCTTAGGCATTTTTAGTTATATCTTTATTGTCAGCATAGAGCGAGCTTTCGCCCGCTGGACTAAAGCAGCGCTGTAAGAATGGTATCTTTGCAGAAAGGAGGGATAAGCGATGAATAAAGGGAATGGTACGGATCGGCTGATGCCAATCGCAGCAGGAGTAATGTTCTTTCTTTTTTGGCAGCTGGGAATTTTTCATCTTTTATTGGGGGTGGAATTGTATCAGCTGCCGCTGCCATCCAGCATTGGAGCCACCATCGTGGATAAACTGCCGGTGCTGCTGGCTTATAGCTGGGTGACGCTGACGGAAGCGGTTTTCGGCATTTTAGTCGGTTCGCTCTTGGGATTTATCGTAGCTGTTTTAGCCACGGTATTTCCCAAGTGGGGGTATGGCGGGCTCTTTGTCTTATCGGCGTTAAATGCGGTGCCTATTATCGCTTTAGCACCTATTATGAACCTGTGGTTCGGGGATGGACTGTCCGGTAAAATCGCTGTAGTAGCTATTACCACCATGGCGGCCATGGCCTTTAACGCCTATAGAGGCCTTAATGAATTAAAGCCTTTTGCCGAAGATCTGATGCAATCTTATGGCGCTTCCAGGTGGGTGATTTTTTATAAGCTGCGGCTGCCAAACAGCGTCACTCATATGGTGACTGCTATGAAAATCAATGTGACAGCAGGGATGATCGGAGCCATCATCGGAGAGTTTTTCTATTCATCCAAGGGTTTGGGCTACATGATTTCCAATTCGGTAAAGGTAGCCAGAATGTCGGAAGGCTGGGCAGGCATCTGCTTTGCAGCATTGATTGGCATTGGCTTGTACAGTGCTGTCAGCCTCGTTGAAAGATATAAGTTGAAGTGGCACGCTTCTCAACAAATAAACTAAAGATAGGAGAGATATTATGAAAGGAATTAAACGAATCATCGGAATAGGATTGGTGTTGGCCTTGACCACCACGCTGCTAGCCGGCTGCGGAGCCGGAGCAGAAGATAATAAGGAGGGCAATCAGGCGGATTCAGGAAATGCCACTGTGCGTTTGCAGTTGAAATGGCTGCCGCAAACTCAGTGGATGGGCTATTACGTGGCTCAGGAAAAAGGCTATTATGCGGAGGAGGGCATTGATATTGAGATCCTGCCGGGAGGGCCGGATATCGTGCCGGAGCAGCAGGTAGCAAACGGAGCGGCGGACATCGGTATCGGCTGGGTAGGCGGAAGCCTGCTGCCCCATCAAGATCAGGGCTTCCCTTTGGTGGAAATTGCTCAGATTGCGCAGAAAAGCGGCTTGTACTTAGTGTCGGAAAAGGAAAAGGGCATTGAAAGTCCAGAAGATTTAGCTGGTAAAAAAATCGGTGTGTGGTTCGGCGGCTGGGAATACGAGATATTAGCCTTGCTGAATAAATATGGTATTGATTCGGACCAGGGTGTGGAATTGACGAAACAAGGCTATACCATGGATCAACTTTATCAAGGGCAGATTGATGTGGCTACTGCTATGTCCTACAATGAATATATGAGCATTTTGGAGTCCGGCATCAGTGAAGACGACTTAAATGTTATTGATATGAACGACGAAGGAGTCGCCATGCTGGAAGATTGCTTATTTGCTAACCAGGATTGGTTGAAGGAGAACAAGGAATCTGCCGTAAGATTCCTGCGAGCTACGCTGAAAGGCTGGCAATATGCGGTGGAGCATCCAGAAGAAGCCACAGATATCGTAATGAAATATGTAGATACCACCAGTACGACCCGGGAGCACCAACTGAAACAGGCACAGGAAATCAGCAAGTTGGTCAAGCCAGAAGATTTAAATCTGTCAGATATCGGCTATATGGATGAAGAAAAATTACAGCAGACCGCTGATATTGCGTATCAGTTTGGTGTAGTGAAAAATAAGCCAGACCTTTCTAAGCTGTACACTACTGAAATTTGGGAACTGGCTACCCAGGAGAAATAGGGCTGGGGAGCAAACCGCAGTCAGTAGAAAAGGAGAGAAAAGCATGGTAAAAATATTGGTGAGCAGCTGCCTGTATGGGGAGCATGTGCGATATGATGATGGGGATGTTCCGTGTTTAGACGAACGATTCCTGAAGTGGAAAGAGGAGGGGCGTTTTGTCCCTGTCTGTCCGGAGGTATTTGGCGGACTGCCTATCCCTCGTCCGGATTCTCAGCGAGTGGGAGAAAAGGTGTTGTCTTGCACCGGTTTGGACGTAACGAGGGAATACACCCTAGGGGCAGAAGAGTCCCTGCGGCTGGCAAAGGAAGCCCAGGTTGGCTTTGCTTTGATGAAGGCAGATAGTCCTTCCTGCGGCAACCGCTTCATTTATGACGGGACTTTTACTGACACCAAGAAGGAAGGCGTGGGCCTGGCGGTGGAATACCTGCAAAGAGCAGGATTTACCGTGTTTAATGAAGAGGAGTTGGATCAGGCAGAGGCCCTGTTAAAGGACCTAGAAGAGAAGGATGGTGAATGATTCAGGGCCTAAACTGATATAGGTAAAGAGATAAGAAAAAGGAGTGCCATTTACAAGGCTTTTAGAAAGCCCTGTGAATGACACTCCTTTTTACGAACTGTTTGTTGGGAAATTTGGCAGTCTCCCTGGTCTGGTCCGGCAAATTTGCTATGGAATTCAGAGCCTTAGCGGCCCGCGCAGGCAGGGCTTCCCAACCCAGCCGTGAAAAAGAAATAGATGCGCCGGCGCCCGTCGGCCCTCACCCTGAAACAGTCCCTTGGTGGGAGTCTGTCAGGGCCTCAGCCCCTGGCCATAAGCCAGGATACACCGGCGCTCTGTTTTACGGGGCATTCTGTCCAGAGGACGTTTGCCCTGTCATCTTCAGCTAAAAACCTCTAAAGCAGCTGGAGCAAGACGTGTTCGCGCCCAGCACGGATGGGTTCCTGCTTGAGTTTCTGCTTCGGCAGCTGCAATTGCTTGGGCGGTTAGAGGCCCCAGCAGTTTGGTTTCCATTACCACACTGGCATTCCTGTTCCAGCTCTTCCTCTTCCTCTTCTTCGCTTTCCAGCTCGCTGTCGGTGCCTTCACATGGGAAAATAGCTTCACAGGCATTAATGCACAGCAGAGCCTGTTTCAGGACCTGCACATCTACTGTCGGTTCTACGGCCACGGCAGTATCCAGCACTAGCCGCAGAGCGTCATTGTCACTGTCAGGTATCAAGCGAAGTATTGGATTCAACAGGTTCATGTTGGCACCAAAGTTGAATACGATCCGAGGGGTCATGCCGCCGGATGCGCAAGGGATACTAATCTTTGGTACGGACAAGTTGACTACCGGAATATTAGCACAGATTGGAGTTGGGCAGAACGTACTGAAGGTCGCCCGGAAGCAGCAGATAGTACCGTTAGTATTAACTGTACCCTCTACGATAAACTCGGCCTGGAATATCCACGGACCTGCACAAGAGATTAGGAAAAATGCCTTGGTCGGCAGATTATTCTCTGCACAAGGCTTTTTAATGATATCCGGCAGGATAGAATCAACGGAAGCCTCATAGGAACCGTCGAAGTTGAACAAGCTGTCTACTGGGAAGCCGTCTACGGTTACCTGATTCGGACTCAGGCATCCCGGATGCTCCAGATTGAAAGATGTTACTCGAACGCGGCTTCTTAAGATTGTAAATACGGCGTTTTCATCCAGCTGGCAGGTGGCAGCCCCCAGCACGTTGCCGCAATTACAGTTGCAGTTACAGTTAATACCTTCTCGCCGATTTGGATCTCTGTCACAACCCCAATTCCCATTGGAATCAAAGATGCTGTCGCGATTTCGATCGCGACGGCAGTTGCACTCCGCCCCTAATACTTCTTCGCAGAGATTATCGGTTTCCTGTGATCTCAGCGGGGACAGTAACAACTGGGTCTGGAATGTAGCTGGTGACGTATTTAGATTGAATACTAAGGGACTTGCGACCCCTTCGCCCTTTGAATACACTTTATTTACATATAACAGATGGTTCTTGGATTCTGCGAAATTCAGATCGTCAAGATCGAGAGAAGTTCCACAGATTTGGGAAAGACCATTTGTGCATCCTGGAGGACAAGAATGGTTCTTCATAATTATTTACCTCACTATATTTTGATTTTATAGCAAAATGAAAAATCATTTTGCTATGTACTTTTTACACTGCCCCTATACAGACTGCCATGTTTCAATATATGAGGGTGGTTTAGGAAAAGTTACATGGGGGCAGCCCCTATTGCTGCTAGAGATGAAAAAAGATGTTGAGACAAGATATTGAGGGCAAATCAAAAGATAGCTACAAGATATTGTAAAAGAATAAAAAAATTATCGAGGAATATTTAAGAATTTGTTAATGAGTGGATGAAGAAGACCAATTTTTTGCTTATTTTGTTGCCAAGTGGAGCGTTGTGGAGTATAGTGGAAGAAAGTAAAATTTGATAATAGACGATAAGAGAAGAATAGGACAATATAAAATCGAGTGAAGAAGATTCTCTGGCATACAGGGTACAGGTGAGCAGATGTTGATGGGAAAATACCAAAACTCAATAGATGCTAAAGGGCGGATGATTGTTCCGGCTAAGTACCGGGAAGAATTAGGCTACCGCTGCGTAGTTACTAGGGGGATGGACAAGTGTCTGTACATCTACCCTATGGTTCAGTGGGAAAAGTTTATGGAGAAATTAGCCAAATTGCCTACCGCCGACGCCAACGCCAGGGCTTTTGTGCGCCATTTTTACGCCAATGCGGTGGAGGGCGACATCGACAAGCAGGGCCGCCTGGGGATACCTCAGGAACTGCGGGAATATGCAAACATTGAAAAAGATTTAGTAACGGTGGGACTATTGGATAAAATAGAAATTTGGAGCAGGAAGGAATGGTCTGAGGCTGAAGAAGAAGCAGAACTGAGCCCTAACAACATTGCAGCCCAAATGGCCGAATACGGCATTTGATGAAAGGGGATGGAACATGGAGTTTAAACACGTGTCTGTTCTGTACGACGAATGTATGAAGGGGCTTCAAGTGAAGCCAGAAGGCATTTATGCAGACGGCACCTTGGGCGGAGGCGGACATGCTTCTGGCATATGCAGCCTGTTGGGGCCAGAGGGCCTACTTATCGGCATTGACCGAGATCAGGATGCGCTGAATGCGGCGGCTGGTCGGCTGGAGCCTTTTCCCTGTCGGAAAGAATTTGTACAGGATAACTACTCCAATATTGCTGAAATATTGGACAAGCTTGAACTACCCGGTATTGACGGGGCATTGCTGGATTTAGGCGTTTCTTCCTTCCAGCTGGACAATTTTGAACGGGGATTTTCCTACATGCAGGAAGCTCCTCTGGACATGCGGATGAATGCAGAGGATGCTTTGACAGCGGAAGAGGTGGTCAACACCTATTCCAAGGACGCGCTGACAGAGGTCATCAAGACCTACGGCGAAGAACGGTGGGCATCCCGTATAAGCGAATTCATCGTAAAGGCCAGAAACCAAGAAGCAATAAGAACTACGGCAAAGTTGGTAGACGTGATTAAGGCAGCTATTCCTGCTTCGGCCAGACGAGAGGGGCCCCATCCGGCCAAGAGGACCTTTCAGGCCATACGAATTGAAGTAAATGATGAATTGGGTCACCTAGAGCGGGCGGTGGAAGCGTTTTGCGATGCCCTCAGACCAGGCGGCCGACTTTGCATCATTACTTTTCATTCTTTGGAAGACCGTATCGTCAAGGAATACTTTAATCGACGGTTGAACCCTTGTACTTGTCCCAAGGAATTTCCGCTGTGCACCTGCGGAAAAGTGACAGACATGGTAAAAGTGACAGGGAAACCAATTGTTTCTGGAAAAGAAGAGCTAGAAGAAAACCCTAGGGCACGAAGTGCCAAACTTAGAATTATTGAGAAGAAGAGGTGAAGACGGATGATGCCTGCTGAGAAATGGTACGAGTACCAGGACAATTACAAGAAATATGGCTTTGATATGAAGCCAAAAAAGCCTCAAAAGGTTAAGGTGAAAAAAAAGTCCAGCGTGACGCCCAAAGATCGAATCGCTATCCTGTTTCTCACAGTGGTGGTGGGGGGCCTTTGTGTATCGGCCATCATCATGACGGCCTATGCGGCCAGCGTAAAGTATGATATCAACAATATCATCAAAGAAAATCAAGTGATAATCGGTGAAATTGAAAATTTGACCGTGCAGCTGAATAAGGCAAATAACATACAGGCTATCGAGTACAAGGCAACTACCGAACTAGGCATGGTATACCCGGATCCCAACGATTTTGTTTACATTTCGGCAGAGGAAAAACCAGTTAAGGATTTTGCTTTATTGCTGAAAGAGGAAGCATATAATTAGCTTTAAATGGAATAATAGTTTTTAATAGAAATATACTAAATTGAAGTCTTTTAACTGCATATGGAATGGAACCGGACAATTAAATTAACAGCAATTTTTTAGTCCGGTTTGATTTTTATGGAAGAGGAAATTAGGAAGAAATAGATGAACAATCCCACACCAAACAGTGTAAAAAAGAGAATAATAGCCGGTTTTTTGATGATCTGCCTGGTGACGGCAGGCCTGTCTTTTCGGGTGGGCTGGGTGCAGATTGTAGACGGAGCAGAGCTTTCTAAAAAAGCGGTGGAGTCTCAGACCAGAGATGTGCCCATTCCGGCAAAGCGAGGTGCTATTTACGACCGGAACGGAAAGGAACTGGCCGTCAGTGCGGTGACTTTCTCTGTATGGGCCAGGCCTGATAAGGTTCGTTTTGGCAGTAAGAAGCTGAGCGAGGAAGAGAACATCGATAAGACGGCGGACTTTTTGGCAAAACAGCTGAATATGACCAGCGAAGATGTCAAGAAAATTATCAGCCAGAACAAGGCCCTGGTCAAAGTGGCTAAATACGTGGAAAAAGACATCGCAGACGCTGTTCGCCAGGAGGGCTTGCCAGGCATTGAAATCGCCGAGGACGTAAAACGATATTATCCGTTGGGGTCCTTTGCCTCTCAGGTGCTGGGCAGTGTTACTGATGATAATAACGGGCTGGCAGGTTTAGAGTTGAGATACAACCAGTACCTCAGCGGCGTTCCTGGCAGATGGATAAAAAACACCGACGTAAACGGCAATGGGCTGGCTTACGGCATGGAAAAATATTATAAAGCGGAAGACGGACTGAACCTGGTGTTGACCATCGACGAAGTCATCCAGCATTATGTAGAAAAATCTCTGGATATCGTCCAGCAGAAAACCCAAGCGGATCGGGTTATGTGTATCATGATGGACCCGAAGACCGGCGATATTTTGGCTATGGCCATGACGCCGGACTATGACCCGAACGATCCAAGAGTACCGACGAATCCGGAACAGGCCACCTATGTAGAAACCCTTCCGGACAGTGAAAAGTTGAACTATTGGAACGCTATGTGGCGGAATCCCATGGTCAGCGATACCTATGAACCCGGATCTACCTTCAAGCTGGTTACCACTTCCATGGCCTTGGAAGAGCAGCTGACTACGCTGACAGAACAATTTGTCTGCCACGGTACCTATACCATTGCCGGGACGCTGCTGAAATGCTGGCGTTATTATCAACCTCATGGAGTGGAAACGTTGGTGCAGGCCGTAGGTAACTCCTGTAACCCGGTCTTTGCTGAACTGGCCTCCAGGTTGGGAATTGAAAAGTTTTATCAATATCTGGAACTCTTTGGCATTAAAGATAAGACCGGCATCGACTACCCAGGGGAAGGCTCCGCCATCCTCCAGAACAAAGACACAGCAGGTCCTGTAGGGTTGGCCACCATGGGCTATGGCCAAGGTGTGGCTGTTACCCCAATCGAACTCATCACTGCGGTTTCCAGCTTTGGTAACGATGGAAAGCTCATGCAACCTCGGCTGGTGAAGCAGCTTACCGATAGTGACGGTAATGTCGTAGAAAAGTTTGATACCAAAGTGGTTCGTCAGGTAGTCTCCAAAAAGACGGCAGAAGAAATGCGCTTGATTATGGAAAGCGTTGTTTCTGAAGGCGGAGGCGGAACAGCAAAGGTTCCAGGATATCGGGTCGGCGGAAAGACAGGTACCGCCAACAAGCCGAAAAACGGGGCCTACAGCGAGGAGACCTACTCCTCCTTCATCGGCATGGCTCCGATGAATGACCCTCAGGTAGCGATTCTCCTTATCGTGGATAATCCGCAAGGGGTAAAATTCGGAAGCCAGACAGCGGCGCCAGGCGTGAAGCTGATTTTAGAAGATACTCTCAGATATTTAAATATACAGCCTTCCTACACACAGGAGGAAGAGGCTCAGATGAACAGCGGAAAAACTGTCGTGCCAACTGTAACCGGTATGAGCTTTGAAGAAGCCATCGGTGTTTTGGGCGGCGTATCCCTGACGTATACCATTTCACCGGCATTAGGTGAAGGAGAAAGCCTGGGCGAGGTGGCCGTAGTGGATCAGTATCCAAAGGCCGGCGAGAAAATAAGCGCAGGTGGAGCAGTATATTTGTATAGGGAGTGATTATAGGTGACCATAGAAGTTTTCGGTATAACGGGAACCAACGGAAAAACCACCGTATCATACATGCTGAGAAGCATATTGGAAGAGGGAGGCAGAAACTGCGGGCTAGTGGGGACCATAACCCATGCCATTGGACAGAAAGAATACGATGCATTGAACACTACACCATCCAGTGAGGTGCTGAAAAAGTATTTCACGGAGTTGGAGAGCCAGCAGATTGGAACCTGTGTTATGGAGGTGTCTTCCCATGGATTGGATCAGGGGCGCATTGAGGGAATACCGATTCATTATGCTGGTTTTACCAATCTGACCCAGGACCATCTGGATTATCACCTGACCATGGAAAATTATTTCCAGGCCAAGGCAAAGCTTTTTTATAAGGCGGAGCGAGGCATGGTCATTAACGTGGATGACGCTTACGGGAAACGACTTTACGAAAAACTCTTAGAGGATCAACGGCGAGAACATATCGCTCCAGAGATCCGAATTGAGTCGGTTTCTTTCCAGGATTCAAAGGCCGATTATTTCGGCAAACTCCTGGAAAATACTATAGAGGGCATCTTGCTGGAGCCCTTCGAGAAGGGCAGTTCTTGGGGGCCTGTAGCGATTAGTCTGCCAGGCAGGACCACGGCTTACAATGGAATGTTGGCGCTGGCTTTAGCGAGACAGGCCGGACTTTCCAGGGAAACGGTCACCGCAGGGCTGCGCAAGCTGAAAGGTGTCCCGGGACGGTTTCAGAAGATACAGAATAACCAAGGCATTCACGTGGTAGTGGATTTCGCCCATACGCCAGATGCCCTAGAAAACTTGCTGAAAACCGCAGGAGAGCTTCATGACGGCCGGCTGATTTGTGTGTTTGGTTGCGGAGGCAATCGGGACCGGGAAAAACGCCCCATCATGGGTCGAATCGCTGGCAATCGCAGCGGCTTCTGCCTGATCACTTCCGATAATCCTCGATTTGAAGAACCGATACGGATTACAGAGGAGATTGAGGTCGGAGTAAAGGAGGCGGGCTGCCCATACACGGTAGAGCTCGACAGAAAAGAAGCCATCCGAAAGGCCATCGATATGTATGAGCCGGGAGATTTAATTGTCATAGCCGGAAAAGGTCATGAGAAATATCAACTGATAAACGGGAAAAAGCTGCCTTTTGACGATGAAAAGGCCGTGGAGGATATCATCCGGGAACGGGTGGAAAAGAGAGAGTGAACATATGAAAACACTGATGATGAGAGAGGTCTGTCAGGCCTTAAAAGGTGAGATGATCTTGGAACGAGATGAACATGCCATCCGGCGGATCTGCACGGATTCCAGAGAGGCAGCAGCAGGAGATCTGTTTTTCCCGCTGATTGGAGAGTCCCACGATGCTCATAAATTTATACCCATGGCTATTGAAGGCGGCTGCCGGGATTTGATTGTTTCAGATTCTGCCATCCTGGCAGACCATCCTTTGAGGGACCAGCTGACGGTTATTCAAGTTGCAGATACCACAGAGGCATTGCAGCAGCTGGCTTCTTATTACCTGTCTACCTTTTCTATGAAAACTATTGGTGTGACGGGAAGTACTGGCAAGACAACGACAAAAGATATGCTGTACTACATATGCAGCGAAAAGTATAAGACAGCCCGTAATGTGGGAAATTTCAACAACCATATCGGGCTGCCCTTAACCGTATTGGGCTTTGAAGCAGGGACAGAAGTGGGGATTCTGGAAATGGGTATGAGTCAGTTCGGTGAAATTCACCTGCTGGCAGATATTGTTCGTCCAGATGTGGGTATCATCACCAACATCGGCACTTCTCACATAGAAAATTTGGGCAGCAGAGATGGAATACTGAAAGCCAAGCTGGAGATTACAGATTATTTTGGCGCAGAGAATGTGCTGGTGATAAATGAAATCAACGACCTGTTGACTAGAGAAAACACGAATGGAGCTTACAAAACCTTGACAGTGGGTAGCAACGGCAAGAGTGATTTCATCCTTTCCGATATTGTGGATAATGGTGAG